>JAEWRE010000001.1 GCA_023460235.1 Bacillota bacterium
TTCCTTTAATTTCATTTTTAATCTCCTTTAAGATAAATTTCTAGCTTTCCTTTATTAAAGCTCCAACTAATAACTTTACTTTCTAAAAGATCATAGTTGCACAATAAGCAATAAGCTCTATCCTCAAAAATCTTTTTAGTTCTGTTACTGTCACCACGATAAAGTTTAACTATTTGTAATCCATTAGTTTGATGTTTTAACAATTTTTTTAACTTCATTTTCTCAATCTCCTTAATCAATTACTTAGGATTGTTAGCTAAATAGATATTGATATAAACATTAAAGTCGTTCTCCCATTCTTCTACTTGGCAATTAAGAAATCTGTTATCCATCTCATATACTTTATTATCATAGAATATTAATACTTCACCAAAATCTTGAAGAACATCTTTAACTTCTTCAAGTTCTAATACATCTTTAACAGTCATATTAAAACCCCAGCTCTGTTTTTACTCTGTTAAATACGATAGCTGTATGCTCTCTTGTATCTCCATTAGGCTGATACTTAATCTCATCGTACGGCTCGAACCCGTAATCCTTCATAATATTAACTACTTGAATATCTTGTTCTAATGCTATTTGGTTGTAATTCTCGTTAATAATATCGTTGTACTCTTTATGTATAGCGATGGTATTTATATCCTCAGATAAAAGCTCGTTAAAAAAATCTGATTGTCTATAAAATAAAAACTCTTCTAAATACTCATAAGTCAATACAACAAATTTAGATCGTTTTTTCATTCCCCATAATGAAAAAGTTATACAAGCCTCTAAATTTGAGAGCTTTGCTTTTGTTTCGCACTCTTTTACAAAGCTATCTGGTACACCCTTGAATATCATTTTACCCACCCCTTGCTAAAGGCTTTTTTAAAGCCTCTTTTAAGCTCATTTTCTCTAATCTCTGCATTAAACACCCTAGAGGGATGCCATTTTGCTTTGCTATTTCTTCAAGAGTTTTAGGCTTTTTAGGTTGCTTAGGTTTCTTTTGCCAATCCCTTAAATATTTTCTATAACTCTCTAAATAAGCCCTATTATCTCTGCAAATCTCTACCGCCTTTGATACTGAGCCAACCATCATATATACATGGTATAGCTTGCAATATTGGATATTCTCTCTCTTAGCTATCTGAACTAAATTTAAATGATCTCGCTTTACTTCTTGCATTATTCAAGTTCCAAAACAATCTCATAACACTAATCTATATAACTTAATTGTTTAGCTAGTTCACGCTTATTTCGTGGGTAAGGTTGCATTAACTCATGAAGTCTGATAATTGCTTTTTTACATTCACGCTTAGTAAGCTCAATGTAATCCCCACAAATACCACCACGAGGTGCATCGTTACCACATGCAAAGTTAATATTCAATCGTTCTAAGCAATAACGCATATTCCAATCATTGCTATCAACAAGACGCATTGTTCGACCATTAGAACCATAAAATTTAAGATGCATACGAACCTTGCTCTTCTTAGTACCGTTTAGCTCATTTTCTAATGTGTTTAAACAGTTAAAAGCAGTTAAACCGATTTGACCTTTCTTAGTTAATAATGCCATTTTTTGTAGCTCCTTTAAACAAGGGCATTTCTGCCCTTTTAAAATTAGTCTGAAAAAACCTTGTGATAAAAATCACTACCCTTTAGATCATTTAGTTCTTCAGCATATTCAAATAAGTTAGTGTTATCTTGAGTATCACCCACGATCTCTGAATCGTATCCTAATTGCTCAAATTCATCAAAATCATGTAGAAAGTAATAACGGCTCCAAGTACCATCTGGATTTGGTACATTGTTGGTAACCCACTTGAATACAGCGTGAGGATAACCAACTTCTTTTGCAACTCTCTCTAAATAGCTTGCTTGCTCAAAAGTATTCATTACAACGTTAAAATATTCTTTTGTTACTAATTCCATTTTTTGTATTCCTTTTTTTAGTTGTTTAGGTTTTGGTTTTTCCTTAACCTTTCTTATTTATAATTATAGACTTGTTTTTATAAATGTAAAGAGTTATTTAATAAAATTTGTGATATTTATCACGTTTATTTTTCTTTTTTAAATCTTTCTTCCAAATCGTAAATAGTTTCTTTATCTCTAAAAGGGATAGCAGTCTTATCTTGCATATCCTTTAGTTTTTGCCAATACTCTGGCAAGTGCTGATAGATAGCTTTAAGCTCCTTCAAATTCTTATTACCGCAGCAATAGCACGATACACGATCAAGCACTTGATATAAGTTTGTACCATCATCTTCTTTCCACTCAATTCCGTACTTAAAGGCTTTTACAAGACAATCATTTTCAGTCATTCCCCATAAAATTAAAGGGTAGATTTTAACTGTGTTGTCACGCTTAATCTTTACTCTATCTAATTCATCACTTGCAATACCTATATATTCACAGATAGTGTCATTTTGGTAGTTGGTCTTGTAAAACTGATTTATTAGAGTAGTTTTCATTGTTGTCATCCATCTACAACGACCACCACACCATGAATAACCTTGTTTATACTCACCATTACGTGTCTTTACTTCATGTTCACTAAAATAGTAGTCAAAGCTGTTAAAAGGCTTAATACGCTCATAGCGTACGCCTTTCTTATCTAAGATCTTAGTGAGCTTATCCCAGACCTTATAAATAGCATTAAACTCCTTGCCAGTATCTAAGAAAACCACACAATCAAGTGGATATTCCTTTTCAATTAGAGTTAAAACCATAGCAACACTATCTTTACCGCATGAACAACTTGCAATATATCTAATCATTTTTAGCCTTCCGTATTTCAGAAAGGCAACGCTAAAATCGATGTACTAATACAACCACTTCATAGCGTTTTATAGTTAGCGTTCGTTACTTAATTGCTAACTAACCTAGTTAAATTTCTAGGACTGATTACTTACAGTGTCTAATCTCAACCTTAATCAATTTTAACAACTCGATAATCTCAATCAGCTTTTGGCGTCTTTCATTGATATTGGTGTAGTAAATATCATCAAAGAAAGGGCTTTTACGTAAAATACTTCTCTTAACTTCTAGCTCATGCTTGTTTAAAAACTCAACCTCATGTTGTAAATACTTAGCTAGCTTATTAGCTCTATTAGATAAGTGATGTCGCACTTGCTTTTTCCCATAAGGTGTTAAACCATACAACAAACTTTTACTCATTATCGTTGTCCTTCTTAATTCTCTAAACCTAATGCTTGCTTGACTGTCATTCCACGTTTTACTCTATCGTTGTAAGTGCTCTTAGGTAATTGAAGATAAGCAAGTAATTCTTTAATTCCTTTAAGCCCCATTTCTCTAGCAATTTTCTTAGCGATAAAAGTAGGGTTTTCTAAACGCTCCTTTGAGATTTGCTCATAAGTCTTAGTTTTTAAAAGTAAAGTTAAGTAACCACTATTTCTAAACTCATAAGCCTCTCTAAACTCTTTTACACTCTTGTAAAGTTTACCCTTGTAATCACGAACAGGGCATGACCTTAAATCATCAACTTCAATAGCAGCTTCAATAGAGTAACCTCTAGCTATACGCTCTAAAGTCTTTTGATAGTTCTTTTTAAAATATTTACATAAAGCAAATAAAGACCTGTATTCAACTCCCTTGTACTTTACTGTTTCCCAACTCATTTATAATCCCTCAATACTTTTTAAAACCAAATCTAAAAAACCAAAACTAAGCTCAAGCATTAAGAAGCAAACTATAAAAACCAAAATAGATTTAATAAGTCCAAAGTACATCTTTCTTACCACCTTTTTTTTAAGCCCCAAAATTAGCATTTTTTTTGAGGCTTATCTTATTTATTTTTAAAACTTTTTATCAAACATAAAAACTCTATATGGTGCTCCCTGAACCTTGTATTTATCAAGGTTAATTTGAGGGTTTTCCAACTCTAAGCGATGTAAATCAGTTGTTTCTCTGCCTTTACGCTGTTTGTATGTGCATATTTTAGAGCCATTACACAAAACTGCATCATTCTCACCGATTAGCTCTATGATTTCATTCTGCAAGGTCGTATGTTCGGATTCCATTTCCTTAATTTTGGCTTTTAACTCTTTTAGCTTCTTAAACTTCTCAAGAGTATTTGTATCAATTTCTAAAGCTTGCTCTTTTGGTTTGATTTTCTTAATATCTGCAACTTTGTAAGGAGGTGCGACCTCTGTTAATACACACTCCCAGAATTTGCAAATCTTTTCTTTTAAGGCGTTTTGGGCTTCATTATCTGCCTTAACTGTGAAAATTCTAAAATCAGAAGTTGATAATAATACAGCTATGTCTGCCTCATCAATTCCAGTAACTAACATATAGTGCTGGACTTGCCACCAATAAGAAATAGGCACTTGATTATCAATAATAACAGCTTCGCCATTATCATTATATACATTGCCTTTGCCCCATAACATTAACTCATTGCCGTTTATGTCGGTTTCACCTGCTGATGCGTTCATTCTTGCAGTCTTGCACTCTAAAATTTTGATTTTATTGCCTTTTTCTGCAATTCTATCAACATTAGCAGATATAAAAGGCATATCAGAGCAGTTAATGGTCTGCATCTCTGAAATGGTGCTTTTAGTAACTTTTGCGTACTCATCTGCTACCACGCCTTCAAGAATATGTCCCCATTTACAAGCTGAATTTTCACCTGTTTCTAATGGTGTATTGAATGTCTTTAGCTGCCACAATTCATAAGGCGTTTTATACTTGTTATCGCCCATAATAATGCCAGCATCTGAACCGCCTATACCTTTCTGGCGAGTAAGTAACCATTTCATATGGTCATCTTTAGCACCATTGATTAAAGCATCAATCTTTTCATTTCTTAATGAATTTAATGATAATAATTCCTTTAATTCCATTTTTTATTCCTTTTGTTAGTGTTTTTAATTTTGAGAGGTTTTTCTCTCTTTCTTTATTTATAATTATAGATTTATTTTTATAAATGTAAAGTGTTATTTAATAAAAAATGAGATATATATCACAAAAAATAATTATAAAAAAAGGTATTGTTTTTATTATTTAAAGCAAAGGTAATTTGTTTTCTTTAAGAACCTTGTTGACATAAGATAACTTATAATAGCTGCCTCTTACTCCTTTGACTCTCTGAGTTGAATCAACAATGCAAGTAAACATTTTGTAATTTACTCCAAGTTTTTTTCTAAAAAAACCTGCTGAAATAATCAATTCGTAATCAGATATTTCTTTCCAAAATTTCATGAAAAAATCACGATCTATATAAAAGTTGCATCTCTCACTTTCATCATTCTTAAAAATATTCTTTTTAACTTCATCTATATTTTCAAAAAAACTTTCTTGTTTTAGATAATCAAGGATATTACTCCTGCATCCAAAAAGCATATAGCTAGCAATGAATAATGGAATTGCATTGTAATTCCTGTATCTTGTTGATTTTTCTTTCATTTTTTTTTATTCCTTTTTTTTATTGTTAAATTTTGCCATTATTTTTCAAATAGTTGTATTCATCTGTAAGACATTCGTAAATATCTAAATATACCCTCAGAGATAATTCTCCCTTTGTCCTTAGTCCTAACAAATAATTAACAGATACTGCATTATTATTTTCATCGTAGAATATAGGTGATCTATCTTGCATATCATTAGGCTTAGAATATATCTTCTTATCTTTATCAATGATGTAATTTTCAAAATCATCATCACAGAATTGACCAAAATCAAAATTTAAAACTTCCTCTGGAACTTCTGGAACTTTGCCATCATACTTTCTTAATAAGCATCTAAAATCTTGTCTATCAGTATGATACCAGCCTTCAACTGGTAGATAATCATCATCAGGGTTATAATCTGCGTTTGTGGTTTCCTTAGCATTTAAATTTTCGCAGTCAACTTCTTCTTGCTCTTCTATATCTTCGGGGGCAATTTCATCTATACCTTCAGTTTCTGTTTCTGCTTCAATCTCAGCATTGACATAATTCTTGATAAAATCATCTGTAAAATCAATAATCATTACATTGTTATTGTAATTTATTCTTGTTATTGTAATGATGTTTTTATCTTGCAATTCTTTTAAGATAACCCAAAGAGCAGGCTTTTTTAAATGCTTTATTTTTAAGAAATAATCTTTACTTACTTTGATAGCTTTTTTCTTTTTATTCCAAAGTGCAAAAATACGACCTAAAATAAAATGGCTTGCATAAAAGCATTTAAGCTCAATCTCATAAGCCTTAATAGGCAATATATTATAAATAAGCTCTTGTTTCATTCTTCAATATCCTTTAAGAATTTATCTGTAAAATCTATAATCATCAATGCACCATCAAGATAATCTTTTTTGTAAAGGTTGATAACTTCCTTTTCCCTTAGCTCTTTAAGATAAAGCCATAATGTATGTTTTGTCATAGTTGGCATCATTGCTAATATTTCAGATCTTGTAAGCTCTAAAGGTTTTTTATTATTCTTATACCAGCGTGAATATAAATGAGTTAATAGCAGAATGACTGCATAATAATTTTTGAAATTTATATCATAAATCTTTTTTGGAAAAAGCAAGGTAATAACTTTTTCTTCCATTTTTAATATCTCCTTTTTAGTTTAAAAAAATTTAATTTTCATAAATAATTTTAAATTAAAAATAAATAAAAGTAAAGCAAAATACAAAGAAAAGAAATAAAAAATAATTAAATTTTAATGTTATCATTTTTTTTAATTCATCAAAATAATTTGATACTTCATCAAAATATTTTAAAGTTTCAAAATATTTCGATACTTCATCAAAATAATTTGAAGGTTCATCAAAATATTTTAAAATTTCAAAATAATTTGAAGGTCTATCAAAATATTTCGATGGTGTTTCAAAATATTTTGATAATACTTCAAAATAATTTGATGGTTCATCAAAATAATTTGATGGCACTTCAAAATATTTTGAAAAAATAGCTTATAAGTTATTGATTTTTATAATAAAAATTTTTGCACTGCTTGTCCTAGTAGTTATTAGTAATATATAGTAATAATATAGTAGTGCAAAACCGCCAAACAGTTTTGCGAAATTATTTTTTTATCTCTTTACTTTTTTAAAATCTAAATCTATAATCTGAATAAAGATAAAACATAAAATTTAATCTACATTAAACAAAAGGAAGCCACACATAAATTAACTCAAAATCACAATTTTATTTTTTTGCTGGTTTGCTGATATTTACAAAATAATTTTTTGGGACTAAAATTCAAAAACCAAAAGCAAAAAATAAAAAAAATAAAACGGAATAAAAGGAATTACACAAATGTACGATTTGCAAACAAAGCCAACTCCAGAAAAATTATCCAAAATACTGTCATACATTGATGCAAATAATTATGACCTTTGGGTTATGGTGTCACTTGTTTTAGGGCGTGAATATCCAAATAATCAAGAGGTTCTAAACATTTTGCATCAATGGAGTGCTACAGCCTCTAACAGAAAACACAAAGA
>JAEWRE010000002.1 GCA_023460235.1 Bacillota bacterium
GCGCTAGGCAATGAATCGACTAGTCGGATCCACCGATTTTCTGGATATGAAAAAAGAGCCCAATAGGGCTCATAGCATATCTGTATATGTTAGTCAAGTTTTTTATTTAAGTTACTGCGAGTTTACACTCAGGGGAATTAGTCCCCGATAGTGTATTCATTAACAGTGTGCTTGTGTCCGCAACATTCGCAAACAACAGTGCGTTTACCAACGACTTTGATGATGCCGTTTTTTACAAGAGTGTTAGTAGTTCCGCTCTTGACTTCGAAGCCGACAATGCCGCTGATTTCAGCAAGAGTTAGTGCTTTGTCGCTTGCTTTGAGTGCTTTGATGACTGCAACTTGTCTTTCATTCATTTGAGTTTTCTTTTCCATTAGATTTTTCCCTTTGGAAACTTTCGTTTCCTTACCTTTCTTATATTATTATTATACCATAAGTTAAGGACTAGGTCAATACTTTTTTTCACTTATTTTTAAGTGGTTTCGGTATCTTTCCTTTCCTTACCTTATATTATAATTATAACATACCTAATTTTATAATGCAAGAAAAATTGCACTAAAAATTTTTTATTTTTCTTGCTGCTTTTGCTTGACAAAGTCTGAGGAAGGTGGTATAATTATAAAATCGAACTCGACCCTAAGCACAAATTCCGGAAAAAGTCAAGTAAAATAATTTTTATTTTTTGAAAAAAATGCTTGCTGCTGCTTCTAAAATGTGGTATAATATAATTATATGCCCGCGAGGGCCGGCGCATCGGCGCTATCCGGACTTCCAAATTTTTTGACTTTAAGTAAAAAAATGCTTGACTTATTTTTTTAGATATGTTATAATTATGGGGGATACACTTTTCGGCCGGCGCGCCGCCCTAAGCCATTAAGGCTAAGGCGGTCATTAAGATAAATAACTCAATTTTGCTATCCTCAAGTGCGGTGTGTTCTTCCGTATAACTTGGATTATTAGTTAAATATCTATAAAGTGTTTCGGCTTTCTTTTGTGGTCTTGGTTTGCGGTGTTTAGTCATAAAGCCATATTTTTTACAAAAGTTTTTGTATTCTTCTGTTTCAGTAATTCCACTAATGTAGTCCATAATATCGACAATTCCATTTTCAATAGGATTATGATTTAATTTGTTAAAGTAATTCATAGTTGAACGGATAGCATTGTTATCAAAACGGCTATTGTATGCAAACTTATTAATTCCATATTTTTTCATATCTCTTTCAAGTTGCCACATAGCCCAAGCAAGAGATACTTTTTTAGAATAACCGCTTTTAAGTCTTTCTTCATAGAGTGGTCTTTTTTCTTTATAGTATGCGGTTTCAAATAATGCTTTGTTATCATAGACTTCTTTAATAACGTATGAACGGCTTTTAATAATATCGCCGTTTTCATTTGCGATAACATATCCAAAGTCATAGACTAGCGGAGAAGTAAAACCGCCACAAGTTTCAGTATCAAGCACAATAATTTTTTTCATAAATAATTCCTTCTTTCTTTACAATATAATTATAAACTATCTAATTTTATATGTCAACACTTTTATTAAAAAATAATTATTTTTTTATTTTAGCACTCTCACCGCCCGAGTGCTAAGGGCGCGGCGCGCCGGCGCCACCAGTTGCCTGGTGTCAAGTATTTTTCTAAATTAGTAGAAATTTTCGGCGCGGACCATAAGGACTAAGCCTTATGGTCGATTGGTTCACCATAACGACTGATTAAGTAGTTAACTAATCTAGTTTCGAAAGCGCTTCTTTTTTCGCCCTTTTCTCTGGTAGTTTTAATACTTACACTACGAATTGCGCCATTTTTATCTTTTATCCACATTTGGCAAGTATAGTAATCACTATATGTATCCTTTCTCATTGTATAAAGTTTCTTTTCTTTTGCCATAACTTTTTCCTCCTTACATTATTATTATATCATATTTATTTTTATTTGTAAATAGTTTTAGAAGAAAAGAAGAAATTAATCTTCATTTTCTTCAAGATTGTAAACTTCTACATTTGTATAAAACTTACTATTGTTGTCATTATCACCAAGGACTTTAATATCCCAATTCATACGAGTATCAAACATTTCTTTAACGGCTCTACGAATTGCAATTTGAGCACCAATATTGAAATCAAAAGTATCTAAACTATTGCAACGAGATTTTCCATAAAATACTTCACCACTATCAATGTCAATGATAGTTGCAACACAAGTATTACCAACAAACTCAATTTTCTCTACGACATAATTTACGATTAATTCCATTTTAATCACCTTTGAAGGACTTTGTCCTTCCCCTTTCTACATTATAATTATATATTATTCATTTTACTATTGCAAGAGTTTTAATAAAAAAATAAAAATTTTTTTCTTGACAACGGACCCGGGTTTATCGGGCGCCGGCGTTGACAACGGACCCGGGTGTATCAAAGTGAATTCGCCAACAAAAAAGCCCTATGTAAAGGGCATTAATTAAATTATTTAATTATTAAGTTATTTTATTTTTATTTAGTTGTTAGTTAGGTTTACACCTACGAGATTAAGCAATCTCGTAAGTGCTAACTTTTGTCTTGTGTCCGCAACAAGCACAAACGATTTCTTTTTCGTTCTTGTGGCAAGTCATAAGACCTTTTTTAACAAGAGTGTTAGTTGTTCCGCTCTTGATTTCTTCACCGATAGCGGTTGAGATTTCAGCAAGAGTGAACTTTTGACCCTTATTTGCGGTTAAGAACTTGATAACCTTTGATTGTTTTTCATTTAATTTGATTTCGTTTGCCATACTTAGCACCTTTAGTAGACCTTTTGTCTACCCCTTTCCTTACATTATTATTATATCATAGTCATATTTTATTGTCAATACTTTTTGATAAAGTTTTTTATTTTTTTCAAGTGGTTTAGGAATTTCTTCTTTCCCTTTCCACATTATAATTATAAACTATCTATTTTTATTTTGCAATACTTTTTATAAAAAATAAAAAATTTTTTCTTGACAACGGACCCGGGTGTATCGGGCGCCGGCGCCACCATGACAACGGTTCCGGGTGTGTCAACCGATTTGATCCGCGAAAAAAGACCCCTAAGGGTCTAGATTACTTATAATCTTAATTTATACTTTTACTATTGTTATTTAGTTAGGGTTAGCACCTACGCTATTTCGTAAGTGCTAACTTTGGTCTTATGACCACAACAAGGACAAACCCTTTCAAGTGCATCTTTATTACACTTGATTAAACCCTTTTTAACAAGAGTATTGGTTGTTCCACTTTTAATTTCACAACCGATTTTTTCGCCGATTTCGGCAAGAGTGAAAGCACCCTTATTTGCTTTAAGATAAGCAATAACTTTATTTTGTTTTTCATTTGGAGTCCATTCCATTTTGAATCACCTTAGAAGGATTATTTCCTTCCCCTTTCTACACTATAATTATAAACTATAATTTTTTATTTGTAAAGTCTTTTTGATAAAAATTTTAACAAATTTTTTTCTTGACAACAGACCCGGGTGTATCGGGCGCCGGCGCGATCGATCGCCGCAAGTCAAGTAAAAAGAGTTATTTTTCTAACTCTTTTAATACTTGAATAATATTTTCTACATTGTAGGCAATACCTAACCAATTTTCTCTATTTTGTTTTTCATCATCGAATAGTATTCCATTTCTATTGATTTGTTTTGGTGTTCCGTATTCTACAATATCAATTTTTGCGAACTTTACACTTTTTAAGTGTTTTGCTAACCATTTCATTTTAGCATTTGCAACTTTTTTATTGTAGTCATTTGTTCCGTTTTTTGCTAACCAACTAATAACTCCAATTTCCCAACCTTTTTTAATAAGTCTATTTAAGACTTTGGCTAATTCTCTCATTTTTACAAGAGGTTTTGCGATTTCATAAGGTTTAGCATTTTCATTTAAGAGCATATCTAACCAACCCTCAACCCCGTATAAATCAGCAATTGTTCCGTCCATATCGAACCATATTTCTTTTTTCATAACTTTTACCTCCTCTTTACACTATAATTATAAC
>JAEWRE010000003.1 GCA_023460235.1 Bacillota bacterium
TGTCATGCGACAAATTATCCTTACTTCCGGCTACACTAACGCGGCATTTTATTATCTGATTTATTCTGATTAAGTTCTGATATTGTGTCGCTTTTTACTACACATTTCTATCAGTCTCTTTTTGAAATTCCTTAAATGTTTCCCTGATCCAGTTTTCTTCTTCCCGAATAAATTTAGCTATGTCTGAAGTATCGGCATCCAGTGGTGCCCTTACTATTATCTTTCCATCTGGATATATCCTGATATCCATGTCTCTTCGTTCTGTATATCTGACACAGACTCCTAAGTATGCCCCTTCTGGATTTAGTTTCTCGTATTCTTCTGTAAAATCCGGTATATCCAGCCACGGCCAGTCCTCTATATATCCTGCCATCTTGACCAACATCTCCATTTCTTTTATAGTATTTCTGTAACAAAAAAAGAGAAGAAACAGCCCCTACCACAGTTCGTTTCTTCTCATCACTCCCGTGTCCCGGATTGGTATGCAGGGTACACGGATCTTCATGCCTTACGGCATTGCACATACACACTATTATGATAAGAAGATTTTACTCACTTGGCAAGATAAATTTTAATAATTCTTCCGATTTTTATTCGTTTACTAACTCAATGGCCTCTTTCCGTCCGGAGAAGCAGCGTTGTCCTCATTGCAAATCTACCGGCAACTGTACTTCTCATGCCTCCTATGAACGAAGCCTTGTCTCCTTTGAACATGGCAAGGTTGTTTTTCGCCGGCTGCTCATTCTCCGGGTTATCTGTTCTTCCTGTCAGCATACCCATGCCATTCTTCCGGATGTCATTATCCCTTATGGCTCCTATTCACTCTCTTTTATTTTACAGCTTATGAAGGAATACTATTTTCATCATCTGACGGTGGAGAGACTTTGTGATCGGTTTTGTCTTTCCATCTCCACCTTTTACCGGCTGAAGCACATCTATCTATCCCACAGACTTCTCTGGTTGGGTATTACATCTGCAGCTAACTATAGTGAATCAGATTTTCTTCTTTTCCTAATCAGTCAGGACTGCATCTCTGACTTTCTGTCAGCGTTCCATCAGTTCGCTGCCTTTTCTTTCCTGCAACAGAAGCATCGGGCTGCACGCTCTCATCTGCCGACCGCCTAAATCTTTTTTCCCTTTTGCCTTCCACATACTTTGGCAATGGTATCTTAAATTCATCCGGTTTATGCTTATTTCATCATAAATTTAAGGAGGATTTATCCATGTCAACAACTATTACACAGCAGAATATCGCCATGGCACAGTTTAAGTTCGCCCTCATTGCTCCCGTAATCCAGGAGCTTTATCCGGATGCCTCGAAGATGGCTTACTATAAGCGTGTGACCAAAGAACCACTCAAAAAACCGGACGGTACGACCTTCCGATATAATCCCAAGACACTTGAAAAATGGGTGTCACAGTACAATCTCGGAGGTATGGATGCCCTTATGCCGAAAGAGCGCTCCGACAAAGGTTCCACCCGGGCTCTTACGGATGAGGCAATCTCGGAGATCTATCGTCTTCTTGATAAATATCCCCGACTTAATGCAACTCAGGTCCATTCATCCCTGATTCGGGATTCTTTCATTCCTGCCACTGTCTCCGTAGCTGCTGTCCAGCGTTTTGTTAAGAAGAATGACCTTCGCAGTGCAAGAAACCCTATGATTAAAAATCGCAAAGCATTTGAAGAAGAATTCTTTGGCGGTATGTTTCAGGCAGATACCTGCTATCTTCCCTATCTGAAGGAAAAAGGAAGTAAAAAACGATGTTATCTTGTCATGATGATTGATGATCACTCCCGCATGATTGTGGGTGGCCGGATTTTTTATCAGGACAATGCTTATAACCTTCAGAAAGTGTTTAAGGATGCCGTTTCCACCTACGGAATCCCATCAAAACTCTATGTAGACAATGGATCTCCCTATAAAAATGACCAGTTGTCCTTAATCTGCGGCTCCCTGGGTACCGTGCTACTACATACCCCAGTAAGAGACGGGGCTAGCAAGGGAAAGGTGGAACGGAACTTTAGAACTCTCAAAGACCGCTGGCTCTATCATCTTGATCTTTCCCAGATACAGTCCCTGGAAGAATTTAATGAGCTGTTACGCAATTACATAAGACAGCACAACACCACGATCCATTCCTCAACCGGAACTACCCCGATGGACCGATATCTGTCCTCCAATCACAGGATAAAACAGCCAAAGTCCCTTGACTGGCTAGACGAATGTTTCATGAACCGGATTGAGCGTAAGGTTTATAATGACTCTACCATATCCATCGATGGTACGTATTATGATGCTCCCCAGCGTTTTATCGGCTGTAAAGTACAGATCCGCTATCTTCCGGATAAGATGGAACAGTGTTATATCTTCCATGATGGTAAGCATTACCCCCTTGTCCCTACCGATAAAGTAGCAAACGGTAAGACGAAACGTGACAACCCTATCCAAATTGATTATTCCAGGAAGGACGGTGGTTTGGATGTTTAAAGCCTACTATGGTCTTTCTTGTAATCCGTTTGATAAACATTCCCTCAGGGTAAAAGATCTCTTTGTTTCTGCTGATTTTAAGGAAATGTCAGCAAGGCTTTCCTACCTTAAGGATATCCGAGGTATTGGGGTATTTACAGCCAATCCCGGCATGGGGAAATCCTTTGCCCTGCGATGTTTCGCAGATTCTCTACCGCAAAACTTGTTTTATGTAAAATACATATGCCTTTCAACGATATCTGTTGCTGAGTTTTATAAAACCTTCTGTGAGCAGCTGGGGCTTGAAGTAAAAGGCAGTAAGACATCGATGTTCCGTGCCATTCAAGAACGGGTTTATTATCTTTATAAAGACAAACGCCAGCCTTTGATTTTGATCATTGATGAGGCTCAATACCTGAATGATGGTATTTTCAAGGATCTTAAGATGATTATGAATCATGGGTTTGATTCCCTAAATTGTTTTACCTTAATTCTCTGTGGAGAACTGCGCCTTAACCATCTGCTTGAGAAACCCATCCATGAGGCCCTCAAACAAAGGATTACGGTTCACTACCATTTCCAAGGGCTGTCTAATCAGGAACTAGGTGATTACATCCGGCATAAGCTATCTCTTGCAGGTGGTACAGATGCGCTTCTTGGCGATGGTGTAATTTCGGCTATTCACGGGTTCAGTCAGGGAAATCCCCGACTCATTGATAACCTGATGACAGATGCTCTTACCCTTGGTGCTCAGCTAGATCGCAAAGTTCTGGATACCGAAATCATTATGGCTGCTGTAAATAATCAGTCTTTATACTAATTGCTTATCATCTTTTATAGGCTGTGGTGCTTGCATCATGGCCTTATGAAAATGAACGGTAAACCCATTCATTTTCATAAGGCTACGAGAAGCTGTTGTTTTGCTGGTCCAACCGTGTCGTCCCGACTGATATTTGTCGTTATAGGTATCAGGTATGGTAAAGATAAAATGTAGTTTATGCCGACTATAAAGTGTCGTCTGACACCATCAATCGTCACCTGAATAAAATTAACCTTAAGCTTGTTTAGCAACTGGATTGTATCCCTATTAAGCAAATATCCATTAGTGATAATACCTGCCCCATAGGCAACTTCTTTTTTTTCACACAATTCAATAAATCTTGCAGAGAGACTCTCTATCACATCCAAAGCCAATAGAGGCTCTCCGCCATACCATGAAACTGAAAAGCGGGAAATGGTGCTTAAATTATTCTGAAGCAATTCAACAATTCTGTCCTGCACATCAGCTGACATATAAGCCGGCTTTATCACATCTTTTTCGTAGCAATAGATGCATCTAAAGTTACAATCTGAAGTGGGGGCAATTGTAAGACCAAAGGATGACGTAGAAAAACGGTTTTGTAACATTCTAAAGCGAATTAAATGCTTTTCGTTGACATGGTCGTCCAATAAAAAAAAGCCCTTTTTCAAATCATTAATCAAATCCAAATCCTCTATTGTCTTATTATGCTTACAAAACTCCATAAATACCTCATATTTATCCTTTTCAATTAAGGCCAATGCATTGGAGAGCGAGTTGTAAGCTATGAATTTATCCTTGTCACTCTCATATGGATAAAAGAAATTATAATAAGATGCTTTCACCTTCTTTTCCTCCCACACAATAAAATTGATATCATTTTATCTAGATATAAAATGATTAATAGATTCTATTTCTTTACCTGAAACCAGAACATCAATGAGATTTCCTGTTAAATAAAAAAGCAAGATTGCTAGAACACCTCTCTGCCTTCGAAGAAAGACTCACTGCACATAAATAGTTGGCATAGAACCAACTTGAGACTGACAACCAAATCTGCAATAGTTGAACAACGACTTTTACATGGCGTTATGCCATAATATATGCACTTAAGCGTACAATCTTCTCCAGCCGAAATTGAATAATCTTCTGAGACATCTCCTAATCCCATATTCAATTTATTTTCTTCTCTCCAATAAACGGGAAAAATCAGTATTAAAACACCAGCCAACACTATAATAAATAATTTTCGATTTCCTAACTTATAGCATATTAGGATAGATAACAAGCTTTGCAAAAATAAGCCCGCAATAACCATTATTTACAGTTGATGTCTTTGTTCATTGCCCGTCTGCAAGGCAGTCAATTTATTTGCCGAAATCTCAACCAAAAAGTCTCCAAATAAAATCCAACCACAAAGAACTTAAAATAATATATCTCTCCTCTCAATTTCATGTAAAATAACCCCATTTGTTAAACATATTATAATATACCCCATTTCTTTCTTCAATCCTCTTCCGGTAAGCGTGTACGCAAAACGGGTATTCGTCACTTTACATTATGTTCCTGATAAAAAAAGGCAGATACGCCTCTTATCTAATCACATTTACAAAAATAATCTCTACTGTAAATAATTCATCGATTCTAAATTCAATATTTCCTCCATATTTATGCACGACCTCTTGAATATTTGTTATTCCATTGCCCCGATTGGTGGACTTCGTGGATAAAATCCTTCCTTTTTCATTCCTGTTAATTCTTTTATATGGATTCGATAATGTGAACACTACATTGCATCCTAGCACTTTTGTTGTGGCACTGACTTGACTGTCTTTTCCTGATTCTACAGAAGCTTCTAGGGCATTTTTAAAAAGGTTGGAAAACAAAATACACAAGTCAATATCAGAAAGTTTTATATCCGCCGGAAACACACCATTCCACTTTAAAGCTGCGCTCTATAATGGTTCAATTGTCAAGACACCATTTTCAATATTTATAATGAACCAGATATTTACAGCACATATGTATACTTTACCTTATGCAGCATCTTCATCCATTTGTAGTAATGCCGGGTAATAAAGGCTTGCTGGTGTCTGGTAATCCAGGGATGAATGTCGCTTTTGATGATTGTAATTGTGGATAAATTCACCGATTCGTTTCCGGGCTTCCCGGATATTCTGATAATGATTTAGATAGACTTCGTCATATTTCAGAGTACGAAACCATCTTTCAATCATGATGTTGTCAGCCCAACGACTTTTACCATCCATACTGATTTTCACCTTGTTTTCTTTAAGAAATTCAACGTAGCTTGTGCTTGTAAATTGGCATCCTTGGTCTGAATTAAGGATTTCTGGAGTTGCAACTGCAAAGGCTTTTTTCAATGCCTCAATGACCATTCTGGTATCTAAGGTATCATCTATCTGCCAGCCTACGATGCAACGGGAATACCAATCGATAATAGCCGTCAGATATACAAATCCGTGGTTTAAACGGATGTATGTGATATCCACAGACCATGCTTGGTTAGGCCTTGTAATCAGCGCATTGCGCAGCAAATATGGATAAACTTTATGACCGTGTGCTGCCTTTGAAAGATTAGGCTTTGGATATATAGCGTGAATGGCCATTTCTGCCATATAGCGTCGTGTTTTACGCCTTCCGATATCGTATCCACGTGCTTTCAATTGTTGCGATAATTGCCTGGAGCCCCAGGAAGGATGGTCAGCATGTAACCGATCTATGATTGCTTTGGCTTCTAATTCCCTTTGTGATATAGAACGCCCTTTATAGTAGATGCTTGTACGATTAATATCAAGCAATGACGCTGCGGTCTTTACAGGAAGCTCATTTGAGTCCTTTAGGTCGCGGACTAAATTTACTCTCCCAGTCAGGTCCAAAAGTTTCTTCAGATTTTTTTTTGAGCCAATCAACCTGCATAGTAAGTTGACCGACCTTTTTGGTAAGTTCATCTTTTTCATCTTCGGATTCGCGAAGCTTCTCGGTAGTTTCTGCATCGCGTTTGGTATCAAAAACAGAAGAAGCATTGTTTAGAAACTCGGTTTTCCAGTTTCGAATAAGATTGGGAGCAATGGAATGCTCCTTTGCCAGCTGGTTTATTTCCTTTTCACCACTAATGGCTTCAAGGACCACCTTTGTCTTAAACTCAGCACTAAAATTTCTTCTTTTCATAGATAATCAACCTGCTTTCTTTGTTTGTTTTATTGTATCAGATTCATTATCTATTTGAAAGTTTCGTGTCTTAATTTATAAGACCATTATA
>JAEWRE010000004.1 GCA_023460235.1 Bacillota bacterium
CACCGTCACGCTGGACGGAAACCGCGCCATGACCGTGAAGCAGGCCATTTTCACTCTCGCCCCGACACTGGAACGTATGAAGAAGCGCGGCTTCGACACACAGGAAATCGTCAAAAAGCTGCATGAGAAAGGGATAGAGGTGAAGCCTCAGACCCTGACCAAGTATCTGACCGAGGCCAGACGACAGCGGGAAGGCCGGAAAGGCTCAAAGAGAGACACGCCCCCGTCGCCTTGTCACCGAGAAAGCGAGGATTGCCAAACAAGCAGATAATGGCTTCAATCCATGGCTCCAGAGACAGATTTGTCATCAGGCCAGATACGCCTCTGGATGAGCTGTAGTAATACGGCGCGGCAAGAGATGGAGATATTTACCGCGCCGTTATATTCCTCAAGTCTTTGATGTTGCCAGCAATAGCACATTGATAATGCTACCAGACATTTTTATGGATTCTGTCCTCCACATTGATAATCTTTTGTTTGCAGATATGCGCATTATCCGCTGGATAACCTATGGCGAGAAAACAGGTGAATTCATATCCATCAGGAGCGTTGACAAGCTGCTTCACATGCTCTGGCTCATTGCCGATGGGAATACGAAATGCGCAGGCCAGCCCCTCCGCTGTCGCCGCCAATAAAATGTTCTCCACAGCAGTCCAGGCGGATGCAAAATAATTCAGGGAACTCTGGTCAGCTGGCTTGCAGAGGGGATAATCCTTTTGCCGGAAGAAAGGGAGAACAAGGCAGTTGCTCTGGATGAGCATGCGCTGCTGCTTGGGCAACGCATCCACAAACATAGCGTATTTGTCCTTGTCCATGCTGTCGGCAACCGCTTCAAGCCTAGTCTGTTGAATAGCTTGTGTGTTTTCCGCCACAGGCGATATGAGGCGACCGATGTTATCGCGTCCGCGTACCACCACAAACTCAAACTGACGCAAATGGTCATTGGTGGGAGCCTTAAACGCGGCTCCGAGAATTTTTTTCAAAACATCGTCGCTTACCTCCCATTCGGAGAAATCACGAATGGTGCGCCGCTTTTCCAGAACTTCATAAAAATCCATTGGCTCTTGCCTCCTGTTTACTGGCTGGATGCCGTTGTCTTTTCAGGAATGATATCCTATTTTTTGTCAGATGCTTGTTTTATTGTCACAAATATTTGTTGCAAATTTGCATTGCATGGGGAAACAATGAGGGTAAGAGACGTGGAAGCAACGATCACTCCGTACGAACTGCCCGACACGGCTAATCATTCATTCTTCTTTGTGAACGCACACATTCCACCGGCTGTTGAAGCTAAGCTGCACAGGCATGACGCCTGGGAGTTGTTATACGTCACCCACGGGCATGGCAGCCGGACGGCAGGCGATACTGTGCAGCCATTCACGGCTGGAGACGTGGCACTGATACCGCCTTCCATGGTTCATCGCTGGGAGTTTGCTTCTGAGTCTACTAACGAACACGGTCATATCACATATTTGATGGTCGCTTTTACTTCTGCCTTTGTGGAACAATGTCAAAAGACATTTCCAGAATTACGAAACCGTATGTTAGAAGCTTCATTTCCTGTGAATGCCCTGCAATTCGGACTGAAAAGCGCCGGAGTACTCCGCAACAGGCTAATACGAATGAGTAAAACGGATGAGCTGGAACGATTATGCGAAATGCTTCGCTTGCTTCCCGAAATATTCACGACTTCTGACCATATTCTTGCCGGCAGACCGGTTCGTATTGAACGCAACGTGCAACGTATGCAGCAAGTATGTACTTATGTGATGCGCCATTACGCCCGGACGATTACCCTGAACGACATTTCAGATGCTATCGGCATGAACCGTTCCGCCTTCTGCATATGGTTCAAACGCTTCAAAGGCATGACATTCTCGCAATTTCTTACACAGTATCGCTTGAATACTGCCAAAGAAATGCTAAAATCATCAGAAAAACAGATTTCTGAAATATGTTATCTGGTTGGCTTCAATGATTTACCGCATTTTGTGCGGGTATTCAAAAAACATATCGGCGTTTCGCCATCACGCTACAGAAAAAAATAGCAGCCAGTGTAACTCCTGAGAAATTTTATCTGTAATGGCGAAGCATCGATCATGCGGACTCTTCCTCAGGCTTTGCCCATGATGTGTCAATAGGACATTGTCAAATCCAGTATGGGTTATTGGGTTGAGTATTATGTCATATCGTAGACCTGAAGCTATTTTTATCCAGTAAAAATAGGGGTTTATATTGGGGGTTGTTTTTGGCTCACGTATGAAAATATCCTGCAATATAAAGTGATTACACCAATCATGGGCAAACTATCTTGATGACTTGAGGGAAAAGGCCCGCCAATGCAGTGAAACATGTTGAAACAGCAGGAGGAAAGCCATGACATATCCGGCAGGAGATTCTTTGCTGCGCCTACCGCAGGTTCTTGAACTGATCCCTGTAAGCAAAAGCGCATGGTGGCGTGGATGCAGGGATGGCAGGTTTCCCAAGCCCGTCAAGCTGGGGCCGCGCACGACGGCATGGAGAAGTACAGACATTGCAGCCCTGATAAGGCAGGCTCCTTCCCCGGCTTGTGAGGAACAGGCAGTTCCTCTGGATTGAGTATTGTCTTTCCCGGACAGAAAACGGCAAGGCCGGTGTATGCCCCTCAGAGGCACGCACCGGCCTTTATATGTATCAAAAAGTCCAAAAGTATACACAGTACGCAAGAGGCTTTCCCGGATATTTTTATGTCTATGAGACCCGAATATAGACAAGGAAAGCATGGGGAACAAGAAAAATAAGAAAACTAATTATTCCAAAAAGTTTTACTGCTGTGCAAAGAATTTCAAAAAGTTGTCAAGATAAAAAATATATTTTTGAGAATATAACAGGTATTTCATGGGACAATATGGGACATATGCAATGGCGC
>JAEWRE010000005.1 GCA_023460235.1 Bacillota bacterium
CGCCCACCACGGCATACTCGGCAAAAGCGCCCCAGTTGCTGTGGTAGGGGCCGCACATGCCCTCAAGGAAGGGCAGGAGCACCAGATCGCCTGCCTTGTAGCTGGTCACCTTTTTTCCCACCTGCACGACCTCGCCCACGCCCTCGTGCCCGAGCACCAGCGGATATTGATCCACGCCCTTGAACTTCTGATGGATGATCTTTCCGTCCGTGCCGTTGCACACGCCGCACGAGCGCATTTTGACCAGTGCCTGACAGTCACCAAATTCCGGCATGGGCATCTCGCGTACGGCAAGAGAGCCGTCCTGTTCCACAACCAAACCCTTCATGGCATGACCACCTCCCGTCTTCATATGTAATTACATTTTACCGAAAACGCGGGGCAATGTCAAACCCGCACAGGCCGCGCGCAGCGATATTTTTTTTAGGTCCCCTACTTGCTTTTTCAAATGCCCTGTGCTATAGTTATATGCGTCAATTGAATACGGGGCATTAGCACAGCTGGTAGCGCGCAACGTTCGCAATGTTGAGGTCAGGGGTTCGAATCCCCTATGCTCCACCATGTAACTCCCAGGCCTATATAGGCTTGGGAGTTTTGCTATAACCGCGAGGATTGCGGGTAGTGTCAAGCATTATGCGCAAATTAGTTTGCAGTCTCTGAAGGAGCGAAGTTAGCTAGCGGCGAACGCGTCTTCAACCGCCGCCTCCAGATGCTTCATATTCATGTACTTTTTGTTGCCCCACTGGGTTCCGGCCACATGCCGAAGTCGAGCGCAGACCAGCATCAGCGCGGAATTGCCGTCCGGGAAGCACCCTACAACCCGCGTCCTGCGGCGGATCTCCCGATTGAGCCGTTCAATCACGTTATTGGTGCGGATACGCGTCCAATGCTCAAAGGGGAAATCCGCATAGGTCAGTGTCTCCTCGACACCGTCCTCAATCTTCTTCGCAGCTTCCTTCAGCTTCATAGCCCGGAGTTCATCAATCACTGCTTTAGCCTTTTCACGAGCCGCTTTTTTGCTCTCTTGGGCATGAATCGCCTTGAGCATCTTGGCGACCAATTTCACCTTGGATTTTGGCACAACAGAGAATACATTACGGTAAAAGTGGACGGTACAGCGCTGATATTTCGCTTCTGGAAATACCTCTCCCACGGCCTCGAGCATACCCAGGCACTTGTCGCCAATGATGAGATTTACGCCGTCCAAGCCGCGGCCTTTAAGCCATTGGAAGAAGCCGATCCAGCTGGCCTTATCCTCTTTCATGCCCTCGGCGGCGCCCAAAATCTCACGGTAGCCGTCCTCATTGACCGCGATTGCCACCAAAATGGCCACATTCTGATACTCACCGCCCCAGTTGCGTTTGAGATAAATCCCATCCACATAGACATAAGGGTATTTTCCGCCCTGTAGTGGTCGGTTGCGCCAATCCTCGATATGGGTGTAGGCTTTCTTATTCAGCTCACTGATGGTGGAGGGGGACACTTTCGTGCCCCAAAGGGCTTCTGTGATGTCCTCCACCCGGCGCACCGAAACGCCGGCCAAGTACATCTCTATGAGCGCCTCTTCAACGCTGCTCTCCCGGCGGCGGTAGCGCTCTATGATGGCCGTTTCAAAGCTGATCCCCTTGAGACGGGGAACGTTGAGCGTCACATCGCCAGAGGTGGTGGTGAGATTCCGGCTGTAGTGGCCGCTGCGATAACCCTGCCGTTCCTCGCTGCGCTCGTACCGTGCCGCCTGGGTCAGCTTTTCCGCCTCGGCCTCCAGCAGGCCGTTGAGCGTTTCCTCCACGCTGCCACGGACCAATTCCCTGATTTGCCCCTTGATTACTTCCTCGTTAAGCTGTACAATTTTTTCGGACATGGTTTGCTGTCTCCTTTCAGAATGGTTGTGTGGTAACTTCATTCTAACAGAGAGCTGCAAACCTTGTCTCTTTTCATGCCTTTTTCAATTTGCGCAACTTATTCTACCTTACCCAGCGGCGGTCAGGAAGCACTGCTCCTAAACATTTTGTCAAGGGTAATTGTCCAATTTGAAAGATGATTGAGGGTAGAGCGGAATAATGCAAAATAAGCCAATAGCAGGCAGATGCTAGCCTGTCTGCTATTGGCTCATTTACTCTGAGTGGTTACGAGTCCGTAAAAGTGCTTTAGCCTTATGGCTTTTACCGGACATGAATTTATCACATGCTCCAACTTATCCGCATCCAGCCCTTCATACGATTTTGCGAACGCCTTTTTATTTTCCATCCCGAATACTTCAGGATAGCTCTTTGCGCATAAGGTGCAGCCCATGCAGGCGTACCGGTCGATGTGAAGGCCGGCCTGTGTCAGCACCTCGCCCGGTAAATCCTTATCTTTTACGATTTTTGCTGTTACCCAAGAAAAAATAATGATGGCAATGACGGTAAGCACCCACCGGACAACCATGAATTTTGGTCCCAGGAACTTCGCTTCATTGAGGAGCATGGGAATCTTGATGACCGCCCACGAGCTTAATATAATGACGATGTTCCGAATGGAAGCTCCCTTTTTATGAAGCATAACGCACATCGGAAAGGCCGCGTAAACCGGACCCGCTGAAACACTGCCGACGACAAAGGATAGAATCACACCCTTCGCCTTAGCGTCCTTGCCCAAATAACGCATGATTTTCTCTTTCGGGACCCAGAGGTCCAAAAGTGCCGTCAGAACGAAGATGACCGGCATAATCATGAGCATTTCTTTGATATAGTACCCGCTGCTTTTCACAGACTCAATACCCATTGCCGGTTTTGCGATGAA
>JAEWRE010000006.1 GCA_023460235.1 Bacillota bacterium
CACATACTTATCTCCATCGTATTTTGCTACGATTCGATTAAACTTACTTCTGTTGAGAAATGCAGTCAGTTGAGCGAAAACGTATTTATCTTGAAACATATGCTATTCAATTAAGAATGCAAAGTAACAGAATCAAATCCGTTCGCTCGAATAATCGTTGTATAAGACTAATATTCAATCATTACAAAGAACTCTTTGCGTTTTTTAGTGGACGCTTATGAGTATATTTTAAAGATTAAACACGTTTCGTATCAGATGGAGACAAAGTTATTGAAAATCTAGAAATTAAGACATATTATTTATATTTTCTTGATTATAAGCAAGCACTAGAATAAAGGAATGAAATAGCCAATCTGGATCACATTTATGAGCTAACAAACAAATTTATTATTCATAAAATAATAATGTCTTTATGCCAAAACACAGCACTATAAGTAGAACAATTATATCATAAGGAGAATTGAAAACTTTATCTTTCAGTCAGATCTGTCTATATTTGGCATACCCCCATTGTATTTTTGTCTGAGCAAATAGTAACAGCTCTATTATTCGCTTCTGAAAATATTTCCATATATTTCTTCTAGCTGTTAGCTTCCCTTTTTTAGGACGGATTTTGCCGCCTTTGCTCAACATTACGGAAATACTGTTATCCCCGACCGGGTTCGCAAGCCCAAAGACAAGGCTTTGGTTGAGGGGGGATCCAAGCTTATCTACCGGAGTATTTACACCAAACTTCATGAATAGGAGTTCTACGATTTGGCTTCACTTAACGTGACCATCAAGGTTGCCCTTGAGCTGCACAACAATGCTCCCTTTAGTGGTCGAAGTTATACTCGCCGGGAACAGTATAAAGAGATAGAACGTGAGTACATGGGGCCTTTAAACCCTATCCACTTTGAACTTAAGCAGCGACATACGGCTACCGTCCAAAAAAAATGGTTACATCCGCTTGGAAAGGCATTATTATAGTGTCCCTTACCAGCATATCTACCCTTTCACGCGAAGTTTTTTCCCTACACCCACGCATCAAACCTGCCGTCATCGTCTATTATCTCGTCATCGTAGGTGTTTTGTGCATCTTCATGCCCTTGCTCAGCGGACTTTTCAAGCCATTCCATGCCTTGCCAATATGTGTCGGCATCGGCAATAAGTATTATTCCTAACTCGTATTGCGCTTGTGCATCGCCTTTATGGGCTAACTTTGTGAATGGTTCTATTGATTTGTTCATTACTCAAATGTTTATACAAGCCATTTCATCATCTCGTTTGTGAAGAAATCGTCAAATGTATCGTATTCGTCCCAAATGTCTAAGCAACAAATATCGCGTGATTCGTACTTTTTTGTGCGCAAGTTATAAGTGTATAAATCGTCATCTATTCGTCCAAAAAATATCAGGTACTCAATATCCTCATAATCTGCTCTATAATTACGATTTTGGATTGTGGAATTAATAATTTCGTTATCGTTTGTACCGAAAATCTGCATTCCGTTAAATTCCATACCGTTGCATATTTTTAGGAAATCTGCAATGTCTTTTGGCAAAGGTGGAATATTATTTTCCGATAGCTTTGTATTGCAACTTTTGATTTCATTTTCTGTTGCAGGTTTGTTTACAATAGCGTTTTCATTGATATTTTGTATAGTTTTTCTAATATTCATTGTATCATTAAATTCAAATAAAGCTTTGATAATCAGAATACAGTGAGTGTCGTAAGATACATTCAGAAAGGGCGTTGAAAAAAAACGGTTTTCAAAATCGAGCGTAAAAATACCTGCGTCTAATATCAACTCTTCATATTGCCACGAAACATTCCCTTGTATCTGCTTTTCAGACTTTTGAGTAAGATTAATATAAAAATTATCGAAACAAATTTCGTTTTTCTTTAAAATATCATCTATCGAAGATTCTTTATCCAAAATTCCTTCTTCTCCAGCTCCTGGACGGAAACGTGTATAAGCAGTGAGTTTTATTGATGTAATATTTTGCATTATTTAAACTGTATTACTCTAAAAAGATTTGTCTTATCGGCAATCCGTCTTTTAACTTTTGTTCCGAAACAAACTCAAATGTCCCGTCTGTAAACATCTCTATTTCAGCAACAAAAAGAATATCGCCATAAATCATATTGCAGGTAATCACACAGGTTTCGTCTTCAATTTCAACTTTTGCCGACTTTATATTTACCGTTAAAAAAGCAATCTCATCTTGCGTTGGAATTTGCGAATATTCCACATCGTCAATGCTTTGCACTAAACGCAATGTGCCTTGTTCGCTTTGAATGTTGCCAAGTACGAATTTAAGATAATCAATGATGTTGTCATCGTTGATATTTAATCCTAATTTTTCGAGATTATCAAAAATGCAATCGCGAGTTCCGTCCAATTTTACAACGTCATTATTAGTTCTATTCCACAGATAATCAATAGTTACCAGTGGAATAGTAGAGAATGTTTTTGCTGAAATCAGATTGTAATTTTCAAAAAACGAAAGCCCTTCAAGTTGCAAATACGTTTTCTCGGCATCAAACAGATTGAAACTCAATTTTGAATTTAAAATCGGAATAAGCAATCGGCTTTCTTTTTGCGAAATATCTTTCATAATTTTTCAGTTTTTCATATAACTGATATTCAACACAATAACACTTATATTATCTTTTCCGCCTGCATCTTTTGCTTTTTCCACAAGTATTTTTGCAGGACCATTTTGCGAAAGCAGATTCTCAACTTCATCATCGGAAACCATGTCTGAAAGTCCGTCAGAACAGATTAAGAAAATATCGTTATCAAAAATCTGTTCCGTAATATTTCTTATATCAATAAACGCTTCGTTATCAGCGCCTAATGAATTGTAAATAATATTATTAGGCACAGAGTTATCTCCCGTCAATCCACGCATTGAATGGTCGGTGGAAAGCTGCTTCAGGACACCATCGCGAAAGCGATACAAGCGACTGTCGCCAATATTTAGGCTGAAAATCATTTTCTCGTAAAACATAATTCCACAAAAAGTAGCACCCATTCCTTGCAGATTTTCATTTTTATAACCTGACTTAATAATATAATTATGTGCTATTTGCGTCCAATTTTTGATTTGCGATACTATCTCGTGTTCATCTAAATTTGCCGAAAGATTATATAAAAAATCCGTGAACGATTTAAGAGCAACTTCCGATGCAACTTCGCCTCCATTGTGTCCGCCCATTCCATCAGCAACAATAGCCATAAAACGTGCATTATCAGTTAGTTCATATTTGTTTTCAGCAGACTTATCTCTATAAAGTTCGCCGTCAAGCAAAATCATGTCTTCGTTGTTTTGCCTCACACAGCCAATATCGCAAATCAAATCGGTTCTTATTATCATTTTTTAGTAATTTGTATGAGTACTAGAATGAGCATAAGAATCCTTGTACTTCCTGTCTAATTCTATCAGTTGTTGAGAATATGTAAAATATATTTCTCCACAACATGAGCAAACGTGCGTATGTTTGTAGTCAAGCACTCTGTATAAAACATCGTACATATCATACTGATAAGTTCTGGTTGTTTCCGAGTGATTCTGAACATTTTCTAACTTCTTTCGGTAATTCCTTTTTGAACCATCAGAATAAACATCATAGGTTGTGACTTCATCAGCAGTTTGCCATTTTTTTGTGGCTGAATTGAGTAATTTTCCTCTCTTTTCTTCTTTACGCCACTCTTTTTTGTCGCCTATCAATTCCTTTTTCTGATGATTGATTGAATACAAACGCTTGCAATTGGCACATCTTTGTGGTGGATTATAGCTGAAAAAATCTTGCACACGTCCATTTGCAAAGAATAGCACATGAATCAGTATTGGAATGAAAAACCACCACAAAAACATGTAGCTCAATCCAAGTACCAACCAAATGTATGTTGTGATAATTGCAGTGACTAAAAATAAAATCGGGAAAAACTTATTGCTAACAAATATCAACGGATAACGCAGTTTTAACAAACCAAAAAGCAAAAGTGGTATCAGCAAATTTGTAACAAAAATCCACAATAAGCCGCCAATTCCGACAAAAACAGCCCATGCAATTGAAATTGCTTTATTGAAATTAGAATTTGTGTAATCGGCTAAAGCAGGCGTTTCGAAAGTGTTTCCTTTGATGAGAGTTGCAAAAAAACCGACATCTAATATCTTATCTGAAAATGGCAGATATTTTAGGAATAACCTATTATTCAGAAACCACGATTTCTTATAATTGGCAGCCTCTTCCATTGAGTATGACTTAACAATATCATTTTCAAAAACAATGGTAGGTTTGTAGAAAATTCCGTTTTTTTTGTCGAAAACTCTCAATTCGTAAAGCGCTTTTTTTTGTCCGTTTTTATTTAAAACTACCAAAGCTTTGCTGTAAATATTTTCGGTTTCATCAAAAGTTTTCCCAAGATAAAGCCTTTCAAACTTCTGTTTCGACATGTAGCAACTTCTTCTATCGTTGAGCGTATATTTTGCCAACTCGTATCCTTTTTCTGTGATTATAGCGTCTGCCCTTACCGTTCCTATTTTACCATCATCGGATTTTATGTCGTACAATGTGCAACTTCCTTCTTTTTTAGAAAGTCCGATAAGATTAACGATTTCGCCGTTTTTAACAGACAGCCCATCTACTTTCTTTTCTTTGAAAACAATAGCCTTGTCGTCAATGGCGTCCTGCTGTACAAAGCCACGTTGTCCGCTTTTGGTCTGCACCCAAAATTTGATACTGTAATTTGACCTTGTTTGTCCTAAAATGACGACAGTGTCGCCTTTGTTGATTTTTTCTATTTCATTATCTTCGTAAGAGAGTGTTGTACTCTTGATAGCCACTGCTTTTTCGCCGGCAGGTTTGGTCTTTGGGTACATCGAAACAATTACAATAACGATTAATATCGCCGTCAACAGTAGCGACCATAATGTTATGTCGAAAAAATTACTGTTTTTAAAGAATTTAAACATGACATTCTATTTTTTAATGTTAATAATTTTATTCAACAATAAATTTAGTGTCGTAGAAGGCTATTTCGTCTCCTATGTTAATAATAACGGGCTGTTGTGTAGCTATTTGCTTACCGTTTACAAATGTTCCGTTAGTTGATTCTAAGTCGATTATTTCCCAACTGCCGTTGTTGTTTCTCTGAATTTTTGCATGAGTCCCGGAAACATATCCTTGCGAGCAAAAAGTATCTATATATTCGCCAGTTCGTCTGCCGATGATAGCGCCATTTTTTAGGACTAACTTCGCATTTATGGATTTTCCCACCAAAAACTGCGGATTAGCCTTTTGGGGAATAATTCGAGTCGCCTTTTCGGCTGGTACAGTAGTATTGCTTGCTATAGCGACAGCTTCCTCTTTGTTTTCAGGTTGCACAGATGCTGCCTGAGCTTCAACAAGCCGAGTCCCGCATTGACTACAGATCTTCCCTTTCCTGAATCCGTGTCCTTTTGTGCAAACTCTTAGCTTTTCGCCACATTGGTCGCAAAAATAACTATCGCTTTCTATTCCTTTTTCACAAAATGGACAAATTACTAATTCTGACATTATTTGGTATTTTTATTTATTGTGCAACATATCATCTTCTATCAAAACTGTAAGTTCGTTTTTATCAAAATTGGAATTATCCATATATCGCTGGATACGTGAGCTTTGCCTTGTTTTTACCGCTGCAAGATACTCGTTTACTTCGCGAGCATTTGCAAAATCATCACCACGATTTTCATATAAATCATTAAAATACTTTCTCATAGCTTTCTCGGCATCGGTAGTAAGCGTTAGCTGGTCTTTCCTAGCCTTTAACAAAAATATTTGAGCTAACTCGTCTCCATTATAATCATCAAATTTTATCACCTTATTAAACCGCGACTTCAAACCACTGTTGGTTTTCAGCCACATACTCATTTCGTAAGGATATCCTGCCACAATACAAATAATTTTCCCTCTATTGTCTTCCATTAGTTTTAGCAGAGTTGCAGTAGCTTCCTTCCCAAAAGTATCGCCATCAGATTGGTACAATGCGTATGCCTCGTCAATAAACAACACACCACCCATAGCGCCCATAAAAGTTTCTTTGGTTTTTTGTGCTGTAAATCCCTGATACATATCTACTAATCCATCGCGTGCTGTTTCTATCAGCTTGTTGCTCGGAAGCACATCTAAAGCATAGAAAATGTTAGCCATTATACGGGCAATAGTAGTTTTGCCTGTTCCCGGATTTCCTTCAAAAATATAATGGTCTTTCAACTTCTCAAATTTCTTACCCAAAATTTCCGCTTTAGCCCTTTCTACTTTGATGTAATTGGCTATTTCTCTAATTTCCCTTTTCACGTTTTCCAACCCTATAAGCTGATTTAGCTCGCCAAGATAATCCTTTTCATCGAGTGGCTTTGGCTCGTCGTATGGAATATCCTCTGCTTCAATTGTTTTATATATCTCTTCCGTGATTTCTCCTCCGTTCCTTTTCAGTTCGGCAAGACGATTTGATTTGCGAATTTGCGTTTTCGAAAGTACCTTAATAACTTCTCCTGCGTTACCGAAGTTTTCTTTTTTGGTTTCAACCATTTTAGTAATCAGCTTTCGCAATATAATTTCGGCCTCTTCGGTGAGAATTAGTCCACTTTTTTTTGCATTAATCAAAAATATTTCAAAAAGTTGGTCTGAGCTATAATCATCTATATGTAAGCGAGTTGTAAAACGGCGTTCAAAACCTGGATTTGCTTTCTCTATAAATCGATCTATCTGTTTTTTGTATCCGGCTACAATTACAATAAATTTTCCTGCATCTTTACTCATACGTGTCATAAGCGCTTCGGTAGCCTGCACGCCTGTATCATCAATATTTCCGACATTATCGATTTTTGCCAAATTGTAAGCCTCATCAATCAACAGAGTTGCACCCATAGCCTCATCACAAGCCTTGTCCATTCGCTTGGCGGTATCATTGACTATTGAACTTAAAATATCTTTTGGTTCTTTCACAACAACTTTTCCGGAAGGCAACAGCCCGATAGCTTTAAAAATTTCGCCTAATTTGTTTGCAACCGTTGTTTTTCCTGTGCCCGGGTTTCCCGTGAGCGCTATATGCACATTTGTAAGTTCAGCTTTGCCAAAACCTTTCTCTTGCATCTCTTTATCTATTTGCAACTTGGTCGCCAGCTGACGAATTTCTCGCTTAACACTGTCCATACCGATAAACTGCTCCAATTCAGCCATAATCGTATCCAAATCCTTTTCTTTCAGATTTTCTTCGCCTTCGATGTCGGCACGAATGATTGTATGTATTTCTTCTTGCGATAATACGCGACTTTCTAATGTTTTTTGTATTCTCAAACTGCGATTTTTGAGAGTTTTTTCAAATACATTGCGGACTTCGCGAGCATTTCCAAAAGTCCTCACATCTCTCGAAATATACATTCTGTTAAAGAAATTTGAAATATTTTTCCCGGCATCATCGTCTAAAATTAATTTTTCACTTTTAACCATTCGGCGAAAAATCTCTGTAAGCTCGGCTGAGTTATAGTCTTTAAAATTAATAGTTTCATTAAATCTGGACTTCATTCCAGAATTTGCAGATAGAAAATCTGCCATTTCTTTTGAGTAACCGGCTGCAATCGTAACCATTTTGCCTCGATTGTCCTCAATAAGTTTTAAAAGAGTATCAATAGCCTCTTTTCCAAAACTATCGTTTTCGTCTTTATTAATAGAATAGGCTTCGTCAATAAATAGGATACCGCCCATTGCTCGCTGAAACACGTTTTCCACTTTAGGCGCTGTTTGCCCGACAAATTCTGCCACTAAATCATCGCGTGAGACTTCAACCAATTGACCAACAGGCAAGACTTCAAGAGAGTTTAGAATATCAGCAAAAATGCGAGCTATAGTAGTTTTGCCCGTCCCGGGATTTCCCAAAAACAAAAAATGATCCTTTATTTCTCGCTTAGCATCATCGCCATGTATAAGTTTGTCGGTTTCCAGCTTGGTAATAATCTTTTCGATAGAATGTTTTACTTCGTCAATCCCAACAAACCTATCAAGTTCTTTAAGAATTTCATTGTATGTTTTTTGAACAAATTCCTGATTGGTTATATCTTCTATTTCAACGCTTTGAGCACTATAATTCCGTTTTATAACATTTGCAAAAATATCTGATGCAATTCTCGCAGCTAAGTGTCCGTTGCCAAAATCAGCTTTTTTGTTCCTAAACTCATATTTGAAAACACGGTTAAGTTTGGCTTTTGCTTCTTCGCTCAAAGTCAGCTCGTCGTAGTCATTGAAAAGTTTTTTCTTACATATTTCAGTCAATTCCTCAACAAAAAAATCTTTTAATTCGAAATTATACTCAAACCTGTTGGCAATATCCGGATTTGCTAACATAAATGCCTTTAGTCCCGACAATCCCGAAAGGATAACAATAGGGTCGTTATTCCATTGGTCGTTCATACATTTAAACAGCTTATCCAAGTTGTTTATATCGTTGGCAGCGCTTTGCGGCAGAAGTTTCTGAGCATTTTCTATAACTAAAATACCGCCTTTGGCTTTGTTTATATTCTCTTGCCAATTATCGATTTTATCTGTTTTCCGTGAAAACTCGTCATAATCAACAGCATCAACTATAACAGCATTTTTATTTTTAATAACACCTGTAGAAAAAAGTAAATTTTGAATGACTTTTACGAGCTCGGTTTTTCCTGTTCCCGTATTTCCGGTTATCACCATATCCATTCCCAAACGTATTTTTACGCCTGTTTTCTTAGCTCGCAAAGCCACATTTTGGCATGTTATAACCAAATCTTGTAACTTATTTTTAACATCTTCCATTCCAACTAAGTCCTGCAAAGGCTTGTTGGCTTTGGTAACAACAAGCTCACCACACCATTTGCAATACGTTGCATTGCTCCTATTGGGTTTACTACACGATGGACAATTCATTCTATTTATTAAATTTAAATTCTATTTGCTTTTTTGTTTTATAATTTCGATAAGTGCCTGAAATTTCCGTAAAATCCTCATTGAAAGAGCCATTGTACTCGCCATCAAGCCTGTTATTACTGTTATCGACATCATCAAAATGAAAAGTACGAGAGTCTAAACTTATTGAACCTTTTAAACCCTCATTTATCGTTTTTTTATAATCCACTTGAATGTTGGCATCTGCTTTTTCAGAAGATACCTCAATGATATTAAAAACAGCCTTCCTATTGTCGAAAATTCCTTTATATTTCCCTTTCAGGAGTTCGTTTTTTGAAATAATTTCTTGTTTATTTGCTTTATATTTAGATAGATAGGTTGTAAAATAGCTTATCAATATTGATGAAATGATTAACAAAGCTGTTAGTTTTATGATTTTCTTAGTGTTCGTTTTCAATTTATCGATAAAATCAAGACTTCTATCACCTAAAGAGGAGCGAAACTCTTCATCGACCTCTGCAATAAACGCATAATGAAGTGGCTCGAGATGAAGCTCTTCAAATCCGGGATTCAAAAGCTCCTTATTATTTTTCAACGAAAGTTTTGGTTTTACGTAACAAACTATTAATGTGTAGATTAGTCCTGAAACTAATAATCCCGCTAAGATACATGTAGGATAAGACAATGATGCAGAAACAATTAAGATCAGCCCGATAAAAACGCCCAATCCTATGAAAAAACTTTTTATAAAACTGTCAAAACAATCAGCCCATCTGTATTTGCCAACAAAATATCCTATTATTAGCGGAATAATGTACAGCCATTTTGAATTTGTCATAAATTCTAAATTCATTGTAAGCAATTTGTAAGATACTATCCCAACTACCAATGCTGCTATGGCGCCCAAAACTGATTTTATTATAAAATTAAATTTGTAGTTTTGTTTTAGCTTGTTAGCAGTTTTTTTTACTTGACTTAATTTATCGAAATATTCCGATGTCTCTATGTCGTTTACCTCGTATTTTGAAATAAATTCCAGATAATCAATGGTTAGTTTCTCAAAAGTATATTTTTGCGAAAGGTCTGCATCCGGATTTTCCTGAAAAAACACAGCTATCCACTCCTTTAAAAAGCCGTTTTGAAGTTCCTTTTCAATTTCATCGGTAGGAATTTCGTCTAATTCATCGAGAGTATAAATGTATTTGCCACTTTTTGGGAAATGATAGCTGGGGTCCCTCCCTAAGCCTTTGATGGATTTATAAACACCTGTCTTCCAATTATATGGCGCATATTTATTCGCATTTTCCTCCGATGTCATGTCCGAACAATACTTTATCCACTCAATTTTATCATCATACACGCCTTTTGATTTCAGATAATGGTAAAGTTGAGTGTCATCGATTTCGCAAAGCATATCAAGCTGTTCGCTTGCATAATCTTTTGTGTCTTCATCTTTTGAATGTACAAACCAATCCATCAGAATATCCATGTATTGCCCAACTTGAGTGGTTGTGAAAAAATATCCGTTTTCATCTTCTTCGTCAAGAGATAGATTATACGACACTTTCGGATTTAGATTATAAAGAACACACCAAGGATTTTCGTCAAAACCCTGTTGCGACCTTATTTTGCCTTCAACGGCAGGGTCGATATTTCGCACCCAAAGCAGGAACGATTCCTCTGTAAGTCCATAGCATGAGTTTTCGTCTAATACTTCATCAGAAGTTGTTGTAATAATATCATCAAGAGTATGGCACTCAATTTCTTCTCCATCTTCTGTTTTTAAAATCCATGGAGAATTAGGATTTAATGTATAAATCAATTGCAATAAAGCCTCCGAATTATCGTCTTTCTTCTTAAAAAGCGGTGCAAATTCTTGGGTGATATTTCTCAATCCGTGCATGTTGAAAAACAGAAACAAAGTGTCGTTTTTGCTTGCCAAAGCTTTAGAATAATGCTCGAAATTGTCTCGCAACGACTTTGCAATTGCTTCAGAATTATCTAATAGATTGCCTTGCACATCTTTATATGGAATTGATTTATCCAACATATAACATGCTGAAATAAACCCCGCTTCTTTGTTTTTCGGACATTGATTTTCGACAATATCTTCAATTTCTATAGCCAATTCAGGACGTTTGTTGGCAGTGAGCCACTCGGCAATTTTTCCTGAATAAAGATATTTTGTAGCCAAATCTTGTTTGCCATACATAAATTGTCCTAACTCTTCAGGTGATGTAGCTATTTGATTATCTGTAGAATCGAAAACAATATTAAATCCCTCGTTAGATTCTTTTCTCAAATCATAAATATTTTCACCTTTTGCCCATCTTATAATATCATTGTAACCGGCTCTTGCCTTCGGATTTACAACTGTGAGCGCTTTTAATAGTTGCAAAGTTCTGTCAGAAACATCTTCGGGATAAGGAAGTTTACCGTCAATTTTCAATCGGACAAGTTCCAATTCTTTGATTTTAAATATCTCCTCGCCTTTCCACAGTACGAGCAACATCATTCCGAGTGAATAGAAATCGGACATATAGTCAATTTGGATTTCCTCGTCAATAGAGACGTAATATTCTGGAGCTGCGTATATTTTTGTTCGCAATTGAGATTTTATGATGGCTTTTCCCTCATCATTTGTCATAACTGCAACTCCAAAATCGGCAAGCCGAAGATCTTCCGTTTTTTTTTTGTCTGTTTTATAAAAGAAGTTTGCAGGTTTAATATCTCTATGAATTACTTTTTTATTGTTCAGAAAATTAATTGCGGCAGCACATTGCAATGCTATTTCGCCAAGCAATTCTTCGTTTCTATTTATATTTATTTTATCTAAAGAGCCTCCTACGCAATACTCCATCAGTTCATACTGTCGCACTTCCAATGTGTTGGGATTTGTCCATTCGCCACAATCAAAAACATTTATCAGCAGTCCAGACTCTGCTACGTTTTTAACTTTTTCGATAATTTGCATATTTGGCGGTGGTTGAATATTCAAAAAATACAACTTTAAAACATACTTATTTCCTTCTTTTTCAACAAGATATATTTGAGCTTCGCCGGTTTGTTGCGAAATTATTTCTATAACTTTAAACGTCTCTCCTTTTAAAACGAACTCTGTTTCGGTTGTTCTTGTAATATTACTTATTTCGTCCTTTTGCTGTTCCTTTCTTAGCGTTTTGCATTGGTTTGGGCGCATTGTGCTTTCAACATTCTTTTGAATATTTCCTTTGATGGAAGGTCTCATCGTTTTGCTTTCTTGAGCGGGCTCTTTACTACCGCTTAAATTCGGTCTCAATGTTACCTCAATGCTATTATTGATAGTGGGACGCATAGTTTTAGTCTCTTGTTCCAATTTTTTTGGTTTTTCGGTATTTGATCTAATCGTTTTTTCCATTTTATAACTTTTATAGGAAATTTCAAGTTATGATAAGTATTTTAAACATGTTGCCATTGTTTCTCAATCTCATTTCGTTCCTCGTAAATCCATTCACCTCCATTAAAAGGCTTTGAGCATTCGTTTGGCTGCGAATGAATACAACCATAAGCATTGCACTTCCAACCTATTGGTACTTTTTTCTTTGTAAGAACTTCTATTTCAACCTTTCGTGCCGAATAAAAATTTCTCTGCATTTCTGGTGTCATATTAGCATCGGGCAACATTGAGGATAATGTTTGCTGTATTTCTGCAAGTTTCTCTTTGTATTTTTTCATCGCTTCCTCCTTGCTTAAAATATTAATTGAAAACGATAATTTCTTAGTCTCAGACTTAATTTCTTTCTTAGGCTCAACTTTCTTTTCAACATAATCAGGTTTCGATTTTCTAAACAAATTCAACAACTCTTTATGTTCGTCTATTAGCTTTAAATCTTCTTCCGAAAGCGATTTATCTTCTTCTAAAATATAATCTTCAAGTTCTGAAAGCTCTTCGATTAGCGAATATGATTTTTTAACCAAAGGGTCGTTTTTGGCTAAAACCATCGCTTGTTGTGCTAAATTGTTGAGAGGAGTATTGCATTTGCGGCAGAAACTCCTAAAATTCAGCGTATTGCATTTTGGACAAGAGATTCCAAAACGCGGATTTCCACATTCGGGACAAAAAATATCTTGAGAACTCATGCTAACACCACAGAAAGAGCAGGTGTCAGAGTGCAGGTTTTGCCCACATTTAGGACAAATTTCCATATCAGGTTCTACTGATGCACCACATTTCGTACAACTACATGATTTTAGCACAAAACCGCACTCTGAGCAAAATTTGTCTGTACTTGAGTGTGTTGCACCGCAATTTGAACATTTATATACTTGCTCTTCGGCTATTTCTGCCGTTTTTGATAGGTGTTTTTTCTCTTCAGCAGATTGTTTTTGTTGTTGATTTTTTAAATTATCCATAACAAAAAAATAGTATATGACAACGAATACATAACATTATTCATTAGTGTCCACTAAAAATGTGGACGATTAAAAATTAAATAAATTTGGTTCACTTGAACCGCATCGATCTTTGTCATTTTTGAATTTAGCCTTATCAAAGAGATTTGTCAAATTGGTTTTGTCAG
>JAEWRE010000007.1 GCA_023460235.1 Bacillota bacterium
TAACAATATCACCTATAGCAATAACATTAACAGATAATGATGGTGGAAGTGGAATAAGTAAAACAGGAAGTAAATATGTAATAGACCAAATAGCAACAAATTACACAGAAGATGATTTAATATGGAATAGTGCAACAAGTTTTACAGCAGATAACTTTACAGGAAATACGGCAATAATAACAAAAGAAGTACCATCAGATGGAGAATACTATATACATGCAATAGCAGTAGATAATATGGGAAATAGAAAAAGTGCAACATCGAGTAAAGTTATAGTAGATACAACAGTACCAAATGAAGCTGAAATAACAATACCAACAAATACAGCAACAAATAGTGTGCAAGCAACAGTAAAATTAAGTGATAATACAAATGGAAGTGGAATTGATTTAACAAATTGTAAATACATATACAGTACAGTATCATATCCATATGGAGATACAGAAGCAATATGGAATACAGCTACAGTATTTACAAATGAAACACAAACAATAACAGTAACATCAAGTACAAATGAAATATACTATTTACATGTACTTTTAGTAGATAAAGCAGGAAATAGGAGAGAAGTATTATCAAGTGGGGTAACAACAAATACAACAACACCAGTAGCTCCAGTAATAACAGGAACAGTAGCAAGTAATACATGGACAAATCAAAATGTAACATTAACAGTAAAAGAAGTAACAACACCTGGAATAGCAAAATATGAATATACAATAAATGGAGGTTCATGGCAAACATATAACAGTACAAACAAAATACAAGTAACAAATGCAGGAACAACTACAATAAAAGCAAGAGCGATAAATAATGTGGGAACAATAGGAGCAGAAAGTATAGGGTATATAGTAAATATAGATAAAACAGCACCAGTAATCACATTACTAGGAAGCAATCCAGCAACAGTGAATACAGGAGGTACATACATAGATGCAGGAGCATCAGCAAGTGATGATGTAAATGGAAATATAACAAATAATATAACAACAACAAGCACAGTCAACACATCTGTAGTAGGAACATATACAGTATCATACAAGGTAAGTGACTTAGCAGGAAATCAAGGAACAGCAGTAAGAACAGTCAATGTTATTAAAGAAACATACACATACTCATATACAGGTAATTATCAAACATATATAGTTCCAGTAACAGGTAATTATATGATAGAACTTTGGGGGGCATCAGGCGGTACACCGTCAGTTTATCCTAGAAAGGGTGCCGGAGCTTATACAAAAGGAACAGTTAGTTTGAACTCTGGAGAAACAATATATATATATATTGGTCAACGTGGAGACACAAGCAGGACATGGAAATTTAATGGTGGAGGTTATGGCGGTCTAGTGGTAGGAAGCTATAGTGGTGGTGGAGCAACTGATATTCGCTTAACCTCAGGTGCATGGGATGATATTACAAGTTTGAAATCAAGAATCATGGTAGCAGCAGGTGGTGGTGGAGCAGGTGGAAGCGACAACGTAGACTATTCAAATGCTGGTCAAGGTGGTTATGGTGGAACTTTGACAGGTTTAAATGGAACATATTATTCAGGTCATGGCGATATGTCACAGTATGGAAGAGGTGGTTCTCAGACAGCTGGTGGTATTACTGGAACTAACGTTTTTAATGGAACAGGTACACCGTATGCAGGATCTTTTGGCAAAGGTGGTCAAAATGACTCTACATCATCAAAGGCCGGAGCAGGCGGAGGCGGAGGCGGCTACTACGGTGGTGGAGCAGGCGGAGCTACAGGAAGTAACGGATCTGGTAATGGTGCTGGTGGAGGGTCTTCATTTATTTCTGGTTACACTGGATGTAATGCTATAAATTTATCAGGAGCTAGCACTGGGCAACCAAATCATTATTCTGGCAAAATTTTCACTAACACTACTATGATTAATGGATCTTCAGCAATGCCAACTTTTGATAACTCATCAACAATGACTGGAAATGTTGGAAATGGCTACGCTAAAATAACATACATAGGTCAATAAATAAACTTTTTCTAAAAGAAGCCATAAAATATGCGTTATCATCCACAAACGAAATATATTATCTAAATGTACTATTAGTAGATAAGACTAGAAATAGAAGAGAAGTATTATCAAGTGGCGTAACAATAAATATGAGTACACCAGTAGCACCAAATATAATAGGAACAGTAGCGACAAATGTATGGACAAAAGAAAATGTAACATTGACAGTAAGTACAGTAGCAAGTCCTGGAATAACAAAATATGAATATAGTATAAATGGAGGAACATGGCAAACATATAACGCAACAAATAAAATAGTGGTAACAATAGAAGGACAACTACAGTAAAAGCAAGAGCAGTAAATAATGTAGTAATAATAGGAGCAGAGAGTACAGGATATATAACTAAAATTGATAAAACAAATTCAGTTATAACTTTTGGAACAAATGGAGCGACACTAACTAAAACAGGCGATGGAAGTTATTATTTATGGATAAAAGTAAATGATAATGCTGGAAATCAAGTAACAACAAAATCGAATCAATTTAAAATGGGTGAAGTATTAGATATAGTGTCAGAATTAAAAACATATAATGCAACATTTAGTGGAGCAACAACTGGATACTCATACAACAATCCAGTAATACCAGCAGGATTTATGGTAGTAAATACAGATGATGCAAGTTGGACATTAGCAGGTGGAATACCACAAGGATGGGATAAAGGACTAGTTATAGTAGATTCATATGGAAATCAATTTGTATGGATACCAGTAGATGGTACAAATGTAACATATGCAAAATGGACAACTGCTGGATATGCATATAACAATTATAACCGTGAAGAAAATACACGGTAAGATAGTCTGTAAGTAAGTATTTGAGCAAAGCGAAAAACGCAACTTGCCGACTGAGTACTCCTTTCAATAGAGTAAGTTCTATTAAAAGGAGTACTTTTTGTATAATATAAATATTAAAATCAAACAAAAAGATGTAAAATATATTTAAACACAAATAAAATAATACATTTTATGTTCCTTTGCTTGATATTTTTTATATTTTATAGTAAAATTAGTATGTATAATAATGTTTTTATTAAGTGAGGTAAAACTATGATTTATAAAAAAGCAACAATAATTTCAATAGCAATAGCAATATTAGCAGGAATAGTGTCAAATTTCACATTTGCAAATTCTGATGTTATTGCTAATGATCAGATAATAGATTCTGTTATGAAAGTTCTAATATTTATTCAAAAATATTCTTGGCCTGTGGTAACTCTTGTATTTATTTATGCACTTTATCAATTCTATGTTATAGGTGCGGAAAAAATAGAGCAAAAAATTCTAGGACAAAGATTAATAATTGGTATAGCAATTTTTACAGCAATTGTTCAGTGCTTACCACTTATATACGCATTCCTTATTGTGTAATTGTTAATAAATTACATTAACAAAAGAGAGGTAATATTATTATGAGAATACTTTTTGGCATAAATAATGATGATACAGTAAAAGGTATAACAGAATTTTATGAAAGCAAATATAAAGAAAAGCTTGAATATAAAAATGTATATTATTTTAAACAAGTAATTCAAGAACTATCTACTGGAGAGTATGATAGAGCTGTAATATTAGAGGAACTTGAAAAATTTCCAACGAATAATTTTGCCCAAATAGATGATTATTTATTTAAAAATATAGATGCTATAACTGATACTTTTGATTCAAAAAATATAATATATATAACGTCTGATAGAAGAAGATTAGGTGATGAATTTTTAACAAAACTTTTTAATTTAGGTATTTATACTTGTCTAACAGGGCAAGATAGAACTAAAGGTAGAGTTAGTGATGCTATTAATCAACCTTTTCAGAAAAAAGATGTAAAAAAATACTATGATGATTCTCTTGATGGAAGTGTATACAAATCTGTTGAAGTATCAGAACTTGAAATACAAAGAATAATAACATACTATAAGAATCAAAATGGAGTTCCTGATAAATATAATGAAATTTTTGATAGAATAGCAAATCAATATACTAACGAGCAATTGAAAGTAATAATTAAATTTTTGCCATATGATGTAAAACAATATTTATCTTTTAATAATGAAAAGTATAAATCTATAACAGCAGAAACACCAGTTGCAACTCAAGCACCAACAGAACAATTTAAACCTCAGCAAATATTAAAAAATGATGCAAAAGTTATAGAAATAAAAAAAGAACCTCAAATTATAGAAAAAATAATAGTTAAACAAGTTAATAATCCATCTCAAGTTCTAACTGAAGTAGTGGAAAAAGAGGTCGTAAGATCTGTTTATGAGGTACCAAAAGATTATAAAAAAATCGTATGTTTTGTTGGAGCACCTAAATCAGGTACTACTTTTTGTATAAATGCAATTGGAACATTTCTTGCGAGAAATAAAGTTAAGACTGCAATTGTTGATGTTACTAGAAAAAGGGATACTTACACAATATATACATATGATAGTGAAGGAAAGAGAAACATAGCAGCTGAAAGCTTGAAATATGCATCAAAAGGCTTAAACGAGCCACTTGTATATGAAAAGTTAAGCGTATATACAGGTATGCCTGGTGAAGATAGAAAAATATATAATGCTTCACTTGCAATAGATACAATAATTCAAAATAATAATGTAATACTTATAGATTCTGATTTTACAACACCACCTGATTATTTTAGACTATGTCAGGAAATATATATAGTACAAGATATGGATGTGCTTAATATACCACAACTTACTATATTTTTAAGAGAACTTAAAGAACGTGGTGTACCAATGAATAAGTTAAGGGTAATAATAAATAAACATGTTAAATGTGGACTTACTGCAAAAGATATACTTGATGGAATTGCTACATATACTAGTTATGACTTAAAGATGTATGATGAATTATTTAATTCTGCAGCAGTACCTTACTATATTTTACCTTTTGATCAAGATAATTATAAAAAGTATGTTGAAATGGTATTCAAATATCAAAATAAATTTTCAACTTTTACTGAAGATTTTAAAGATTCTTTATATAAAATTATAAATTCAATATATCCTATTAGCTTATCTAGTTCAAAATCAACTGTAAATGTACAAAAAAAGAAATCTAGAGGATTTAGTGGAATATTTGGCAGAGTGCCAAATATAGATACAAATGAATCTAACTCTGGATACGAAAAAGAAATTAAATAACCAATGAATAATGAAAGGCCGTGAAAATGTGGAGGTTTTAACAATACTTATATCAATATTATTACTTATTGTTGTAGTTTTTTCACTATTAATGTATATGTCATTTTCAAAGCAAATAAAATATTATAAGATGGTATCAAGTAGTGTTGCATCAATGAGTGTTATTCAGAAAATGTTTGAAATAATGGGGGAAACCATTGAAGGTGTAAAAAAGATAGAAAAATTAAATAGTAACATTATTGAAATTTTTTCACCTAAATATAGTACAATATGTATATTTGATGGTAAAAACCATGAAATAAAAGCTACAAACGTAGAAGAAGAATATAAAGATGTAATTGTAAATATTGCAGATGAGAATGACTTTAAAACTAATGCATTAAAAAATGTATCTAAATATTTATCTACATCTCCGGATAAAACTTTAACATATAAAAGTGCTATGGAAAGAAAAATTAAATCTACAATGTTTTCACCAATATATTATAATGAAACATATCTTGGATTTTGGTTACTTGAAGATATAGTTGAAAATTCATTTGATAATATTTCAAAAGATGAATTAGCAAAGATGAAAAATAATCTTGGTGTATTTCTTGAAAATGTACAATTTCAAACAAGTATAGAATTAGCTCAAAATACAGATATACAAACTGGATATTATACTAATATGTATTTATATTCTAATATGAGAAGAATCCTTGCTTCGAGTGATACATCTGCATTTGTAATCATAAATTTAAGAAATATTCCAGAAATTAATGATACATTTGGAAGAAATCTAGGAAATATGTTAATAGTAAAAACAGCAAATACTATAAAACAGACAGTGAGTAGTGATACTGTATTGATAAGATATAGCGGTATAAAGTTTTTAATTGTTTTTCCAGATTCAACTTCTGAAAAGGCTCAGCCTCTTGTTGAAAGAATTATGGGCAAAATAAGAGATGAATACGAATATGTTGAAGATAAAAAAGTATCTATTGAACCACAATCAACAATTCACAATATTTCTAGACAAAACAATATTGATAAAGAAATACAAAAAATGATTGACTATATGGATAATATGGATGAAAGTGGTACTATAAGGATAATATAATTATATATCATTTAGTTGATATAATTATAATATAATTTAGAAAAGGAGTGATTTTATGGATCAGAATACTACAGTATTTAAACCACAAAGAGATGAATCTCTAAGAGTAAAAGAAATAATGGATCAAGTTGTTGCAGCTTTAAAAGATAAAGGATATGAACCTGTAAGCCAAATTATTGGATATATATTATCTGGGGATCCTACATATATAACATCTCATCAAAATGCTAGGGCTTTAATATGCAAAATTGAAAGAGATGATTTGCTACAAGAAATGATAAAGAAATATATAGGAATGTAGATTTTATGAATAGAATACTTGGAATAGATTATGGTGATGTAAGAGTGGGTTTGGCGATTTCAGACCCACTTGGATTTACCGCTCAAGGAATGGAAAATCTTGTCATAAATAAAAGTGATAAGAATTTTATAAAAGGCATAAGAAAAATAGTAAATGAAAGCAATGTTGATACAGTGGTTATTGGTTATCCTAAGAATATGAATGGAACACTCTCAGAAAAATCTGCAAAAATAGAAGAATTAATACCTCAACTAGAAGCGTTAGGCGTTATTGTAAAAAAATGGGATGAAAGACTTACAACTGTTTCAGCATATAGGACTATGAGAGAATTAAACATATCTCAAAAAGAGAAAAATAAATATGCTGATAAACTGGCAGCTGTATATATACTTCAAGGATATCTTGATTCTATAGTGAAATAATTGAAATAAAAAAGTATAGAAACTATATACAAAACAAAAAATATATTGTATAATATAAATTAACAAGGAGGAAAAAATTATGAATTTTAATGACGAAGAACTAGATGGTTGCGCAAGTGACTGCTCTTCATGTTCAGGTTGTGGTCATGATCATTCTCACGAAGAAATTGGTGAAGGAATGAGCCCAATAATCACTCTTACTGATGAAGATGGTAAAGATATGAAATTTGAAATCTTAGATGTTGTTGTACTAGAAGATTCAAGAGAATTTTTAGTAGTTGCAGAAGCTGAAAAAGAAGAATCTGAAGATGTAGAAGTAACAATACTTGAAATAAAACAAGAAGACGGTGAGGAAGTTTACGATACAGTTACAGATGAAGCTTTAGCACAAAAAGTATTTGATGAATTTACTGCTCAACAAGAAGATTCAGAAGACGAAGAATAATAAAAAACTCTACATTATTTAGGTAATGTGGAGTTTATTTTTTATTCAATTAAAACAAATATAAAAACAATATATTTATGATAATAATTTATAAATTTAATAATTTAATATATTGACAATTTAATAAAAAAGTAATATACTATTATTAGTCAAAGAAAGTCAAAGTTAAAAAAGGGGATGAATGTATATGAAATTATCAGACTTAATTGAATCATATATACTTGATATAATTGAAGGAAATGATACAGTAGAACTTAGGAGAATTGATATAGCTAATCAATTTAATTGTGTTCCATCTCAAATAAACTATGTTATAGCTACTAGATTCATACCAGAACTTGGATTTTATGTTGAAAGTAGAAGAGGTGGCGGTGGCTATATTAAAATTAGTAAAGTTGACTTATCAAAATCAGAATATATAGCAGATATAATTGACAAGATAGGTTGTAAATTGTCACAAAGTGTCATAGACATTTACTTAAGAGAACTGATAAGTTATAATATATTGGATGATAAAACAGCTAATATATTTAAAGTTGCTTTATCAGATAAAAGTTTAGCTAAGGTAGATAAAATGGAAAGAGATTACATTAGAGCAGATATTTTTAAAAATTTACTTGTAAATGTAATTTAATAAAGGAGGGAGAATTATGAAATGCCAAAATTGTGGTAAAAATGAAGCTACAGTAAAATATAAAGAAATAATAAATGGAAAAAAACAAGAATTATATCTTTGTTCAACATGTGCTAAGGAAATAGGAATAATAGAAATTCCAATAATTATATCTCCTATATTTTCAACAATTGGTGATGAGTATTTAGAAAAGAAAAAAGTTAAACAATGTTCAAACTGTGGATATACATTGGAGGAATATTCAAAAACTGGTGTATTTGGATGTCCTGAATGTTATAATACTTTTGAAAGTGAACTTGATGAATTATTTTTAAAATTTCATGGTAAAAATAGACATATAAAAATAGATACAAAAAAAGAAAAAATAAAAGTAGATTTGAGTAAAGTAAAGAAAAAATCTGTATCTAAAATTGATGAATTAAGAGAAAAATTAAGTCAACATATTAAAAATGAAGAATATGAAGAAGCTGCAGTACTAAGGGATAAGATAAAAAAATTAGAAGGAAAATAGAGGTGATATATATGTGGTTTAGAGAAATTTCAAATGACTCTGATGTAGTAATATCAACAAGAGTAAGATTTGCAAGAAGTGTGGATGGTTTTAAGTTTCCACATATGTTATCAGCAGAAGAGAATAATGCTATTGTTGATTTGGTAAGCAAGAGTGTAAATAAGAAAAAATATTCAGTTTTAAAAATGAATAATATTGATGAAATTACAAAAAAAAGTTTAGTTGAGCAACATTTAATTTCAAAAGAATTTGAGATTAATCAAAATGGTGCCCTATTAGCTAATACTGATAATACAATCGTTACAATGATTAATGAAGAAGACCATTTAAGAATACAATCTTTTTGTAGTGGCTTTAATATTGACAAATGCTACAATCAGTTAGTTGACTTCACTGATGAATTAAACAATAAAATAAACTTTACGGAAAGTGAAAAGTATGGATATATAACAGCTTGCCCAACAAATGTTGGAAGTGCAATGAGAGTATCTGTTATGCTTCATTTGCCTGGATTAGTAAAGCTTGGACTTTTAAATAAACTACTTTCTCAAGCAACAAGTATTGGTTTTGCGATAAGAGGCTATTATGGAGAAAATAGTGCCGGTGGAGGAAATATGTATCAAATATCTAATCAAAAAACGTTAGGGATTTCTGATCAAGATATAATATACAATATAAAAACAATAGTATCTTCGATAATTGAACAAGAAAGAAAAGCAAGAGAATTACTTTTAAATACAAATAAATATTTGGAAGATTCAGTTTATAGATCATACGGTATATTAAAAAATGCAAGGATAATAGGCGATGAAGAATCACTTAAACTATTATCTGAAGTTAGGCTTGGGGTTTCAAGTAAAATATTAAACGATGTTGACTTACTTTCTATTCAAAAGCTTATGGTTGATACCAAGGAAAATACTTTAAAAACAATATTAAAAGAAAATTTTTCAAATGAAGAAGAAGATATTAAAAGAGCAGAATATATAAGAAGGGAGCTGAATTAATATGTATGAATTTACAGGAAGAGCACAAAAAGTGCTTGATATTTCAAAGGAATTTGCTTTTGAACATAATTATTCATTTATAGGAACAGAACATATACTTTATGGTTTAATTAAAGAGGGGGAAGGACTTGCAAGTAAAATATTAGTAACTCAAGGCCTAAGCTCTGACTATGTTGAACAAGAAATATTAAAAATTGATGGAATAATGAATACTCTTGACATAGATCCAGAATTTACACCAAGAGCAAAAAGAATAATTGAAAATAGTAGCAAAGAATCAAAGCGAATGGGACAAAATTATGTTGGAACTGAGCATATACTACTTTCTCTTATGAGAGAAATAGATAGTGTTGCAGTAAGAATATTAATTGATGCTAATATAGATCCGCAAAGAATATTTGCAGATTTACTTAGATTACTAAGTGAAGATTCTCCAATTAGTAGTTACAGTGAAGAAAAAACTTCTACTGATATGTCAAGCACACCAACTTTAGCACAGTATGGTAAAGATTTAAATATAATGGCTAAGGAAGGAAAATTAGATCCGGTAATTGGAAGAGATAATGAAATTCAAAGAATAATAGAAATATTAAGTAGAAGAACAAAGAATAATCCTGTATTAATAGGTGAACCAGGTGTTGGTAAGACTGCTGTTGTTGAGGGGCTTGCACAAATGATATTTGATAGCAAAGTACCTGAATTGTTAAAAAATAGAAGAGTAGTTTCTCTTGATATGTCTGCAATGATAGCTGGCGCTAAGTATAGAGGCGATTTTGAAGAAAGATTAAAAAAATCTCTTCAAGAAATTAAAAAATCTGGAAATATAATATTATTTATAGATGAACTTCATACTATAATTGGTGCAGGTGCTGCAGAAGGTGCAATGGATGCTGCAAATATTTTAAAACCTTTATTATCTCGTGGTGAAGTTCAAATAATTGGAGCAACTACTTTAAATGAATATAGAAAATATATAGAAAAAGATGCCGCACTTGAAAGAAGATTTCAAAGCGTTTTAATTGATGAACCTAATATTGAAGATACTATACAAATACTAAATGGATTAAAAGATAAGTATGAGGCTCACCATAAGGTTAAAATAACTAATGAGGCGATAAAAGAGGCTGTGATATTATCACAAAGATATATTAATGATAGATATTTACCAGATAAGGCAATAGATTTAATTGATGAAGCGTGTTCAAAGGTAAAATTAAAGACAGTTACACAACCTGAAAGTATAACAAAATTAGAAAAGAAGCTCGAAAAATTATCTAAAGATAAAGAGGAAGCAATTATAAGCCAGTCGTTTGAGAAAGCGGCTAGATTAAGAGATGAAGAAAGAGAACTTCGTGAAAAGATATTAAATCAAAAAAATGAGTGGAATAAAACTGAGAAAAATAAAGAGGTTAGTATAGGAGCAGAAGAGATATGTCAAGTAATATCTGTTTGGACAAAAATTCCTGTATCTAAACTTACTGAAACTGAAAGTGAGAAGCTAAAAACTCTTGATTTAACTTTAAAAGAAAGAGTAATAGGTCAAGATGAGGCAGTAGAATCACTTGCAAGAGCAATAAAAAGAGCAAGAGTTGGACTAAAAGATGAAAAAAGACCAATAGGATCATTTATGTTACTTGGACCTACTGGTGTAGGTAAAACAGAACTTACTAAAGCACTTGCTAAAAATTTATTTGGTGATGAAAATGCAATGATTAGAATGGATATGTCTGAATTTATGGAACCACATAGTGTATCTAAACTAATTGGATCGCCTCCAGGATATGTAGGATATGATGATGGTGGTCAATTAACAGAACAAGTTAGAAGAAAACCATATAGTATAGTGTTGTTTGATGAAATTGAAAAGGCACATCCAGATGTTTTCAACATATTACTACAAATACTAGAAGATGGTAGATTGACTGATTCGAATGGAAGAACTGTAAGTTTCAAAAATACAGTTATAATAATGACATCAAATGCAGGTGCAAGAAATATAGTAGAAAATAAATCTATTGGTTTTATAAATAAAGAAGATAAATTAAGAGATTATGAAAAGACTAAAGAAGAAGTTATGTCTGAATTAAAGAAAATGTTTAGACCTGAATTCTTAAATAGATTAGATGAAATAATTGTATTTAAAAAATTGAATTCAGAAAGTATTGAAAAAATTACTAGACTTATGTTTAATGAGTTTGTAGAAAGAGTAAAAGCAAAAGATATAAAAGTAGAAATTACAGATGATGTAGTAAAATACATTTCTAAGATAGGGTTTGATGAAACATATGGTGCTAGACCATTAAGAAGAGCCATTCAATCTAAAATAGAAGACAAATTTGCTGAAGAGCTATTAGATAAAAAAGTAAATGAAGGGGATAATGTAAAAATAGATTTAGTAGATGATAAGATAATCATCGAAAAAGTATAAAATTATTGAATAAACTTCCAATTTATGTTATATTAATATCTAGGAGGTAATAGTATGGATTTCATGAAAAGTATAGAAGAACTTTCAAAGAAGGTTGGAAAAACAGCAACGGATACATATAATACTGTAGCTGATAAATCAGGTAAATTAGTTGAAGAAACAAAAATGAAAATATCAATATCTGAAAAACAAAACGAAATTGCTGATATATATGAAAATGTAGGTAAAACTGTTTATGACATGTATAAAACTGGTGAAGATGTGGGTAAGGTTTTCACTAAAGAGGCAAAGAAAATAGATAAAATTAAAACAGATATAGAAGAAATTAATAAAAAGATATTGTATAATAAGGGTCTTAGAAACTGTTCATCTTGCGGTGAGACAATAAGTCTTGATAGTATTTATTGCGGAATATGTGGAAATAAACAAAAACCACTTAAAATAAAAGATGAGAAAAAGGAAGAGAATACTTCAGAAGATAAAAAAGAAAGCAAAGAAAATAAAGAAAAGGTATGTCCACAATGTGGTACTATATCACAAGGAAATGAAAAATTTTGTGTAAAGTGTGGATATAAATATTAAGATGAAAAGTGTAGCTGCTAGATTTTCAACATATTTAGCAGCTAACATATACATATTTGTAACGCAAATTATAAATATAAAAAAATAATAAAAAAATTAAGAAAAAGTGTTGACAAATAAAAATAAAAATGGTATTATATAACACGTCGCCAACAGTGTCAAAAAATAAAGAAATATGTAAGACATATGACTTTAAAAAATCTTTAAAAAAAGATAAAAAATACCTTGACAAAGAAACTGTTGTGTGTTACAATAATAAAAGTCACCTAAGTCGTGGCTAG
>JAEWRE010000008.1 GCA_023460235.1 Bacillota bacterium
CACTCACTCCTTTCGTACGAACATTATGTGACAAGGTGCTTAGTTACTGCTCTGTTCAAGGTGTAGGTAGCGTAGAGGAAACTCTTATTAAATAAAAGATTAAGGAGGTTTATTATGAATATTTTAATCATGGCTATATTAAGGAGTTGTTTAACACAGACACGGAGTCAACAAAGTTTTTATCGCAATCGTTCAGAGTGTACCGCTTATGATTATGTGTTACCTATTTTACAACCTGACTTATATATAACAAATAGTTATGAGGGTATACCATCACAACTCAGAGCAGCAGGAATTACTTATGAAACTTATACAGAATACTCAGATAATAATATAAAGAGTGCACTCACTCATGCATCTGCTAATTGTCCGATTGTTCCACATTATTTGTTAATCAATATGTACGGACATATGGAAGAATGGGATAATGTTATCGCACATCTGCAACGGGTTGTCCCTGAGTTAGAGGTTAGAAATGTAGAAGGAATGTTAATCGGACATCCGAATCATAAAGTTACTTTGTTGCAAGCAGATAACTCATTTGTTATCCTGACAAATTCAATGAAGAAAGATTTGTTTCCTAAGTTGAATGCAACGTTCTATTATCTCAGAGAACAACAGGGATTGTTAATTCCTGAAGCAGAAAGTTCAGAGGCTTACACAGAGATAAGGGACGTGTATGTAGATACTATCCTTACAGGTACAGATGAAGACCGTATGGAGGTTTTGTATCAAGCATTGGAAACAGAACAGATTGAGATACGTAAGAAGAAAGAACGTGAACTGGAGAAACAGAATAGTGTAAAACTGTTCAGCTTCTTACAGGATAAACTTGATAAGAATGGTATCGACAATTTACAAAATGATTTAAGAAGTATTGATGAGTCAATTAAGCAATACCTTAACGAACTGCGTAACTTAAATAACAAACGTAAACAAAAACAGCTTTATCTGGCAGGTATTAAACAACTGGAGACAGATGAGAATGTTGTCAATTTTATACAGACACTTCAGGATGACTATGAAGCAGAGTCTCTGATAGGAGTAACAATTACAAACCCATTTGGAGATAGAATCACTTGTAAAGATGTAAGCCTAATTGATGCTCTTGCAGAAACTGGAAGTCCATATAATGTACGCTCTATTAAATTGCAGTCTAAAAGTATTATGCATTATTGGAATGAAGAATATGCCAACGTTCTTTTAGAGAATGAAAACAGTATGGTGCACAATTACGGTGACGAAGCAGAAGCATTGTTTGAGGCAATCTTCATAAACAAGACTGTACAGTTACGTGTAGCCATGGCATATAAGATGGCTTATGATGCTGATAATATGTGCTTCGGTAGACTACACAGAGACAGTGATAGTGTACTTGAGTTTACAGAAGGTTGTCCACATCCACACATTATGGGCTATGATTGTTGGGGTGACAACGCAGCAATTATTCAGCAGGCACTCAGCAGAAATGATTTGTACACAGCTTACATGATTTGTAAACAGGTACTGGAATCTGTTGCACTTTCTGACGGTGCTGTTGTAGAAAGAATGTTATGCTATTGGATAGAACAACGTACAAACGATATGGCAAAGTTCTTTCTAATAGATGGCAAAGCCTACAACCTGCGTGATGCTTATGTACTTTTGTGTAAAAAATTAGCAGAAGAAAAAGCAGAAGCTGCAACTGAAACTGAGGCTGAAGCAGTTGAAGAAGCTCCGGCTGGAGTAACTGAAGAACCAGAAAATGTTGAATAACAGGAGGTATGTAAATGAGAATATTAAGAATGACAGAAGCAAACAAGAAGCAAGTATTAAAAGATGTTGCTGCACAGTTAGATGGATTGGTAGTTATTCCTGACACACTGTCTGTAAAATTATCTACATCTAAGAAACCTAAGAATTCTCCTAAGATTATCTTCACAGATGAAGCAGCTGATAAAATCTGGGAGTTGGTAGATGCTTGTGATAAAGAAATCGCATGGCATGGATTGGTTAACAAAGAAAAGAATACCTACACCATTTACGATATTCTGGTATTCCCACAGGAAGTTACTGCTTCTACAGCTACAGCAAAAGAAGAAGAATATGTTATGTGGATGAATGAACTAGATGATGAAACCTTTAATCATATGAGATTCCACGGACACTCTCATGTGAACATGGGTGTTACACCATCAGGTGTTGACACAGATTATCAGGAAACATTGGCGAATACTGTACAGGATTTCTATATCTTTGGTATCTTCAATAAGAAACGTAGTTACAATCTATACTTGTACGATATGGAACAGAACGTATTGTTTGAAACAAAAGACCTGAAGACAACACTGAATGACCATACAAGTACATGGGCAGATGAACAGATTGAGAAGTATGTTACTATCTACAAGACCTACCCTAAATACTACGGTGCTCACGTAGGTAATAACTACTATGGAGGAACAAGACATGATGCTCTTGATAGAGCAACAGAAGTCAAAGGACAGTCGCATCTGGTAACACATGATGTATTGGACAAAGCAGAGGAAGAAGAACAAGAACTCGAAGACAGAGACGTACCACAGGACAGTGCTTATGAAAGATACATGAGAGAACTGCACCCTGAATTATATTATGGTGGTGACTTATAAAAGGAGGAGATAGCTATGGCATTAGCACGTAAAAAGATTCTAGAATATTTTAATGCAGATGACATTGAAGATTCCATTCACATTGTAGGATGTGGAGCCATTGGTTCTCACATTGCAGAGCAGCTTGTACGTATTGGTTGTACTAATATCCATCTGTATGACTTCGACACAGTAGAACCACACAACATTACAAACCAAATGTTCATACAGTCTGATATTGGTAAACCAAAAGTAGAAGCTGTTAGGGCGTATATGCTGGCTATCAATCCTGATTGTAAAGTAACTGTACATGAAGAAGGCTTGCAGCCTCCGTACAATCTGTACGGTCATGTCTTTCTCTGCGTAGATAACATTGACCTACGCAGAGAAATCTGTACAGCAAACCGATACAATCCAGAAGTGCTAAGTGTATCTGATTTTCGTATGCGATTAACAGATGCACAGTTTTACTTTGCAGACTGGGGCAATCCTGAAATGGTAGAGAACCTGATTAAGTCTATGCAGTTCTCACATGAAGAAGCAACAGAGAGTACACCAATGTCTGCGTGTGGTACAGAACTTAGTGTTGTGTACACTGTAAAGGTTATCACCAGTGTAGGCATCCATAACTTCATCTGCCATATTCAGGGCAATGAAACACATGGAGTTGTCTTAGTAGATATGAAAGGCTTAGATGTTCTGCCAATGTAAGGAGGGTTGTGTATGTTTGTCAATTATTATAAGAAGGTACGTAATGGTGTAGACATTGACGTTGCTAAAGAAATTGAAAGTGCACGAAATAAAATCTGCACAGCTAACTTAGAAACATATGATGATGGCAAAGTATCTAGCAATGCCTCTGCATTTTACAATAATGTCATGCCTTTAGTATATATCTTTATGCAGAAATTGCCTTATGGTAATTCTGTAGAAAGAGAGATGTACTATGAGTTTAAGATTCCAAAAGCGTCAGGAGGCTTGCGTACAATCACAGCTCCTAAAGAGGACTTAAAGATAGTGCAAGCTGGTATTGCAAAACATCTTGTAAAAGATTGCAAACTTATTTTTCATAACAGTGTGCACAGCTATACAAAACATCGGAACTGTCTTACAGCATTGCAAGCACACCAAAAAAGAAATGCAAAATACTTTTTGAAGTTAGACATAAAAGACTTCTTTCCAAGTTGTACTTCAAAAGTTGTGTGGAAAGCCTGTGATAATCTGATAAACACAGCTCACTTAGACAGAGTGTTTACACAACTCAGAGATATAGATGAGTTTATGTTTTACAAGGGTGCATTACCACAAGGCTCTCCTTTATCTCCTATATTATCAAACGTAGTGTTGCAAGAGTTTGATTATTATTTCAATCAATACTGTGCGTCAAAAGGAATGTGCTATACAAGGTATGCAGATGACTTGTTGATTAGTAAAGATTGTAAGTTTGATTGGCAAGAAGTAGCTCAGCAAGCAGAGTTACTACTACCTGAAGGAATGATTCTGAAACATCACAAAACACGCTATGGTTCTTGTAATGGAAAGAACTGGAACTTAGGGCTCATGTATAATAAGGATAAGCAAATTACAGTAGGACATAAACAGAAGCATTATATACAGTGTGCTTATCATAACTTATACAGAGATATGCCAGTAGATTTTGATTATCAGTTGTGTTCTTTGATTGGTTTGTTTCAGTATTATAAACACATCGAACCTGATTACTTCACAGCCTTAGAACAAAAGCTAAATGCAAAAGGCTATAAAACAATATAATATACTTATAAAACGATAGTTAATGTATTCTGTTATAAAGTATTAAGACACAGAATAAACTTTCTATTTAAGTAGGAAGTAACGTATACAGAAATATCACTAGCTTCCGGGAGGCAGCAGGTCCTTCAGGATGCTAGAGGTGTTTCCTCACAGGCATCCTGAAGGACCTGCTGCCTCCCGGAAGCCCGCACTTATAAAAGTATCGTTTTGTTATCCCTTATAATCTGTTTACGCAAAGGATATGCTTTTGAACACTTGGAGCAATTTCATTTGCACGCCCTATTACGTAGAGCGTTACGAAAAGTCAGAGGTAGTAATTACAGAAAACTCTAGACAGGCTAAAGCCTGTATAGACTTTTCTGGAATTCCCTTATAAAAGAGATTATAATTGACAAGAAAAAATTACACCTTTATAATAAATGTACGGAGGTGTCCTA
>JAEWRE010000009.1 GCA_023460235.1 Bacillota bacterium
ATCATCTGAATCTTTACTAAAGGATGAATTAAGACTACATATTTTTGCATGCAAAGAATCTACCGATTCTTTTAAGCCTTTCTCTACTTCTTCTTGTAATGTAAAGAACTGCTGCCATGATTTAGCATTTGCAAATGTTGTTGTGTTATCATAAGCATTGAGTAACTTCTGAATGGATTCTGAAAGGTTTCTGTTATTCGTAAGAACAGGATTCTTAGAAAGTCTTCGTAATCCTTCAATATAAGTAACAACATCTTTATGCTGGTTAGGTGCAAGAGTTGCTGGATAGAGTTTTATTTCATCTTTCATAAAAGCAAAGCCTTCTTTGAAAGGTTTTGAAAATTCATCTAATATTTCTCTTTCTAGTAACAAAGGAGCGTTGTTACTAAAGTCTTCAAGTATACGTAAATAAGTATCTGTATAAGTGTCTGTAGTAGCTGTAGCTGGGAGACTCCGCACATATTCAATATAATCTTCCAGTGTTTTATATTTTCCATCAAAATGTACAGTTACCATTTTATTCAAACTACGTATACGAGAAGCAATACTAAGCACATCCATACGTGAACATCTTACAAGGGCACTAGCAAATTTTTCATGTTGTAATTTAGTAATAGAAGTCTGGGCTACTTTGCTTAGTTCTTCTGCACCATCTATGCCAAATTTTTCTGTTATAATATGTGCCGTGTCATCTGCACACTTCATAATTTCTTCTGTAGCACTAACAGTCTGAACTCCTTCATAAAACTGTTTCAGTTTATTTCCAAACTTATTAAGAACGTGCTTTGCTCCTGTTGTCAGTTTAGGGAGACTACCACTAACAGAATGTCCTAATGTACTGAACACACCCTGCAACACATCACTGAATGTTGTACCTGCGGTTGCGTTCTTTACGTAGTGTGCAATAGCTACAGGAGCTAAGAATGTTGTTATTCGAGAAGCATTTGTAGCTTCTCTCTGTATGGCGTCTATCCCTTTACTGATTCCTCGTAAAGAATCTAAGTGTGTCAATTGACTTTGAATCGCTGTGTCCGTCAAGGTTTTACGTACAGTAGAGTATACTTCGTCTAATAAATTCTGTTTCACCAAAGTCTTAGTAGCTTCAGCAGCCGTAAAAACTGAATCAGTTAATTCATCAACACTACTGACCCCTTCACGTTCTAAGAATATATTAAGTACTTTATTATTTACGGCGTCATCAATAGGTTTAGACCCTAACACACTTTTTGTAATTTGAGTAGTGAGTGTGTCCGGGTCAATTGATTTCTTTGTATTACGTAAAGCATTTGTCAGACTTTTATTAAGGGATGTTCCTAATTCATCTGCAACATCCTCTGCAATATCAATACCTTGTTTTGATAATGTTTTAGTTACAGTTTCTACTGTAGAGTCTGCCATAGCTTCCGCTGCTGATTTTGCTCCACCTTTAATAGCACTGCTTGTACCCATGGTCAACCATGTGGTTGGGTCTGAAGCAATCTCTAAGGCAATATCACTGGCTAAGTTACCTGTGTTCCAATCCCAGTTTGGACGTCCTGTTTCTTCATTCCATACATACGGATTTCCTTTTTCAAATTTGTCAGCTTCTTTTTCTAAGAAGTCTGGGTCAGTCATTAGACGTTCAGTGTACCCACCTATATCACTGGTAAAAGCATCATTCTGTAACATATACTTTGCAGCAGCTGTACCTGTCACAACGTCCATGGTTTCTCCAAGATTAACCATAGTATTGCTGAGCAGTGTCAACCATTCTCCATCAACCATAGGGTCAATGTATAAATCTTTAGTTAGATTGGTTGTATCTTCGATGGTATCTGTATATTTACTGAACCAACCTTTAGCAGCTTCTTTTGTAAAGTCTTTTACATCCTGATTCTGTCCTAATGTTACAGCGGTTCCAATACCTCCTGCTATCGTCTGTAAAGCATAACCTAATTGTGGTAAAGAATCTTTCACAAGAATGTCTCCAACAGAATTTATCTGTTTAGAGTTTTTTGAATCAGCAGTCATTTTTTCTTGTCTTTCTTTTTCCTGCTGTTGTTTTGTATAAGACTCATTCATTTGCATACCGAATGCCCTGAGTTTATCTTTATACAGTTCATCTTTTATAGCGTTTGTATAATCAACGTATAATTGTATATCACCGTTTTGAAAAAATGTTTTACCTGCAAGATTACTGTCCTGAGTAGTAACAAGCACATATTCAGATGGCGTGCCCTGTACTATCGTATTTTCTGCATTAGTTTTATCATATACGTAAATATGTGGTTTCCATATATCTGGAGATAGTGGTGCTGGTCTTGAATGGTTTCCATAAGGACTTTCCAAAAAACTTTCCAAATTTGATGCACTATTTTCATTAAGAAGTGGTGACGGTCTTGAATGTCTTCCATAAGGATTTTCTGAATTTGATGCACTATTTTCATTAAGAAGTGGTGACGGTCTTGAATGTCCTCCATATTTTAATTTATCATTTTTTCTCATGCTTATAACTCCTTATATAAAAATGAAAGTAAACAGAATTGTTTACTTTCATTATAGCATATTTTTATTTGTTTGCAAGATAGCACTTCAATAGTTGTTAGTGTAACATACACTTGTTTGTTTCTATTCTATGCATAATTTTTATTTTTTATTTTTATTTTTTATGTTTGCTACAAACTTTGCTAAATCTGGAGCTAATACC
>JAEWRE010000010.1 GCA_023460235.1 Bacillota bacterium
GGACATTTGTCTTTATATCTTGTTTTTCACTTAAAGTCACTTTATCCTTTAATGGTAATTGATACTCAGTATTATCTGCTGATAACTTACTCATTGAGTATACACCGACTGCCTCTTCTACATTAGTGAAATTTGCCATGAACTTTGCTTTTACAGCACTATCTCTTGGATTATTCTTTGTTAAATTTAGTATTATTGCACCTGCTAGTATTATAACTACTATTATTGTTATTATTAATACAATCAAACTTATTCCTTTTGACCTTTTATTCATTAATAAGCCACCTCTTTTTTTAAATTATTCAAATAATTAAACCATAAAAAATAAATATATTCAATATATTTTACATTCTAGGACAAAATAATTTTAAACATTTTTATAAAATTTACATTTTTGAATTAATATATATCATCAAGGTATGATTTGTTTTATTTAAAAATTTTTATGATTATTACATATTCTACTTAATCATATCCATTAAATACAAAAAAGTAATATTTTAATTAAAATATTACTTTTTTATATTTATAATATATCAAACATATCTAGTTGTTCTGATCTTGGCATTCCATCCAAGCAACCTGCTTTTTGTAATGTTTCAACTGCAACTTTTCCTATTTTCGCTTTTATTGCCATATCTTCAATTGATGTAAATCTTCCATTTTTCCTTGCTTCCATTAATTTATTAGCATCAACTTCACCAAAGCCGCTAAGTGCAGAAAGTGGTGGTCTTATACAATCATCTTCAACTAAAAACTTCTTAGAATCTGATTTATATATATCAACTGGCAGGAAGCTTACACCTCTTTCATTCATTTCAAGAACTATCTCAAGTATTGGATACATATTTCTTTCTTTATTACCAGCACTATTTCCAAGCATATCAATTTCTTTCATTTTTGCTTTTACTTTTTCTTTTCCATGAAGCATGAATTCACTATCAAAATCATCAGCTCTAATAGAAAAATATGCTGCATAATATGCCTCTTTAATATGAACTTTAAACCAAGCAATTCTAAACGCCATAGTTACATAAGCAGCAGCATGAGCTTTAGGAAACATATACTTTATCTTTTTACAAGAATCTATATACCAATCCGGAACACTATTATCTATCATAAGCTTTTCTTGATCTTCAGTTAAACCTTTACCTTTACGAACGCTCTCCATTATTTTAAAAGCTGGATTAGGTGGTAGTCCTTGTTTTATCAAATATATCATAATATCATCTCTGGTACATATTGCTTCGTTAAGTGTAACAACACCATCATTTATTAATGTCTGCGCATTATTTAACCAAACATCAGTACCATGAGAAAGTCCAGATATTCTTATTAATTCTTCAAATGTAGTTGGTCTAGTATCAACAAGCATACCACGTACAAATTTAGTACCAAATTCTGGTATTCCAAAAGTACCTACTTCAGAGTTTATTTGTTCAGCTGTCAAGCCAAGTGATTCAGTAGAACTAAATATTGACATTGTTTCTTTATCATCAAGTGGAATTTTCTTAGGATCAACTCCAGTTATATCTTGTAACATTCTAATAACAGTTGGATCATCATGACCAAGTATATCAAGTTTTAACAGATTCTTATCTATTGAGTGATAATCAAAGTGTGTTGTTATTATATTAGAATGAGGATCATCGGCTGGATGTTGTACAGGACAAAATTCATATATTTCTCTACCTTTTGGTACTACTATTATTCCACCTGGATGTTGTCCAGAAGTTCTCTTTATACCAGTACAACCTTGAGATATTCTATTCACTTCAGGAGAAAGCATTTTTTGTCCTCTTTCTTCTAAGTATTTCATAACAAAACCATATGCTGTCTTATCTGCAACAGTACCTATAGTTCCTGCTTTATATGTAGTTCCTTTACCAAATATAACTTCAGTATATTTATGTGCTTTTGCTTGATATTCTCCTGAGAAATTTAAGTCAATATCTGGTTCTTTATCTCCATTAAATCCAAGGAAGGTTTCAAATGGGATATCCATACCATCTTTATCTAACTTTGTACCACAATTAGGACAATCTTTATCTGGTAAATCAAATCCGTTTTTATATCCGTAGTCAGTAAAATCTGAATATTTACAATTTGGACATCTATAGTGGGCTTGAAGCGAATTAACTTCAGTTATACCAGTCATATTTGCAACAAACGAAGAACCTACTGATCCTCTTGAACCAACAAGATATCCATCTTCATTTGATTTCCAAACTAATTTTTGTGCAATGATATACATAACAGAAAATCCATTTTTTATAATTGATTCAAGTTCTTTTTCAAGTCTTAATCTAACAATCTCAGGAAGTGGATCACCATATAGTTCCTTTGCCTTTTCCATAGCTATATTTTCAATTTCTTGTTCACAGCCTTCTATATGTGGAGGACACTTTTCATCAGATATAGGTGTGATCTTATCACACATTTCAGATACTTTATTTGTATTTGTAACTACAACTTCATATGCTTTTTCATCACCTAAATAATCAAATTCTTTTAACATTTCCTCTGTTGTTCTATAATATAGAGGTGCTTGCTTATCAGCATCACTAAACCCTTGACCTGCCATTATTATTCTTCTATATATCTCATCTTCTGGATTTAAAAAGTGTACATCACAAGTTGCTACAACAGGTCGTTCTAATTTTTCACCAAGATTGACAATTTCTTTATTTATATCAATTAAATCTTCTTTTGATTTTAATATTCCTTGATCTAAATAGAATTGATTATTTCCAAGTGGTTGTATCTCTAAATAGTCATAATATTTTGCTATAGTTTCAATTTCTTCTTGTGATTTTTTATTTACTATTGCTTGATATAGTTCTCCTCTTTCACAAGCAGAACCAATTACAAGTCCCTCTTTATATCTATTTAGCAAACTTCTTGGAATTTTTGGCCTTTTATTAAAATATCTTAAATGTGAATAAGATATAATTTTATAAAGATTCTTTAGTCCAGTATAGTTTTTTGCAAGAATTATAATGTGATAATATGGTATTTTTCTAACATCTTCATCTATTACAGAATACATATACCCATATTCATCAATATCAAGTCGCTCTTTTGCATCATTTTGCATTTTTATGAATATCTTAGCTGTTGCTCTTGTGTCGTTTATAGCTCTATGTGCGCCTTCTAAACTTACTTCTAAATGTTCTGCAATTGTACCAAGCTTATGATTTTCTAAATTTGGATATAATTCTCTTGCCATTGTAAGTGTATCTACAACATAAGGAGCAAATTCTAATTTTTGTACATTTGCAAAATGTTTAATAAATCCAATATCGAATCTTGCATTATGCGCAACTAATATTGTATCTTTTGTAAATTCTAAGAATTCAGGTAATACTTCATCTATAGTTGGAGCATCTTTTACCATATCAGGTGTTATATGTGTTAATTCTTGTACTTCTTCAGGTATATTTCTTTCCGGATTTACAAATGTTGTAAATTCATCTATTATTTCACCATTTCTAACTTTACATACAGCGATTTCTGTAATTTTATCAATATTACTATTAAAACCTGTAGTTTCAATATCAAAAATACAAAAAGTATCAAGCTTTTTATAGTCCGGTTCAATGTCAACTGCAAGATACCCTTCAACTCCATATATAACTTTAAGTGGAGCAGCGTCAAGAACTTCTTGTGTTGTTGGATATCCTTTTTCTTTTTTTACGAGCTTGCTAAAAGAATCCATAATCACATGATGTGCTTCTGGAAATGACTGTGCAACACCATGATCTGTTATTGCAATTGCACTATGCCCCCATTTTATTGCTTGTTTAATTATATCTGTTGCACTAGATACCCCATCCATCGCGCTCATTTGAGTATGAAGATGTAATTCTACACGCTTCTCTTGCGCAGTATCTTTTCTTCCTTCAGGTTTTGTACCTTCATTGATATTATTGATCATTATACAAAGTTCATTATTTGAATAAGCGTCTATTTGAGGTCTACCTTGCAAAATAACAAATGAACCTTTTTTTATTCTAGGATCAATGCTTTCAAATGTTTTTTTATCAAGAAAGGCCTTACAACTTATTGTACTGGTTTTATCCGTTACATCAATTGCTAATATTATCTTTCCAGTTTTTGTTTCGCGAGTATCTTTTGAAACTATTTCACCTTCAATGCATACTCTTTCCATAGTTGGATTAATATTATTTATTTTTTCTTTTTTGTCTGTTTTTATCTCTATACCAAATATTACATTTTCGGGTTGAGGTTCTTTAGCAAGTTTTCTCTCTTCTTTTTCTTCTGCTGAAAGTGGAGTCCTTTTTACGAATTCATTTGGCTTATTTATTCCTTGACTTTGATTATTAAATGGTTTATCACTTTTGCCATTAATATCTCTAGATACATTGGATATTTCTTCTATTTTAACCATCTTTATACCATCATTTGTTGGCATTAATTCTTTTGCATTTTCTTCATCTTTTATTAAGACATTGTACATCTTACCATATTGAATATATATACAGTTTTTTATATATTCATCTATTTTTTTAATATTTAGAAAAGTAGAATATGCATTTTTTAAAGTTATTACAATTTCATTTGATGCATCGATATCTACTTTACAATTTAAAAACACTTGAGATGTATACTCATATTTTTTAGTTACAATTTCTATTATATCTTTAACATTTTGAACATTTACTTCCATTGGATGACCTTTGTATAAATATTCAACTTTAAAACTACTTAATTCATACATTTTGCAGGCTGTATCTTCAAATTTTTCTATATCATAAGCAGGTATATTATCTTCACTACTAGTTTTAATAATTACCGAATTTAGCTTTTTAGAGAATTTTATTTCATCTATATTTGCAAGAGCAAATTTACTATACGAATCTACTGAATTGAAAAATACATCTTTAACTTTTTTTTGCACATTTACCACCTCGCATTATATTAATCATTATATAATTTTTTTTGTATTTTTTCAATGTATGTAATAAAAATAAATACAATTAATGACAAATTTGGACTTGTTTTCATAATATATAGCATAAGGAGGTAACTAAAATGAATTATCATGAATCTTTGCAAAATTTAGGATATGTAAATTATCCGATTTTCTTTAGTTATACATATGCAAATTATGATGATTTTAATAAAAGAGAAGACGTGGAAGATGATGCGCAAGAAGATTTAGTGCAAGAACTAGCAGAAGTTAACTCAGAAGTTAATGAAATTGAAAATAGTGCCCAAAACGAAGTAGCAAATGAAATTGATACAGAATTTGATGCAATAGAAGTTTCAGCTTTTGATCAAGATGAATATAGTAGATTGGAATCAACTGTAAGTTCAGCTCAAAAAAAAGCAACCATAGATTTAATTGCAAAATCTGTTGGCAATGAGCTTGAAGACGAAGCTTTTTACTCTTTTTTAATATCACATGCTCCAAATGATGAGCAAAGAAAAATAATTATAAGCATTAGAGACGATGAAAGAAAGCATAATAAATTACTTAGACAACTTTATTTTGATTTAACAGGTAAAAAATTGCCACAAGATGTATTGACTAAGATTCCTACTTTTAACATGTCATATATGCAAGGTCTTGAAAAAGCTCTTATGGGAGAACTTCAAGCTGTAACAAGATATCAACAAATATTAAAAGGCCTAACTAATATGAATTATCATAATACTATACTTGAAATATTAACTGATGAATTAAGACATGCTGACAAATATAACTTTTTAATAACAAAAAATTCTCTTTAATACATATTATTCTATAAAAAAAGAATTGTAAAATTCATCTGATTGATACAATTCTTTTCTTTTGCTTAAAAAACTACTAACTAAAATATTTCATTAATAATTCCTTATGATCCATATTTATATATTTATTTTCTTTGTTATTTATTTCATCTAATAATCTTTTTAGCACATTGTATGCTAAGTTATATTCGTCTATTGTTATATTGCCTGATTTTAGTGCTTGTTCTAATTCGTCTTCATCCCATATAATTACATTGTCATTATCAAATTTATCTATAGTTATGTCTAAAAATAAATCTAAATAATATGGTGAATTATTTTCAAATCCATTCTCTTTAGTTATATCTATATAATACTCAAGTACTTCCATTTCTTTATTTAGAAAAACTCTTACTTCATAGTTTTCAAATTTAGGTATATACTCAATTATATAGTATCCATTATCAAATAGATGAACATATTTTCCAGTATGTTTTTCTACATATGGTTCACTTACTTTTTTTATATGTTTTAATCCAATATAGCAATTATATTCTTCATTTTCTATAATTTTTATATCGTAATCTATTACTCCTCTTAGATAAGTTTTTGAAATAAATTTTTTATACATAAATATCCTTTCACTTTAAAATTCTAAATGTTTTAATTAATTATATTATTGTATTCTAAATTTTATATTATTTATTCTTTAAATATTCTAATATTACATTTTGCTTTTTTTCAATTTCTTCTATTTTCTTAGTATGTTTTAATATTTCTTCTATTATAATTTCAGCCTTCATATTTGTTTCAAAGTCTTGCTCACTTCTTATTCTATCTTTTTCTTCTTGACGATTTTGACTCATCATAATTATTGGAGCTTGTATTGCAGCAATACAAGATAAAGCAAGATTTAAAAGAATAAAAGGATACTCATCAAATCTAAAAAATATTTGAGATACATTTAATATAATCCATAATACTATAAATATTAGAAAACCTATTATAAAAGGCCAACTACCCGCAACGCATGCTATCTTATCTGCCACCTTATCACCAATACTTAATGTTTTATCATGTATTGTGTTAACATTTTTCGTACTTTTTTTATTCATTAATTCTTCAATAAATTTCTCATTTTTCTCTTCATCTGTTTTCTTTACACTCATTTAATAACACCTCTTGAATAAATTTTACTACAGTAGAATATTTTTTTCAATATTTTCCCATTGTTATTTAAAAAATATTATCTAATATTAGTAGTTTAAGGACATTTTTGTTGATTTTTGTAATTTATATGATATAATGTATGCGTAACCAATTAAATGTTCAGTAAAAATTTTTATTGCCTTGAAAGGAGTTTATTATGTACGACTCTAAAGCAGAAAAAGATTTATACTGGGAGAATTTATCTAAAGAACGACACGCTAAAGCTCAAATATACGATGAATCTTGGAATTATCTTTTTCAAACAATGATAGACTATGGGAAAACAGAAGAAGAAGCTAAGAGCTTTGCTTATCAGAATGTTGAAACTTACATGGACTATAAACTAGGAATACAAAGAAAAAGATAATTAAATATAAATTAAAATAAAAAATAATTAACTTAAAATAGATAAAGAGTAACGTAATTAATTTTACGTTACTTTTCTTAATTAAAGTTTTATATTTCTTTTTTCAATCTTGACATGATATATATATAATTGTATAATGATATATATAGAAAGAGAGACAATAGTTATGCCTAAAAATAAATCATCAAATGGAAATAAAAAAAATAGTATTTCTAAATCATTTGGTTCTAAATCAAATATATTTAATAATAATAACAGTAAAACAGCTAATTTTATGAAAGGTAAATCACTTAGCAAACCTTTCAAAAATAAATAGTATTATAGCAAAGTAGAAAAGCCTACTTTGTTATTTTTTATCTTTTATAAAAATAATAATGTAAGATTAGTTTATAAAAAAACAATTAATCTTACATTATTAAAACTTTAGAATTTCTTTATTTTTACAGCATTGCCTGTTTCAAGTAATTCGATATGATTTAAAGCTTTACCTGTTCCCATAGCAACACATGATACTGCATCTTCAGCTATCATAACTGGTATTCCAGTTCTTTCTTGAAGAAGTTTATCTAATCCATAGATTAAACCTCCACCACCTGTTATATATATTCCTCTCTCAGAAATATCTGCTGATAATTCTGGTGGTGTTTCTTCAAGTACTGCATGTACTCCATCAACAAGCTGTTCTGCACATTCTTTAAGTGCTTCATACATTTGCTCTGAAGTTACCTCTACTTCAACAGGTAATCCTGTTGCAATATCTCTTCCTTTTATATTCATTCTTTCAACTATAGTCTTAGGATACATACATCCAATATTTATTTTTATATCTTCAGCAGTTCTTTCACCAATTATTATATTCATATTTTTCTTAATATAGCGTATTATTGCTTCATCAAATTTATCACCAGCAACTTTTAATGATTTACTTCTAACAGATCCACCAAGTGAAATTACAGCTATATCAGCAGTTCCTCCACCAATATCTACAATCATACTTCCATATGGTTTTCCAATATCAATTCCAGCGCCTATAGCAGCAGCAATTGGTTCTTCAATAAGATAAACTTTTTTTGCACCTGCATGAGTTGCAGCGTCAATTACTGCCTTTTTTTCAACTTCAGTTACACAAGAAGGGACACAAATCATAGTCTTTGGTGAAAAAACGAATTTGCCGCAAACTTTGTTTATAAAATATTTCAACATTTTTTCTGTAATAGTATAATCTGAAATTACACCATCTTTTAAGGGACGAATAGCAACGATATTACCAGGAGTTCTTCCAAGCATTTTTCTTGCTTCTTGTCCAACAGCTAAAACTTCATTTGTATTTTTATCTATAGCAACTACTGATGGTTCTCTTAAAACAATACCTTTTCCTTTAACGTATACTAGTATAGTTGCCGTTCCTAAATCTATACCTATATCTTGACCAAATACCACAATTTTCTCCTCCTGTTTTCTGTTACAATTATATTACATTTTTGTGACAAATGCAATATACAAAGTGAAAGTTAATGCTTTTTTTCAATAAAGATAATTAGCTAAACAATTTGATACTTTAATTTGAAAAATAATGTCTGACTTAAAAATAAATCAGACATAGTTTTTTATAAAACATTCTCATGTTTATATTTCATTTTAGTGGCAAGACCACCTCTTATGTGTCTTTCATTTTTATTTATTTCAAGTATCTTTTTAGCTTCGCAAGCAAGTGATGGATTAACTTTTTCTAATCTTTCTGAAATATCCTTATGTACAGTGGATTTACTTATATTAAATCTTTTAGCAGCAGCTCTTACTGTACTTTTTGTTTCAATTATGTAAGTAGCAAGTATTTTTGCTCTTTCTTCTATATCTACCAAAATAATCTCCCCTTTTTTGTTAATACTAATATATTAATATTTTATTCCGATTAGTTAAAAATATAACTAGGATCTACTATTTGATTATCTTTAATTAGTGTAAAATGTAAATGTGGATCATCCTTTATTTCACCTATTGCAGTATTTGATAGTTTTCCTATTACTTTTCCTTTTGTAACAGTTTCTTTTACTTTTACATTTACATCGCTATCTAAGTTAGAATAACTACTTTTATAGCCTTGACCATGATCTATAACTACTGTTACTCCATAAAAAGAATCCTCATATACTTTTTCTACAATTCCTTTTTCTATTGATTTAACTTTATCTCCTATATTCCCTTTGATATCTATTCCATCATGTGTTTTCCATAGTTCTAGTGTTTTTGAATATATTACTTTATCTATTGAATATATCTTTAGTATTTCTCCATTTAAAGGTTTACTAAATGATAGAGGTACTACAGTTGCTACTTCTTGCTTTTTAGTGCCAGCTGTAGTATTGGTTTTTGTATTTTGTGTAGTTTTTGAGTTATTACTAGAAGTTGTATCTACTTTTGTATCAATATTACTTGCTGTAGCATCTTGCTCTTTTACTCCAGAATCCTCTTCTGATTTATCTGAATTATTAAATACAGGTGTATCTTGAATAGCACTTTGAGCCGTCTCATAAATTGTATAATCTTCTTTATTAAATAAATTATACGTTTTTGCTGCCAAATAAACACTTCCACCGCCAAGACCAAGCATTGCTAAAAACAAAACATAATAGCCTTTTGTTAAATTATTTTTGTTTCTTAATAGATTACCTAAATACATTTTTATTCCTTTTGGCTTTTTTTTGTTACTATTTATTTCTTCTATAACGACTTTTCTTCTTCTCAATTTAGGTTCTAAATTATCAATATTATCTATTACTATTTCTTCTATATCCCCAGTAACATTATTATTTATTGACTCAACTATTTCTTCTTTATTTAGATCATCACATACATTATTATCTTCTAAGATGGGTCTATTATTTCTTCTACTTACTGTACTATTCTTATTTATTTCTTTAATATTTTGGACATTTTTAAAAATATTATTTATTTTTATTTTCATAAATATTTCTCCTTTGTTACTTTTATACTTTACTTTAGTTTTATAACATCAACGCCAGTATAGTAATGTTTTATAATTGCTATTGAATCCATACCACTTTTTGCATAATAATCAGCTCCAACTTGGCTCATTCCTATACCATGACCATAACCTATTACATTAAATACAACTGAATTCTCTTTTATTTCTATTGTAAAATTTGTAGACTTAAGTCCAAACAAGGTTCTAAGCTTCTCGGCACTTATCTTTTCTCCACATATATCAACATCTTTTACTCTTCCACTAGTTGTGTAATCACATATATTTATATCTTTAACTTCATTTATATCAGTAATACTTCTTGATGACTTATCTTTTTCTAGTTTGTTTACAATATCTTGAAAAGAAAGTTCAACAGCACTTGTTCTATTTGCATATTGTTCTGATTCTATACTTTCTACAGAAACTAAATATGGTAATTTTTCACCTCCCCATATTTGATCGACATTTTCTGTTTTTCCTGGACTACTAGCATGAAAGAAAGCTTTTATTAGACTCCCGTTATATTCTATGACCTCATTTTCAGTAGATACAACTGCTTCATTCACCTTTCTCCAGTATTCGTTTCTTGTTTGTTCATCGAATCCTCTCCCTTCCCAAATCTGAAATATTTTTTCCTTATTATAAAATGCTTGACAGTGATTTGGATCATCACATATATCAGCACCTTCTCCTTCTGCATGTGCTTCAATTCTTTTATACGTATAAGTTCTTGCAACAATAGCTTGTGCCTTTAGTGCTTCCATATCATAATATGGGGGCATCTCTGATGGCAAAACTCCTCTTAGATAATCATTAATATCCATTGCTACAACTTCTCCAGTTTTGCTTATTCTTACTCTAATAGTTTGATCTGCTTTGTAGTCAATCTCATACTTATCTTTTTCAGCTTGTTTTTTTTCTTCAGTTTTAGTCTTTTTTTGATTAATACTATTTATAACAAAAAGTATAGATGTTATAATTGCTAGTATACACATAAAAATGTAAAAGATTTTGAGATTACCTTTCAAAACTATCACCTAATTTATATATATTCACCTATATGCACATTTATTACAGTTTGTCCTAAAGATATATAATGTTATATAATTAGACTTTATTTTTAAAATCATTGTTATTATTTTTTATTAATTATTACACAAATCAATAATTAATAAAAAAATGTATAATAGCCATTTAATAAAATTATACTATATTTTTTAATTATTTTGGGTGTTTTTTCGACAAGTTATTGACATAACAATTTTGATGTGTTACAATGATATTATGTTACTAGTGGATATATAATGATTATTAAATATACAAGGAGGACAAGATATGAGAAAAATGATTAAAAGATCTTTTTCTATATTTATGGTATTTACGTTTTTATTAGGGATAATTTCTACAAAGGCTGAAGCTGAAACTTCTACTTGGGATTGGTTTTTTGATTCAAAAATAAAATTCGATACAGACGATACAGCAGAGGCTGCTGCTTCTGTAGGCCGGTTATACTTTGCAGTTAACGAAGATGAAACAACTGTAAGTGTAGTTGGAAGTTACATAATTGACAAAAACGGAAACATTGATGATACTCAATGTGATAGTAAAGTAATAATTCCGGAAAAAGTCACTTATAATAACGTAACATATGCAGTAACAAGAACTGAAGGAACTTTTTTCAACAAAAAAGTTGAATCTGTTACTTTTCCTGATTCATTAATTGAGATAGGGACCGATACTCTTGTAGGAACAAATGTAAAGGAAATTAATATTACAAAAAATGTAGCAAAGATTGATGAATTTGCAATTAATTACAATCAATATTTAACTACACTAACTGTATGCAAAGATAATGCTATATTTTCCTCTATATCTAATGTTGTATATACAAATGGTGGAAAATCCCTGGTACTTGCAGCAAATCTTGGTAAGAAAATTACTGTTCGCAATGGTGTAGAAAAGATTTTAGGAAATGCTTTTTCAAACTGTGCTTATACAAAAGGTCCTAACAGCTTCGTGTCAATCCTTAATGAGTTGACTTTACCTGCATCAATTACTTGCTTAGAAGAGTATTCTGTTAGAAATGATGTTTTATTAATTACTTTTAAAGGAAAGTTACCTAAAGTACTATGTGATATTACCGGAGAAGATGGCCCAATATTGGTAGTACCTACTGCATATGTTTCTGCCTATAAGAAAATTTCTTATAACTGTAATAAAATTGATGAAAAAAAAGTTACATCTACATTAAGCACTAAAACAGCTAAAGATAATAAAAAAAGAAATGACTCATTTATTAGTAAGATTGACTGGTCCATTGCTAAAGATAAAATATATTATAAGACTTCAACAAAGCAATGGAATACTTTAAAAGCACATTATCAAAAAGTAGCTTCTGCCTACACTGATGAAGAAGATAAGATTAAAGCTGTTTTAGTTGATATTCTTAATACTTCTTATATTAATAGTAAATATTATGATGCATTTGGTGTACCTTCAAATTATTCATCAAAACATCCTGAAGTAAAAACTCTTCCATGGACTTATGAAAATCTTCAAGAAGGGACATTTCGTTCTATGGCAGTTGAACTTGGAGTAGCAGCAATTCGTTCTATAGGTTCTGAAGCTGTAAAGGTTTATCCAATAGAAAATGGAGAAAGTTCAAGTGAACATGATAAAATTCTTGTTAGATTGAAGAATAAAAAAGAAATTCTAATCAATCTTACAAAAGAGATGGGAGAATTTAATGGTGATGTGAAGATTGATACTTCAAACGGATTACCTACACTTAAGTACTATGATTTAAATCGTAATATATTTGATTATTCTTCTAAAATGTTTACTGTGACTTATTACAATAAGGAAGAAAGCTTACTAATGAAAAAATAAAGTAAAAATTATATTAAAAAACACAGACATCTAAAATGCCTGTGTTTTTTAATATAATTTTACAGATAACCTAATAAAAACAATACTTGTTTTAATTCAGATCATATAGTATTATTCAAAATCTTGTGCAGCTCTGTTATCAGTATCATATAATACTACTGTACTCTTTATTTTATTGTACATTGTATTATCTAATGTTGCTACCTTTGAGCCTAATCTTAGTTTTATATTACTTGCTTCTGAACCGGGACTTACAAATCCTAAATATCCGTCATAATCCCACTGTGTTGTATTCGTACTTGGATTTGCTGATTTATCTGCTTGATTATATGATAATGTTACTGTTTGACCATTTATTGTATCTACACATGTTATATCAAATCTTACTCCTATATAGCCGTTTGTTTTTGGACTATTTATATTTCCTCCATTTGGTACTGCTATTGTTGAGTTTGGTAGTTTGAACTCTCCATACCATGTTTGTATAAAGT
>JAEWRE010000011.1 GCA_023460235.1 Bacillota bacterium
ATGATGGATTATTTCACTCGTACAAGGGTATAGCAGGTTAATTTCTTGGTTGTATCGGATTGCCCTTTCTATGGGCTGCCTCCCCAGTTCTTTCTCTCCGATCCGAGTCCGGTTTTTTGCTCGGCAAAGGTTTCGGAATTCCACAAATGGCAAGTTACAGCCATGTTCCTTTACTGTATGGAAAATAACGATGAAGAAGTGTCTTCCCAACATGTTCCATTTGTAAAACTTGATTTATTGCTTACAATCCAGACCTTGGTATGCCGGAAAAAGGCTCAGAACTCAGATGGGGAATGACATCAAAAAAAAGGTCGGCTGACCAAAGACCATCCCGATACAAAAAATAAAAAAGGTCTTGAATCTAGCTGAAGAATAAATTAGATGTTTAACTTAAATAATGCGGATATGGAAAATTTGTTTACACAAATCAACAAGGAGAGATTGGTTGATAGCAATACAGCCCTTATGATGAAGGAATTATATTATTATGCTCTTTGTGAGTATTGGTATGATAAACTGGATAGACTGCACACCGATACTAAGGGGAGGAATACCCCGATGTATATGTGCGAGTGCCCGACATTGGCAGCATGTATCCAATGGATGATACAGACTCGTGAATATACGTTTCAAACAGAACAAAACGGTATGGTCTGGCATGTGGTTGTGAAAGCTGGAGATTATGTGTTGTATGACTCCGAAAGTAATGCGGATTCTTTTTGTTGTTTGGAAGAAGCATTGGAAAAAGCAGTACAGGAATGCATGGAGCTTTTTTTCGAAAAAATTTAAGTCCCCTGAAGGGGACTTTCTCATATTGGCCAAAAGAGGAATATATGTTTTCTATTCACTCTTGCTTTCGGATTTTAGCGCAATGCCGTTTCTTCGCAGCAAGCGATATACCGTTCCGCTACTACCTATATTTAATATTTTCTGTATCTCTCTGACCGGTGTCCCTGATTCGTAGAGTTGGATGCAGCTTTTCTGTTTGGCGATGTTGTTTTTGTTGATAAGCGTCTTCCTGCCGAATTTGACGCCTTTTTCCTTGGCGATTCTTCTGCCTTCTTGTGTCCTCTCATGGATAAGGTCACGCTCAAATTGGGCGAAGGCACCGAGAATGTTGTTCATCAGTTGGCCGATTGCGCCTTCCGTACTGATGTTGTCTTGCAGTGAGGTAAATAGGATGCCCCTATTCTTGAAATCTTCCAATAGCGTAAGAATATTCTTCAGCGAACGGCCAAGCCGGTCCAGCTTATATACGACAAGCGTGTCACCTTCCCGGAGGAAGTTCATGCAGGCATCCAGTTCCGGACGGTTTTGTTGGCGACCAGTCATTTTTTCCGAGAAAATTTTTTCACATCCGGCAGCTTTCAACGCTTCCAGTTGCATATCCAAATGTTGTTCCCTAGTGGAAACACGTGCATATCCAATTTTCATTTTGTATCGTTTTAATTGGTTGATGAAGGTTTTAATTCTTCACTTTCTCAAATATGAAGACATTAAATCTTCATATTCTTCACGGATGTATTGGTTGAACCCCTTTTGCTTCATTGCCAAAAGAAGCCTTTCCAATTCTCCGATGGTCACTATTTGTTTACCGATAACGGTAAACTGTTCCCATTCTCCCTTTTCGTTGAGCAGGTATTTCCGGTGTGCAAAACAATAGAGAGAACCGTCAATGGCAGAAACGAAATGACATTGACGCAGGTGCTTCAAACTGGTGAAACCACGGGTAACAGTACGTGGGATGGGAACCAATACGTCGATTTCCATCTTGAATTTTATATTCTCTTCCGCTTCTCGCATGGTAAGGAGCTACTTTAGGGCATTTCAGAATTAGTGAAATTGTTGACTCTTTGAAATCTCATAAGCAATAGCACTCGGAAATTCTTCTCCTTGTAAATATCCAATTACAGCTTCCTTATCCATTTGTTCCAATAATTTTCTTGTATTTTCCATTGCCTGTTTTCGTCTGCTGTTCAGGGAATCCTCCTGTAAATTAAAGACGCGGATGGTTTCTGTTGCTTCTCTATCATTCCTATCTGCCGGTTCGATAACACCATTTGTTGAAAAAATAAAACGATTTTCCATATTCTCTGTTACAGGATTGAGAATACAGTTATATTTTTTCAACCGTTTGTTATAATCGTTATTATTGACTGCCTTATCTTTAAAATCGGCTCCAAATTTGGAATCGTGTACCGATGCAATCATATTTTGCCAATCAAATGTTTGGCGTGGGTCAATATCTCTTTTTATGAAATGATCAATGTGATAGTTGTCATCAAGTTTTATCTCTGTATAGCCACATAAGTAATTTTGGTCATCCATACATTGAAACAGGCAATCTTCATATATAGACCGATTCTGTTCTGTATGAATGTCTTCCCATTTATTGGAAGAATTTTTACGTTTGAATTTGGTTAAGGAGGAAGGTTCCCCTGATTTATTTATTTTTTTCATCGTTCTCTTTTCTTACGGATTCCAGTTTTAAATTAACCATATCAGGATCTAATTTACCTAATTGCTTGGCTAATTCTTCAAATATTTCTTGAAAAGTAGTAGAATCGTTTTCTTTTAATGCCTTATATGCCTTATTTATTTGTTCTTTTACTTTCAAGTTTCTTGCCATTGAAATGGAAAAGTAGTTGGCTAATACTTCATTCACCAGTTTTCCATAAGGGTTGAATGATGTATGATTCAGATTGCCGTTATCCAATAAGAAAATCTGTCTAGGAGTAAGGTCAGAAAGTACATGGGGTGAATGGCTTGACAAGAAGAATTGACAATTAGGAAAAATCGTTCGTAATTTATCAATAATTTCCATTTGCCATTTAGGGTGTAAATGCAAATCAACTTCATCAATGAATACAATACCTTCTCCCTGTAGTGGGTAGTCACTGTTTGGATTGGCCATAGCGAACCTTCGTGCCAGATCGCATACTAAAGCCAAGTAACATTTTTCTCCTTGTGATAATTGGTTGAATTCAATGATTTCAGAATCTTTTTGAATAACATATCTTTGAGGATTACGACGAACACGAAGATCACTGAAATCAGGGAAAAATCTTTTGATGGCTTCTCTGATTGCAGAAAGTTTTTTGTCTTGATAACTTCTGTTGTCACGTATGTGCTCATTCTCGTTATCTTCTTGTTTTCTGTACCATTCAAAAAAAGAACGAAATTCAGTATTCCCTTTTAGTGCGTTTTCATAGGTGTCCCAAATCTCAGGTTCTTTTCCTCCTCTTTTCAGATGAGCTGGTGCATTGTTAATGGCTCGGTTTACTGGATAATACATGATTACAGGTATGTTTCCCCCCTGAGTTACACAGTGATGTATCTCATTGATATATTCCATCATATCCCGGAGTTCAGTTTTTCCGTTATCAACCTTACTTTTAGCATAAGATTTAGAACGATATAAAATCCATTCACCGGAATTTCTCACTTTGATAGAAATTGAACATCCACCTTTCGAATTGTTTTTTATATCTGATTCTGAGATAAGCGTACCGGATGATTTCGGATTTCTGATTCTGGCTAAAAGCCAAGACATCACAAGGGAGAAGGAATCTAATACGCTTGTCTTACCAGCTCCGTTGACACCGACGAACAGATTTATATGCTCGTCCAATGTAGGTATTTCTAAATATTCTATACCCCTGAAATTTTCTATTTTTATTGATTCTATTATCATAATCGATTCTTTATTTCTTTAACAAATATAGCGAAAATAACTGGATAACAGATGTGTATCAAAAGAAATCTTTAAAGGTTCTCCTATGGCTGCTAATAATCCACTTGAAAAGTTATACCGTATGATTCAATTGGTAGGGTATGTTCTCTTCTGCTTCTTGTATTTACAGTACGTTTATGATCGTATGGGCAGGAAGATCCAGCTTAGAGAAAGCGAACATTTTCTTTCCCAAATCCTTCAGCGATGCCCCGATATGGTACACTTCCGTTTCGTCTATGATCAGGAAACGGTCATGGCAGCTTTTGTAAGTCCTTACCTGGATAGGTGGATATTGATCATTATGCCTGTTAAGGTCTAGTTGGAGTTGTGCGCTTATCTTGTGTGTGTAGATAGTGGCAGATACTCCTGAACAACGCTTACTCAACATGAGCAATACCGATTCGTCCACATAATTATCAATAAGTATAAGGGAATGTTCGGCTGATTTGATTAGGTCGGTCGCAAATTTATAGGCATCGAAAATCTGGCCGTCAAAGAAGATACCTTCTACTGGAGGCATCGAAGTACGCACGAAAAAGTCGATTTTCTTGTCATGTTCAGCAATGGTTTTCTCTATCCGGAAAAACTTGTTATCCATTTTTTGCTCAATCTCATTCAACCGTTGATTGATTGAATACCCCTTTAACAAATAATCTTTTAATACCTTATTTGCCCATTGGCGAAACAGTATTCCTCTTTTGCTTTTGACTCTGTAACCAATAGAAAGAATCATATCAAGATTATAGAACTCAACCTGCCTGGTGACGAATCGTTCACCCTCTTTTTGAACTGTCGCAAATTTTGCGACAGTTGGAATAACTATTAATTCCTCTTTTAAAGCATTGCTTATGTGTTTGCCTATTGTCTTTATATCTCTGTCGAATAATTCTGATAGCTGTTGGCGGTTTAGCCAAACAGTTTCGTCCTCTAAACGTACTTCTAGTTTTACGGCTTCATCCGGTTGGTATAGGATGATTTCTCCTTGCTTCTCCATCTGATGTTTCTGTTTTATTATATATTGACAAAGATATGGAAAAGAAACAGATAAAAGCATTTTTTCCGGAAGTATTTTCCTTATTTTCTTGTTCCTTTTTTATTTTAATAAAACAGAAACATACTGCTGTTTCAAAAAAATCAGTTAT
>JAEWRE010000012.1 GCA_023460235.1 Bacillota bacterium
TGACAAACAGCTGGATGAACTGGCCCAGCTTGCCGGCGAGGCCGGGGCCAAGGGCATTGTTGTGGCCGGCAGTATGCTGCGGAACAAAGCCCGCGACAAAGCGGGCGACTGATATATGTGGTTTCGTGTGGACAACCGCCTGGTGCATGGTCAGGTGATCGAGGCTTGGCTGCCGTATACCGGGACCAGACATCTGATTGTGGCCAATGACGAACTGGCTGCGGATATGCTGCGCCAGCAAATTGTGGAACTGGCTGTTCCCCAACGCGTAACCACCCATTTTGTCCCTGTGCGCGATTTGGCGGCCACGCTGGACAAGTGCGGTGAAGACAGTTTCGTGCTGTTCGCCAATTGCCAGGACGCCCGCCGGGCTTGCGACGACGGCATTGAAATGTCGGTGCTGAATATGGGCAATCTGCATTACGGACCTGATAAGTTGCAGTTGCTGCCCCATGTGGCGCTTTCCACGCAGGACAGGGAAGATTTGCGCATTATCAGACAACATCTTGTGCAACTGGACTTTCGCTGCGTGCCCACTGAAAACGTGCGAGGCTCTTATGATCAACTTCTCTGAGCTGATGCAGACAGGGCTTCCATACGCTTTTTTTTTGTCCTGGCAGGGGCGGTGCGCTCATCTTGTATTGTCGGCCTGCTGGACAGACCCCTCTGTTTGGCGCTGATCGCGGGCATCTGTACTTCTGACTGGGCTCTGGCCCTGTCCCTCGGCATTATTCTTGAACTGCTCTGGCTGGATGTGCTGGAACTGGGCAGCGTCGTGCCCCCGTTCGGCAGTCTGAGCTTTTTGCTGCTTTTTCCGTTGGCCGTGCATTTCGGTCTGAATCAGCCGGGAGAGTTGTTGCTGCCCCTGATTCTGGTCATGCTGGCCGCGTACTTGGGCGCTTTTCTGGAACGCAGTCTGCGTATTCATGAAAATCGGCTGGTGGACAGGGTTGAAGCCTGGTGCGCCGGTGACGGCTTTACGCTTGCGCCTGCGGGTGCGGTGTTGCGCGTCGCGCTGCTTCGGGCTTTCTTGCAGTTTTTATTGTATGCCCTGTGCTACGCCTTGTTGTTCTGTCTGCTTGCCGTGCTGACGGCGCGTCAGGCCCTGCCGCAGCTCTTGGTGCTGAACTGGCCCATGCTCTATGCGGCGGCCCTGATGGGGGCGGTGCTTTCGTTGCGCACGCACCGCGCCTATATGGTGCTGGTCGGCAGTCTGGGAACATTGGCTCTGCTGATCTGGGTCGAAGAGAAGGGACTGTTCTGAAGCCATACGACTTTCCATCGCTTTTCGCAGTCGCCCATTGTTTCGACATGCATGCATCTGCTAGGACCTGTTCTTGACATGCGCACCAAGAGCCCCTACAAGGGGGCAACGCGCTCGTAGCTCAGTTGGATAGAGCGATAGCCTCCTAAGCTGTAGGCCGCAGGTTCGATTCCTGCCGGGCGCACCAGAATTAAATCAAGGGGTTACGTCTCTTTTGGGCGTATCCCCTTTTCCTTTCTTGCGACCTGATTGCGACCAAAGGTCGCAAAGACAGCCTCCCAAATTTTTTCATTGCCGAACAATTTCCAGGTACCTGTGTCTGGCTGCTGCTCTCAGCTCGTTATCCATTTTTGGATGCGAGCCTGACAATTTTTTGCGCTGAACTCCATCTGGCCAATCTTCCATATGGCCTGAAGTGAGTGGAGTCTCCTGTCCCTTCCTGCTTTTATCTCCTGATGACTTGCTGCGCCCCCGTGCCCCGCCCTGATTGCTCCCGGACTGTGGGGTAGGTGCGAGACTTAGTCTAGCGCTGTCCCTGGCTGTGCGTGATGCCCAAATTGAACGATTCACCATGCCTCCAGAGGGACTGGCGGCACAGAGCCAAGCCCGGAGAACACAAAAAAAGCTGCTGACCAGAACTTCAGCGGCTTCGCAGAACATTTGTTCTTACAGACAACTAGGTTTAGGACTCATTAATTAAGATAGAAAATAACGATAACTGCGATGCAAAAGGCCGAAAAGAACGTATGCGCACACCGGTCATAGGCATTGCAATCCGTCGCCAGTCTTTAATTCTACAAAACATGTTTTCAATTTTGTGACGCTGTTTATAGAGGTCTTTATCATACGTGACAGGTGTCTTTCGAGTTTTCCTAGGAGGTATACAGGCCGTAATACCTTTTTCAAGTAAAGCCGTTCGGAACCAGTCGGCATCATACCCTCGGTCAGCGAGCAGTTCCCTGGCGTTGGGCAAAGCGTCCAAAAACTGTGCTGCCCCTTTGTAGTCACTCATTTGGCCCGGAGATAAGAGAAGAAGAATCAGCCTGCCTTCACCATTACAAACGGCGTGAAGTTTGGAGTTCAGTCCGCCTTTTGTCCGCCCGATACAGCGGGAAAGAGCCCTTTTTTGAGCAAGCTTGCTGCCGTACGATGGGCTTTAAGGTGGGTGGCATCAATCATTAGCCGCTCTGTATCCCCTTGTTTTTCAACAAGTTCCATAAATATTTTGTTGAAAACGCCAAGTCTGCTCCAGCGTATAAACCTGTTATACAAGGTTTTATGTGGCCCGTACTCGCGAGGTGCGTCTTTCCACTGAAGTCCATGTTTTATGACGTAAATGATTCCGCTGAGTATCCGCAAATCGTCAACGCGCGGAATGCCATGGG
>JAEWRE010000013.1 GCA_023460235.1 Bacillota bacterium
AAGAAAATATTTTTAGTTGAGAGCCGTGCTTCATCCTTCTGTCCTGTCTGTGGAAAGCCACTGGCATACAGGGATTCCTGCCTGCGCATCCTAAAAAAGGAAGGCGGAGAATGTCTCCGGTATCTAATCAATCGTCTCAGATGTACGCACTGCCTCATGCTCCACCGGGAGCTTCCTGACTGCATGGTGCCTTACAAGCATTACTCAGCAGAAGTTATCTCTGGAGTCCTTGATGGTTATGTTACCAGTGCAGATGAGGATACGGAGGATTATCCATGCGAGGTGACCATCCTTAGATGGCACCACTGGCTGATAGCAAATACCCTGAGGATAGACGGTTATCTGAAGTCCATCGGATATCAGGTGCTGGGTTTTACTGAGGAACTCTTAAAATCCAGCGTTTCACTGCTCCAAGAATTGCGTAGTTCCCACGAGAGGTGGTCCGAGACCATCCTCCGTTTTATCTATAATTCAGGCGGCTATCTTGCTACCGGCTGAGCTGCTTATCATGCACCGACTTTGCTTTGTTGTCATGGATTCTTTGTCGTATGATTGCCCTAAAAGGAGGTAATCTACCATGAATACAAATGCAGAAACAAAACAATGGCAGGAGGAACAGGCTCTGAACCGCTTCCGCCTTATCGCCCCGCTTCTGGTGAGTATTCCGGGTGTTTTTGAACCGCCAATCCGGTTGCATGATACCGCTATTCCGGAATGACCGATACTGATATTCCGGAGGCAGAATACCAACATTCCGGTTAACGATACCGCTGTCCATGTAAAATAGTGAGTTCTCCTTTATACTGTATCTATGCGCTTTATAGCGTAAATACAGTTGAAGGAGGTCGCAATTATGACCAAATATCGTGAGATTATCCGGCTTGCCGGATTAAATCTCAGCCAGACTAACATTGCGCTCAGTTGTAATGCATCCAAAACCACAGTCAACAAGGTTCTTAAAGCAGCAAGAGAAAAGAACATTGTGTGGCCCTTGGATCAGAAGCTGACAGATGATGTCTTGGCTAAAATGCTGTTTCCGGAGGAGGAGCAAACTGCCGTTGCCTCCAATAAGCGAATGCCGGATTATGACCACATTCGCAAGGAACTTCTCCGTAACGGAGTTAACAAAAAGCTCCTGTGGACGGAATACCTGGAGGAATGCCGCCTCGCAGGCAACGAGCCACTCATGTATTCCCAGTTCTGCTATTACATTCAGCAGGATGAGCAGAAGCGGCGCGCTACGATGCATATCAACCGCAAACCCGGAGAACAGGTCGAGGTCGACTGGGCAGGAGATCCGGCCCATCTCACCGATCCGGATACCGGTGAGAGCATCAATGCATATCTTTTCGTCGGGGTCATGACATACAGCCAGTATCCGTATGTCGAAGCATTTGTTGATGAAAAACAGCCATCATGGATCGCCGCACATGTCCATATGTATGAATACTTTGGCGGCGTTGCAAAAATCCTCGTCCCGGATAACTGCCGTACTGCAGTTGACCACAACAAAGGCTGGAAAGACCAGCGGATCAATGCAGTCTATCAGGGGATGGCAGAACATTATGGCACTGCCGTTATCCCCGCCCGCGTCCGGGCTCCGAAGGATAAGCCAAATGCTGAGGGCTGCGTGGGTAACATCTCCACTTGGATCACGGCAGCTCTGCGCGATGAACAGTTCTTTTCCATCGGTGAACTTAACCGGGCTATCCGCCAAAAGCTGGAGGCCTTCAGTCGACGCCCTTTCCAGAAAAAAGAGGGCAGCCGATATGAGATCTTCCGCAACGAAGAACTGCCACTGCTGATGCCTTTACCTACTGCCCCGTATGAACTGGCGGAATGGAAACAAGCCACCGTCCAGTTCAATTATCACATATCCTGCTCTGGAATGCTATACTCGGTTCCGCATGAATATATAAAACGCAAGGTTGATGTACGGGTCACCGGTACGACGATTGAGATATTTTATAGTAATAACCGTATTGCCTCCCACCGCCGTCTCTACGGTCGCAAGGGGCAGTACAGCACCATTACCGAGCATATGCCGGCCTCCCATCAGCAGTATCTGGAGTGGAACGGCGACCGTTTCCGCAAATGGGCGGAACGGATCGGCACCGGCACATACCAGGTAGTGGATGGCATCCTTAACTCCAAACGTGTGGAACAACAGTCCTACAGGAGCTGTATGGGCCTTCTGAAGCTTGCTGACAAGTATTCTGTCGACCGGCTGGAGGCAGCCTGTACAAAGGCCCTCTCCTTCACCGCCACGCCCAGTTACAAGAGCATCAAGAACATCCTTGATACCGGCAACGACAGGGCATCGCCATCGAACAAAGGGCTGGCACCTGATGCACAGGTCACATCCACACAGAACAGCCATGCGCTCACCCGAGGCGCTGATTACTATAGGAGGTAAGGACCATGACCATTCAAAGTACAATGGATAAACTGATCGAAATGCGCCTGACAGCCATGTCAGATGCGTTCCGTATACAGATCGATGACCCTAAAATGAAAGAGGTTGCCTTCGAAGACCGCTTCGGGATGTTGGTCGATGTTGAGTACAGCAACCGGAAGCACAACAGCTTAAAGCGCCTGATCTGCAATGCCGGGTTTGACCAGCCGGAGGCTCATCTTTCCGATATTAACTATACATCCGGCCGCAGACTCAACCGGGTATTAATCGAGAGGCTCGCAACCTGTGAGTACATCACAGAACACAGGAACCTCTTTATCACAGGTGCCACGGGCAGCGGCAAGACCTATCTGGCCTGCGCATTCGGCATGGAGGCATGCAAGCAGCGTTTTAAGACCAAATACATTCGTCTTCCTGACCTTCTCCTTGAACTGGAGATGGCACGAAGCGACGGCACTTACAAAAAAGTACAGGCCAAGTATGCGAATCCCGTTCTTCTTATCATAGATGAATGGCTCCTGCTGAAGCCGACAGAATCAGAACAGCATGACATCCTGGAACTGCTGCACAGGAGACGCCGGAATTCTTCCACAATCTTCTGCTCACAGTATGACTCAAACGGATGGTATGACCAGCTTGGCGGAGATGACAGCCCTCTTTCCGAGGCCATTCTCGACCGCATCAAGCATGATGCCTATAAGATCAATATCATTCCAACAGACCCGACAAACTACCGGTCTATGCGGGAGGTATACGGATTAGATCCGGCATTAAGCGAGTAAACTCGCACAAAGCAGCTTATTAACGGTATCCCTGTTCCGGTCTAGCGGTATTGTCTGACCGGAACAGCGGTATCCGTTCCTTCGGAACACCGGTACAATTTCATAAGAATATACA
>JAEWRE010000014.1 GCA_023460235.1 Bacillota bacterium
GCGATATTGACTTCACAATATCACGAAACACTCAAGTCCATTTTCCTGAATAAGAAAGGGATTCATGTCAGCAGACATTACCAATACAAAGATTTTTTCAAGTTAGGAAGCGGTGAATACTACCACGAGTTCACAACATGGTTCTACTCTGAAGAAGACAAGGAAATAAAAGCAAAGGCCTACCGTGATACATATATTAAAGTGGTAGGTATCCGTCCGGAGGATCTTGCCATTAACTTGAATCCATAAAAGTTGGAAAGAAAATTATAAAATTGTATCTTTGCAACGGATTGTCAGGCAACTGGTAGTCCGTTTTTACATACTTCGCCTGTCTAACAAAAGAGTGGCATCTATAGTTAAGGAATTGACAACAACAGGTGCATACCTGTACCAGCATGAAACTGGTGCGGGGCGTGCCTTTGTTGTTGGAACGCCATATCCATGTTAGAGGGTACGCTTCCGTACCCTTTATATAAACATAAAACAAATCTAATGGTTCAAAAAATTGCCTCCCTGATAGATGAGACACTCATGGCTATGAACGCCCATCTTCACGTGCAGATGACACATGAAGAGAAGGCGTACCTGGACGCACATTTCGAACTCATCCACATCAAGAAGGGAGAATACCTCATGAATAGGGGCGATGAAGTAGATTACCTCTATTATCTGGAAGCCGGTACTATCCGGCTATCGTTCCCAGACAAAGAAAAAAGAGAAATTTCGGCACGGTTTATCGAACCGAAAGAGTTTATTAATTTTTCCCTCTCACACAAAGAGCAGCTATCTCATTACAATATGAAAGCACTGGAACATTGCAAAGTATGGAGATTGCCCAAGCGGGATCTCCAACGGTTGTATGACTTATCCATCAACTTCAACAAGTTGGCCAGACTTCATTTGGAGAAATCCATCAACCATAAAATCAAAAGGGAAGAAGACTTCCACAAACTGAATGCCGAAGAACGGTATAAGAAACTCATGGCAAATGAAAGGTGGATGTTCCGGTCAATTCCATTAAAGGACATAGCCAGCTATATTGGCATCACGCCACAAGCTCTCAGCAACATCCGAAAACGCATTTAAACCACTCCCGCGATCGGAACGGACAGTTTTACACAACTAATCCGTTCCGATTCTTTTTGGTGAAAATACCACACCAGCTGTTTTATAGCATGGATAATTTTTAATGCAAATTAAATAAACACAGGTGATTCCATAAAAGCGTTTCTCAAAATTTGTCCATTCGTATATAATCTATATGTTTGGAGCGAAAACAGCGCAACCAGCATTGTGGTTCGACGCGGATAATCGTAAAGCGTAATTAAAGGAGCATTACAATGAAACAAATAAATAAAGGACATACAGTTAATAACTTAAAGACAAATTCTCATGGAACACCTCAGACTTATCATCATTAGCGTTACACTGTTGTTATGTACAGCAAACGCTTTTGCGCAACGCCACTATGAAAACATTCCCGCACTCGAAGTAAACTATGGAGCCAACATATTCGGTGATGCAGACAACTATTGCAGTCTCTCTTTCTCAAAATACATCAACCGGAAAAGTTATTGGAAAGCCGGGGTAGGATATTTTGAGAAATCATACGAGTACACCCTTTCCACCAATGAAAGTCTCGATCTGCCTGAAAGCGGAGTACCTATCGACAAAGGAGATGATAAAGGTATGGATTTTTATATGGACGGGGGTTATTACAGAACGCTAGCAACGAATCTGAAATCCATCTACTGGAGTGTCGGCATAGGAGGCTTCATCGGTACCGAATATCTGCGCCACCCCAAAAAGGAATATACCTTTATCGTAGGGCCCAAGCTGGAAACCGAACTGGAAATTTTCATACTGCCCCGAACGGCTATACTTGCCCGCATACAACAGCACTGGAATCCACTATCCATCGATCAATGGAATACGGTCTGGAATATAGGAATAAAAGTACTGCTCTACTAAACGGAAAATCATATTATCATGTTTTTTACTATTCTATTAGCCGATACAAATGTATCCGGCCTGATATCCTTGTACCGTGAAATAGGAGCCATGCTGGTAGGAGTTGGATTCCTTTGTGCCGGTCTTGCCGTACTAAAGAAACTAATTAGCAACCATGAGCGAACCAAAGAAGCGATTATAACCTATATCGTCGCATTGGTCACCTGGCTCTTAATATGGCAACTCATATGAATATAATCGATTGGATACTGATGGCCGTCCTCACAGGAACAATGCTTCATTTTTACTTTCGGGAAAAGAAGACGATTGCTTCTGCCGAAAAGAGGAAAGAACATCCGGTTGAAGAAGCTATCCGCAAAGAGAAGCAGGAGAGAACCTGCCCGATCATCTGCGTAGTGTTCCAACCGGAGCTGGAAGATGAAGAACTTGCCGCCGAGATCGCGGATATGTATCTGCATGGAAGAGCCTATTACTATACAGGCAAGCCGATACCGGAGCCATCAAACGAAAGGCCCATATCCATCAAATACAAGGATGTACAATGGGACAAACTGAAATCAATTCATGTATAATTAAAAAAATAAGGAAAAATGGAAACAATGAAAAAAGTAAATGAAACAGCCCAACGATTCTTCAGCCGTTATGGAAAGACAGTAGCCACCCTGTTTATTTTCTTCATGTTATTGGGAACAGCTCAAGTAGTAGAAGCTCAAAGTGGACTGAAAATCAACAGCCTTTCAGAAGTAACAGACAAAGCCAAGGAAGGAGCGGACACCATATTGGATGTAGCCAAATACATTCTAGCGGCGGTACTTGGCATTGCCCTGGTTTTTGTCATCTATTCACTGGCCACGAACAATCCCCATGCCAAAGAATATCTGTTAGGATGGATTATAGCCGTAGTGGTCATCATGGTAGCTTTCCTGATCATCTAACACAAAACACCATGAGAACCATGCGCAAAATCAACAAGTCAATCAAGTTCTTCGGCCTGTCATCGGGGCAGTTCGCCATCTTCATGCTACTGACAGCCCTTACGGTCATCGTAAGTATCTTTAAGCAGCTACACCCGTTGATTATTATCGGAATCATCTCAGGAATCCTATTCCTGTCGGGACTACTGTTCAAGACACTGAAAAAGGAGCATAAAGCTGGCAATCCGGATTACCTGACCGGTATCCGAATCAAGAGCGCCACTCCCCGACAGATAACCGACAAACGGCACATTTTCAAATTCATCTTAAAACAATGACCATGACAGGAATCATCATACTCATTTCATTGCTTACCTGTGCGCTTTGCTTGCTTATAGCACTGTTCTATAT
>JAEWRE010000015.1 GCA_023460235.1 Bacillota bacterium
GTGGATTAGTGGTTGACCAACCGTTATTAGGATAGTTAGCACCTCCACGAGACTTCCACCACGCGCAGTTAGCAGTTCCTGTAGAGTGCTGACCTTGTAATAGAGTGATTGTATCCATAGCTTGATGCATGAAGTAAGAAGCAACAAAGTAGTCAGAACCAAGATTACGAGCTCTGGTCATCATATCAGGAGGAATGATATTAACCATACCACGAGATGAACCATCGCCGTATGGATAGATAACACCTCCTACAGTTTTAGCATAAGGCTCATACTTCTGCATAAAGAAACCTTGCTGATTTACGCTATCAGAGCCATCATAGAACGCTCTAGGAGAGAAGTAACCATCTGAATTAGCTTCTGCTTCTGAGTTGTATGCATCGTGACTCTTAACGCTTAATACGTTAGCGCCATAGACGTCGTAATCAGGGTCGGTCTGGTCGCCGTAGCGTACATAGTAATGAGGAATATATACAAACACACCGCCATTATTAGACATGAAGTTACCGTAGTTATCTGAGGTCTTGTCGTATGTGCCGTTCATAGGAGTCATGCCGATAGTAGCTAATTCATCTTCGGTTGCATCGGGGAATGATACACCAAACCCCTGCCTACCTACAATGCCAATATCGTTTGCCTTCTTGCCTCCTGCACTGACATACGCAGCAACTGCATGAGGTGTTACTGCCATAGTTCTGTTGGTAGTGTTCTGCTCTATATCATCGCAAAGCTGAACAATACCTTTTATTTCTGTAGTTGCGTTAGGAACAATAATATCTATATTACCGTTGGTATCGGCTTCAACGTTATTGATTGTACGTACAACATTTTTATTTTGAACTGTTAGATTACCAGTAAGGTTACCACCAGCAAGAGGCAGATAATCTGCTAATTCGTTATTAAGTGCAACTCTTAACCAATAGTCCATATCTTCTGGATTATGAGTATTTAATGCACTATTGTCTTGAATACAAAGATAAATTTTATCGTTATATTTAACAATTGCTCCCTTCTCATAATCAGCTGTATCTGAATACTCAAAAACACCACCATTCTGATAATAATAAATGTTATCAGCTAATAATTTAAAAAGACTGTTAAAGTCTATTCTTCTAGGTGCAACACCACCAGCAGACAATGGCACTTGTGTAATTTGAGGGAATATTTTTGAGAAACTTGCGTATCTTAAGTCGTCATCTGGCAAATCTTGAACATCTGCCCCACTGCCTAATGGTGCACTCCATTTTGTAGGTTGTGTCATCTTTTTTACCTCTTAAAAAACTATATATATCAAATATATAACAATAAATTTTAATTTAAAAACAAAATTTTACTTAAATTGCTCCGTGCGGAACGTCATAGACGAAAGTGCCTTGATCAAAAGGGTTTAATTCTGAACCGTCAAAACCAAAAGTAGGTGTAATAACTTGATATATATCAAGATTTACGCCAGCTGGCAACCAATTCAAAGATAAAAGCGCATTTTTTGCTACATCTGGAATCATATCTTGAATTACAAGCCTTAATTCCATTGTATCAGTATGAATAATTTCAATTTTTTTATCTTTAAAAAGTCTTGAAATTATTTGGTTTAAAAAATAAAGGGAACTGTCTGAAATATTGATTAAAGCCTTGATAAGAATATAAAATCTGTATCCTTCATCGGATAACTGCACTCTACCATTTACAGATTGATAAAAAGGAACATTATTAAAAGTTTCAAGTCTTGAATTGTAGCTACCTTCTAATTCTTTGAAACCAAAATATTTTGTTTCTTCCTCAACTGAAATAAATTGACGTGGAAAGCCTACAATACGCCCCCAAACATCTAAGCCGTAACCCTCAGCAGTATCAAGATTAACAACTTTGTTATAAATGAGATTTATATCACTTTCTGGATTTATTTTATTCCAAAAATTATAAACAATATTTTTTATGTTAGTTGAATTTGCATACTGAGATTGAATAACTTTATCAATGTAGAATTTTTTAGCCATTGTTATTATTCCTCATCGTCAATAACATTGATTGTAATATTATCCGCTATTAGAACAGGCTCTTTATCAAGTTGAATATGAACAAAATCGCTAAAATCAACGTTATCTAATGACACTTGAACACTTAACAGACTATTTATATTTGCATTTAAAATGCTAGGTAAGAAACGGCTTGAATAAACATCATCATGCATAATTATTCTTGATAATGTTTCTCCTGCAATTTCAACTTCACGATCTAAACCATAAAAATTATTGATAACGGCATTTTTGATTAAATCTTCATAATCATTTGGCAAATCTTTATTGAAGAGGTTTACTTTTATATATACATTTTGTTGAATAGGTCGCATAAAAGTTACAAGCTCAACAGCTTTTGTATTTTCGTCTGCAACGTCTATGGTTGTATTGCCGTTGTAATCACAACCAGCAGATAATGATTTATAGATAGCTTCTGCTATATCTTGATTGCTTCCACCTAATACAGCAACATAGATTGAGTGTGGTTTAAGATCATAGTCATCAATGGTTTTAACAATATTTGTTTTATTATCAACAACATAACAGCCTACAACATTATCTAGCTGTAACACTCTAGCATAAACGCTTGATGTTGTCCCACGAGAGTTTAACGCTACACTATCATAGCGACGTTTTTCAAATGCTTGTTGACTTTCTTCAAGAGTGCCTACAGTGGCAGCTTGAGAATTATTGACAGTATCCCAGCCAGCAACGGTTGTAATAATTTTTGTTAATGTGTTAGGTGAAGCAATTACAGCTCCTTCTGTTTCACACTCAAATAATGCAATAACAGAACCATTATTTTGAATCGTAGCATCTTCTAACAAATTCCAATAGGTGTTATCTGCTACACTTTGAATTTTAGAGCCTTTTTCAATCACAGTGCCATTTAATCCAGTTAATACACAATAACATCTTGAATTTACGGCTTTTTTACGCTTAATAAAATAAATTTCTGCTAGTGCATCTTGCCAAATGCCCCTCGCAGTTTTTGGATTGAACATATTTGCTAAAAAAGCAAGCTCTGCATCTTTCTGTGTGATTGCCAAAGTTTCAGCATCAATAATCTGACCTTGTGGAGTTTCTGGAGCTGTGTTAATATCTGGAGTATCATCAGATTTAAAAGCATTAACCCAACTTTGTGCGACTTCTTCTCTGACTTCTTGAGGCTCTTGAACGCTAAAACCCGTTTTTTCATTAAAAATTAACATTTATCTTTTCTCCATTCTGCAAGGTCAACATCGCAACGCCTATAAGGTTTCTATCTTCAATCTTTAGTAATTTTATTTCACAATCTTGAACACCGTCAATCTTTTTTGCCGTTGATTTTAAACGACTTTTTAAGATATTGTATTTTGCATCAGTTCTTAATTCAATTAAAAAATGTGGTATACCTTCATCTGTGAAATAATAGGCATCGTTTGTAAATAAACGGAAGGCATTTGCAACGTTTTGAGCGATTGCATAATTTTTTGAGTTTTTATCCGTAACAGATAAATCGCCTTTGGTATCAACGAATAAATCCCAGTCATCATTAAGTTGTAATGTCTTTTGTGTCATTAGTTTGGTGCTCCCGTGTTGCTAGGTCCGTTTTGTACATTGCCGTGCGTATGAGAGTTAAAGCTCTTACCATTTGAAATTACATCAGTAGCAGAACTAATTATGCCACTTGTAGTTAATGAGCCGTTAATGGTTACATTGCCATTAAGCGTGATATTAGGTGCATTAATTGTTACGCTTTGAGCTTCAATAATAACGCTATTAGCCTTTACGCTATGTTTTTGATTTGTTTCACAATTATATCCGTTCGGTGCAATAACTGTTATTGTTTCATCTTGTTGAATATGAATATATACTTTTGGTGTTTGTGTATGAATAGTGCCAACCATAACGGCATCAGAGCCGTTAAACTGTCTAAAACTAGCTGGCACTTGTGGGGAGCTTGTATCTTTGTTTATGTTACTAATATCACGTTTTGCACAAGAAAAAATACCTATATCATTCGGTACAGGATCAAGAATAACTGCACCTATGCCAGCTTGTAAGCGATAATGAGGTAAGTTTGAAATTTCTATATTTTTCAAGGCATTACCCTCAGCGTTAATCTGCTGAATTAGATTGATTGCTGTAACAGTCTTTGAGCCATTAACACCATTAGAGGTGCAATTTGTAACCTTGCCCACGAAAGTTGTATTTAAGTCTTGAATATGCTTATTTATTTGTGCTTCCGTACTGTTATATGGTGTTGTTCCTGCATAGGCTGATGCCATGCCACGCTTGTTATTTTTGTCAATTGCCATAATATACCTTTGATTTTAAACGAATTTTCCTACAGCTCCCGACATATGAGGATAAAAAGCTGTTATAGAGCTTTCCCACTTACCTGATGAAGGTAAATTAGCATCAAGGGAATGAGATAATTTAATTATACGCCAAGTGCCTGATGTTCTAGGAATTTCACTTTCGATGTTAATCAGTCCAGCGAAGCGAAAATCTTTATTATATATAGCCTTTAGTTCAATGCCGTTTTGTGTCATTACTGGATAACCTAGCAAGCCACTATCTTTAGATAAAATCGGAACATTTCCTTTTCTTTCAGACTTTAATAAAATTATCTGTTCATCATCAATAACAACTTCTGCTCCAACTTGTGAAGCACATTGCCTAATCTGCTCAATAGGTGAACCAGTAAACAAAGCGTTTTTAACAGAGCTTGTAACTCCTTCATTTTTGAAGGTAAAGCCAATTTTTTTTGCTTGTCGTGAAATAAAATCACTTGCAGGCATTGAACCTTTAATAAAGTTTTCATCTTGAGAAGTTACCGAGCCAAAGAAACCTTGACGGCTTTCAATTTTCATCTTTATGTCGGGAGCAGAATTGAAATCACAACTAGCACCAGTAATTGCACCAGAGTAAATCTGATTTAGTCCGTTTTTGTCATCGCCAGCAAAAATGGTTATATAATTTTTAAAGGTGAACAAAGGAGTCATATTCAGAGTTGTAAGCTGTTGCATAACATCTAATGGCAAACCGTAGATTTCAGCTGATGCCTTGCCAAAGTCGGGAGGTCCTAGCTTTTCAACTTTTACAGACATAGCTAAATCGTTAATAATGTATGTATTACCCTCTTGATTTTTGAATTTGCCTTTTGATAAGGTAATTCTTATCTGTAATTTTTTTTCTGTGAAAGTCGTATTATTTAAGTTTTCGCTTTTACGACTTTTATCTTTTATTTCAGTTGTTGCCAATTTTTAAATCCTCTTCTTCAGTTAAAAAATACAGTTTAAATCTTGTATCTAACTGTAGATAATTAGGGTTCTTTTGTTCATCGGCTTTTGAGTATGTATCTATAAAAACAAAATTACCTTTAAAATCAAAAGGCTTATTATGTAAAATTCTGATGCCGATATTCACTAAGGTATTTTCTATAATTTGTTTATCATCTGCATACAAAGAAAAATATAAATTATCGTTAAGGCTTTGTATCTGTATCGTACATTCCTGCTCATCAAGAATAATATTAAATTCTTGATTTTTTTCATTGTTTAAAGGGATTTCTAACATAACAATTTTTTTTCCTAATTAAGAAATATAGCTTAAAATGCCTTTTAAACCTGATGTTTCTTTTGCTTTTGGTTGCTGTAATCCTCTTGAGCTCTTGCCTTGAAGTCTTGCATTTCCATATTTACTTTGAACCTGCCTAATTTCTAAGAAATTACACTCTGCAAGAATAATATTCACGCCCTTATCAGTTGAACGGTCAAAATTAACCTTAACAATCTTCATATTATTATATTCTTTCTCGGGTGTGATAACAGTCACTAATTTTGTACTGTCAACTAATTCAAGTAGAGTATTAACATATTCACTTAATTCATCACTTGAGCCACTTTTAACAAGCGTAACAGTCATATTTAAAGGTGTTTTCACAATGTTATAATCAACAAATGAGCCTCTTTCAACTGGCATTTGTGTTACTTTACTTTCTGAATTTACAGAGCTTTTTATAAAGCTATCAAAAGTTAAAACTCTTTCTCCATTCTCATCAATAATATTCCAATTGTTAAAATCTTCACTAACGGCATTTATACCTTGCAAATTTCCAGTAAGATAATTATTTATGATCCTTGAACCGAAATTGATAGCATTGTTTTTAATAAAATTCATTTTCTAAACCTCATCAAAATTGTGCTGTCTGTGAATTATTTGAATAGGAATTATAATCATTAGTATCTTGAGTAAGACTAGCAACAAATTCTCCTGCTTGCTTCTCTGAACCTCTAGCATCAACATTGATATTTTGGACAACTGATTTATTAACATCATTTTTGTAATTATTATTTGCAACATTTGAAGCGGTTGCTACATCAGTTAAATCTTTAGCATCATTAGAATTAGAACCAACTCCAATGAATGATTTAACTTTATCTACTGCAGAGCCTAAAGAATTTTTTACTTTACTAATGCCATTACCTACGAAGTTAAAAGCATCTTTAAAGACTGAAATAATATAATCTTTGATCATAGTAAAGATTTCTTTAGTTTTATTCCAAATATTTGACAAAGCACTATTTAAAGCGTTGTTAATCGGCTCAAATATCTTTGAAAAGATATCTACAACTGCGGCAAATGATTCTTTGAACCTATCTATAATTGCTTTTGCCACATTTCCAACAAGCTCAATAAAAGCATTAAATATACCTTTAACCTTTTCAAAAAATGATAAATTACTATCAGTTAAGATATTGTAAACATTTATAAAATAATCTTTAATTGAATTGAAGATATCAGAAATAAAACCAAATAAAGAAAAAATATATGCTTTTACTTGATCGCCTAAACCACCAAAAAGATTAAGAAAATCAACAACATCTTGAGCCATAATATCAAAGACTTTGCTCCAATCGCCACCAGCACGATTGAAGGCATCAGTTATCCACATTATCAATGCAATGATTGCAGTTAAAAAAGCAATTATAGGATGAGCAGTTAAGACTGTTAAAGCTGTACGCAATGCATAAATACCTTTAACAACGCCACCGATCAAAGTTTTAATAATTTTAAAAACACCAAAGCCACTAGCTAAGATAGCCAAAGGCTTGCCGATAACCGATATAATAGCCATTAAGTTTTGAAGAGTAGAATTTAATGCTTTGCCGATTTCCTCACCTGTACCAAACTGTGACCAAAGACCACTTAAAGCACTATCGCCACCATTGATATAAGTAACTAAGTCATCAATAATCAGAATCAAAACGCCCAAAGTCGCAATAATCCACGTTAGAGGGTTCATCAATAGAGCTTTGCCCATTCTGATAAGCGAAGGAATAAGAGCTACACTAATTGTCACAGCTAATATCTTGATAAACCTAACAATATTATTCTGATTTGCATTTAGCCAATTTGAAAACTTATCAAGCAAACCAACTAAGAATTTAATAGCTGGAGAAATTGAACGCATAATAGTAGCTGATACGTTAGCCATTGCTTCATTGAATTTAAACATTCCTTCACGTATCTTTTTGTATAGCTCAATATCTTCTTTGTTGACACGAGCTAACATATTGCGTTTCTTGCGCCATTCTTCCATCTTAGAGGAATAAGCACCCGTCATTTGTGCTACTTGAGCAACATCAGAGAAATATCCTTTTAAAACTGCTCCTGCTGTCATAGCTCCTGCAATAGGTGCAAGAATTGAAGTGAAAAGACCTTTTAAAGCTCCACCCCATTTTGAAGTCATTGTTTCAAAAGAGCTTCCAGCATTTTTGGTCTGTTCTTCAGCTTTTAAAAGAGTGTTATTGATGTTTTTTGCTGAATTATCAACGTTTTGAAGTGCATTTTTGGTGTCATTTTCCAGCTTTTGAGCTGAATTAACGGCTGTGTTTGAGGTATTTTGTAAATTATTTTGAAATTGCTTGAGACTTTCAACTGCCGAAGAAGCATCAAGACCTAAAGCAATAAATAACGTTTCTCCGACAGTTGCCATTTTTGATTATCTCCTTGAATTTTCTTTATTTATCATATATTCATTATAATTCTTAACAGCTAGACACTCCAATAAATTTAAAAAATCATTATAAGAATAGTATTCTTCAAGCTCTCTTAGAGTGCATAAGCCTGCGTTAATAATTAAGCTGACTGAGTAATTGATATTCCTCGTTTCAATGGTTTTTGCTCGACTTCGTTCTGTGATTTGTCTGAATTTAAGAGGTTTTCTTTGTTGAAAAAAGAAAAATTTATCTTAAATACCTCTTTTTCTAAAGAAAACAAAGATTTAATATCACTAAAAATGTTTTCAAGCTCATTTTCGTTAACATCAAGCAAGGTGTTGTTATTAACTACACGCTTTGCAGTCTTCTCCACTAGCTCCATAAGCAAATTATGAGCTTGATCAGCATCAATCTTGCCTAAAAATGAAAAGCCCTTCTTTGAAATGACATTGATAATTTCTGTCACATCTGTATTTTCTGCATCCGCATCAAGAACACCGGAGCTTGCAAGCAGTACACCAGCTTTAAATGCCCATTTCTGTAAGCTGATAGCACTTAACTGTGTTAATCTGAACTTGTAAGCGCTATCGCCTTCATTGATAGTTAAATCTTTAATTTCTCTCATTTTTATTATTTCCTTTAAGATTTTTAAAAAGGGCGAAGCCTAAAATGACCTCGCCAATATGGTACACCAATATTTTATATCTAATTTATCTAATTAGATACTTGTTGACTTGCAACTTTCAAAGATAAAAGTCCAAGCTGTAGGATCAAGCACCTTCTTGCCGTCTGGGATAGTGTGTCCAGTCTGCAACACACCATTAGCCAAAGTATATTCCTTGCCAAGTGCTGGAATGGTAATATACATCTGACACTTAAAAGGCTTTCTAGTTACCTGAGAAGCCTCAACAATATTAGACAAAACAGGTAAGCTAGGTGAATTTGCCTCAAGGGTGATTGTCACTGTTCTAGGTGCTGGGGTATAGCCTGCTGATAACTTACCATCAACGCCCATTCTAGCTTCTGCAATAGTGGCATCATCTACGGCAAAGCTACTATCTGTACTAAAGCCCTGAATTTGCACACCATTAGGATATAACTCATCAACAGATAAAATCACAACGGCATTAGCACTTGTCAAATCAAAATTATCACTCATTTTATAAAAACCTCTTAATAATCAATTATTAAACTACTGCAATTGCTGGCATAGTTAATTTGTGGATAGCGCCACCATAAGTGTACACGAAGTTGCATACGGGTGTTTCTCTCTGCTGTCTTGCATTTACAGAGCCATCTTTAATCTGTAAATAATAGCCGTTGGAGAAAATATCATTTGAATAATCACCACCAAGCTCTTGAATTAAGGTGCTCTTCTGAGTTTCTGAAAGTGTTACACCAGTATCAATAACGCCATTGTTTACAGCTCTGTTAATTACATCTTTACACCAAGAGCGAACCAACGCATAACCAATCTCATTATAAGGTGCTCTGCGAACAGCTTTAAATCCAGCCATAATTTGAACTTGAAAAGCATTACATAGCCAACAAGCATTAAGATAGGTATCAATCCAAGACCAAGTACCAAGCATACTACCAT
>JAEWRE010000016.1 GCA_023460235.1 Bacillota bacterium
GGTCCAACAGGTCCAACAGGAGCAACAGGTCCAACAGGAGCAGATGGATTAATAGGTCCGACAGGCCCAACAGGAGCAACAGGTCCGACAGGAGCAGATGGATTAATAGGTCCAACAGGCCCAACAGGAGCAACAGGTCCAACAGGCCCAGCAGTAGCACTAGCTGGAGTACAGGTTCAATTACAAGGTACAGCACCTACAATTGCTGATGATGGAGCAGTAATTTTTGATACTGTTATAAGTGATTCTTCAACTGCAATATCATATAACGCAATAACTGGTGAAATATCAGTTACTGAAAGTGGTATATATTATATTAGCTGGTGGTTAGCAGTAGATGGATCAACAGTAGCAACAACAATATCATTTGCTATACAAACTTCAGCTGGGGATAATATAATTTCTAGTACGCCTATATTGTCAGATCAAATGTCTGGAAATGCTTTAATATCAATTACTGCAAGTGTAGGAACTCCAGTTACAATACAATTAGTAAACGTAACAGGAAATGATGTTTTTATTGGCAGTACAACTGTTAAATCTGATTTAACAATATTTAAGGTAGTTTAAAAAAATAAAATAAAAATAAAGTGAGTGTAAAAACTCACTTTATCTATATAATATATTTTTTTATATTTACAATTTTTTAATTTCATTTATTTTGTTTAATATTAAATTGTAATTATTTTTCAATCTTTCAATCTCTGGTGACATTTCATATGCGATTTTTCCAAATTCAAGTGATTTTTCAAACATTCCAAGATTATAACAAGCTATTGATCCTAAATCATATATAGTATAATCCCAACAAAACGCTTCATTAATGTATGTTAGTGGTCTTGTAGTTATTTTTAGTGCACTATCTACCATGTGATAAATACAAGGAAAGTCATTTTCTAAATAAGCGAGTTGTGCCATTTCTACATAAGGTTCTCTTAAATGTGGAGATTCAGCTATAGCTCTATATAACCAAATTTTAGAATTATAATAATCATTTTTTGCCTTGTAAGCTCTTGCAATAAATCTCATTGATGCACATCTTTCATCCTTCCATTTAGCAGTTGGAAGTTCTAAATGTCTCTGCAAAGTTTTTATACAGTCGTCCCATTTACCATAAAACATATATTCTCTTCCTAAATAATGCATATTTCTGTCATCTTCTGGATTCTCTTCTACTGACATTTCAAGAAGTTTTAGATAACCAGATCTAGATTTTGTTGGATCTGCTCTATGATCCAATTGTATATCTAAACAAGTTGCATATATATCTGGTAACTCACCATTATATTTTAGTATTTCATGAACAGGATGTTCCCATCTAAATCCATTTCTTTTATGAATTTTTTCATATACAAATGTAACTCCAGGAGTTCCATCTTCATTGAAATTCCAAGTATATGAATATTTTAATCTTGTTGTATTGGGTTGCCAAGCATTTTCAAGTAATTTTCTCCAACCAGGTTTAAATATCTCATCAATGTCTGTGCAAACACAAATATCAACATCTTCTGGAACTAGATCCATTGATAAATTTCTTGCAACATCAAATCTCCAAGGTGTTACATCTATTGATTGAACTATTACGCCTCTTTTTCTTAATTTTTCTATTGAATTATCAGTAGAACCTGTATCAGCAACTATTATTAAATCAGCTTCATCCATTGAATCTACCCATCTATCTATAAACTTTTCTTCATTTTTACAAATAGCATATACACAAATTTTATATTTATTCATTTTATTCACCTAATTTAATATATGTTGTAATTTTATAATTATGTTTTAAAAAATACCATAAAATTTGTCACTAATATTGAAAATATATAATAATAGGTATATTATATTAAAAGAATTTTTAAATATAAGAGGTATAATATGGGTGCAAAAATTTTTAATGTTAAATCTGCAAATCAAATAAAAGATGAAGTAAAAAATAATACTATAAGTAGTGACTATCAGGATTATTCTAAATTTTCTTCTAAAGAAATATTGAATAATTTTGAAACAACAGAAGAGGGTCTAACTCAAGATGAATCAAAAATTAGATTGTTAAAAGATGGAAGTAATATTGTAGTACAAAAAAAGAAAAAACGATGGTATAACTTTCTTATGAAATCCTTTATGGATCAATTTATAATTGTTTTACTATTGCTTTCATTTGTATCTGTAAGTTTAAATGATACATTAGGCGGAATAATTATACTAATACTTGCTGTAGTTAGTGCAATCATTAGATTTATACAAGAATATAGAACATATATTGATGACGAAAAATTACATGATTTAATAAAGTCGACTACAAATGTAAAAAGAAAAGGTATTAGAGATACATTAGAAATTAATATAGAAGAATTGGTTGTGGGTGATATAATTGAACTTGGTGCAGGTTCAATTGTTCCAGCTGATATTCGTATATTAGAATGTAAAGATTTATTCATATCACAATCAATATTTACTGGTGAATCTGTACCAGTTGAAAAACTAGAGTATAATGATAATATTGGCACTGGTATTATGGATTTAGATAATATTTGTTTTATGGGATCTAATGTGATAAGTGGTTCTGCAACTGGGCTTGTAATTAGAACAGGATCAAAAACTTATCTTGGAAATATTGCTAATAAGCTTCAAGAGCATAAAGAAACAACAAATTTTGAAATAGGACTTCAAAAAATAACTTCATTACTTATTAGATATATGGTAATTATTGTTATATTAGTTTTCTTTATAAATGGTTTTGTAAAGGGCGATTGGTCACAATCTTTAATGTTTGCAGTTTCAGTTGCTGTCGGTATAACTCCAGGAATGTTATCTATGATAGTTAATGTTAATTTATCAAAAGGTGCAAGATCACTATCAAAGAAAAAAACGGTTGTAAAAAATATAAGTTCAATACAAAATCTTGGTGCTATGGATACTTTGTGTACAGATAAAACAGGTACTTTAACAATAGATAAAGTAGTACTTCAAAAATATATGAATATAGAAGGAAATGAAGATTTAAAAGTATTAGAATATGCATTTTTAAATAGTTATCATTCTACTGGAATAAAGAATTTAATAGATAAAGCAATTATTGCGTATGGTCTAGAACATAAAGTTAATGATATAACAACTGGATATAAAAAAATAGATGAAATACCATTTGATTATTCAAGAAAGAAAATGAGTATAGTTGTAGAAACGCCAAAAGGTAAACATAAAATAATAACAAAAGGTGCTCTAGAGGAAATACTTAAAATTTGTAAGTATGCAAAAGATGATGGACAAATAATCGATCTTACACAAACCACTATAGATAAAATAAATGAAAATGCTGATAAACTACATTCACAAGGAATGCATGTTATAGCATTATGTGAAAAGTTGGAATATCCAGGTGAAACGATTTTTGACACAAAAGATGAAATTGATATGACATTTATAGGATATGTGGCATTTTTAGATCCACCAAAAGAAGATGCTAAGGAATCTATACAAGCTATTTACGATTTAAATGTAGATATAAAAGTTTTAACTGGAGATAGTGCGGCTGTTACGGAGAATATATGTAGACAGGTAGGAATAAGATTTGATAAAGTTCTAACAGGAGCTGATATTCAAAATATGTCAGACGATGACTTAATGGAAATGGTTGAAAAGACTAATATTTTTGCAAGACTTGATCCTATACAAAAAGAACGAGTAGTCACTTCATTAAGAAAAAATGGACATGTTGTTGGATATATGGGTGATGGTGTAAATGATGCCCCTTCATTAAGAGCAGCAGACGTTGGTATATCTGTAGATACAGCAACAGATATTGCTAAGGAATCATCAGATATTATATTACTTGAAAAAAGTTTAATGGTATTTAAAGATGGAATAAGTGAAGGTAGAAGAATATATGGAAATATAATGAAGTATCTAAAGATGGCTTTAAGTGGAAATTTTGGTAATATATTTAGTGTTCTTATTGCAAGTATATTCTTACCATTTTTACCAATATTGCCAATACAAATTATACTTCAAAGTTTAATTTATGATTTATCACAAATTGCAATTCCTTTTGATAACGTTGATGAAGAATTTAAATTAAAACCTAAAAAATGGGACACTAAAGATTTAACTCACTTTATGAATGTGCTTGGCATAACTAGCTCTATTTTTGATGTTTTAAGCTTCTTAGTGTTATGGTTTGTACTTGGATTTAATTCAATTGATAAACAGGCTTTATTTCAAACAGGATGGTTTGTAGAAGGGCTTATATCTCAAACTTTGATAGTACATTTCATAAGAACATCAAAAATACCATTTATAGAATCAAGAGCAGATAAGAGACTTATATTTACTACAGTTTTAAGCATGATTTTTGCTGTTACAATACCTTATTTATTTATAAATGTAAAAGGCTTTGATTTTGTAAAACTTCCAATGAGTTATTACACATATTTAATATTAATTTTATTTATGTATAGCATTTCAGTTCAACTAGTAAAAAAATTATATATAAGAAAATATGGAAAATGGTTATAGTATAAAAATAAAAAACTCTTTTGTTATCTACAAAAGAGTTTTTTAATCCTAATTTCCATATATGACTACTTCACCGCTATTATCATTATCATTGTTATTGTTAGTTTCATTACCAGTATTATTATTCGTATTATTTGTAGTTTCATTATTATTATTTGTGTTATTATTAGTTTTTTCTTCATTAGTTGTATTATTATTTTTAGTTGTATTATTGTTTGTATTGGTATTAGTTGTTGTTTTAATTTGTGTAGGATTTTTTACGTCAGTTATTTCAACATAAGAACCACTTAGTTTTTCACCATTTAAAACTTTGTTGATATATGATTTAGCATTTGTTACAGTACTTTCATTTAGTAGCACAACTGATAATTTACCGCCACTATAGCTATATGTGTATTCGTTACTACCTGTTCCATCTAAAGTTATTGATGTTACTGTCCAAGAAGTTCCACTTGAAATTTGACTTTTTATTAATTCAGTAATTTTATCATTAGACATATTAGTTTGGAATTTTCCAGATAGAGCATTAAGTAATGAACTATATTTTGTTATAATTGATGGTGTAGAGGCCTTTCTAAGTATTGCTTCAATAACTGCTTGTTGATTTTGTCCTCTCATTATATCACCTTCAGAAAAAGCTTTCCTTTCTCTAGAAAATGCGAGTGCTTGTGCACCATTCATGTTATTATATCCACTATAAAATTTATAGTTACCTATATATGAGGTAAATGAATATTTTGAATAAGCTGTAATTCCACCTAAAGTATCAACAATACTTTCAAGTGAAGAAAAATTAACTTTTATATAATAATTAATATCTATTCCAAGTAAATCCTCAATAGTCTTTACAGACATATCTATTCCATAAATTCCAGCATGTGTTAACTTATCTTTTTTTCCACTAATGCCATGCAGTTTAACATATGAATCTCTAGGAATATTTGTAAGTAAGATTTGTTTTGTATTTGGATTTACAGTTACAATAATATTTACATCACTTCTTGAAACTGTTCCTATATCACCATAAGTATCTATACCACTTATATATATATTAAATGGTTCGGATGTAACTTGGGCTTCTTTTGAAATACTTTCAACAGAATACTTTAAACTAAAATTATGTATAATTTTAAATTTATCATAAATATCTGACATTTCTTCTTCAAGTATGCTTTTGTATGAATCTTCAATAACTATTGCATCAACTTTGCTAGCTATTAAAGCATCTTTTAAAGTACTTATATTTTCATATTCAGTATATGTACAAGCTGCTGATGAAGATATTTCATTTTTTATTGATTCTAAGTTTTCCTTATCGTTTGTAAGGTAACCTATTGATTTGTCATTTAAATCAGAGAGTTTTGTATATTTATCATTTTTTAGTACTAGTACAGAATAATTTTGTATTTCATAATCAGAAACTGTAATATTATTTAAAAAATTGTCTAGCTGCATACAATAAACATCTGCAACTGAAAGAGCAGCTATTAGTAGAACTGATATTATATCAAGTATTATTCTTGTTTTTTTTGCTATATGCTTAAACCATTGCAATATAAAGAATATTCCAGAGATTATTGCAAGTATTGCTGTTATTAATACTAAATATTTAACAGGTAATATGTCAGTCTTTTTAAAAAATATTACCGAAGTAAAATATAATAATAATAGTATTATCGAAATAAATTTACTAATTATTATTAAAAACTTTGAATTAGGATTTCTTGTATTTTCATATTCATCAATAAAATTTTTGTTCAATTTGATTTCCCCTTTTAATTTATATATTAAATTTCTCCTTTTAAGTATATTACGAAATACACTTTTATTCAATATATATCACAAGATGTTCACAAAAAAGTCAATATGTTGTATTAATATCTGTTATATGCTAAAATTAAACATATATTAGAAAAAGCAAATAAAATTTAATGTAATTTAAATAATAATAAAATTAACTTTAATACTAAGAATATATTTAATACTACTACATTTGACTTTTTACATAAAAGATGGTAGAATATATGTAATTTAGGAGGCATAAAATGGCTAAAAAGATTGTTGCAATTGTTGGTAGACCTAATGTTGGTAAATCAACCTTTTTTAATGTCCTAGCTGGTCAGAATATATCTATTGTAAAAGATATACCAGGAGTAACTAGGGACAGAATATATGCAGATTGCACTTGGAATGGAACAGTATTTCAAATTATAGATACAGGTGGTATTGAACCTGAGACTGAAGATATAATATTAATACAAATGAGAAGACAAGCAGAACTTGCGATGGATATTGCTGATGTTATAGTGTTTTTAACTGATGTTAAAGCAGGAGTAACTCAATCAGATCAAGAAGTTGCTTTAATGTTAAGACATACAAAAAAACCAGTAATACTTGTTTGTAATAAATGTGATAGAGTTGGTGAACCACCAGCTGATATATATGAATTTTATAATTTAGGACTTGGTGAACCTTTTCCTATTTCTGCTGGAAAGAAACTTGGTATTGGTGAGGTATTAGATGAAATCTATAACAAACTTGATGTTAATGATGTGGAAATAGAAGATGAGGAAAGAATAAAAGTTACTGTTATCGGCAAACCAAATTCTGGCAAATCATCTCTTATAAATAAAATACTTGGTGAAGAAAGAGTAATAGTTTCTGATATAGCAGGTACTACAAGAGATGCAATAGATTCAATGTTTGAAAATAAACATGGAAAATATGTATTTATAGATACTGCAGGAATAAGAAGAAAAAATAAAGTATATGAAAAAATAGAAAAATATTCTGTTATGAAGGCTAAAGCAGCTATTGATAGAGCTAATGTTTGCTTAATTTTAATTGATGCAACAGAAGGTGTTACTGAACAAGATGAAAAAATTGCAGGACTTGCTCATGAGGCTGGTAAAGGTGTGATTATAGTTATCAATAAGTGGGATTTACTTGAAAAAGAAAATCATACTTTAGAAAACTATAAAAAACAAGTTTATGAAAAGTTATCATACCTTACTTATGCACCAATAATATTTATATCTGCTAAAACTGGTCAAAGAGTTGACAAACTATTTGAATTAATAAATGAAGTAGATAAGAGCAATAGCTTAAGAGTACCAACAGGTCTTTTAAATGATACTCTATCTGAAGCAATTGCTGTAACTCAGCCACCTTCAGATAAGGGCAAGAGATTAAAGGTATATTACATGACACAAGTAAAAACTAGACCACCTACATTTGTAATTTTTGTAAATAATAAAGATTTAATGCATTTTTCATATGTAAGGTATTTAGAGAACCATTTAAGAAAGACTTTTTCTTTTAAGGGTACACCAATTCACATGATAATCCGTGAAAAAGGTGGAAAAGAGTCTTAGGAGGTATTATTTTATGAATATCTATACCATAACAATTTTTTTGATTACATACTTAATTTGTAGTATAAATCCAGCAATTGAAATCTGTAAAAGGAAAACTGGAGAAGATATACGAAATCTTGGAAGTGGTAATGCAGGTACTGCAAATTCAATGAGAGTTCTTGGGAAACCGCTTGGAATTTTGGTTGTAATACTTGATATACTAAAAGTTTATCTAAGTTTTTTTGTAATTACTGTTGTAAGTAATGTCATATTTAAACAAGATGCAAATGATGGATTAAAATCTATATTTATAATTGCATCAGTTGTTGGACATTGTTATCCAATATATTATGGATTTAAAGGCGGAAAAGGAATAATTGTAGGAATAACAGCTGGAATGATACTAAATAGGGATATAGCAGTTGTGTGCTTAATTGCATCACTAATAGTTATACTAATTACAAGACTTGTTGCGCTTGGTACAATATCAGGAGTTATACTATATAATGTAATGTCACTTGTAATGATTACTAGATATTTAGTACCTGTTCTTATTGTATCTGCTATAATATTATTTAAGCATAGAGCAAGTATACAAAGAATTTTAACAAGACAAGAAGAGCGATTTTGGTAATAAATGTTATTTATAGGGGGAATTTTAAAATGAATAAAATTTATATTTTTGGACATAAAAATCCAGACACTGATTCTATAACATCTGCAAAGGTTATGGAAATATATTGTAAAAGAAAAGGAATGGATGTAGAAGCATTCAGACTTGGAAACTTAAACAAAGAAACTAAATATATATTTGATTATTTAAAAATTGAAGAACCAACTTTACTTGAAAAAGTAGAAGAAGGTCAAGAAGTTATATTAGTTGATCATAATGAATTTCAACAAAGTGTTGATGGAATAGAAAATTCAAAAATTACTATGGTTGTAGATCATCATAGAATAGCAAATTTTCAAACTGCAGAGCCACTTTTCTATAGAGCAGAACCAGTAGGTTGTACTGCAACAATATTATATAAGTTATTTATAGAAGCAGGATTTGAAATAGAAAAATTAGAAGCTACATTAATGCTTTCAGCTATAGTATCTGATTCGTTATTATTTAAATCACCAACTTGTACAGAATTAGATAAAGAAGCTGCACTTAAACTTGCTAAAATAGCAGATATTGATGTTGAAGTATACGGACTTGAATTGTTAAAAGCAGGAACAGACTTATCTGATCTTTCAGCTGAAGAATTGATAAATGTTGATGCTAAAGAAGTTATGTTAAAAGATGTAAAAGCAGTAATTGCTCAAGTGAATACTGCAAGTATACCTGATATGATGACAAGAAAAGATGAAATAGAAACTGCTATGAATAAAATTATAGAAGAAAAAGGTTTAGATATATTTTTCTTAGCAATAACAGATATAATAAATAGTAATTCTCAAGCTATAGTTTTAGGTAATAAAGCCAAACTTGCTGAAAAATCATATAATGTTAATTTAGTTGAAAATACTGCATTTTTAGAAGGTGTTGTATCACGTAAAAAACAAATAATACCAATACTAACTAACAATGCCTAATATATAAATATAGATTTACATAAAAAAGTTAAATGAATTGTGATAAAATGTCATAATTTGTTTGACTTTTTATTTTTTTCTGGTTATAATATATATAAAGAATAAAAGGAGTTTTATATATGAGAGATGAACAAACAGTAAGAGATGAAATAGAAAAAATAGAAAAACAATTAAAAAAAATTAATGCAAATGAAAAGAAAAAAGGAAATAAGGAAGTTGTTAAACGTAATAAAAGACTAAGAGATCTTAATAAAGAACTTAAAGAAATTAGAGAAATTACTAAAGCAAAAGAAGCACTTAGTAATGACAAGAAAACAGAAGTAGAAGAAGAAAATAAAAAAGAAGAAACTGTTGTGCCAGAAGAAAATAAAACAGAGGAAGTTAAACAACCAGAAAATCAGGAAAATTCTAATGAAAATTTAGATTATATAAATACTATTATAAAATCTATTGATGATAAAATTCTTGATGCAAATAAAGAATATAGTGAGATTATAAACTATGCTGAAAAAATTAATAAAACATATACTTCTGGACCAGTAGTAGATAATAAATTACAGGAAAATAATGTAAAAAGCTTTTTAGAAGAGAATTTAACATATTTTACTGGTATTGAAAATATTCATGTTTATACAACTGATGATTCAGCAATGGAATTTTTAAACAAAGCATATAGCGATAAAAAATCTAAAATAATGCTAGAAGGTGGATCACCAGAAATAAAAGCATTAAATAAAGCGATGGTAGATCTACAAGAAGAAAAACAGAAAGTATTGAAAAGTTTAAAAGAAAATGGCTCAAAAGAAGATATTGAAAAAAAATATGAGCTAAAAAAACAAATAGAAGATGAAATAAAAAAATATGAAGAAATGCATCGTGATCAAATTCTTATTGAAAAAGAATTTTTAGAAAGAGAAGTAAAATTTAGAAATGAACTTGATAAAATAAAACAAGAGAGAAAAGCTAAACTTGAATATATAAAAGAAAAAATGTATAACATGTATGAAGAACTTCAAGGCGAATATAAAAAACTTGTAAAACTAATTGATTCACTTGAAGAGGCATTAAAAAAAGAAAAATTAGAAAAAGAAAATTTAGAAAAAGAATTGGGTAAAGTAGAAGAAGAAATTGGAAAAACAAAGGAAGAATTAAAGAGCAATCAAGATAAAATAGATGAATTAAATTCAAAGCTTAGCGATCCAGATATTAAAGATGAAGAAAAAGAAAGTATAAATAAGGAGCTCGAAGACCTTACAAGAGAAAGATTTGTATTAGAAACTCGTTTACTTGAATTATCAGATAAACAAAGTAGCATTAAAACAAATATTGAAAATCTTAAAATTGAAGAAAAAGAAAAAGGTCTTGATAAATTAAAAGAAAAAGAAAAAGAAATGGCAACTAAACTTGAAGATTATAAGAAAGTCTTTGAAAAATACGGCTTTAAACATCAAGAACAAAAAAATGAATATGATTCTCAAGCTGAAAAAACTGATGAAGAAGCAGAACAAGATCTAAGTAATGAATTTGAAGATAAAAAAGATTCAGAGGATAAAAAAGACAAAAAAGATAAGGAAACTTCTAAAGATAAGACTGATGATAAAAAGAAACCTGAACAAAATACAAAACAACAAGGAAGTAACAACTCTAATCAAGTAGGAGGAGATGGAGGATCCGTTGAACAAGAGAAGAAGGAAGAAAAATCACTCACTTTATGGGATAAGGATGCAAGTTCAAAAGCTATACTACAAAAGTATATTGCAATTAGAAATTCTAATGATAGGAAAGAAATACTTGAATTACACTACGAGGATTTTGTTAGCGCATTAAATGATCCAAAAGTTAGATTAAATGGTACGGAGAAAAGCTTGCTTAAAGATAAGATTTCAGAAGATCAAGAAAGTTTAATATCAAATATTGATTTTTCAGATGAGAATATTCAAAATGATATTCAAGATTTATTTATTAAATATGGTAATAAAAAAATAAGCTACAAAATATTTGATGAACTATATTCTTCTAATGCTAAGGATTCAAATATTGTAAATAATTTAGGAAAATTAAGTCCGGATAATATCAAATTATTACAAAATACAATTGCAGAATTTTATGATAAAGTTTCTAATGGTGATATAAGCGATGAAGTTGAAATTAATAAATTTGAAAAATATGTTAGTAATCTGGCTAAATTTGGAGTTATTTCGACTAGTGCTAAAATCTTAGCACCAGGGCCTATTGAAAAAATTACTAATCTAATTAATAATAATAAACAAAAAGTAAATGATTTTCATAAGTCAATAAATGCATCAATGTCAAAAACTAAAAAGAGTAATATGAAAGATGTTCTTTCTGGAATGAATGAACCAAACCCTAAACCAATAAATGAAGAACCGAATGTGAAAAAAGAGAGAGAAGAAGTTCATAGATAATATATTAAATATAATAAAGAAAGTATAGAGAAATCTATACTTTCTTTATTATATAAATAATTTAATAAATTTATAAAAAAATATAAAAATGCTTGACATTTTAAAAAAATAATAGTATTATATACTAAGAGTTAGCACTCGCCTAACTCAAGTGCTAAAACAGGTGATGAAATGGAATTAGATGAAAGAAAAAAAAGAATACTGGCATCAGTTGTTGAAGATTACATTGCATCAGCAGAACCTGTAGGTTCAAAAACACTTGTTGATAAATATGGTTTAGATTATAGCCCAGCTACAATAAGAAATGAAATGAAGCTCTTAGAAGATTGTGGGTATTTAGAACAGCCTCATGTATCAGCAGGTAGAATTCCTTCTACAAAAGGATATAGGTATTATGTTGATAACTTAATGAAAGAACAAGGATTATCAATGCTTGATATTAATTATATAGATAATAGTATATCAGGTTATGGAAATACTGAAAAATTGCTTGAACAAGCTGCTGAGACAATATCAAAAATTTTACTTAGACCAACACTTTTAACTATGAAGTCAGAAGATTTGATTGAAAATATAAAAATCGTAAAGATATCAGATAAAATGCTTCTTATAGTTATATTATCGCAAAATGGAATAGTAAAAGATTGTATTGTAAAACTTACAGATACTGTTCCAGAGGAGACTATTAATGAATTAAGTGGTGTGCTAAATCAAAATTTATCAGGTACTCCATTTGAAAAATTGCATACTGCATTAAATACTGTAATTGAAAAGGAATTAGATACGTTTTCTTTTGTACTTGAAGAAATATGTAAAAGTATAAAAAATGAGATGAATTCTGAAACAAAAAAACTAAGCAGTAATGTGGAAGCAATATTAGATCTTCCGGAGTTTTCAGATGTTGAAAAAGTAAAGAATTTTGTAAATATGTTATCAACAAAGGAAATTATAGAATCTACTTTAGATATGATAAAGCAAGATAAACTTGGAATAATTATTGGTTCTGAAAGTAAAGAAATAATATTGAAGGATTATAGTATTATATCACTTGATATTGAAACTGAAGATGGCAACATTGGCAAACTTTCAGTTGTAAGTCCAAAACGCATAGACTACTCTAAGACTATTTCTACATTAAAATATGTTAATGATAAAATAAAAGATATATTTTCTAGAGATAGTAAAAATAAAGGCTTAAAAAATGATGGAGGAGGATAAAATGGAAGAAAAAGAAAATTTAAACGAAACTGAAAACATTGAATTAGATAATAATTCTGATAACACGGAAAACTTAGAGATGGATAAAAATGATTTTATTGCTAAATTAAATAATGATTTATTAGAGCAAAAGAAAAAAACAGATGAATATTTTGAACATTTAAAACGTAATATGGCTGAATTTGATAATTTTAAGAAAAGAATGAGTAAGGAAAAGGATACTATGTATTCAACTATTATTTCTGGACTTGTAGCAGATTTTCTTTTAATTGTTGATAATTTTGAAAAAGCAATGCAAGCTGAAACTAGTGATGAATCTTTTAAAAGTGGTATTGAAATGATATATATACAAACAAAAGACGCACTAAAGAAACTGGGCTTAGAAGAAATAGAAGCATTAAATGCTAAATTTGATCCAGAGTTACACGAAGCTGTTATGCATATAGAAGATGAAAACTATGGAGAAAAAGAAGTAGTTGAAGAATTTAGAAAAGGCTATAAAATAGGTGATAAAGTTATACGTCATTCTATGGTAAAGGTAGCAAATTAATAAAAATAGTTATTAACTTAGATTATGTATTTTGAATTTAATATGTAATTTAAGTGTATAATATAAATAACTTTGTAATTTAGGAGGTATTATTATGTCAAAAGTTATAGGTATAGATTTAGGAACAACAAATTCATGTGTTTCTGTAATAGAAAATGGTGAACCAGTTGTTATACCAAATGCAGAAGGAGCAAGAACAACTCCATCAATCGTAGCATTTGCAAAAAATGGTGAAAGACTTGTTGGTCAAGTAGCAAAGAGACAGGCAGTTACAAATCATGATAGAACAGTAATTTCTATTAAAAGAGATATGGGAACTGATAAAAAAGTTAAAATAGATGATAAAGAATATACACCACAAGAAATTTCAGCTATGATTCTACAAAAATTAAAAACTGATGCTGAAAATTATCTTGGACAAAAAGTTACTCAAGCAGTTATAACTGTTCCTGCATACTTTAGTGATTCTCAAAGACAAGCAACTAAAGATGCTGGTAGAATAGCTGGACTTGAAGTTTTAAGAATAATAAATGAACCAACAGCTGCATCTCTTGCTCATGGTTTTGATAAAGATGCTGAACAAAAAATAATGGTTTATGACCTTGGTGGTGGTACATTTGACGTATCAATACTAGATATTGCTGATGGTGTATTTGAAGTTATGGCTACATCTGGAAATAACAGACTAGGTGGAGATGACTTTGATGAAAGAATTATAAAACATCTTGTTGCTGAATTTAAAAAGGATTCAGGAATAGATTTATCAAATGATAATATGGCAATGCAAAGACTAAAAGAAGCAGCAGAAAAAGCTAAAATTGAACTTTCTGGTGTAATGCAAGCTCAAATTAATCTACCATTTATAACTGCTGATTCTACAGGACCAAAACATTTAGATATAACTTTAACTAGATCTAAATTCGAAGAATTAGTTTCTGATTTAGTTGAATCTACAGTTGGACCAGTAAACCAAGCTATGAAAGATAGTGGACTTACATTTGATAAAATAGATAAAATATTACTTGTTGGTGGATCTACAAGAGTTCCTCTAGTACAAGAAACTGTAAAAAGAATAACAGGAAAAGAACCATATAAGGGTATAAATCCAGATGAATGTGTTGCAGTTGGTGCTGCTATACAAGGTGGTGTGCTTACTGGAGAAGTTAAAGATTTAGTGCTTCTTGATGTAACACCTCTATCTCTTGGAATTGAAACTTACGGTGGAGTATTTACTAAATTAATTGATAGAAATACTACAATTCCTACTAAAAAATCACAAATATTTAGTACAGCTGCAGATGGTCAAACATCAGTAGAAGTTCACGTATTACAAGGTGAAAGAGAAATTGCTGCATATAACAAAACTTTAGGAAGATTTAGTTTAACTGGATTACCACCAGCACCACGTGGAGTACCTCAAATTGAAGTTGCTTTTGATATTGATGCTAATGGTATAGTACATGTTACTGCTAAGGATATGGCAACAAATAACGAACAAAAAATTGCTATAACTGCAAGCACAAACCTTACTGAAGAAGAAATACAAAATGCAGTAAAAGAAGCAGAAGCACATGCTACTGAAGATAAGAAGAAAAAAGAAGAAGTTGAAGTTAGAAATAATGCTGATTCTTTAGTATATAATACTGAAAAAACTCTAAAAGAATTAGAAGGTAAAATTTCTGATGAAGAAAAAGGTAAAGTAGAAGTAGAACTTGAAAATGTTAAAAAATCATTGGAAGGAACAGATACTGAAACTATAAAATCTGCATCTGAAAAATTAACACAAGTATTTTATGATATTTCTTCAAAATTATATTCTCAAGCAAACCCACAAGGTGAAGCTACTGCAGAAGAAACTGATAATGTGGTTCATGATGCAGACTATAAAGTTGAAGATGACAATAAATAATATTTAATTAATTTCATAGAATGTAATAGGGTGGAAATTTTATTTGCCACCCTGATTTTAAATATATAAATAGGGGGAAAAGATTGTGGCAGAGTCAAAAGACTATTACAATATACTTGGTGTATCAAAAGATGCTACAGATGAAGAATTAAAAAAAGCATATAGAACTCTTGCTAAAAAATACCATCCAGATGCGAATGCTGGTGAAGATAAAGCAGCATCAGAAGCAAAGTTTAAAGAAGTAAATGAGGCGTATAGTGTTCTATCCGATAAGACTAAAAGAGCACAATATGATAGATTTGGTTCTAATTTTGAACAAGCAGGTGGATTTGGCGGAGGAACTGGTGGCTTCGGTGGTTTCGATTTCTCTGGATTTGGTGGAATGGGTGTTGATATAGATTTAGATGACATTTTAGGTAGTGTTTTCGGCGGAGGTTTCGGTGGAGCTTCAGCTAAAAAGGCTGGTCCTGCAAAGGGTGCAGATTTGAGATATAATATGAATATTACTTTTGAAGAAGCTGCATTTGGTACAACTAAAGAAATTAATATATCAAGAAATGAACCATGTGATACTTGTTCTGGTACTGGTGCAAAACCTGGAACTTCGCAAGTAACATGTGACAAATGCGGTGGAAGAGGAAAGATTCAAATAACTCAAAATACTATAATGGGTACTTTTTCTACTGTTAAAACATGTGATAAATGTGGTGGAGAAGGAAAAATCACTCCAAACCCTTGTGAAAAATGTAGCGGAAAAGGAACTGTTAGAAAAAATATTAAAATTAATATTAATATACCTGCTGGAATAGATAATGGTCAAGCGATATCACTTCGCTCAGAAGGTGATATTGGTAAAAAAGGCGGTCCAAGAGGTGATCTATTTGTTGTAGTTAATGTGGCACCACATAAAGTATTTACAAGAAATGGATTTGATTTAACAGCAGATATATACGTTCCATTTACTAAATTGACACTTGGAGGGACTATTAAAGTTCCAACACTTGAAGATGATGAGGAATTGGTAATACCAGAGGGTACGCCAGCTGGAACTAAATTTAAAATAAAAGATAAAGGGATTCAAAACATTCACGGTAGAGGAAGAGGAATTATTGAATATACTGTAAAAGTAGATATTCCTAAAAAACTAACTGATGAACAAAGAAAAGTACTAGTTGATTTTGCAAATTTAACTGGAGATGAAGTTAGTATTAACAAGAAAAAGAATTTCTTTGGAAGATAGTTAAAAGACGGATATTTTATCCGTTTTTTTTATGATCATAAATTATTATACTTAAAATCGATAATTTTTATTAATATATATTTACAATATGAATTTGTTTAAAACTAAATAAGAATGTTATAATCAATATATATAAAATACATTAAAATATTTATATTTTAATGTATTTTTATATATTAGGAGTAAATAATATATTGTGAAAAACTATCATATTTTTTGTGTAATTATGTTAATAATTAATTTGAGTAATGCCTATATTACTATAAAGCAAAAAAAGATATATTTCTACTTTAGTTGACAAATTTAGATAAACGTGTTATAATCACAACGAAATATTTTAAGATAATGTTTAATATGATTTTGAGGTGTAAAAATATCGTAATAGAAGTAGTATATAAATATAAAAATATATAAAGGTGTTGGTTAACATCTGATTTTTTAATTTACCTCTAATCTTTTTTATAATTAAAAATAGCAGTTTAGGAGGTAATATGTATGATGCAATACAAATATAAATTTTCTATAATAATGTCTATATATAATGTAGAACAATATATAAAAGAGGCTATAGATTCTGTTATAGAACAGTCACTAGATTTTCAAGAAAACGTCCAATTAATACTTGTTAATGACGGTTCCCCTGATAAGTGCAACGATATATGCAGAAGATATGTAGAGAAATATCCTGATAATATAGAATATCATGAAAAAATAAATGAAGGCTTACCATCAGCTAGAAATTATGGCTTAAAGTTTGTTAGAGGAAAATACGTAAATTTTTTTGATCCTGATGATATACTTAGCAAAGATACTCTAAATTCTGTATTAAGTTTTTTTAATAAAAATCCTAAAATAAATATAGCTGGTTTAGTAGTTGAATATTTTGGTGCAAAATTTGGTATACATCCGCGTTATGAAAAATTTGGTAAGGAGACAACCGTAGTATCTCTTGTAGAGAGTCCACAGAATTATATATTGTCATCAGCTGCTACTTTTTATAGTGCTAATTTATTTGATAATATCAAATTTGATACTAGTCTAGAGATTGCAGAGGATCTATTTTTAAATTGCCAATTATATTTTGATAATAAAAATATAGGTATAATAGGACATAATGAAGCAGTTTATTATTATAGAGTGAGAAAAGAAAATGTATCTTTAACTGGTAAAAAGAAATATGATTTAGACTCTTTCATAGAAGTAACAAACTATTTGTATAATAATTTTATTAGAATACTTGATGAAAAGAAAATGAATATGCCAGAATTTTTAAAGTATATTTTATTAGCGGAAATTAAAAAGAAAAACAAAGCATTAAATATGTTAAAAAATGATGATAAAATACTACAATTCCATGAATTATGTAAGAAGATATTATTAAACATAGAAGATAAGTACATTTCCAATTTTTATGATCAAGATCATATGGTGAAAATTAGTTTTCTTTGTTTAAAATATGGGTGGAATTCCAAAAATATAGAATACAAAATCCATGATAATAAACTTTATGCTAATAACTTAAAAGTTGGTAATATTAAAGAATGTAAAATGATATTAAGTAAATGTGAGGTTAGTAATAAGCATATTAAATTAATAGGAGTATATAATGATATATTACCTATTAATGCAAATTCAAGTTTAAGGTTCAAAGATAATAATGGTATAACTTATAGTACAAATTTGAAACATACTGATAACAGATTTTTCTTAAATAAAGTAATGGGATTAGAATTTAATAATCCATATAAATTTGATATTACCATTGATATATGTAATGCTATTAAGTATAGACCAATACTAAAAGTAGCAGGAATAGAGATTCCTATAAAATTTATTAGCATGGGAAAAAATTTTGTAGTTGAAAATTTTGTAAGTGATGAAGAAATATTGAAATTTAAAAATAGAAAAAAACTAATAGAAATTAATAATTATGAAATAAAAATATCAAATAAGACTATATTTAATATTCTTAAATATAGTTTTGAAAGAATTAAGTATATAAAGAAATTTTTTAATATTAAATGGATTTATAGATTTATGGGATTTAGAAATAAGAAATATGTTTTATTTAATGACAGGCCACTTGTTGGAGATGACAATGCACAAGCATTATTTGAATATATATGTAGAAATGAAAAAAATTTTTCAAGAAACTGTTACTTTGTTATATCTAAAGATTCAAAAAACTATAAAGAATTAAAGAAAATTGGTAAAGTAATAATAAAAGATAGTTTAATTCATAAGTTTAAATTTTTAAATGCTAAGATAATAATTTCTTCTCATGCAGCTTTTTACAGTCCCTTTAATGAAGAAGAAATGTATTGCTTTAGGGATATACTTAATTATAAGTTTGTATTTTTACAGCATGGAGTTATAATGAATAATGTTCATTTACCTATTAATAAATGTAAATCTGGAATTGACTTGTTTATTACAAGTACTCAAAAAGAATATGAAGAAGTAATGACAGATAAATATATGTATAATAATGAAGTTGTACTTACAGGGTTACCAAGATTTGATAAATTAAAAAATGATGATGAAAAAATTATATTAATTGCACCTACATGGAGAACATTCCTATCAGGAAAAATAAATAAATTAGGTTTTCATGATATAGTTGAAAATTTTGATGAGTCAGAATATTATATAAGATATAGTTCTTTATTAAAAAATGACAAACTATTAAATATTTTGGAAAATCAAGGTTATAAAATAATATTTTTATTACACCCGGGATTTAAGCTATATAAAGAATTATTTATAAAATTAAAAAGTAATAAAGTGGAAATAAAGGATTTTGAAGAAGTTAAATATTCAGAATTATTTTCAAAATTATCTCTACTTGTCACTGATTATTCAAGTATTATATTTGATGTTGCTTATTTAAAGAAGCCTATGTTATTATATCAGTTTGATAGCAAAGATTATTTTGAAAAACATTATAAACCTGGATATTTTTCATATAAAGAAGATGGTTTTGGTAAAATAGTAACAGAAGAAAATGAATTGGTAGAAGAAATAATTAAAAATATAGAATCAAAATGTAGAATTGATGAATTTTACAAGAACAGAATAGAAAATACGTTTAAATATATAGATAAAAATAATTCAAAAAGAGTCTATGAAGAAATAAGAAAAAGATTTTTTGATAAATAGAGAATATGAGTAATAATGAAATCGGAGTATAAATATACTCTGATTTTTTATAATTATGTATTGTATAAAACACATAATTATAGTAAAATATAATCATAATTAAGGAGAAATAAACATGGCAAGAAGATTCAAAGTATCAGAAAAAGATATGAAAAATATAGATGAAGATAAAATAGAGATATATGGAAGTGAAGTAAAGCATATACAAGTTTTAAGGAACAATGTAGGAGACAAAATCACAGTTAATGAAAATATATGTGAAATTATAAATATAAAAAAAGATAGTATAGTTTTGGAGATATTAGAGAATGCTCCAAGAATTGGTGAACCTAATATTAATTTAACGTTATATATGGCAGTATTAAAGAATGATAAACTGGATTTTGTGGTGCAAAAGGCAATAGAACTTGGTGTAAAAAGAATAATTCCGTTTTTTTCAAAAAATACAGTAGTAAAATTAGATGAAAAGGGAAAAATAAAAAGGAAAGAAAAATTACAAATTGTAGCAGATGAAGCATGCAAGCAATGTGGCAGAACAGACGAGGTATTTATTGATGATTTTATTAACTTTGATGAAATTCTAAAAGATGCAACTAAGTATAGTAAAATAGTATTGGCTTATGAAAAAGAGACATCATCACTAAGAGATTCTCTTAATATTGCAAAAAATAATAAGTTTAAAGATATTGGGATTGTAATTGGACCAGAAGGTGGTTTTGATAAAACCGAGTATGAAAAACTTTTAAAAATAGATAATGTATCTTCAGTAAGCTTGGGGAGTAGAATATTAAGAGCTGAAACTGCTGCTTTAAATTTAATTTGTATAGTTATGTATGAGTTAGATAATAAATAAAAATATTATTTACTGTATTGACATATAATATTATATGGTGTATAATATTATATATAAGGGAGAGATGCATATGTTATTTAATGTAAGTTCGTCTTTACTAGACGCATTAGTACTATCTGCACTTGAAATTGAAGATACATATGGATATAAGATAACACAAAGTGTAAGATCAGCTATTGAAATATCTGAATCAACATTATATCCTGTGCTCAGAAGACTTCAAAAGGATGATCTTGTAGATGCTTATGATAAAGAGTATCAAGGTAGGAACAGAAGATATTATAAAATTACTGATAAAGGAAAAAATCAATTATCAGTTTATAGGGAAGAATGGAAACTATATAAGAAGAGGATAGATAACGTATTTTCGGGAGGGATATTTAATGAATAAGGAGCAATTTCTAAAGGAATTAGAAGAATTTCTTTTAACACTTCCTGCAGATGAAAGAAAATCTGCAATAAAATATTATGATGAATATTTTGAGGAAGCAGGTGAAGAAAATGAACAAGCAATTATTACAGAGCTTGGTTCACCTAGAAAAATAGCTGATGGAATATTAAAAGAAAGTAATACAAAATTAGAAGCAAATAATTCACAAGAGAGTAATAATACTAAAAATTATAATTCAAATAAACAAAACAATATTGGAATTTGGATTGTTTTAATAATTGTAGGAATTTTCTTTTTACCAGTAATTTTCCCAATATTAATAACTATACTTTGTGTATGTTTTGCACTTCTTGTTAGCGGTATTGCTATATTTTTTGGAGGTTTAGTAACTTCAATTATGGGTATTACTATGATATTTACTTCACCAGCGATAGGAATTTTAACCTCTGGAGTAGGTTTAATTTTAGTAGGAACAGGAATAATACTTTCAATTGCAATATTTAATGTATTAGTAAAAGCTTTTCCAGCAATGATTAGAGGAATAGTGAATTTAATTCAAAGAGTTTTTAATACTGGGGGTGTAAGATAATGAATAGTTTTTCAAAAAGTTTAGTTACATTTGCTGTAGTCATTTCTATAATAGGTATTGCTATGTTAATAGCTGGCATTATACTAGGAGCAAAGTTAGGTGATATTAGTGATATGAAAAATAAAACTGTAGCGATAAATGAAATATATGAAAACATAGATAAATTATCTATTAATTTAAAATATGGAGATATTAAAATAAAAAGAGGAGATACTTTTAAAATCGAAGGTAATGTTCCAGAAAAGATTTCACTTGAAACCGAAGTTAAAAATGGAGAATGGATTATAAAAGACAATAATAAAAAAATTATTTCTTTATTTGATTTCAATTTTAATTCTAATTTTAATGGAGAATATGAAGTTACAATATATATACCTGAAAATGAACTTGATAAAATAAATATAGATATTGGTGCTTGCAATCTAAATATTGAAGATCTTAATGCAAAAGATATATATATTAATGTTGGTGCAGGAAGTGTAGGAGTAAATAATCTAACTTCAAATTATAGTAGTATAGAGTGTGGTGCAGGTAAAATTGATATTAAGAAGGCTACATTAAGTAAAGCTGATATAAGTTGTGGAGTTGGAAAGATAGACTTAACAATATTAGGAAAACAATCAGATTATGGGTATGATGTAAATACAGGAATCGGTGAAGTAAAAGTTGGTGACAATACATATTCAGGTATGGGCAAAAATGAAAAAATTAAAAGTAGCAATAATGATAAAAAATTAAATATCGACTGTGGAATTGGAAGTATAGAAATAAATTTTGAGGAGGAATAAAAAATGAATAATAAAAGATTATATAAGTCACATTCAAATAAAATGATTTGTGGAGTATGTGGAGGTATTGCAGAGTATTTAAACATTGACGCTACAGTTGTAAGATTACTTTGGATATTATTTTCTTGTTTAGGTGGATCAGGATTACTTGCATATATTATTGTTGCTATAGTAATGCCTAACGAATAAAAACTAAATTTAAAAATTATTATTTTAAAAAGATGTATATAGATAGGGTAACTGTATTTAAAAATATAGTTATCCTTTTTGCTTGAATATATGTTCTTTTTTTGATATAATTTCTTTAAGGTGATACTATGGAAAAAAATATTGACTATCTTGATACTAACGTTCAATATATAAAAGGTGTTGGACCAGCTAAATCTGCATTGTTAAATAAATTAGAATTATATAAAATAAAAGATTTACTGGAATATTATCCAAGATCGTATGAGGATAGAACAAAGCTACTTAAAATATCTGAATTTATTCCAGGAGAGAATGCTTTATTTATTGCTACTGTAAATGATAGTATAAGAGTTCAAAGAATAAGAAAGAATTTAAATATAAGTACAACATTTGCAAGTGATGATACAGGAGAGTGTAAACTCACATTTTTTAATCAAATATATATAAAAGATAGACTAAAAGTCGATAATTTATATTTATTCTTTGGCAAGGTTTCGCTTGATAGAGGTGGATTTAATATAGATAATCCAGATATCTATAATATTACTGATTTAGATAAAATTCAAGGCATATACCCTATATATACTCTTACTAGCGGTATTACACAAAATTATTTATTTAAATTGATTACACAGGTGTATGAACAAAAGCCCTTAGTGACTGATATATTTGATTCAGACTTTAGGAAGAAGTATAATCTTTGTGAAATAAACTATGCCATGCAAAATGTTCATTTTCCGAAAGATTTTAGAACAGTAGATATTGCTAGAAATAGAATAATATTTGAAGAGTTATTTTTACTTCAATTAGCTCTTATGTCAATAAAGAATAGAAGCTTAAATGAAGAAAAAGTAAATAAATTTAAAGATGTAGATTGTACACCATTTTTAGAATTAATTCCATTTAAATTAACTGGTGCGCAAAAAAGAGTAGTAGAAGAAGTAAGACATGATTTGACTAGTGATAAAATAATGAACCGACTTGTTCAAGGTGATGTTGGTAGTGGTAAGACTATGGTTGCAGCAATATCAATGTATATAGCTATAAAAAATGATTATCAAGCGGCACTTATGGTACCTACCACTATACTTGCAAATCAGCATTATGATGAATTAAGTAAATATTTTGAAAAGCTAGGCATTAAATGTGATATTATAACATCTAGTACAACTAAGAAAAATAAAGGAATTATAATTGAAAAATTAAAGAATAAAGAAATAGATATAATTATTGGAACTCATTCTTTAATTGAAGATAATATAGAATTTAATAATTTAGGGCTTGTTATAACAGATGAACAACATAGATTTGGAGTTAAGCAAAGAATAAAGCTTACAAATAAAGGAAATACTGTAGATACTTTAGTTATGACAGCAACACCAATTCCAAGAACTCTTGCAATAATGCTCTATGGGGATCTTGATATATCTATTATTGATGAACTACCACCTGGAAGAACTCCAGTAAAAACTTATGCAGTAACTGATAGCTACGATGAAAGGGTTAATAATTTTATAAAAAAACAGATTAAAGAGGGAAGACAGGTATATGTTGTTTGTCCACTTGTTGAGGATAACGAAGAATCTGATTTAAAATCTGTACAAGAAGTTTATGAAAAATATAAAAACGAAATATTTAGTGAATTTGAAGTTGGCTATTTACATGGAAAGATGAAGAATAAAGAAAAAGATGAAATCATGAATAAATTTAAAGATAATCAGATAAATATTCTAATTTCAACAACAGTTATAGAAGTTGGAATTAGTGTAAGTAATGCTACAATTATGATTATTGAAAATGCCGATAGATTTGGTCTTGCTGCACTTCATCAATTAAGAGGTAGGGTAGGAAGAGGAAGTTATGAATCGTATTGTATACTTAAGAGTAACAATAAATCAGAGAAATCAAGGCAAAGGCTTAAGATAATGGAAAAAAGTAATAATGGTTTTGAAATTGCTGAAAAAGATTTAGAACTTAGAGGACCTGGTGATTTCTTTGGAATAAGACAATCAGGTCTACCAGAATTTAAACTTGCTAATTTATTAAAAGATATACAAATATTAAAGAATGCTCAAGAAGCAGCAAAGTCAGTTATATATAATGATAAAAATTTAGAAAAAGAAGAAAATATAAAAATAAAGAAAGTAATTATAGAAAAATTTGGAGAACAGATTAAAACTATAGGAACATAATATAATAAATAAAAAACCTGCTAAATTATTTGGCAGGTTTTATGTTTATACTATTCTTGAACTAATTAAATTTCCTATTGCAAGTAGTGATAAAAGAAAGAAAAATAATAGTGAAAAAGTAAAAAGGCTTGATATAAAAGCATTTGAGTATGATAGATTTTCTGGTCTTTCATCTATCTTTAAGTCATTTTCTTCCATACTACTTCTTGTGTTTATTTTAAATAACTTTCTAAAGGTTTTTCTAAAAAATCCGCTAACTCTATAATAATTTATATTTACTGTAAAATAAGAAAAAGCTTGCAATATTATTCCAATAATAATATAGATTACAGATAAGGTTAAAATGGATGTTATATCTGAATTATTTGAAGAACTTATTTTCAAAAATTCATTAAAATAAATATTTATAATATCTATATTTAAAATTCTGGTAATAGTAAAATACCAAGCAAGTAATACAAACATAAAGATAAATACCATTAGAAAAGATGGGATAATTAGATATTTTGTTTCATACTTATACTTTGTCATAAAAAATAATATAGTCTTTATGATTGTACAAGTAAAGACAAATAATATTAATATGAATAATACAATTAATAAAAATATAAAAAATCCCATTACATAACCTCTATTTCTTTAATCTAGTTAGTTTTAATAAACTATTAGTTATCTTTATATATATATTCTGATTTTGTTTTTTTACTTCATCTTTTGAAGTAAAATCTTTCTTTATTTTGTAATTTTCAATAATTTCTTTGTATATCATTTCAAGTTTATCGCCAAATTCTTCTGAAGAGTATTGTTCAGCAGTTATGTAGGCATTTTCAATTATTTTTTCTTTTAGTGTATCGTTAGTAAGTACAGACATGATTGCTTTTGAAAATTCAGAATCATGTTTTACTAATATACCATTTTTCCCACTTTCAATAAATTCAGAAAGATTAGGAGCGTATTTAGCAACAACAGGTATCTTTGATGCCATAGCTTCTATGAAAGTTAAGCCTTGCGTTTCAGTAAGGGAAGCATTAACAAATACATCACTTATATTATAATATTTTGGAACATCAACCCATGGAATTTTACCTGTAAAAATTACTTTATCTGAAATATTAAGTTTTTTTGCTAGATCTTGAAGTGGTTCCTTTGAAGGGCCATCACCAACAAGAAGGAATTTTGAGTTTGGCATATTTTCAAAGAAAGATGGTAAATTATTCATTATTACATCTATACTTTTTTCTTCTCCAATTCTTCCTAAAAATAAAATTATCTTTTCATCTTTTTTTATTCCAAGAGATGCTCTTAACTTTTCTCTGTCTTCATCGGTAAAGTTTTCTCTTGCAAATGGTTTTGTATCTATTCCAGTAGGTACTACATATATTGGTTTATTTTTTATCTTACATTTATACTTTAAGTATTTTTCAGTTTTCTTTGAAGGAGTTATTATACATTCAGCCTTAGTAACAAAGTTTTTTGATATTGTACGTGCAAATCTTTTTGGATAGATATTTCTAGTTCCTTTTATTGGAATAATGTAATGTATATAATCTTCCCACATTGTATGATAAGTATGTATAAATGGAATATTAAACTTTCTTGATATTATTTTACCAAAAAGACCGATTGAGAATTCAGATTGAGTATGTACTACGTCAATACCAATTTCTTTTATCTTTTTTGCTACTTCTCGAGAATAAAATGTTGCTAATCTATGTTTGTATTGTCTTGCAACAAGTAGTGGCATACTAGTTAGCATATATAAATTTTGATTTTCATTTGGGCTAATAGTAGACTTTGAAGGTGCAAATACATATACCTCATGTCCACGTTTTTTCATTTCTTGTTCTAACATGTTGATTGAAGTGACAACGCCACTTATAACTGGATTGTATGAATCCGTAAAAATACCTATTTTCATAAAATTACACTCCTTAATACGCTTCGGTATTATTTTTACAATTATTTGTATTATATATTAAAAAATAATAAAAGTCAAGAATAGCAAAATACAGCAAATTTTTTATTTATTATGATTTATTATATATTATAAGGAATAATAAAGATATTTATTAAATATTACAAATATATGTAATATAAATTACACACCATTATAACATTGGAAAAATCATACAAAATGTGTTATAATATATATGTATAGAGTTGATATCTTTATAATTATTTAACGTATATTTTTAGGAGGTTGTGAAGTGAAAAAAAAAGGTATATCTTTAATCGTACTAATTATAACAATTATAGTTATAATTATTCTTGCAGGAGCCGTAATACTTAATTTAAGTAGAAATAATCCAATAGATTCTGCAAAAAAAGCAAAATTTTTAAATGATATAGATACATTTAAAAGTGAATTGTCATTATACGAATTAGATAAAATGGCAAATACAGATGGAAATTATGATCCTAAATTGCTAAATGCAGATAAGGACAATCTATTTGATGGAAGCACAGAAGCTGTTCCAGGCAAAAATATGACAGATGTTATAGAATCAATGAAAAACACAGGATACGAAAATAAGCTTGAAATAGTAGCCGGAGAATTGGTTTATGTTGGCGACAGCGAAAAAGAATCATCATGGTGTGATGGAGTAATAGAATCAAAAGATTTTAAAATAGATTTAACAGTAATACCAGATGTAACTAGTCTAAATGGAACAATAACTCTTACAGGAGCTTTTGTTGATCCAAATAAAATAGAGTATTATAGAATATATATTTCAGAAACAAGTGGAAACTATCCAGATACATTTATCAAAGAAATAAAACAAACAAGCGCAACTGTCACTTTTAGTATAACAGAGGGAATAGAAGCAAATAAAACATACTATATAAAAGCTGTTGTCAAAATGAATAATGTTGCAGATACAAGAGAAAAGGAAGTAAAAGTAGTATCGAATGTAGATAATATAGCGCCAAATGCAGCACAAATTGCAATGCCAAGTTATTCAAATAATTTAACAATAACACCAATAGCAATAACATTAAGTGATAATGATGGTGGAAGTGGAGTAAATAAAACAGGAAGTAAATATGTGTTAGATAAAATATCAACAAATTATGTAGAAGGTGACTCAGTATGGGATACAGCCACAGTATTTAATCCGGTAGATTTTGTAGGGAATGTAGCAACAATAGCTGTTGAAGCACCAAATGATGGAGAATACTATTTACATGTATTAACAGTAGATGGTGCAGGAAATAAAAAATCGGCAACATCAGGGAAAATTGTTGTTGATACAATTGTACCGAATGAACCGTCAATTTCAATTCCAAGTAATGCAGCGACAAGCAATATACAGGCAACAGTAACAATGAGTGATAATACAAATGGAAGTGGACTTGATTTAACAAATTGTAAATATATATATTCAACAGTTTCAACACCATATGGCGATACAGATAATATATGGAATACAGCAACAGTATTTACAAATGCTACACAGACAATTACAGTTACATCAAGTACAAATGAAGTATATTATTTACATGTACTGTTAGTGGATAAAGCTGGGAATAGAAGAGAAGTATTATCAAGTGGAGTAACAACAAACACTGATGTACCAGTAGCACCAGTTATAACAGGAACAATAGCAAGTAATACATGGACAAATAGCAGTGTAACGTTAACTGTAAATGAAGTTGTATCAGCTGGAATAGTGAGATATGAGTATAATGTGAATGACGGATCTTGGCAAACATATAATAGTACAAATAAAATAGTTGTATCAACTGAAGGTACAATATATATAAAGGCAAGAGCAGTAAATAATGTTGGAACAAATGGAGCAATAAGCATAGGATATGTAGTAAGAATAGATAAAGTAGCTCCTACAATTACTGCATCAAGTGGAGGAAGTACAGCAAATAGTGTAACAATAGTGTCATCTGCTAGTGACAGTGGAAGTGGAATAAATAATGGAAGTTATCAATATTCACTTGATAATGGTTCAACATGGACAGGAAATATAGGCTCATATTACTACACATTCAATAATATAGCTACAGGAACATATAATTGCAAAGTAAGGGTATCTGATAATGCAGGAAATAGCACAACGTCAAATACGGTTTCAATAACTGCAATAGAATTTCCTCAATCAAATGCTCCAGGTACAGAAGCAAGTCCTGGCACACCTAAAACAGAAAATACCACAATAAATGGAAAGACACCTACATATAATAATCCAGTTATACCAGCAGGATTTAGTCCAGTAGACACTTCAAATGCTAGTTGGAATTTATCAAATGGGATCCCACAAGGATGGAATGATGGATTAGTTATACAAGATACTTATGGTAACCAATTTGTATGGGTACCAGTAGATGGTGTAAGTGTTCCATATGCTAAATGGTGCACAAATGGAAAGTCATATGCATATACAAATGAAGGTACTATGCCAAGTGGTTATAGTGAAAGTAATATAACAAGTAAATATAAAGGATTTTATATAGCAAGATTTGAAGCAAGTTCAAATGGTGGAAAAGCAGCAAGTAAAATAGGAAGTTCATGGACATACGTAACTTACTATAATGCAAAAAGTTATTCAGATAATATGGCAACAAATTATGGATACAACACAACACTCATAGGAACAACTTTAATTACTGGCATACAATGGGATACAGTAATTAAATGGGTACAAAATGCAGGATTTAATGTTGAAGATAGTATAGCTTGGGGAAATTATTTTGACGCAGAATTTTCATATATATATCCAACACCTGGTATTAAATCATATATTTCAACTGCAATAATGTACACAGGATCAACACCAAGAAATAGTGCAAAAAATATATATGATATGGCAGGAAATATGCAAGAATGGTCAAATGAGACTTATTCAAGTGACTATGTAATGCGTGGAGGACAATTTGGAAATCATGGAAATGTTGGAGCATCTAACCGTGATTCGATGTCTGGAGCTCTTAGTTATGGGCATGTTGGCTTCCGTCCAATGCTATATATAAAATAAAACTGAATTTAAATTATAATAAACTAAAATAGTATAAATATTTTAATTATTTCCCTTAAAGTAATTCTCAAAAAAAGAGATGAAAAATGCTTTAAGGGAAATTTTTAGTGTAAAATTTAATCTACAAGTATAATATTAGGTCTTTACTATGTTTTAAAAATGATATATAATAAACTTGAAATTATTAAGGAGGTTTTGAAAATGGCATTTGATTATAAAAAAGAATATAAAGAATTTTATTTACCAAAGAACAAACCTGAAATTATTACTATACCTAAAATGAATTTTATTGCAGTAAGAGGGAAAGGAAACCCTAATGATTCTGACGGCGAATACAGCAAGGCGATGAGCTTATTATATGGAATAGCTTTTACAATAAAGATGAGTTATAGGGGAAATTACAAAATAGATGGATATTTTGAATATGTAGTTCCTCCATTAGAAGGCTTTTGGTGGCAAGATGGAATTAAAGGAGTTGATTATTCAAATAAAGATTCATTTAATTGGATTTCATTAATAAGGCTACCCGATTTTGTAAAAAAAGAAGATTTTGATTGGGCAATAGATGAGGCTAGCCAAAAGAAAAAAACTGATTTTTCAAAAGTTGAATTTATAACATATGATGAAGGAATATGTGTACAATGTATGCATATTGGGCCATATGACAATGAACCAGTTACAGTAGCACATATGGATAAATATGCAAATGAAAATGGATATGAACTTGATATAAACGAAAATAGATATCATCATGAGATATATCTGAGCGATCCTAGAAGATGTGAACCATCAAAACTTAAAACTGTGATTAGGCATCCAATAAAAAAGAAATAAATATTTAATTAGAATTGAGGAAAATATGAAAGAAATATTCTATTATAAATCAAAATTTTTTAATCTGAAGATATATTTAGAAGACGGTAGTATTGTTTTAATTGAAAGAATCTATGATGAGAATATTGAAACTGAAATAACTACCAAAAGTAAAGAAGTACAAAAAGTTGAAAATGAGTTTAATGAATACTTGGGTGGAAAAAGAAAAACTTTTGATATACCAATAAACCTTGTTGGTACTGAGTTTCAAAAAAAAGTATGGAATGAACTTTTAAATATCCCATATGGTGAAACAAGAAGCTATAAAGATATAGCAAAAGCAATTGGAAATGAAAAAGCATCAAGAGCAATCGGAAATGCGAACAATAAAAATCCAGTGATGATAATAGTTCCATGCCATAGAGTGATAGGAAGTAATAATAAATTAGTAGGTTATGGTGGAGGACTTGATATGAAAGAAAAATTATTAGAACTTGAAAGAAATAATAAATAACCATAGAATAATACATGATAATAATAATTTAATTATTATTATCATGTATACAATTTATATATTCACTAATAGTTACAAATTTATAGCCTTGATTTTTTAATTCATCTATAATTTTAAAAGCAGCCAATACAGTAGGTTTATATGTATCATGCATTAAAACTATCTCATTTCCTTTTACTTTTTTTATTACGTAATTATAGTCTTTATCAACATTTAAAAATCTCCAATCTTTAGAATCAACTGTCCAAAGTACGCTTTGTAAATTAGACTCTTCTAATAAATCTCTTACTCTGTTATTTAAAGAACCATATGGAACCCTAATTAAAGTTGGAGGTTTATCTATTAATTTTAATAATTCTGCATTGGTCATTTCTATTTCATTTAATATTTTTTCATTATTTAATCTAGTAAATAATTTATGAGTATAACCATGAATACCTATTTCATTTCCATTTTGATATGACTCTTTTATATACTCTGGATATTTTGCTATATTTTTCCCAAGAACAAAAAATGTTGCTTTAACATTTCTTTCCTTTAGACCATCTATTAGCAACTTAGTATATTCACTTGGACCATCATCAAAAGTTAAACATATCAATTTATTATTTTTATAACTTTCAAAAATCTCTTTGCTATATTCTTCTTGGATTTCCTTATCTGAAATCTCTTCTTGAATTTCTTCAAAAGGAATGTTATTTTGCTCAGATCTATATTTTTCTAAAAGTATAGATGAAGTAACAAGAAATAATATTAACGAAACTAAGATTATGATACGCAAATTTAATTTAAATTTTAACTTATATATACTTATATTAAATATTTTCATGTAATCCCCTATAATTAAATATATTGTTTTAAAATTAATATATTAATAAATTCATAAATTAATTATTAGTATATTTAATATATTTAAAATTTAAATATACTATTTACAAATTTAAATTAAGATGATAATATATAAACAAATGTTTAAAACACAAAAAATGGGGGTAACAAATGTATAATATAGAAGTTTTATATTCAAATTTAGATAAGATTCATACAACAGAGATGGGAATAGATAGAATAAAAAGAAATCTTAAATTAGAGGAAGATGATGTAGTTAAATGGTGCAAGTCAAAAGTTATAGATAAGAAAAGTTCTATAATAAAAAAAGGAAAAAATTGGTATGTAAGCAATGAAGATTATATAATAACTATTAATTCGTATAGTTATACAATAATAACAGCACATAAAATAAAGAATAAAAATTAGGCAGAAGTGATATACAATCTTAGATATTTTATTATGGTAAAAATACGTTTATGAGTAAGTTCTTTATTTGTATTTGATTGTAAGAAATAAATAGAGTTTTAATATTATTAGTATATTAATTTTAAGTTTTATGAGAATTGCGTTTTAAACAAAAAGATGATAAAATATTATATAGGAGTGATTAAAATAAAGGAATATAGTACATCTGAAATAGCAAAAGAAATAGGTATACATACAAATACCGTTCGTTTTTATGAGGATATAGAATTTTTACCTAAGATACCAAGAAAATCAAATAGGTATAGAGTATATAATGAAGTTCATTTAGAGCAGCTTAAATTAATAAAGATTGCATTAGAGAGTGAACTTCTACAAAATGGATTGAGAAAACAAGTAATAAATATAATAAAGGCATCTGCTAGAGCGGAATATGATATAGCGCTAAATTTATCAAAAGAGCATATGAATAGTATTTTAAAAGAACAGAAAAATGCAAAAGAAAGTATAAAGATAGTAAAAGAAATTTTATCTGGTACTGAATCTATTATTAATAATAATGAATATAAAAGAAAAGAATTAGCAGATAAATTAGGACTTACGTTAGATACTTTAAGAAATTGGGAATTAAACGGACTATTAAAGATAAAAAGAAAAGAAAATAGATACAGAATTTATGATGAATTTGATATTCAAAGAATAAAGGTAATTAGCTCACTAAGATGTGCAAATTTTTCATTATCATCTATTCTTAGACTTTTAAATGAACTAGATAAAAATTCTAATATAGATGTAGAATATATAATAGATACCCCTAAACAAGAAGAAGATATTATTTCTGTTTGTGATAAATTGATAACTTCTTTAGAAAAAGCAAAGGAAGAGTCATATCAAATTACAGAACTTTTAGAAAAAATGAAAAAAATAAACCCTCCAGTATAACACCAGACTTTGATTTGGTGTTATACTTTTTTTGTAAAGGAGGAATTTTAAATGGAAAAAGTAATTGAAGTGAAAAATCTAAGTAAAAATTACAGTGAAAATTTAGCAGTCAATAATATTTCTTTTAATGTAGCAAAAGGAGAAATATTTGGACTGTTAGGAAGTAATGGAGCAGGGAAAAGTACTACTATTGAATGCATTTTAGCTACAAAAAGGTTAACGAAAGGAGAAATATCAATATTAGGTAAAAGTCCAATTGTTGATAGAAAAATTTTGTTTGAAGAAATTGGTGTACAGTTTCAAGAAGCAGTTTATCCAAGTAAAATATTGGTAAAAGAGCTGTGTGAGCAAACAGAATGTTTATATAAAGAAACTATTGATTATAAAGAATTGCTAAAACAATTTAATATTTTAGATAAAATAAATAATCCAATTTCTGAATTATCAGGAGGGCAAAAACAAAAGTTATTTATTGTACTTGCACTTATACCAAAACCTAAGGTGTTATTTTTAGATGAGATTACAACTGGACTTGATCCAAAAGCAAGAAGGGAAGTTTGGAAAATATTAAGATCACTTAAGGAAGATGGAATTACAATATTACTTACTTCACATTTTATGGATGAAGTAGAAAATCTGTGTGATAATATTTTAATACTAAAAAAAGGTGAAAAAGTATTTGAAGGAACAGTAAAACAAGCAATTGATGAAAGTCCGTATGAAAAATTAGAAGATGCTTATCTTTGGTATATAGGGGAGGATGAAAATGAAAACATTTAGCACACTATTAAAAACAGAATTAAAACTTTCGATTAGAGGACTAGATATGGTTATTTTCGCATTATTTATGCCTATTGTGGTTCTAATCATACTAGGTTGTATATACGGAAGTAAACCAGCATTTGAAGGAGCAAATTACAGTTTTTTATCACAGTCATTTAGTGCTGTTGTAATGATAGCAATATCTGCTGGTGGACTTATGGGTCTACCACTAGTTATATCTGACTACAGAGAAAAGAAAATATTAAAAAAATATAAAGTAACACCGGTCTCACCAGTAATGTTACTTACAGTTCAATTTTGCATTTATGCTATTTATTCATTAGTTTCATTAATATCATTATATGTACTTGGAAAATTGTTTTTTAACTTGGAAATAAATGGATCAATATTTTTCTTTTTATTAGGTTATTTTCTAGTAATGTTTTCCATATTTAGCATTGGGTTAATGGTAGGTGGAGTAGCTAAGGATTCAAAACAAGCAGGAGCGATAGCAAGCTTATTATATTTTCCAATGATAATTTTCTCTGGAACAACATTACCTTATGAAGTTATGCCTAAAATGATGCAAAATGTAGTAGATATATTACCGCTTACTCAAGGAATAAAAGTACTTAAAAGTGTTGTTATCGGTGAAAATATAAATAATATAATAATACCTAGTGCAGTTATGATTATAATATTTATAATCTGTTGTAGTATTTCTATAAAGAAATTTAAATGGGAATAATATATAAATATATGCAAGTGAACAAAAAAGAAAATTTGTTCACTTTTTCTTGTGTTTTTATCTATTAAATGATAAACTATATAAAAATCAAAATAAATATTTTAAATTTTTAGGAGGAATAAATTATGAAAAGAGCAGAGTGGTATGAAGGTAAAGATGAAAAAGCACAACATTTAGTATATTTAAATGAAAAAGCAAAAGAATTAGAAAAATTAATAAATAAAGAAAAAACTATGATTATTAGAGGCGCAGCTGGTAAAAAATGTCCATTAGGAGGTAGAGCAAAAATTAATGATGATATTTATTTTGTAGAAACTAATGGAAATATGATAGTTACTCACAAAGGTATTATATCAAACGTAGTTGAAAGTGAAAAAATGACTCCAGAAGAATCAATTGAATTTGTAAAAAAATACGAAAAAGAATTAAATCTATCAAAAGATCAGTATAATAGATGGGCTGGTAAAAAGTTTTTAGCAGTATATGAAATATCTAATTTAGAACAAATAGAACCTTTTAAATATGATAGAAAAAATAATATGGATGATTGGATAATAACAGACGATATTAATAAAATTAAATTATAGAAATTGAGGTATTTTATATGGCAATGTGGAATCCCTGGCGAGGATGTATAAAATGTAGTGATGGATGTAAATATTGCTATATTCATAAAGGTGATTTTAAACGAAATATTAATACAAGTGATATTATAAAAACAAAAGATTTTAATAAACCTATAGAGCTTTTAAAAAATGGAACATATAAAATTGAATCTGGGCTTGTATATTTATGCTTTTCTACAGATTTTTTGATAGAACAAGCTGATAAATGGAGAAATGAATGCTGGGAAATGATAAGAAAAAGATCTGATTTGAAATTTTTATTTTTAACTAAGAGAATTGATAGATTTTTAAAATGTATTCCAGATGATTGGGGAGATGGATATGATAATGTTATAGTATGTTGCACAATTGAAAATCAAAAAAATGCAGACTATAAATTATCAATATTTAAAGATTTGCCAATTAAGCATAAATGTATTACTGCACAACCTTTAATAGAAAAAATAGATATAGAAAAATATTTGGATGGTATAGAATTGGTTGTAGTAGGGGGAGAATCTGATTATAATGCTAGAGTACTAGATTTTGATTGGGTATTAGACATTAGAAACCAATGTGTAAATAAAAAGGTAAACTTTGAATTTAGACAATGTGGAACACATTTTATTAAAGATAATAGGCAATATCTGATTAAAACAGGAGATTTGTGTAAACAAGCAAAGTTAGCAGATATTGATTATCATAATGATTAAGGTATTTTTATATAGAAACTAAAATTGAATGTGATAAATTTTTTTCAAAATTGACAATGTAATACTTCTATGATAATATATAAATAAATTTTTAACAAATCTTTATATAATTTAAGGAGATGTATTATATGATTAATGAGGAAAAACTTGTAAAGGAAATTACTAGTCTAGAACGTGTAACAACTGAAATTAGAGATAATTATTTTGATGGTAAAGATTTCAATTATATTCGTGATTGGTTAGAAAATCACAATATAGATAGACATACTTGTATAGAACTAGAATGTGCAGGTGTAGCAATACTTATATCTAAGCCTGGAGAAACAGAAAAAGTATTAGTGCAGATTCGTTCTAGTGAAGATAATAGAATGGGATTTTTTGGTGGTGGAATTGAAATTGGTGAATCATCTGTAGAAACTGCTATACGAGAGCTAAAAGAAGAAACAGGTATAGAAGTTTATGAATCTCAACTCAAATTTTTAGAGATTAATGAACATGATCTTGAATATAAGAATGGTGATAAAGTATATTACAAATCTTATATATACTTATTGGAATTGAATTATTATCCTTCGATCAAAATTGATAGCGAATCAAATGGATTTATGATGCTTTCAAAGGAAAACTATAAGAATTTTACTTATTTAGAAGATACTAAGTTATTTCAACTACAACCATATTTATGGGGAACTTTAATTAAAATATTGAAAATATAATTAAATGATAGAAAAAGCGAATGAAATGAAAATTGTTCGTTTTTTTCTTGAATTTTAATACATTATAAACAAATATTAGTGGGAAGAAACAATTTTGAGTCACAAAAAAAACTATCAAAAATTATTAATTCAGATAGCTTTTTATTTATAAGATTATTATAGCACAAAACCATGAAAAATTCAAGTCTGTTATTTATATAAGATTTGTGGTATATATAATAGTAGAGGTGTTTAATATGGATATGTTTTCTTATTTAACAATTATTAATAATCAGAAACAGCAAGAGATATCGAAAATAAAAAAATGTAATGAATATACCAATAGATATGGTTTGACTTTAACAGAAGAACAAATTAATGATATAGTAGAAAAAAGATATGAAACATTAAAAGATACGCAAAGAGTTGAATTTGGAGAGTGGATTATAGACAAGATAATAAAAGAATTCTGTGATTCTCCATATATTAGAAAAGATAATTACGCAGAAACTATATACGAATTGATTGATATGTTCTACTTTTATAAAAATGAGACTAAAGAGTTAGTTACAGATGATGAATTAATTAAATTTATGAAAAAACATTTTGATGGTATTTGTCAAGGTTCATTAGAGTATTTGTCAGGAACTATATTAGAAAAAATGACAGATAATATTTTGAAGGGGAAACCATTGGATTACTTTATTAATATAAAAAGTCTTGAAAGTAATGAAGAGTATGAAGATGAAGAATATGAATGAAATCAATAAATTTGAAATAATAAAAAGAGAAGAGTTAGATGAAATAAATTATTTTAGTTCACTTATTGATATAGGTTTTGAAAAAGAATTGCTGAATATTAAAGATATTGAGAGTTTACAATTGCAAAGTATTGCTCTATTAAAAAACAGAGTGGAAAGATATAATGGATTCGATAGTAGTTCAATACCTAAAGATATTGCTAAAGTAATAATTGAATCCAATATATATAATATTAGTATATATTTAAAAAAATTCAAGCCAGATAGTGCAATAGATGAATTGAAAAAATTAGATTTACAAGAAATTTATAATAAAGGAAGAAAATTAATAGATGAAAAAATAAATATAAGTAAGATTCTTTTTAATAACGTTATAAATAATAAGATAAGTACAAAAAATGAGACCTATAATTCAACAATTATTGATGGAATTGATGGTTTTTTTAAAATATATGATCCTGATTTTGAAGCAAATAATATAAAAATAACTGCGGATTATCCTTTATATAATAACATAATTGGAAAATTAGATGGTATTGAGTTTATTGAAGAATATTTGAAGTCTATTTATTATGAAAATGAGTTCTGCAAAAAATTCTCAAATAAAAATATTGAACATTTGCTATATGGCTATAGTGAAATTTACGAAGATCTAATAATAAATATATTTGAAATAGTGTTAACTGCTACAATTGGTTGCAGTATAGCAAATGAAAATATAATGAATCTTACTATTTCAAATATTGGTTTAAAGCATATATATTCTGTATTATTAGATACTTCAAAAGAATATATATATGAAATTGTTTTTAAATCATATTTAGAAATTAAATATAAGTTATTTAATGAAAATGTAGAGTTACAAGAGTATATAGAGAAAAATTTAGATCAAATTCAATATTTAGTATATAATGCTGTAAAAAATAAAACATTAGATAAATTATTTATTATTGACGATTATAAATAATTAGATAAAAAGATAGAAATTAAATAGAATATAAACAATAATTACTATAATTTATATTGTTTATATAAAAGTGAACAAAACGAAAGCTTGTTCATTTTTTCTTGATTTTTTTAATTGCAAGTGATAAAATAATAGTAGTGAATGATTAATATTTATAAAAAGCTTATTATTTTCAAATTAATAGGTGATATATTAGATAATGTATATTTTGATAATTGTACATTTAATAAAGATGTAAAAATATATATCATTTATCTTAAATATTAAATTATGGAGGAATAATAAATGAATAATTTATATATAGAATATCCAAAATGTTCAACCTGTCAAAATGCAAAAAAATGGTTATTAGCAAACAATATAAAGTTTATTAGTAGGAATATTATAGAACAAACTCCTACTATACAAGAACTAGAAACATGGATAAAGATTAGTGGACAAGATATAAAAAAGTGGTTTAATACAAGTGGATTAAAATATAAAGAGTTAAATTTAAAAGAAAAATTATCTAAAATGGATCAAAAAGAAAAGTTAAAATTACTTTCAAGCGATGGTATGCTTATTAAACGACCATTATTAATTCTAAAAGATACTATATTAATTGGTTTTAAAGAAAACCAATGGCAGGAATTTTTTAATAATAACAATTGAAATAAAAAATAAGATTTGAAAAATAGTTAGTCAGTTTAATCTAATAATGTATTATAGTAAAAAATATATCACATTGAGATATAGAAATTATTGTGATTTCAATAGAAAAGAAGCTTAATTGGAGGTAAGAAAATGTGGAATGAAAATGCAGTTAATAAATCTTTATTTGATAAAAATATAGATTCCTCTACATATAATCCTAATATTGTAATCAATGGGCAAAGTAAAAATATAAAAGATAAAATTAAAGAATTATTAAGTAAATCTACTCGTGTGGACATTGCTGTTAGTTATGTAGTTTGGTCTGGATTATCTTTAATATATGAAGATTTAAAAAAGTTTGATTCTAGTAGTCGCTTAATATTAACAACAGAGGGTATGGTTACAGATCCTAGCTCTTTAAAAAAGTTAAATGAATTAAATATTGAAGTTAAGGTTTATATACCTAATGTAAATAGTAAGGGATTTCATTTAAAAACATATCTATTTGAAACTGATAATGATACAACATTATTAATAGGAAGTTCAAATATTTCTGCTCGTGCATTCGGTCTGGTACACGAAATGGCGGCAGAAATAAATGCAAAAAACGAAGGTTATATTATAGAAAAGTATAATAATACATTTAATGATCTTTGGAATGATAAATGTTCAGAATTATTAACTGAAGATTTAATTTACAATTATTCAAATATTTATACTCAAAATAAAAAAATTGAAATTAATGTTGCTAAGATGTTTTCAGAAGTAGGAAATATCAAACCAAATTATATGCAAGAAAAAGCTTTAGAAGCTTTAAAAGAGTGCAGGAAAATGAGTAATAGAGGTTTAGTTATAGCAGCTACTGGTACTGGTAAAACATATTTATCTGCGTTTGATGTAAAAAATTGTAATGCAAAAAAAGTATTGTTTTTAGTTCATAACAGACTGATTTTAACGTCTGCCATAGAAACATACAAAAAAGTATTTAAAGATAAAACTATGATAGAATTAGATTCGAACAATATGGATAAAATTCATAATTTCGATTTCATTTTTACAACTGATAAAACAGCATATAACAAACTTATAAGTAATATTCCAAATGATTATTTTGATTATATTATATATGATGAAGCTCATAAGATAGGATTTGATACAAAATATAGAGAAATTATTGATTACTTTAATCCAAAATTTACTTTAGGTATAACTGCAACTCCTGAGCGAACTGATAATCCTGATTATTTGTTCAAAATTTTTAAATATAATATCCCATATGAGATAAGGCTTTTAGATGCAATGAATCATGAATTGGTGTGTCCATTTACATATTATGGTTTAAATTTACAAGATAAATTATTGAAAAGTAATGAAGAGTTTAACTATGAAGAATTAGCAAAATATATTAAAAATATAATTGATAAAAAAGGTCATTATGGGGAAAAACTAAAATGTTTAGTATTTTGTTCAAATATTAAAGAGGCAAGTTCAATTTCTTCACAATTAAATAATTTAGGATTTATATCTGTTAGTGCTGTTAGCGGTGAAAATGAATTAACTAGAAGTGGTATAGAAAAATATATAGTAGATTTAAAATCAGATGAAAAAGGAACTTTGGAAATAATATGTACTGTTAATAAATTTAATGAAGGCATTGATATCCCTGATATTAATACAATAATTATGCTTAGAAGTACAATATCTTCAATAATATATATTCAGCAATTGGGCCGTGGTTTAAGAAGAACAGAGGACCCTCATAAATACGTAACTGTTTTTGATATAATTGGTAACTCTAAAAATAATTATTCTATTGCTCAAGTATTAACTGGAAATACTACCGTTGATAAAAGGAAACTATATATGTATGCTAATAAAGGATTCGAGACAGTATCACCTTTTATTAATGTTGAGATAGAAAAAGAAGCAATGGAAAAGATAATTAGATCTATTTCAGTCAATTTTACAGTAAAAAATGAATTAAAGGAAAAATTCAGAAATGAACTTTATAGATTTGAAGTAATTCCTACTTTAAAAGAAATGTACTTAAATCCTAATTTTAAAGAAATGGAATTATTGCAATTATTGTTTAAAAATTTCTATGAACCTTTTAAAGAATATTATTTTAAAAAATATAACATTGAAAAAGATAATAAATTTTTAGATAATTTTTTTACACTCATTACTCAATTTGTATTTAGAGGATATAATTCTGTAACATTGCAAGAGTATGTAAAATTGTTAAAAGGTGAGAAAATTCAAAATGATAAGTTAAGGAAAATATTACTCCCTTACGAATTCGAAGATGGTATTTCAACTGCAATAAATAGTGAATACAACAAAAAGGGAAAAGAATTTTTGAAAGTCTTTGAATTTGAAAGTGGATATTTGAAACTAAACAATGAAATTATGATTTTACTTAAAAAATATAAAAGTATTGAATTATTTAATGAGCATATAGAATTATTTGAGTATTTGAGTGAAAATAATGAATATACAATGAAATTATTTGATTTGGTGGATAAAGGTGAATTTTTATATAATCTTGACAGTAAAGATTGCTATATGAATGTTACAGGTGAGAGAATAGATAAAGAAAAAAAGACTGTATATTGTATTGTTAAAGTCACTGAAAAAGAGACATTCTATGATAATTACATAGTAGATAATAACAAGATTATATATTATACAAAATCGTCTAAGACAGAAGAAGCAGCATGTGAAAAAATAAAAATGATTATCGAAGAAAATTATAAATTCTACTTATGTGCACAATTTCCACATTTAGGGTATTCAAACACATCGTATTTTAATCTTGGTAATGTTAAGGTAAATAAAATTTCAGAAGTTCAGAAAGTAGATCAAGGAAGATATAATCATAGAATAGAGTTTATTGTAGAACGTGATATACCTTTTGAGTTATTACAATATAAGAATTAGAATAATAGTATAGTCTTGTAAAAGACTGATAAATATTTTATAAATGAATTCTATTAAATAATATTAATTTATAGCAAAAAGAGAAAAAACGAAAATTTGTTCTCTTTTTGCTTGCCTTTTTATATAATAAATGATAAAATATATGAAAGTAAAGAAAGATTTTAAAAATAATATTATTATAAATCTATGACTGCTATTCGTGTAAATTACAAGAATAAATAGAAATGATAGGAGTGATTTATTTGAAAAAAATTAATGTAAATAATAGTGATATAGGATACTATAAAAATAATTAAAAAGATTATATTTCACTTACAGATATGGTTAAAAATATAGAAAATGGACTTTCTTTAATAGAAAAATGGTTAAGAAATAAAAACAAAATAGAATTTTTAGGAATATGTGAAATAATGTATAATAAGAATTTTAATTCCCTCGAATTCGAGAGAATTAAAAATAATACTTATAAAAATATAGAAAGGAGGCAAAATGTTTGAGTTAATTGATAATAACATAGATCCAATTTTTGAAGAAATAAAGAGGTTAGTTACAGATACTAAAGATAGAGTATATACTACAGTTAATATTGAAATGATAAATCTTTATTGGAATATAGGGAAAATAATAATGGAAATACAACAAGGGGATGAAAGAGCAAACTATGGAGAAGCAGTTATAGAAAAACTATCTCAAAAACTTACAAATGAATTTGGTTTAGGGTTTTCTTCACGTAATTTAAGAACGATGAGGAAATTTTATTTAATATATCCAATTTGGAAGACAGTGTCTTCCAAATTAAGTTGGTCACATTATCTGGAATTAATAAAGATAGAAGAAGATAATAAAAGAACATTTTATTTAAATGAAGCTATAAGTTCAAAATGGTCAGTGAGAGAACTACAAAGACAAAAAAATTCTTTATTATATGAAAGATTAATATTATCTAAGGATAAAGAAAAAGTAAAAGAATTATCAGAAAAAGGAAATATAATAAGAACAGGAAAAGATTTGATAAAAGATCCATTTGTTCTTGAATTTCTGGATATAAAAGAAAATACTGATTATCTTGAATCTGATTTAGAAAAAAATATATTAGAACATTTAAGAGAATTTCTTTTAGAACTTGGAAAAGGATTTATGTTTGTTGGTAGCCAAGTAAGATTAACGCTAGATGAAACTCATTTTTATCCTGATCTAGTGTTTTACAACAGACTTGCAAAATGTTTTGTTATAATAGATTTAAAAATTGGAAAGATAACTCATCAAGATATAGGACAAATGCAAATGTATGTAAATTATTATAATAGAGAAGAAAGAAAAGAATATGAAAATTTAACAATAGGAATTTTACTTTGTACAGATAAAGATAAAACAATTGTAAAATATACATTACCAGAAGATAATAAAAGTATATTTGTTTCAGAATATAAGCTATATTTGCCAACTGAAGATGAATTAATTAATGCAATTGAGGAAGAAAAGAAAAACTTGGAATTGAATAATTAATTAAATAGTTATATTAAAGGAGATTTACATATGAAATTTAAATTTTTAGGAACTGCAGCTGCCACATCAGTACCATTAGTATTTTGCAATTGTGATGTATGTGTACAAGCTAGGAATAATAAAGGTAAAGATATTAGAAAAAGATCATCTGCAATAATAGATAATGAAATTCTAATTGATTTAAGCCCAGATATATGTAGTATGGCTGATATGTATAATGTTAATTTAGGAAATATAAAATGTTTATTACAAACCCATTCACATTCTGATCATTTTGATGCGGGTCATTTTATTACAAGGTGGAGCGAATATGCAACTAAGAATCTTAAATTTTTAGACATTTTTTGTTCAAAGGGTACTTGTGATGATATCAATCATTGGGTTAAAGAAAATGAACCATCAATAGATATATATGAAAAAAGATGGCAGGAGGATATGAAATATAATATAAATATTTTGAAACATGGAGATATTGCAAAGTATGATGATTATGAGATTATTGCAATTGATTCAAAACATGATCCTCGAATAGAGGCATTAGTTTTTATAATATGTTATAAAGGTAAGAATATCCTTTATGGAACTGATTTGTTAGAAATTACAGAAGAAACATGGAATATTATTGAAGAATATAAATTGGACTTAGTAGTATTAGATCAGACATATGGAAAAGGATATAATCAGGGTGGTCATTTAGATTCTGGTCAAGTTGTAGAGATTATACTTAGAATGAAAAAAGAAAATATAATTGATACAAATACTAAAATTTATGCTACTCATATTTCTCATGAAGGAAATGATATTCATGAAAAAATGGAAAAGCAAGCATTGCAAAATGGATATCATGTCGCTTATGATGGATTAGAAATTGAAATTTAGTCTCAAGTTTTAAAGCAAAATCATACAAATTTTGGTTGATAGTAACCATATGATTATGAAATGGAGGATGAAAATGTTTAAATTACATTCAAAATATAGCCCTAGTGGTGACCAACCACAGGCAATAGAAAAATTAGTTGATGGAATAAAAAAAGGTGAGAGACATCAAACATTACTTGGTGCAACAGGTACAGGTAAAACCTTTACTATTGCAAATATAATTGAACAAGTAAATAAACCAACTATCGTAATGGCACATAATAAAACATTAGCTGGGCAACTTTATTCTGAATTCAAAGAATTATTTCCAGAAAATGCAGTTGAGTATTTCATATCATACTATGATTATTACCAACCAGAAGCCTACATTGCTTCAACAGATACATATATAGAAAAAGATAGTAGTATAAATGATGAAATAGATAAGTTAAGACATAGTGCAACTGCTGCTCTTTTTGAAAGAAAAGATGTAATAATAATTGCAAGTGTATCTGCAATATATTCTCTTGGGTCACCAGATGATTATTCAAACCTTGTGCTTTCAGTTAGACCTGGTATGAAAAAATCAAGAGAAGAAGTATTAAAGAGTCTTGTAGAAATGCAATATGAAAGAAATGATATTGAATTTATTAGAGGTAAGTTTAGAGTCAAAGGAGATATTGTTGATGTATTTCCAGCAGATAATAGTGAAGAAGCTATAAGACTAGAATTTTTTGGTGATGAAATAGAAAAAGTTAGTATAATTGAAGCAATTACTGGAAAAGTAAAAGCAACTTCAAAGCATGAATTTATATATCCTAAATCACACTATGTTATACCAAGAGAAAAAGTAGATGAAGCTTTAGGTAAAATAGAAGATGAATTAGATGAGAGAATAAAATATTTTAAAGATAAAGATAAAATTGTAGAAGCATATAGAATTGAACAAAGAACAAGATTTGATATGGAGATGCTAAGAGAAACTGGTTTTTGTCAAGGAATAGAAAACTATTCTGCAATTTTAACAGGAAGAGAACCAGGTAGTACACCATACACTTTATTTGATTATTTGGGTGATGATTTTCTTGTAGTTGTTGATGAGTCACATGTTACAGTGCCACAAATTAGAGGAATGTATAATGGTGATAGAGCAAGAAAAGAATCGCTTGTTGAAAATGGATTTAGATTACCATCTGCATTTGACAATAGACCTCTTAGATTTAATGAATGGGAATCAAAAGTTAAACAAGCTATATATGTTAGTGCCACACCTGCAGATTATGAAAAGGAACATTCAAATGTTATTGCCGAACAAATTATACGTCCAACTGGATTACTCGATCCTCAAATCATTGTAAAACCTTCTGAAGGACAGATAGAAGATCTTACAAAGAATATATATGATATTACATCAAAGGGACAAAAAGTATTAGTAACTACATTAACAAAGAAAATGGCTGAAGAACTTTCTAGCTATTTCAGTGATAAAGGTATAAAAGTAAGATATATGCATTCAGATATACAGGCACTTGATAGATTAGAAATTATACGTGAATTAAGGCTTGGAAAGTTTGATGTATTAGTTGGAATAAACTTACTTAGAGAAGGTCTTGATATACCTGAAGTATCTCTCGTTGCAATACTTGATGCTGATAAAGAAGGATTCCTAAGAAGTGAAAGATCATTAATACAAACTATAGGTAGAGCAGCAAGAAATGTTGATGGTAAGGTTATAATGTATGCAGATGAATTAACTGATTCTATGGATAGAGCAATAACTGAGACTAATAGAAGAAGAAAAATTCAGATGCAATATAATGAAGAACATGGTATTACACCTAAGACAATTATTAAAGATATAAGAGACAGTATCAAGGCGACATTTGATGCAACAGAGGAAAGCAATGTAGATGTTAAAGAAGGCGAAAATATCGAAGAGACAATTTCAAGACTTACTGAAGAAATGATGCAATATGCTAGGAAATACGAATTTGAAAAAGCTGCTACAATACGTGACTTTATTGAAGAATTAAAAAATATGAAATAATATATCGATAATCTAAAAATATATTTATTAAGTATTAAATAGTTTTCATTTCATATAATTTATTAGATTTATTTTTATAGGAATCATAATTATTGTTTTTGTTACCTAATAATTAATTGTATGAAAGGAGAATGTTATGTACTTTGATCAAAATGTGCTTAATGGAACTTTTGAATTTAATCATTTAATATCTGAGTATGAAGAGAGTTATTTAAAAGTTAGAGAAGATATACGGAATAGAATCGGAGGCTCGTTGCTAGAAATTGAGACTAAAGAAGAAGTACGTAAAATATTAACAGATTTTTATTACCAAAATCTACTTGATTATGTATTAAAAGTAACTTGTTCAATTGAATACTTAAACTCTCCGATAAACCAAAGGGCTGATGCTTTTTTGTATCAGATTGCAAAAGAGAGCGTTTTGAAAAGAGTTGATATACTTCCTCAGTATTCATCAAAACGCGATGCAATCTCTGCTGTTATAGGTATGTACAATTCATATATTTTAGAAATAAATCTTGATTTTCAAATACTTGTAAGTAAAATTAGGGAATGTGATTATCCTAAAGTATTAAAAGTACTAAAAGTGATTAAAGAAATGAAACATATATATCCATTTTTAAATTATAAGATATATGAGTTAGATGAAGAAAAATTCAATAGTTTGATTGATTTCACAAAATACATTTTAGGTTGCAAAGAAAATATAAGTGACTTAAATATTGATTTGGCTATCAATCAAAAGATAGAAGAATTACTAAAATAATTTATGTGGGTATGATCAAGTTTAAAATATTTATAAATTAGTTTTAAATATCTATGAGGAGACATATAATCCTTATAGATATTTTTATTTTTTTAATGATAACTATTCATTTTGTTTTATGGAGGGACTAGTATGTCTGAAGATTTAAGAACTATTGATAATTATTTTGAGTTTGAAATCGACTACTTTAACTACGGAATAGAGTATAACAATATACGGGATTATCTTAAAAAAATATTTGGAAAGGAACTTGTAAATATTGAGAAAAAAGACAGAATAAGAGAAATACTTATTGAAGAGTATAATTTGGAAAATAGAGATTTTGAATTTATAAGAGAAATCATAACTAAGGATAAAAGATATTTAAATTCAGATTTCGATTTAAAAGCAGGGGCATTGTTATATATTTTGAATCTAAGTACAAGGTATAGAAAATACGAACTTCTAGAAGATTACAAAAGTGTCAGAGACATTGTGTCTGAAGTTTTAGGCATGTATAACACTTATTTAATTGAAGAATCAATTGAGTTTCAAAAATTGTGTTGCATGCTTAGTTGTAATGATTACTATAAAATATATAAGATATTAAAAACTGTAAAAGGAACTAAATACTTTAGCCCATTTATAAACAAAGAAATATATTATTTAGAAGATGCTTGTTTTGATAGTATTCTTAATTTTACAGAATATATTTTATCGCCAAATGAAAATATACCTGATGAGCAGATGGTATCTACAATTACTGAAAGAATTAAGATAGTATTACAATTAAGTAAAGAAGATCTTTATAGAGAAATATATTTTCCACTAGCTTCTATTAGATATGATAATAATTCAATAAACTTTTTTCGCTCTAAATACAAAAGTATAAAATCTAGTAAGATGGTATTTTCAACAAATCTTAGAATTATTTGCCATATTTTAAAGTTATTACCAAGACCAGATATTACATGTTTACTTAAATTTATTTTAAGTACAAATGATACTGTTATCGATGAAAAATCAATTAATATCAAGAGAGTTATAGAAGAAATATACTGTAATCCAAAACTTGCAGCAGATATTGCTTGCAAACGATTTTAAATATTAATAAAAGAAGAAATAATTGGGTATTAATACTCAATTATTTCTTTTTAGTAAGTTATTAACATTATTTAAATTAAATTAAGAATGAAATTGGAAGTAGTTATATTTTCAATTTCATTTTATTTTGAAATATTGTAATTAAACTGTAATAATTTTGTAATTTGTGAATATATAATAATATAACGTTTAGATAAAATTTGGGGTGGAGAAAATGGAAGAAAAAAAGAAAGTATTAACAAATCAAAATATTATAATGGAAAACCGCGAGAAAATCACAGTAACAGGTGTAATTGATATACACAGTTTTGATGATGAACTTGTTCTTGCACAAACAGATTTAGGTATACTTACTATTAAAGGCGATGACTTAAAAATGAATAAACTTAATTTAGAAAATAATGAATTAATTGTTGAAGGTCAAATTATAGCAATTGCATATAGTGATATGGCTGGAAATAAAAAAAATGGATTAATGAATAAATTATTTAAATAGAAAGAAATGATAGAATATGTATATATCAAATGAATTATTTACGTTCTTTAAGTTTATATTAATAGGTATAGTCATTTCTATGATATTTGATTTTTTTAGAGCATATAGGAAAACAAAAAAGGTTAGTAATAAAGTAGTGGTTATTCAAGATATAATGTATTTTTGTATTGCTACTACAATAGTTACATTTAGTATAGTTTTATTTTTAGATTCTATTATTAGATTATATGTTTTTATAGCTATTATAATTGGTTGTTTAATTTACCTATCAATGTTTAGTAAATATATAATGAATATATATATATGGTCATTAAAGACAATCAAATATATGTTTGGTTTTATATTAACACCTATAAAGTTGGTTATTCAATTGTTAGCAAAAATTCACAATTTTTTCAAAAAATATGTGAAAAAATGTTGCAAAAAAATAAAATATATGGTATCGTATTTACATACCAAGTTTTTTAGTGTAATAAAAAAACTTAAATTCAAGAAAAAAGTAAAAAAAAGTAAAAAAAGTAAAAAAAGTACAAAAGAGGGTTCGAATTATGAAAAAAATGCATAAGAAAGCTTATGTAAAAAAAGAAAAGAAGAATGTTATTCTACACTTATTTTCTTTTATATTTGTGGTATATTTTATATATACAATGGTAAATCAGCAAATGCAGATAAATAAGTATGACTCACAAATTGATATGTATTCTTCTGATATTGCTTCTAAAAAAGAATTAATTGAATATTATAAAAATCAAAAAACAAATATACAAACTGATGAATATATTGAATCAGTTGCAAGAGATACACTTGGATATGTAAAACCATATGAAAAAATATTTGTAGACGTTAATAGATAGTAGATGGTATGTTTCAAAGTATTGAGATATATCGTTTTTTTTATGCTTGCTTTTTACTTTGTTTTATGGTATACATATATAAATGTGTTATCAGTATGACAGATTTGAGGCTAAGAAAAGGGGAGTTTAAATATGGTAGAAATTAATAATTTATCAAAGGTTTTTGACAACAAATATACTGCAGTCGATAACTTAATCTTGAAAATTAATGAAGGAGAAATTTTTGGTTTACTAGGTGAAAATGGTGCTGGAAAAACTACAACACTTAGAATGATTGCAACAATGCTAAAACCAACTTCTGGTGTAATAACTGTAAATGGTTATGATACTGTGAAGAATCCAGAAAAAGTAAGAGAAAATATAGGAATACTCTTTGGAGGAGAAACAGGTCTTTATGATAGATTAACTGCAAGAGAAAATATTGAATATTTTGGTGAGTTGTATGACATGTCAAAAGATGAGCTAAATTCTTCAATTAGTAAAGCTTGCAAAATTCTTGAAATAGAAGAATATATAGATAAAAGAGTTGGAAAATTTTCTAAAGGAATGAAGCAAAAAGTTGCATTTGCAAGATCAATAATTCATGATCCAAAAGTATTATTACTTGATGAACCAACATCAGGACTTGATGTAACAGCTGCAAAACAAGTGCATGAATTTATACTTAATTCTAAAGCAAATGGAAGAACAGTTATATTTTCATCACACACAATGGAAGAAGTAGAAAAACTATGTGATAGAGTTGGTATAATCCATAAAGGAAAATTAATTGAGGTTTCTGGATTAAAGGAACTTAAAGAAAAATATGGAAATGAAAATTTAACAGACATATTTTCTAAATTAATAAGTAATGGAGGTGACAAGTAGTATGAACTTAAAACATATATTAATAGTTTTCAAAAAAGAAATGAAAGATTGCTTTAGAGATAAAAAAAGTGTTATCAGCAATATACTACTACCACTTGTACTTATTCCTGCTATGTACTTCATTATGAATATGTTTATGCAAAGTAGTACAAAAGAAGTAGAAGATAATATGAAAGTTGGTATAGTGTATAACCAAAATATAGATCAAGCATATAACTTCACAAAAGATAGACTTATTGGAGATCTTAAAGCAGAAATAATAAAATATGATTCTGAACAAGCTGCAACAGATAGTCTGTTAAATGGTGATATTAAATGTGCAATTATATATCCAGCCGACTTTATTAGTAATATAGAAAAAGGTACAATATCTAATATAAAATTAAAATATGATTCAACTAGGAATTCTTCAGTTACAGGATATCAAATAATAAATTCTAAATTAATAGTATTAAATTCTACTCTTTCAGTAGAAAAATTACAAGCGTTAAATATACCTACAGATATCTTGTCACTAGTATCTGTTAATACAGAAGATGCTTACATAAAGACTCCTACAGAAGATGGTTCTTCTGCTATGAAAGAAGTTTTAGTAATGATACTTCCAATGTATCTTGCAATAGTTATTGTAACAGCTGGTATGCCTTTAGCACTAGATTTATTTGCAGGTGAAAGAGAAAGAAATACATTTGAAGCATTATTTTCAACAAAGGCTAATAGATTCTCAATATTAATTGGAAAATATATATCAGTTTTAGTATTTTCAATATTATCGATATTCACATCATTTATAGGTATAATTATAGGTATGGGAATAAGTCCTGATATGTTTGGGGCTGGTCAAGAAAAATTTAGCATTATGAGTGCATTAGCAGCAATTAATATTCCAGTTGGAGCATTTATACTTGTACTATTATCTGCTATAACACTTGCAATGGTATTTGGTGGAATACAAATAGCTATAAGTACATATTCAAAAACATTAAAGGGTGCACAAACATATTTATCATATATATCATTGGTTGGTATGATACCTGGATTTATATCTATGAGTATGGGTGCAGGAGATATGAAAGGGTATATGGCATTTATTCCAATATTTAATACGATATCTTCAATTAAAACTACACTTACAGGAATTGTGGATTATCCAACATTAATTATTGGTGTAATAACTAATATTGTATTCTCAATTATAGTATCAGTAATTGTTGTTAAAATGTTTAATGATGAAAAGGTAATTATAAAGTAAAATAAAACTATATAAAAAAATAAGTATCATGATTTTTTCATGATACTTATTCTTTTATATGGTATAAATGTAATTATTAAAATTAATACCGTTTTATTCATTGTTATAGAATATTAAGTTTTCATAAAATTTGCAATTCAAAATAAAGTATGGTATAATAATTAGTCACAAGAATAAACAAATACAAACTAATTTGGAGGTATAATTATGAGAGAATTTGAAGTAACTTATGAAAGAATAAATGGTGGAGAAACTGAAAAGCGGACTTATTCTGAAGAAATCGTAGCTTTGGAAATATTAGCGGAAATTGAGCCTTCAGAAATTGATAATGTATATGCTGTATTTATAGATGGCAGTATACATTCGCTAAATCACACTATACGGAGTGATGCAAGCATATCTTTTATAACATATAAAACAAGTACAGGAGAAAAAATGTATGAAACTACATTAAAATACGTTTTTTTAATGGCACTTAAGATATTATATAAAGATACCCAGGTTAAGATATCAAACAAGCTGGGAAGAGATATGTTCTTTAGAGTAACTGCTGGCGATATAGATGTAGATACTATAAAGCAAAAAATGCTTGAGATTATATCTTTAAAACTTCCTATTGAAAGACATGAAGTGCACAGAAAAGAACTAGAAGCTAGATATGAAGAGATGGGATATGTATGTAATATTGAAAAAGATATGCAGTTTAATAATAGATACAAAATATATAGCTGTGACTATTACGACTTTAAGTACTATAACTATTTGTACAGCAGGCTTTTACCAAATACCAAACATATTAAACATTTTGATATTATTCAGTATATGGATGGTATACTCCTTAGAATGCCGATGAAAGGCGATAACAACAAAGCACAGGAAAAGCCTAAAAAAAGTAGACTTTTTGAACTGCTAAATGAAAACTCATTTCATTATAGCGTTGAATATGTAAATGAATTAAATGAAAATCTAAAGATACCCAAGGCCTCAACTGGTGTAATGCAAAAAGCTGAATCTTTTCATCACACAAGATTTGACAGATGTGCGGAAGAAATAATTAAAAAGAATGCTAGATTTGTATTTTTAGCAGGACCATCTTCTGCTGGAAAAACAACATCAGCAAACCGCATATCTGAAAAATTAGCAAATCGTGGAAAAAAATCTATAGTTATTGGAATGGACGATTTTTTCCTTAACTTTGAAGATTCACCGCTAATAAATGGAAAAAAGAACTTAGATGCTATTACACATGTTGATTTAAAGCTATTTAGAGAAGTTATAATTGATTTATTAAGGGATAAAGAAGTAAAACTTCCTAAATATGAGTTTACATTAAATCAAGGTGAAAGAACTTATCCATATGCTCCTGTAAAAATAGATAATGATACAATTATCATTGTTGAGGGGATACATGCATTAAATCCACTTGCATCAGATTTTATTGATAAAAAGAATATCTATAATGTGTATGTGGCACCAATTGTGACTCTGAGCTATGATCCATTTACTAAGGTTTCATCTAATATGGTACGTTTAACAAGGAGAATCGTTCGTGATTACTATACTAGAGGAAGGAAAGTTGAGGAAACTTTCCAAAGTTGGAAAGATGTACTAGAAGGCGAGAGAGAAAACATATATCCTTTTCTAAAACATGCGGACTATATAATTAACACCACACTTAATTATGAAATGAGTGTATTAAAACCGCTTGCCAAAGATTTAGTTTTAAATGTTCCTGATGACAGCAAATGGAATTATCTTGCAAAAGAGGTATTTAGAACAATAGAGAGATTTAAAGATCTAAATGATAGCTTAGTTCCATTCGATTCAATTCTTCGCGAATTCATTGGTAATAGTTGCTATTATCCAGAGAAAACTGAAAGATAATAAAACTAAAATAAAGTAATTATCCCCCGGTATAACCGGGGGCTTTACTTTACGCCCTATAAGGGCTTAACACGAGCAACCTCTCAAGAGGTATCTCAGTTTCGACAGTCGCGGACTATTACTTGCTACCCTTAAAAGGGTCTACATATTCTTTTATTGTTATTTGATTACTCATCATGTCTTCTTGCAATTGATTTTTTATATAACTTTCTATTATTTTTTTATTCTTTCCTACTGTACTTACATAATGCCCTCTACACCAGAAGACACGATTCCCATATTTATATTTTAAATTTCCATGTCTCTCAAACAACATCAATGTAGTTTTTTCTTTTAAATACCCTACAAAACTTGATACATTTATCTTTGGCGGTATACTCAATAGCAGATGTACATGGTCTTTACATGCTTCTGCCTCTATTATTTCTACTTCTTTTCTTTTGCATAATTCCCTCATTATTAGTCCTATTTCTGCCTTTAATTTTCCATATATTTCTTGTCTTCTAAATTTTAATGCAAATACTATATGATATTTGCATTCCCACGTTGTATGTGCTAAACTATTTGTGTATGATTCTTTCATACGAACAACTCATCTCTTATATTTTATATTTGGCTGGCGAAACCTCTTATATTATATCATATTGGCGTTGTTTTTTTGTTACTCTCATCACAACTATAAGTTTTCTATTTCCCCCAGTATAACTGGGGGATTACTCTGGTTCCATTAAAAAAATAGTATCATAATTTTATTATACTATTTTTTATATAAATATAAATATAAATTAATAAAAATACTTGATTTTTTTTTTCTATATGATATAATATTAGCATAAATGCTTAAATGCATTTATGCTAATATTATATCATATAGGAGGAGTAATATGGCAAAAGGAGATTTAGGGAAATTACTTAATGAAGAACGAAAAAAAAAGATTTTAAATGCGAATCAATTTTCAAAAAAAATAAATATTAGTTCAGCACATTTGTCTGACATAGAAAAGGGAAATAGATTACCATCTAAAGAATTAGTAGAAAAAATAATAAAAGAGCTTGGGTTAAAAGAAAAAGAAGAAAAAATATATGATTTATTAGCATTGGAATCAAATAATGAAAAAAAGATTCCAGTTGATGTTTCTCAATATATAATTAGAAATAAACAAGTTCAAAATATTATAAGAATTGCAAAAAATAAGAATTTAAAGAGTGATTTTTGGAAAAATATTGAAGAAAAAATAAATGAAATATGAATACGAAGAAAGAATTAGAGGTGTAATATGTGCTTATCACAAATATATAAATCCCCAATTAATTATACTGGAAACAAATTTAGAATATTACCACAATATATTAACCTATTTCCAAAAAATGTAAATAAATGTATAGATTTATTTACAGGTGGTTCAACGATAGCAATTAATATAGTTGCTAATGAAATAATAGCAGTTGATAAAAATAAATATATAATAAATTTATTGAAATTTATTCAAAAACAAGAATATAATAAGTTAATAAATAATATAGATGAAATTTTAGAAAAATATAATTTATCAAACTCTTACAAATATGGATATAGTTTTTATAAAGAATATGTAAATGGAAATAATGGCTTAAAAGAATATAATAAAAATGGTTTTGAATTGTTAAAAAAAGATTATAATAACTTAAAAAACAAAAATAGTCAAAGTGCTAATTTGTATTTATATTTATTAATTATATATGGTTTTAATAATGATATAAGATTTAATTCAAAAGGGCAATTTAATTTGCCTGTTGGTAAAACTGATATGAATAAAAATAATAGAAATAAACTTAAAGAATATATAGATATATGTAATTTAAAGAGGATTACATATATAAATAAAGATTTTAGAAAAATAGAAAATATTGATTTAAGTAATATTGACTTTGTTTACGCAGATCCACCATATTTAATAACTAATGCTGTATATAATGAGAATGATGGATGGACACGAAAAGACGAAAAAGATTTATTAAAATTTCTGGATTATCTAGATAAAAATAAAGTTAAATTTGCATTATCAAATGTTTTAGAAAAAAAAAGAATTAATTTAAAAAATGATATATTAGATCAATGGATAAACAAAAATAAAGATAAATATTTTGTCCATGATATAGAATATAACTATAAATCTTCAAGTTATAATAAGAAGGAACGTGATAGTGGAGAAAGAGAAGTTTTAATAATTAACTATAAATTGGAGGCGAAATAGTGGGGAATCTAGAAATTAAAAATAGAAGATATATTGGCAATAAAAGCAAGCTTTTAGATTTTATAGATACTAGTATAAAGAAAGAAAAAATAGAATTCGAAAGTTTTGGTGATATTTTTGCAGGAACTGGGGTTGTATCACAATTTTTTGCAGATAAAGGAAAAGATATTGTAGTAAATGATTTATTATATTCTAATTATGTTGTATATGAAGCTTTAATGAGCAATATCCATTATGACAAAGAAAAGATAGATAAATATATTAATTATTATAATGATTTAGATAGTGTTGAGATTAAAGAAAATTACTTTTCGGATAATTTTAGTGGAAATTATTATCATTATTTAGATGCTAAAAAAATAGGATATATAAGAGATAACATTGAATCTGAAAAAATAATCGGTAATATAAATGTGAGAGAATATTATATTTTAATAACATGTTTGTTATATTCAGTTGATAAAATATCAAATACTGTGGGGCACTATGAAAGCTTTTTAAATAAAGATCCACAATATAAAAATATAAAGATTTATCCTATAGAAATAAAGGAATATAATGGGAAGATAAATATATATAATGAAGATGCTAATAAGCTGGTAAAGAATATAAAAGTCGATATAATGTATCTTGATCCACCATACAATGCAAGACAGTATGCAAACTTTTATCATTTATTAGAAAACTTGACCAAGTGGGAAAAACCTGCTGTATATAATAAAGCCAAAAAAATGGAAAGAAAAAATATAATGAGTGAATATTCCAAATCAAATGCTAGAGAGGTTTTCGAAGATTTAATTAATAATATAAACTCAAAGTATATATTAGTTTCATATAATAATACTTATGAAGCTAAAAGTTTATCTTCTGTCAATACAATAACCTATGAGGATATGTTAAATATACTGAATAAAAGAGGGAAAACTAAAGTATATGAAACTGATTATAAATTTTTTAATTCTGGGAAAACAAATTTAAATAGACACAAGGAAAGAATTTTTATATGTAAGGTAAATAGTTAAAACTTACAAGAAAATATTTTTTATTACAATTTATTCCAATTTACAAAAATATATGATATAATTTATATGGTGAATGTTATGAATATTTTAGAAAAATATATAGAAATGTCTGAAAATAGTAATGTATTTAATAAGTATTATAAATGTGGCAAAAAGAATTATGGAAATATGTTTATGTTTAAAAATACTAATTATAGAACTATATTAACATTTGAATCTAGCTACAAAAAGTTTAAGAAAGTGAATGGAATAAATAGATCTGATTGGGAAAAAAATGAGTTATATAATCAAGAAAAAGATAAACATCGTACAGTTAGAATGTTAGGTACTAAACTCTTCTCTAAGAATGAAAGGATTTTTTACAAGACAGAAAAAGGAAATGTTTTAGAAAAAATAATTATAAATGAAGAAAAATTTTCACAATCAGAAAAATGGATATTAATATACTTTTTGATTTTAGATTCATATTTTAATAATAAGGCAAATTATATAAAAAGTGTTACAAATTATTTTTTTGAAAATTTTATAACATCTGGTATGTTAGAAGAAGACATAGAAGAAGAACTAAAAAAAATTATATTAGTACAAGATAAGGAAATTAAAGACTTAATTAGATATAAATATTTATACATGGATACTTTTAAGTTTGTGTATAATGGATACGATTTTTTAAACGATTATATTTCTTCAAGTAAGGAGCAAAAAGACCAATTATATATATATATAGAAAATAATTTAAAGAACAAAAATTCTTGTTGCATAATTTCTAAAAAGTATGCAAGTAATGGCAATTATACAAAAGATACTTTAATAGATAATGCAAAATTACTATTTATGACTATTATTTTGAAAAATAATAAAATCTCTTTTAAAGAATTTGTAAAAAATTTGGTTGAGAGATATTCTAATATAGAGAAAAATATAGATACTGGAAAAATACTTAATTTTATATTTAAAAATAGAGATGTATTTGAAATTATATACTATAATATATTTGAAATTGATTATTTGGGATTAGAAACAAACTATACTGTTGAAGGTGAAATTGAAGAAAGTAAAATAGATGATACTTCAACTAAAAATTCAAATATATTAAAAAGAACCAGTGCAATATTAAAGAAAAAAGCTAAAGAAAGATCAGATTATAAATGTGAATTAGAAAAAATATGTGGCTGTGATAATTTTTATTTTACTAGTAAAGAAACCAATCAAAATTATTTAGAAATACATCATTTTATTCCAAGAGAATTTAGCAATGACTTTGAAAGAAGTATTGAAATAATTGATAATTATATTACATTATGCCCTAGATGCCATAGAATGATTCATTTGGCAACGGATAGAGAAAGAAAAACATTAATTAATTATATATATGATAATAGGAGCAAAAGATTAGAAGAAAAGGGTTTGAAAATAACAAAAAAAGAGATAATAAGGTATTATAATATAGAAAGATAATTTATTAATTTACTTGATTTATATGTAATAATAAAATGACACAATATAAATAAAAATAGTATTTTAATTTTTTAAAAGCTAAATTATACTAATAAAAATAACTTAAGAAAATAAAATTTCTTAAGTTATTTTTATTAGTTTTATGGTTACATTTTGATTATCGTTTGTAGCAAGTATCTTTATATCTCCATCTGTAGTATTTTTAAATTTAAGATCAAGTGATCCATAAAATACTGTCGCATCTTTATCTTTTGGAACATAGTAAACTCTTCTGCTATGTGGATGTCTTTCTGTTACTTCAAGACCTGCTATTAAAGCCGTATTGTAAACAGTACTACTAATTTGGCACATACCGCCACCAACCATTTTTATTTTTTTACCGTTTGTATCAAACCCAACTGCTTCTTTAAAGCCTTGTTCAGCACCCATAGGTCCAATAGTATTGTTAAATGAAAATTCATCACCTTTTTTTATTATTGCACCATTTAACTTTGAATTTGCAAGAGTTATATTATATACTCTATTTTCATCTTTATCATATAGAGTTGATGTAAAAGTAGCTATTTCTGTTTCAACAGGTGCTTTAGCAGGAATCTTACTTGGATCAACATTTACACTATCAATTTCTTCCTGAGTTAAGTTACCAGAAGTATTTCCTCCACCAGAAGAATTTTGATTGTTATTTTGTGAACTATTTTGATTATTTGCATAATTATTTTCTTTTACAATGTTACTTGCTATTCCTTTATTTGAAACAAATACTGAATAAATTACAAAGAATATACAGATAATCATTATAACTAAAACAATAATAAATGCAACTCTATCACTGTCATTTTCTTTCTTCATAAAAATTCTCCTTAAAATTAATTGTACATTATTTATTTTGTGTAATTTTAAAAAAATTATGTGATTTTAAAAAAATATAAAAAAAATAAAGTTAAAACTATTATAGTTTTAACTTTTTAAAAATTAAACAATTTTTATATTTCAATTTCTATATTATATAGTTCTAACCAACTATTTATTTGAATCAAAAATGCTAGTGTTTGAGGATATGTCATTAATTGGCCAAATAAGTTTTCTGTTAAATTCTCACCATGCATTTTAACTAATTCGCGAACAAAATTAGTGTTAATAATTTTGTGTATTTTCAATGATTTATCATCAACAATTCTGACAATCTTTTCTTCGACCAATCTTAAATAATTTGGATCATAAGTTTTTGGAAATGGAGATTTTTTTCTATAAACTACATCTTCTGGTAATTCTTTTTCAAAAGCTTTTCTAAGTAAATATTTTTCTACTGGGACATTACTACTTGAAAGTCCAAGTTTCATATTTGCAGGTAAGTTATACACATAATCAAATATTCTATGATCTGCAAAGGGTACTCTAACTTCTAAGGAATTTGCCATAGACATTCTATCAGTACGTTCTACAAGAGTATTCATAAACCATTTTACAGTTAGATAATTAATATTTCTAAATCTATTTTCAAATTCATTTTTTTCATCTAAATGAACTACATTTTTTAATGTCTCCTGTCTTGCATTTTCAACATATTCTCTAAGTTCATTTTTTCCTAATAAGTCAGGTTTTATTAAACTATCTCTTAAGTCTTCTGAAAGTGCCCAAGGAAAACCTTCATGTGATGCTAGATGTTCTTTGTAGAACCATGGATAACCACCAAATATCTCATCAGAACATTCTCCAGATAAACAAACTTTGAATCCATTTTCATTTATTTTTTTACAAAAAGCAAACATAGAACTATCAATATCTGCCATTCCAGGCATATCTCTTGCAATCATTGATTCATCTAGTAAATCAAATAGATATGTATTTTCTATTTTTATTGTTTTATGATTTGTATTTAAAAATTCTTGCATTATCTTAACATAGTCACTATCTTTTGTCATTTGATATGCATTTGCTTTAAAATCATTGTCATTACCGATAAAATCTATTGAAAATGTTGTTATATCATCAATATTATCTTTTGCAACTTTAGTTAATACACTTGAGTCAAGTCCACCAGATAGCATTGTACAAACTCCGACATCAGATACAAGTTGTCGTTTAGCTGCATCATTAACTAAATAATGTATTTCTTCAATTGCTTCTTCTTCTGAGTCCATACATTCTTTAGTTTCTAAATCCCAATATTTCTTTGTACTAAAAAGACCGTCTTTGTAATATCCAGTGTAACCAGCTTTAATTTCTAGTATATTTTTAAAATATGTTTTACCTGGACTATGTGCAGGACCAAGTCCAATTAATTCCATCACTCCTTGTCTATCTAAAATTGGAGTAACGTAAGGATGGGCAAGTATTGCCTTTATCTCAGAAGCAAATATTAAAGCTGATTCATGATCTTTATTTGCAATGGTATAAAATAACGGCTTTATTCCAAGTCTATCTCGTACAAAAAATAATGAATTTTGGTTTTTGTCATATATAACAAATGCAAAAATTCCATTTATATATTCAACACATTTCTCACCAAATTCAATATAACTAGTAAGTACTACTTCAGTATCACAACTAGTTGAAAATTCATAACCTCTTGATATTAATTCATCTCTAATTTCTTTTGTGTTATACATTTCACCGTTATATGCTATTGTATATTCATTATTATTATGTACTTTTGACATTGGTTGATGTCCAAGTGCAACATCAATTATACTAAGTCTTGCATGCCCAATAGCAACATTATCATTTATAAAAACATTTTGAGCATTTGGACCTCTCTTTTTTAGCGTATTATTCATTTTTTCAATTATTTTTTCATCTGTAATATCATTTTTAAAGTTAACGTAGCCACAAAAACCACACATTGAAATCACCTCTACAACTAATATATTTATATTATATTTTAAAATGCCATTATTGATACAAAGCTACTAAAAAATATATAAAAAATAGAATTAATACATAGTTGTGTAATAAATCTTATTTTTAGACAAATATATTGAAAAATGTTTTTATATGCCAAAGACTATTTAAATATTGATTATGATTAATTTTTATGATAATATTAAGTAAATAACAAGAGGTGAAAAAATTGGCAAATAAATGGACAATAGAACAACAATTAGCAATCGATAAACAAAACTCAAATATACTTGTTTCAGCTTCAGCAGGTAGTGGTAAAACTGCTGTACTTGTAGAACGTGTTATAAACAAAGTAATAAACTATAATATAGATATCGATAGAATACTTGTTGTTACTTTTACTAATGCTTCAGCTATTGAGTTAAAAGAAAGACTTTTAATGGCAATATATAAAGAGTTAGATAAAGATCAAAATAATGTTTTTTTAAAGAGACAACTACAATATATTAATAGGGCAAGTATAACTACGATACATTCATTTTGTCTAGATATAATAAGACAAAATTTCTATTTGTTAAATTTAGATCCAAATTTTAAAATATGTGATGATTCTAAAAGTATAATTTTAAAAACTACGGCAATGAATAATATTTTTGAAAAGAAATATGAAGAATATAATGAAAAAAAACAAGAGACAAAGTTATATAAGGTACTCAGACTATTCTCTGGAAAAGAAGAAAATATGATTGAGATACTATTAAAAATATATTCATATATACTAAGTTTTGATTATCCGCTTGAATGGCTAAAAACACAAATAGAAAAATATAATTTTGATCAAAAAGATAATGTAAATATTGATCTTGCTAAAACAGAATTTGGCGTAGAGATATACAAGGACGCAATAAATGATATAGAGTTAATAGAAAAAAGAACAGAAGATGCAATAGAAAGTATTTTAGGTAATGAAGATTTTGTTAAATATGTTGAGATGCTTGATAATGATTTAAATAGTATTAGAATATGTAAAGAAAGTAAAACATGGGACGAATTATTTGAAAATCTAAATCAGGTAGCTTTTTCTAGAGCTCCTGGAAAATTTGCAGGAAATAATGTCGAACTTAAAGATAGTATACTAAACTTTAGAACAGATGTAGTAAAAGAAACAATTAAAAGACTTTGTAAGAGTATATATGCAAAAAGTGAAGTAATAGTAAACGACAATAAAAATGCTTATGGGTATATAGAATATATATATGACATATTAGTAGAATTTGATTTAGAATATAAAAGACTAAAAGAAGAAGAGAATTTAATCGATTTTAGTGATATTGAACATTTAGCTTTTAATCTTCTAGTAAAAAAAGATGAAGATGGAAGATATGTTCCAAGTAATATATCTACAAATTTAAGAAATAAATTTATAGAAGTATATACAGATGAATATCAAGATACAAGCTATATTCAAGAGGCAATACTTGAATCAATAGCTACTGGAAATAATAGATTCATGGTTGGTGATATAAAACAAAGCATATATAGATTTAGACAAGCTATGCCAGAAATATTTAATAATAAATATGATAAATTTATAGGTCAAGAAAATAATGAATTTGAAAAATCGTCTGATTGTAAAATTATACTTGCTCAAAATTTTAGAAGTAGAGTAAATGTAATTGATAGTATAAATTATATTTTTGAAAGAATAATGAGCAAAGAAAATGGAGACTGTAATTACGATGGACTTGAAAAACTAAAGTTTGGAGCAACGCTTTATAAAGAAAATGAAGATGTTAATTATAAAACAGAATTCAATATAATTGATCTTAGTAAAATTGAAGACCTAAATTCCAATATAGAAGAGGATACAGAAGAAAATACTTCTGTAAGTGAAGATTCATCAGATGAAGTATTAGAATATATAAATGAGTTAAAAGATTTTGAAATAGAGTCGTTATTCATAGCAAAGAAAATAGAAGAATTAGTAGGTAATTTTGAAACGTATGACATTAAAAGTGAGAGTTTTAAGAAAGCAACATATAAAGATATAGTTATTTTATTAAGGGGAATTAAAGATAAGGGGAGAATACTTGAAGAAACATTAAAGAAATACAATATTCCTGCTTTTTGTGATGCTACAACAAGTCTTTTTGAAAGTGATGAAATAAAACTTGTGCTTTCATTTTTAAGAGTAATAAGTAATCCATTACAAGATATAGATATGGTTAGTGTTATGTACAGTATTCTTGGAAATTTTAGCTTGACAGAATTAACGTACTTAAGAAATTTTTCAACTAATGAAAATATATACTATAATATAAAAAATAAAATAAAACAAAATGAAGAAATTAGTAATTTAGATGAGGAACAAAGTATACTACAACAAAAATTAATTGATTTTGATAATCTACTAACTAAATTTATTGAATTATCTAGAATTAGTAAAGTAAGTGAATTAATAACAATGATATATAAAGAGACTAATATATATTATCAATTCTCTGTTCAAAAATCAGCTAAATTAAAAAAAGCAAATTTAGAGCTATTAATTGATTATGCAATAAAATTTGAAAATGAATCAAAATCAAATATAGACTCATATATATCATATATAGATAAGTTAATAGAAAATCCTAGTGATTCAAGTGCGGGTGCAAAGATTCTTGGTGAAAACGAAAATGTAGTCAGAATCATGACTATTCATAAATCAAAAGGATTAGAATTTCCAATCGTTATACTTTGTGATACTTCAAAAAAATATAACATACGTGATTCTTATGACTATATAACACTACATAGTAAATTAGGTATTGGAATTAATGTTGTAAATGATGAATATAACGTAACTTTTCCATCTGTAATAAAACAGGCAATTAAAATTGCTACTGTTAAAGAAACTAAATCAGAAGAATTAAGAATGTTATATGTTGCACTAACAAGAGCAAAAGAAAAACTAATAATATTTGGTACTGTAAAAGACTATAATAAAAAAATAGAGTCTATGCTTGTAATGTATAAAGATAATAAAATTGATCCGGTACTCGTTTCAAAAAATAGTACATATTTTGATAATATACTTATGAGTTTAAATAATTATAATAGTCAAGAAAACAAATTTGATATTAATGTTATAAATGATTTTAGCAAAATCATAAAAGTTGATGATAGTGAAAATGAACTTGATTTTTTAAATATAGATTCTGAAAATCTAAATAAAGACCTTAAAGAAATAAAAGATGAAGATATTGTTAAAATAAAAAATCATGTAGAGTACATTTACCCATATAGTGATGATTTACAGGTAAAACAAAGAGTTAGTGTTAGTGAGTTAAAACAAATAACAGATGCGGATGATGAAGCATATTATAATGAGGAGAGTATAAAATTAGAATTTGATATTCCAAAATGTATTGATGATAAAAAAGAATTTTCTGGAGCCAAAAAAGGGACACTTATCCATTTTATACTTGAACATTTAGATTTTAATAGTATTAACTCTACTGATGATTTAGATAGTCAAATTCAGATTTTGTATAATAAGGGAATAATAAATTCTGAGGATTTGGAAAATATAGAAATTAAGAAAATATATAATTTTGTTAATTCTAAAATTGGAAAAGATTTAAAACTTGCAAAACAAATTTTTAGAGAAGAAGAATTCATATTAAAGGATGAAACTATATCAAAAAGTGTTATACAAGGTATAATTGACTTGTACTATATAGATCAAAATGATAAAATCATTTTAGTTGACTTTAAAACTGATAGATTAAGTAAAACTCAAGATTTTATTGATAGATATGAGAATCAACTTAATATATATAAAAAGGCAATAGAAAAACTGTATAAAACAAAAGTTGAAAAAGTATATGTTTATTCTTTTAATCTTAACTGTGAAATTGAAATTTAAATAAGGGGAATATCAAAATGACAAATAAATATGATTCTAGTGAAATCATACATGTAAAAGAGGGGAAACTAGAATATTTAAAATTTAGATTACTTGAAAAATATAATGAAAGATTTACTCATGCTATAACATTAAGGCATGGTGGGGTTAGTGATGGAGAATATACATCACTTAATTTTAGAAGTAAGGGAAATGACTCAAGAGAAAATGTACTTACTAACCTTAACTTAATATGTGAAAGTATGAAAATAAATAGTAATAATGTCTTTAAAGCAAGTCAAAATCATACAGATAATATTTTGGTACTAAATGATAAAAATAAAAATGATTATACTTTTGATAAATTTAATGAGGATGAATATGATGGCTATGTAACAAATTGTTGCAATATTTCAACATTAATTACAACAGCAGATTGTAATCCAATTATTCTTTATGATCCGATAAAAAATGCTGTTGCAAATGTTCATAGTGGTTGGAAAGGTACGATAAAACAGATATATATTAAAGCAGTAAATATAATGAAAAATGAATTCGATTGTAATACAAGTGATATTATAGCATGTATAGGCCCATCAATAAATAAATGTTGCTTTGATAGTGAAGAAGCGGGATTTAAAGAAAAATTTACTAGTGTATGGAAAAATGAAGAAGAATACATATACTATGAAAAGGAAAATAAAAAAAGATTTCATATAGATTTACCGTACATAATAAAGAAAGATTTAATAGGTATTGGATTAAGTGAAAAAAATATATCATTATCTAATATTTGTACATGTTGTAATAGCAATGATTTTTTTTCATATAGAAGAAATACTAAAGATGGAAAAAAAGAATATGGAACAGGTGCAACTATAGTAATGTTAAATGATTGTGAATAAATTGTGAAAAAATAGATATAAAAATCTAAATTTAATATACCTTATTGACTTGGAAAAATTTGTCTGATATAATATGCCAAGATAAAGGGAGGAACAGATAATGTTTAATAAAATGAATTTGCCAAATAAATTGACAATTATAAGAATAATTTTAGTACCAATTTTTATAATCTTTATGAGTTTAAATACAGAATGGACATGGCCACTTTATGTAGCTTTAGGTATTTTTGTAGTAGCTGCAATTACTGATTTTCTAGATGGAATGATATCTAGGAAAAATAACTTAGTTACAAAGTTTGGAAAAATAATGGATCCACTTGCAGATAAATTATTAATATCAGCTGGATTTGTAATGTTAACAGGTGTTGGGGTAGTACCAGCTTGGATTACAGCAATAATAATTTTTAGAGATTTCTTCGTGAATTCTTTAAGAATGTTTGGTGCAGATAAAGGTAGTGACTTAGCTGCTGCTTTAAGCGGAAAAATAAAGACAACATTCCAATTAGTAGGAGTTGTTCTTGCAATACTAGATAGGGCTATTGTGACTAAATATGGATTTGGATCATTTATATCAAATTCATTAAATATGAGTATGTTTGGACTATTAATTAACGTATTCATGACTGTTTGTATTTCTGTTGCGGTTATTGCTACTATAGTTTCTATGGTACAATACATATTTGTATTTAAAAAAGATATAAATATAGAAGAATAATTTTATATATTATATTCTACAAAATTAAGATGATAATCATTTATGAGAATTGATTATCATTTTTTGTATGTAAATTTAATTAAATTAATTTTATTTCTTTAAAAAAATATGATATAATAAAATAAAAAAGGAGATAATATGATATATCCTAGAAAACTTAAATTAAATGATAGTATTGGAATTGTTGCCGTATCTAATGGAGCCAATCCTGATAAAATTAATTATTCAATTGAAAATTTAAAAAAAATCGGATTTAATGTTTTAGAAACTAAAAATACAAGAAACTCCAATCAATTTGTTAGTACAGATGGAAATACACGTGCTCAAGAGTTTATGAGTCTATGGCAAGATGAAAAAATAGCATGTATAATATCAGCACGTGGCGGAGAATTTTTGATGGAAATGATACCATATTTACATAGTTATAAAAATGATATTTTAAAATATAATACTAAATGGGTACAAGGATTTTCAGATACTAGTTTATTGTTATTTTACTTAACGACAAACTATAATATTGCAACTATACATGCTAGCAATTTAAGTGAATTTGCTATGAGAGAATTAGATATTTCTTTGAAAAACAATTTAAATTTTTTAAAAGAAGAGTCAATAGAATTTGTTCAAAATAATTATGAAAAATATCAACTTGAAGAAATTGATGATGATAATCAGGCGGAGTATAATTTAACTGAATATGTAAAATACAAATCAATTGGAAATATGAAAAATATAAATTTTAGTGGTAGATTGATAGGTGGATGCATAGATGCTATAACTGTATTATTAGGTACTAACTATGATAATACTGCCAGGTTTTGTAATCAGTTTGATGAAGGTGTAATTTGGTATATAGATAATTATGGACTTGATTTATTAGAATTACGTAGAAAACTTTGGCAAATGAAAGAAGCAGGTTGGTTTAATAATATAAAAGGTTTCATGTTTGGAAGAAGTTATCGTCATGCTAAAATTGGTGATTTTAGTTTTGAAGATTGTATAGAAAAATCCTTAGGTGACTTAAATGTACCTATTATATATGATGTTGATATTGGTCACGTTCCGCCTCAACTTACAATTATAAACGGAGCTTTTGCAAAAGTTGAATATAATAATGGCAAAGCAACTATAATTCAAGAATTAAAATAGTATAAAAAGTAATAAATTTTAGGAGATGATTTAATGCGTAAAGCAATACAAAATAGAATTTCAGTTAGGTCATATAGTAAGTTAGAACTGTCTGAAAATGAGATTGATAAAATTAATGATTTAATAAAAAATATTAATAGTATATCTGATTTGAATTTAGAATTACTTAAAGATGGCTCTAGTGCTTTCAAGAATTTTAAAACTAGTTATGGTATGTTTTCAAATGTTAAGTCTATGATTTTAATGAAAGGTAATAAACAAGACAAATTTCTAAAGGAAAAAATAGGATATTACGGAGAAGCTATGATATTTGATTTAACCGATATGGATATTGGTACATGTTGGGTAGGTGGAACTTTTGATAGAACTGCCATTTCTTTAAAAGAAGATGAGGAGTTAGTATGTGTTATTTTAGTTGGTCATCAAACATCATCAATAAAGGATGAACTTATAAGAAAAGCAATGCATATGAAAAGAAAAACTATAAAAGAAAGAATAGTAGCCGATAAAGATTTACCAAATTGGATAAAAGATGGTCTAGAATCACTTATTCTAGCACCTAGTGCTAAAAACACTCAAAAAGCAATATTAAAATATGAAAAAGATAATTTAAGAATATCTATAGATGAAAATTATTATTTTGATTTAGTTGATTTGGGAATAGCAAAAAAACATTTTGAAGAAGTAGTTAATGGAAAATTTGAATTAGGTAATGATGCTTTGTTTCATAAAAATTTAGATTAGACAAACTAGACAGATCTAATTAAATAAAAAAGTAGATATTAAAATATAAATAATATCTACTTTTTATTCCAAAGTCCAACATTGTTGTTTTTTGCTTCTCTTTGCAAGCTTTTAAAATAATCAACATATTTTACATCAGGTGGATAAGTCGAAACTTGAGCATAACCATCTATAAGTAATTTTGCATTAAACATTTTAGTTCTAATTTCATTTTCTGTTATTGAAGTTGGGATATCTAACCATATATATCTAAGTAATCTTCCATATTTATCTGTTTCACTAACATCTTTTTCTATATATACATACTTATTAAACAATGCATTTTTTGTGTATTCTGTTGCTTCTTTTCCATATTCTTCAATTTTAGATGTATACTCTGGACAGTTAACTCCAATGAATCTAACTTTATATTTTTCACTGTTCATAATTATTTCTATAGTATCACCATCTACAATTCTACTTACTAATACTTTAACAAAGTTTTCATTTTCAATTCGAGTTATTTCATTCAAATTATTTAAAGAATCATTTTGTAAGCTATTGTATGTTATATCTTCTTGAAGTGGAGTTAATTTATATAAAATTAATAATGATATTATCAATGTCGCTAATTTTAAATATTTTTTAAATTTCCTTTTCATAATTACCTCATAATAATTATACCATATTACTATAATAAGATAAAGAGAAAATAAATATATAATATGTATATTAATTTTTATATTGACTTATATTTAGAATTGCTATAAAATAATTAAAGAGGTGTTAATCATGAATTATGGCTATGAAGAAAATAATGTAGTAGTTGATCAAACAAATATATCAGATTTATATAAGAAAACATTTTTCTTAATGTTTTTAGGGTTATTGGCAACAGGATTAGTATCATGGTATACTTACGCGTCTGGATTGTTTGAAAAAATATTAATAGATGGAACATTTAATTTATTAATTATTGCTGAAGTGTTATTTGTATTAATATTTTCAGCTACAATGAGAAAAATGAGTCCTACCGTCGTACAAATATTATTTTTCGTTTATTCAGCTTTAAATGGAATAACTATGTCAGTGATATTTGCAGTTTATCAACTTTCATCAATAACCTTAGTATTCTTTGCATCAAGCATATTGTTTGCAATATTTGCTTTTATTGGAAATTACACAAAAATAGATTTATCAAAATTATCTCCAATTCTCTTTGGAACTTTAATAGTTGGAGTTATAGTATCAATTATAAATTTATTTATTGGAAATAGTTTACTTGATATCGGTTTGTCATGGGTTATTTTATTTACATTTTTTGGAGTTACCGCTTATGATATGCAAAAACTTAAATCACTTGCAAATAGCAATATTGTTGATATAAATAAACTACATATTTATGGAGCATTTGAATTATATCTTGATTTTATAAATATATTCTTAAGGATTTTAAGATTATTCGGAAGAAGAAAATAAATATATTATTAATATATTGTGTATATTCTTCAACTTAAAGAAATGATAATTAGAGTAACATCTGATTATCATTATTTATTTTTTAAAATTTAAAGAAAAGCACGATTTGTAACTATTGAAATATGTCCACTAATATAATATAATTATAAAGTCAAAGGAAGTGGGATTTTGAATAGCAAATTAGAAATATTTAAAGAAACAATATGTGGTAAAAAAGTTGCTGTACTTGGAATAGGTATTAGTAATATACCCGCAATAGAATATTTAGTTAGTCTTGGAGCTAAAGTCACAGCAAGAGATATGAAAGAAAATTTAGGATCAGAATGTGACAAGTTAAAAGATTTAGATATAGAATTTATATTAGGAGAAGGATATTTAGATAATCTTTCTCAATATGACTACATACTTAGATCACCAGGAATAAAACCTTTTGAAAAAGGAATAGAGGAAGCAGTTGAAAATGGTGTAATATTAACATCTGAAATTGAACTTTTAATGCAACTTTGTAATTGTAAAATTATTGGCGTAACTGGTAGTGATGGAAAGACAACTACCACAACATTAGTTAGTAGTTTTTTAGAAAGAGCAGGATTTAAGGTTTGGACTGGTGGCAATATAGGAATACCTCTTTTTTCTAAATTAGATGAGATAGATAAAGATGATATTGTTGTTTTAGAACTTAGCAGTTTTCAATTAATGACAATGAAAATAAGTCCAAATAGAGCAATTTTAACAAACATATCTCCAAACCATCTAAATTATCATAGGAATTATGAAGAATATATTGAAGCAAAGAAAAACATATTTTTAAATCAATTGCCAGGCGATATTGTTGTATTAAATATGGATAGTAAGTTTACTGAACAATTTATTAAAGATGACTATATTTTAAGTAATATTAGAGAATTTAGTATAGAAGGTACTCCTTTAAATGGTGTATATGTTAAAGATGGAAATATTGTAAGTAATGTTTCAGGTTCTGAAGAAATAATTGTAAAAATTGATGAAGTTGTTTTAGTTGGGATGCATAATATTGCAAATATATGTGCAGCATCTACTGCGGTAATTGATTTGGTAGGAAAAGATGTGATTAAAGAGGTTGTAACAACTTTTAATGGTGTAGAGCATAGAATGGAACTTGTCGATGAAATAGATGGCGTTAAATGGTATAATGATTCTATTGGAACAAGCCCAACAAGAACAATTGCAGGATTAAAATCTTTTAATAAAAAAATAATATTAATAGCAGGTGGATATGACAAACATATAGAATATGATGAAATGGGCAGTTATATAATTGATAAAGTGAAAATTTTATTACTTATTGGTGCAACTGCAGATAAAATAGAAGAATCAGTTTTAAATGAAGCAAAAAAACAAAATATAGATATAAATGAATACGTAAAAATTATTAAAATGACTAATTTAGAAGAATGTGTAGAATATTCAAAAAATGCAGCAGAAGATGGAGATATTGTAGTAATGTCACCAGCTAGTGCATCATTTGATATGTATAAAAACTTTGAAGAAAGAGGAAATCATTTCAAAAGATTAGTTAAGGAATTAAAAGAAGTCTAATTTAGATTAGATTTCTTTTTTTCGTAATTTAATAATATATTTGGAAATAACTTGTAAAAATTGAAGATATATATTTTATAAGATGCAAATATGATACAATTAATATATATAATTTTAAAGGTGAGTTAAAATGATTAAAATTTTGATAGTAGAAGATGAACAAGCAATATCTGATTTAATAAAAATAAACTTAGTAGATGCAGGCTATTATTGCAATGTAGCTTATGATGGAATGTTTGCTGCAGATCTTGTAGAAAAAAATCAATATGATTTAATACTACTTGATATAATGTTGCCTAAGTTAGATGGTTATGAATTAATTGATTATATAAAGACAAAAAATATCCCAGTTATATTCTTAACTGCTAGGACAAGCATTAATGATAAGGTAAAAGGACTTAAAATTGGTGCAGAAGATTATATTACTAAGCCATTTGATATTGAAGAGTTATTGGCAAGAATTGAAGTAGTTTTAAGAAGATACAATAAAAATAATGTGAATTTTATAATAGATGATATTAATGTAAATATTGATTCAAGAAAAGTAACAAAAAGTGGAGAAAATATTTATCTTACAAATAAGGAATTTGAATTACTTTTAATGTTTATTAGAAATAAGAATGTAGCATTATATAGAGATATTATATTTGAAAAAGTATGGGAAAGCGATTATTTGGGTGATACTAGAACAGTTGATCTTCATGTACAAAGACTAAGAAAAAAATTAGGGTTTGAAAATAGAATTAAGGCAGTCTATAAAATTGGATATATATTAGAGGTATAAAATGAATGTAGTTTGGAAAATATTTATCGTAATGATATGTTTAATATCAGTAGTACTATCAATAGGTGGATATCTACTTATAGAATATGGATTCAGCAAAACTATAGAAAACGATATTCAAAGTGTTGATAGTGATATAATATCAATAAAATTTTTGTATGAATCAGAAGCTATTAATGTACTAAATAATAATTCTAATCTTAGTGATAGTACTATACAATATATTTCTAATAGATTGCAAAATAATGATATGTATAAAAGTTACAATTTATATGTATTAAATGATAAAAAAGAATTAATATATCAAAATAGTAATTTAAATTTTGATAATACTTTAGTAAGTAATTTAAAAGATAATACAAGAGCATATAAGATTATAAATAATGATAATTTATACTATATAAATAGTATATGTGAAATTAATATAAAGGGAGAAAAAGTATATATTCAAATTAGTAAAGATATATCATCAACATTTGAAATGAAAAATGAACAGATAAATATGCTTGGAATTATGCTTGTTATTGTAGTAAGTTTTGGTAGTATTTTCATATATGCAATATCACTTTCTATAACAAGACCAATAAGAAAATTGATTGAGTCTGTAAAAAGTATTTCTAAAGGAAATTATAATCAAAGACTCAATGTAAGAGGAAGTGGAGAAATAGTAGAACTTGCAAATGAATTTAATATAATGGCGGAGGCTATAGAAAAAAATATTACTAAACTCGAAAATATAGCAAGTTTACAAGAAAATTTTGTGTCAAATTTTACACATGAATTAAAAACTCCATTAACTTCAATAATAGGCTATTCTGATATGCTAAGAACTAAAATATTAGATCAGCAAACTATATTTAATAGCTCAAATTATATATACAGTGAAGGCAAACGTCTAGAATCATTAACCATAAAGCTTCTTGATTTAATATCTTTAAATAATAAAGCTTTCATATTTAAAAGTACTAATACAAAAAAACTAATAAAAGACGTACTTAATATAATGGACCCAATAATTATTAAAAGGAAAATAAATGTGGTTACAAAGATTGATGATTCATATATAAGGATTGATGAAGATTTAATAAAAACATTATTATTGAATATTTTAGATAATTCTATTAAAGCTTCAAGTGATTGTAGCACTATAGAAATTTTTGGAATTAAAGAAAATAAAAAATATGTAATTAAAGTAAAAGATTATGGTATAGGTATTAAAAAAGAAGAAATTGAAAAAATTACAGAACCGTTCTATATGATTGATAAGTCACGTTCACGTAAAGAAAATGGAATAGGTCTTGGACTTAATCTTTGTAAGAAAATCGCAGATATACATAATGCTGAGCTAAATTTTGAAAGTGAATTTGGAGTTTACACTATAGTTACATTTAAAATTGATATTGACGATAGTAAAAGGAGATGATAATATGAAAAAAAAATTTATAAATGCTATAATAATAATAATTTTAATAGCAATAATAATATTTTCATATATGCTCCCAAGAGAACTTTCTAAATATAACAATAATAAATATTTAAATAATATAAATGAAATAGAATATGATAATAAAAATGAAAATATTGATGAATTAGAATATGATAAGAAGATAGAAATTTTATTAAATCTATATAAAAAGGGAAATGTATATTATAGTAATGATAAAAATATACAAATTACAACAAATGATAGCATATTGCAAAAAAATGAAATGAAACTTGATCAAATTGTAACTTATATAAGTACTCAAATTAAAGAAGTTTTTAAAAATCCATCAGACATAATATATAAAGTAGATTATTCAAAAGGTATAATTGAATCAAAATATATAAGGTTAGTAAATAAAACAGAAGATAAAAAATATATGGCATTATGGGATATAACCTTTAAAATTACAGATAGTAATTATTTAAATGTTGTGATAGATTCTATTAGTGGAAAAATATATGGAATAATGTTTTATACCGATACTCTTGATTTTACAGGATTTAAAAATAATTATAAAACTATATATTTAGATTACTTAAGTTATTTAAATTTAAATTATTTTATTAAAGACTTGGAACAAGAAAAAGATGAAATTTTAAAATATGGTGAGAATAATTCAAATTTTTATAAAATAAATTCAATAATAAATATGGCTAGTAATTTTAATTTTATAAAAATTTCTATATTTAATATGTTGTAAAAAATGATGCAAGAATTATACATATATTATAAAAAAAATATGTATCTTTGGTACATTTTAGAAAAATAAGTATGATAACATACCCCTATCTAAGGTTAGAGGGGGTATATTCATGAAATTTTATATAAAAAAAACATCAAAGGTCTTATTACTCATAATCATTTTAATAGTAGCATATTTAAGTATTATGGAAATAAAAAAATATAAAAATAATGTAGTTTCTGTAAATAGTAATTCATACGAAAATAAAGAAGGAAATTTTAAAGTAATTTATTATTATAATAGAGAAAATGAAAAAAGATATGAATCGTATAAAGAGAAAAATCCAGGCATATCAGATGATGATATAGTATGGATGGTGAATGCAAATATTGACAATGAATTCTATACAAATACAAAACAAATACAAAGTGTAGATAGTGAGTTGTTACTAGTAAATAAGTATAATAAATTACCAGATGATTATGTGCCTAAAAATTTAGTTCAATTAGATTCTGGACATTATGTTACAGCTGATACTAAGGCTGCATTTGATAAGATAAAAGATGATGCTACAAAAAAAGGTTATAAGATTGGTGTTGCATCATCATATAGAAGTATTAGTTCTCAAAAATATTTATATAATAAATACTTAAAAGAAGATTCACAAGAAAAAGTTGATACGTATAGTTCAAGACCAGGATATAGTGAGCATCATACTGGAGAGGCAATTGATCTAATTGGATCTTTTGGTAGTATAGAAGAATTTGAACAAACAAAAGAGTCAAAATGGATTGAAGAAAATGCTTATAAATATGGCTTTATAATAAGATATAAAAAAGGATTTGAAAAAATAACAGGTTATGAATATGAACCATGGCATATTAGATATGTGGGAGTAAAAATAGCTACTGAAATGAAAGAAAAAAATATTAATACACTTGAAGAATATTATGAAAAGTATATTAAAAATAAAAAATAAGAAAAATAAAAAAAGATAGTTCAACTATATTTGAGCTATCTTTTTGGCAATTAATATCAAAACAAAGATTATTAAGCCTTTTTTTTCAAATAATATAAATATACTAATTTTTATAAAGATTGTAAAAAAAATAAAAATGTGTTAATATATAAAATATAATAGGAGGTTTTTATATGAAAATATTTATGATTGGAGCAACAGGGCTTTTAGGTTCTGCAGGTGCTAATGAATTGATAAAACGTGGACATGAAGTTCATTCGATTTCCTTACCACCAATACCTCAAGATTCAAATATAAATCCAGAAATAAAATTATCACTAGGAAATTATTTAGAATTAAGTGATGACGAATTAAGAGAACATCTAAGAGGTTGTGAAGGTTTTGTTTTTGCAGCAGGAATTGATGAGCGAGTTGAGCTTCCACCACCATGTTATGATGGCTATGTAAAGTATAACATTGAACCAGTAAAAAGAATATTAAAGATTGCACAAGAAGAAGGCGTAAAAAAATCAGTAATACTTGGCTCATATTTCGCATATTTTGCTAAAGAGTATCCAGAACTTAAATTATACGAGAAAAATCCATATATAAGAAGTAGAATAGATCAAGAAAATGCAGCATTTTCATATTCAAATAATGGTATGGATGTTATGGTTTTAGAATTACCATATATATTTGGTGTGCAAAAGGGAAGAAAACCAGTTTGGACTATTATTCTTAAACAAATTCTTAGTATGAAAAATGCCACAATATATCCTAGTGGTGGTACAACAATGGTAACTGTACAACAAGTTGCTCAGTGCATTGCAGGAGCAATTGAAAATGGTAAAGGTAATACTGCTTATCCTGTTGGTTACTATAATATGACATGGAGAGAATTTTTAAAAGTAGTTCATAATTCTATTGGTATGCCAAATCGTAGAATTATAACAATACCAAAGTTTGTATATAAAATGTTTGCAGGAAAGTTAGTAAAAGAATATAAAGAGAAAAATATAGAACCAGGTCTTGATCCTTATTCACTTGGAGATTTAATGTCAATGAATTTATTTATTAACAAAGATATTATACAAAATGAATTAGGAGTAACTGAAGATGATATAGAAAAAGAAATAGGTGAATCTTTTAAAATGTCACTTAAGATATTAAATGGAAAAGAAGATGCTATTGGAATGAAAGCCGAATAGAATATAACAGTTTTGTAATAATTAATAGGTTTTTATTGACAATACTTAATTTGTAAGATATTATCTAACATGTATGAAATTTAGTATATAATGTCAAAAGTATAAAAAATATTTATTATTTGTTTACTAATATATTTTTTCATCGTTATATTATATGTGATGCAATAGGAAGTGATATTTTGAAAAAATTATTTAAAGAAAAATTTGTCCATATAGCAACTATAATAGGTACTATATTACTAGTTGTTTTTGTAGTATATGGTTTAAGAACTAATATATTTACAGACCACGATGCTCTATCTAATTTCTTAGCTAGGGTTGGAATTTGGGGACCTCTTATATTTATAGTTATACAAATATTACAAGTAATAATACCAATAATTCCTGGTAACGTTAGTTGCGCAGTAGGTGTGCTTGTATTTGGACCTGTTTATGGATTTATATATAACTATTTTAGTATAATATTAGGATCAGTAATAGTATTTTTCCTATCAAGAAGATACGGTATGGGAATAATAAGAAGGTTATTTAGTGAAAAAACCATAGATAAATATATAAGTTGGCTTGATGAAAATAAAAGATTTGAAAAACTATTTGCTTTAGCAATATTTTTGCCAGTAGCACCAGATGATTTCTTATGCTATCTTGCAGGAGTAACTAAAATGACATTTAAAAAATATTTATTAATACTTATATTATTAAAGCCATTTACAATTCTTTCATATAGCTTTTTATTAAAATATATAGCAGATATTTTATTAAAGTTATATATGTAGTAAATAATTATTCTTATATGAATAATTTAATAAAAATAACAAAAAACATGGTATAGGAATATATTTATGTTTTTTATTTTTTAGGAGGTAATATTTATGAATAGTGCTAAAGAAATATATCTTGCTGGTGGATGTTTTTGGGGTGTTGAAAAATATATAAGTGAAATTTTTGGAGTTATAGAAACTGAAGTTGGATATGCAAATGGTAATATACCTAGTCCAACTTATGAAGAGGTTTGTAATCATAATACTGGGTATGTTGAGACAGTACACGTAATATTCGATCAAAATGTATTAACACTAAAATATTTACTAGAATTATTTTATGATATTATAGATCCAACATCTTTAAATAAACAAGGAAATGATAGAGGAAGTCAATATAGGACAGGTGTTTACTACGTGGACGATAATGATAGAGAAACTATTATAAATTCAATAGAATTATTAAAACAGAAATATTCTAAACCAATTGTAATTGAGGTAGAAGAATTAAAAACATTTTACAAAGCAGAAGAATATCATCAAAAATATTTGGATAAAAATCCAGGAGGATATTGCCATATTAATGCATCAAAGTTTAACAAAGCCAAGAATATAAAAGTGGATAAATATAAATATAATGAACCAACAAAAGAAAATTTAAAAAATCTTACCAAAGAACAATATAATGTTACTCAAAATGCAGATACTGAAGCGCCATTTGAAAATGAGTATTATGATAATTTCAAAAAAGGAATTTATGTTGATATAGTCACAGGTGAGCCGTTGTTCTTATCTACTGATAAATTTGAATCTGGATGTGGTTGGCCAAGTTTTAGTAAGCCCATAGATGAAGAAGTGTTAAAAGAAAATGAAGATAGATCATTTTTTATGAAAAGAACGGAAATAAGAAGTAGAGTGGGTAATTCACACTTAGGTCATGTTTTTAATGATGGTCCAAAAGAAAAAGGTGGTAAAAGATATTGCATAAATAGTGCATCACTTAAATTTATACCGCTTGATAAAATGCATGAAGCTGGATATGAATATTTAATTAAATATGTTACATAATTCTTGACATATATGATATAATTATATAAATAAAAAAGAAAGGAGCTTAAGTCTAATTATGACTATGGGTGATGTTGTAAAACTTGTTAGATTGTCAAATACTATGAAAATAAAAGATCTTGCAGCTCTGCTTAATGTTAATCATTCCACGGTTGCTCGAATCGAATCTAAGGAAAGAAAAATAAGTCAGGCAATGATTTATGCCTATGAGCAATTATTTAATGTCGATATGTTTAAAGTATATGATGAAGTAAAAGGTCTAACAAATTTTAAATCAGCATTTTTAAAAGTATTGGAATTTACAAATGATGGTGACGAAATAACTAGCATAAATGATGTACTTAGGTTAGTTCGTATTGTCAATAATCTTAAAATTAAAGATATAGCAGTAATTTTAGAAATATCACCATATTATATTTCAGAAATTGAAAACAATAAAAAGGTTGTGGGATATAAAACAATATTTAGATATAATGAAGCGTTTGAAATTGATATTAATGAATTATATCAAACTGTTGTAGCTGAAAATTATTCCTTTAAAGATGCTCTGACACTAATCCTAAAGGAACTCCAATTTAAAAACCAATTAAATATAGAAAAGAAAACATGCTAAGTAATAATTAAATAATTATTATCATAGCATGTTTTCTTTATTCGTTTGCAAATTTTATTAATTCATCATTAAATTTGTCACGTGCATCATAAAATAAAAAGTGACCTGCATTATCAAATTTTACTAATTTTGAATTTCTGATTGCTTTTTCCTGTGCTAATGCAAGAGGAAATAGACAAACTTTATCATGTATACTATGAAGTATTAGAGTAGGTACACTAATTGTTTCCATATCTTTAAAAAGTCCTTCATCAGTAATCCATGTGTTTGCAATTGCAGCTGTTGACCAGCCTGCTGCTTGTAATCCTAAATCAAAAATCCATTCAGATAAGTCTGTAGTAACATATTGATAAAATATCATATTTCCAAATTCTCTTAACATATGTGGTCGATCATTAAGAGTTCCTGTTATTATACTCTCAACTGCGCTTTTGGGTAACCCATAAGGGAAATATGGTCTTTGTATAAGGCTAGGAGCTGCAGCAGCAAAAAGAGCTAGTTTTGACACTCCATAACCTTTATGTCTTGCCATGTATCTAATACATATTGCACCTCCAGTTGAATGCCCAGCAAGTATAAAATCTTTTAATTTTAGTGCATCAACTACAGCTTTAACATCATCTGCCAGTCTGTTATAATCATATCCTGTGTAAGGTCTATCAGACTTTCCAAATCCTCTACAATCAATTCCTATACATCTAAATCCAAGGCTTGGTAATTTATTGAATTGATATTCAAATAAATTATGGTTACCAGGCCAACCATGAATAAAAAGTATTGCTTTTTTACCTGTTGGATTTAAATCTTCAACAAATATTTTAACATCATCTTCAACTGTTATAAAATATTCCATTACTATTCCTCCAAAACAATATAATAAATAATATTAAAATAATGTCAAATATATTCATATTTTGAAGATAGTATATTAAAATTGTAACTTGTTTTAAAATAGTATTTAAGATATAATAGAATAATTAATAGGAGTTGATTTTATGAAAGTACTTAGTCTACTCGAACCTTGGGCCAGTTTAATTAATGAAAAAGTAAAATACATTGAAACTAGAAGTTGGAAAACAAATTACAGAGGTGAGCTATATATACATGCTAGTAGTAAAAAATTAAATAATAAACAATTAATTGAGTATAAAGATAAATTAGATATTCTAAATAACATTAATTTTAATTATGGACATATAATTTGCAAATGTAATTTAATTGATTGTGTATATATGACAGAAGAGTTCATAGAAAAAGTAAAAGAAAATAGGGAAGAATATATTAGTGGAGGATATGAAGTTGGAAGATATGCTTGGATATTAGAAGATATTCAAACATTAGAAAATCCTATAAAAACAAAAGGGAAGCTGGGGATATGGAATTATTATGAATGAAATAATTGAAAATAATAAAAATAAATATACAACTATAATATTTGATTTAGATGATACATTAATAGATAATATTGAAAATATTAAATATAGCTTTAAAACAGTATTAGAGTATATGAATAAAATATATTCAGAGGAAGAATTTATAAAATTTTATGAAATAGATAAGCATTTTTGGAGCGATCACCAAAAAAATAAGATTATAGTTCCAGAAGAATATTTAGGTAATATTGAAACTAAAAGAATGTGGCTTAGATCTCAAAGATTTATTATATATTTTAATGAAGAAATAAATCTTGATATTGCAAGTAAAATAAGTGATATATATACTCATAATCTTAAGGAAAAAGTAGTAGCTATAGAAAATTCATATATGATTCTTAGTTATTTAAATAGAAAATATAATATTGTAGTAGCAACAAATGGTCCAAAAGAAGCTGCAATAGAAAAACTAAAAAAATCTAATTTAATTAATTTTGTATCTTTAGTATTTACAGCCGAAGATATAGGATTTATGAAACCTAAAAGAGAATTTTTTGAAGGACTTATTAAAAAAATGAACTACTATGAAACTGATAAAATGCTATTTGTAGGAGATTCTATTTTTTCTGATATAAAAGGTGCAAATGAGTTTAATATTGATAGTTGTTTTTTTAATATAAATAATGAGGATATTGATAGATTAGAATATAAACCAAAATATATAATTCATGGTTTAAATGAATTAAAAGAAATATTGTAGAATTGAATAATATGATTAATAAAAAAATTACTTTAATTAAAAATTATATCAAATTATAGTTATAATAATCACTAAGTATATAATAAAAAATACAACTAATAATATACTTGAGGAGTGATATAATATGAGTAGAGATATTGAATTTTTAAATTATATAGCACAAAATGCTAAGATGGGAATTGATACTTTATCAGTAATTATTAAAGATATTGATGGTAGTGATTTAAAAGAGGCATTGCTAGAAGAATTCCAAGAATACATTAAAGTGTACGATAAATGTATTGAAATTTTACATGACATGAATAAAGATTTTGAAGATTTTAATTCTTTTCAAAAAGTAAGTACTTACATGGCGACTAAAATGAATATTGCAAAAGACAGTTCTAATTCTCACATAGCCGAAATGATAATACAAGGAAGTACAATGGGAGTTACGGATATTACAAGGAAAATTAATGAATATGAAGAAGCAGATGAAAAAATTCAATTAATTGCCAAGAAATTACTTAAGATTGAAGAAAACAATATAGAAGAAATGAAAAACTATTTATAATTAATAAAGGGAAATAATTTATTATTTCCCTTTATTAATTATATTTTTTCTTTAATTCGATCTATTATTTCAAGAAATTTGAAGGTATATTCTTTATCCTTATTATTTGTTATTTCAGTTTTACTATTTATATCTTCATTTTCATCTCCATATATATTTGATATAAATGGCATTATTGTATTATAATTTTCTAATTTTTTTATATTTTCTTCATTTGGAAAAATAAGTGTCCAAAAATTTTTACCATTTCCATCACCAAGAACTACTTGTATACTATCGTATGTCCCTTTTTCCATATTAACAGATAGACTTTCTTTTTTATCATAAGAGATTTTTCCTATTTTTAATTTTGTATCATAATCAAATCCATTATCTTTTAATGTGCTATCAGCAATCTCAATTATTTCATTATTACTATCTTTTAATAAAGATATCATTTCTTCTTTTGAATCACATAAATTAGATAAACTTGAAATGTAAGTATTAATCTTTTCTGATACTTTTAATTTTACTAATTGATCTTCAATTGAATTGCTATTTGCAACAATATGTAATCTTAAAATATCTTTTTTTTCATAAGACTTATTATATATAGTTATTACAAATATTGTATTTAAAATTATAAAAGAAAGTATTGCTATAAATTTAGGAGTTATATCTATAAATTTTTTCTTTTCAGTATAAAATGATTTTTCATTTGTATTATTAATTTCCATTATTTACCACCTAAAAATATTATTACTCGAAAAAAATAAATCATACATAAATTATAAAATATTTTTTCTACAAATGATTTGTCAAATTTTTAGTTATATAATCGTAATTTGAAATTATGAAAATTATGTCGTAAATAATTCATATAGTTCTACAAAACACTACAAAAAAATATAAAATTAGAATTTGACTTTTAATATTTACAGTGATAAAATTTAGTAAGTGAGAGGGGGAAACAAAAGATGAAAAAAATTAAGTTATGTTGTTTTACAGTTAATTTAACTCATGCATGTATAATTGCAAACAACTTTATAAGCAACGAGCTTGAAAATGTTAAAATAATTTATATTAATGAAAGAAGTGAAAAGAAGAAGTTTAAAACCATTATCTCAAGGTTTTATAAAAAGATAGAGGACAATATGTACTATACTGAATGGCTAAATGAAAAAATTACACATGATTACAATAATGAAAACTTTGTATTTGTGGTATATGGTAAAGAAGAATTTGTAGAAAAGGTAAATAACTTTTTGGATTTAAACGAATCTAGAGGGTATGTAATAAATTGTTATGAAATATTTAATATTGAAAATACTAAAGAAATAATTTCAAAACATGATTTTTATATTAATACAACAGGTGTACTTAAAAAGGAACTCCCTAAATAAAGTAATATTTATGAAATAAATTACATAAATCAAAAATGCTGTTGACTGCATCGACAAATTGTGATATAATTCTTTCACAGTTTTAATTTAAGTGATGTTATAAAAATATTATTATAACGGAGGTATAATTAATGGGTAAGATTTTTATCGTTAGTGTACAAAAAGGGATAACCTTGGAACATGTAACAATTGGGGTTAACACAGAAAAAGAACCTTTGAACTGGAAATATTTTGACAAACAGGTTTATAGTGAAAATTATCCATTGTGCGATCTTATTCGCGATGCATTTACGTTTTTTACAACAGCAGGCCTAAAAGAAGATGATGTCATTTTATGCCCGGAATGCAGCAAAAAAGAAGTTGAAGATTTTATCCTTGATCTAATGATGTCTGATGGAGAAATTGAATATTTGTATAACATTACAACAAGACCTATACCAGATCATCACGAAATCTGGGGAGCTGCCAGAAAAGTAGGAGAACTTTGTGCAATTATTGGAAAAAGGCAATGTAGCAATGCTGTTGCCTAATTGAAAAAGGAAGAACTTTGAGGATATATTTCTCAAGGTTCTTCTTTTTATTAGATTACAAAAATAAAACAATATTAGACATTTAAAAATATTAAATATAATTAAAAGAATTAAAATGCATTCTACACTGATTAATACTTGAAAAAATGCTCAAAATACAATTATATTTATTGACATATACTTCCATTTAAAGTATAATTATATGGACATTATAAGGAAAAAAATAGAAAAACCTATTAGTCGGGAGAGGAGTTTTTTAAAATGAGTATATCAAAAGAAGATGTAAAAAAAATTGCTAGTCTTTCAAGACTTGAATTTAGTGAAAATGAATTAGAAGATTTTACAGTAAAATTATCTAATATAGTAGATTTTGCAAACACTTTAACTGAAATAGATGTTACAGGAGTTAAACCTACAGCTCATATATTAGATATTAAGAACGTATTTAGAAAAGATGAAAATAAAGATTCATATCCAAGAGAAGAAATACTAAAGAATGCACCTGATTCGCAAGCAGGTTGTATTAGTGTTCCTAAGACTGTAGAATAGAGGTGAAATAATGGAATTATATAGTAAATCATTAGCAGAAATTGCTAAAGATATAAAAGATAAAAAAGTTACAATAAAAGAAGTTTTAGATAATGTATATTCTCGTATAGATAGCGTTGAATCAAAAGTAGACGCTTTTGTTACTTTAACAAGAGAAAATGCATATAAAAGGGCTGAAGAACTTCAAGAAAAACTAAACAATGGAGAAGATATAGGAGTACTTGGAGGAGTTCCAATTGCTATAAAAGATAATATCTGTACTAAGAATGTAAAAACTACTTGCTCTTCAAGAATGTTAGAGAATTTTGTTCCAATTTACAATGCAACTGTAATTGAAAATTTAGAGAATTCTGGTGCTATTGTACTTGGAAAAACTAACATGGATGAATTTGCTATGGGTTCTTCTACTGAAACATCATATATAAAGAAAACAAAAAATCCTTGGAATACTGAATGTGTACCAGGTGGTTCAAGCGGTGGAAGTGCAGCAAGTGTTGCATCTGATATGGCTTACGCATCTTTAGGTTCTGATACTGGTGGTTCAATTAGACAACCAGCTTCATATTGTTCTGTAGTAGGTCTTAAACCAACTTATGGTATGGTTTCAAGATATGGTCTTATTGCATTTGCATCATCACTTGATCAAATTGGACCATTTACAAAAACAGTTGAAGATTCAGCTATAATGTTAAATATAATTTCAGGATATGATAAGAACGATACAACATCAGCTAATCTTGAAAAGAAAGATTATACAAAATTTTTAAATAATGATATTAAGAATTTTAAAATTGGAATTGATGAAAATTTTGTAAAAGATGGACTAAATCAAGATGTAAAAGAAGCTTATGAAACATCAATAAAGAAATTAAAAGAAGCAGGAGCACAAATAGTAAATGTTGATTTAAACTATGCTAAATATTCACTTGCTACATATTATATTATAGCAACTGCAGAAGCATCTTCAAATTTAGGTAGATATGATGGAATTAGATATGGTCATAGAGCTGAAAACTTTGATGATTTACAAGATTTATATGTAAAATCTAGAACAGAAGGTTTTGGACCAGAAGTAAAAAGAAGAATTATGCTTGGTACTTACGTTTTAAGTTCAGGTTATTATGATGCATATTATAAAAGAGCTCAACAAGTTAGAACTTTAATTATTGAGAACTTTAAAAAAGCTTTTGAATCATGTGATGCAATATTGATTCCAACAGCTCCTAGTACTGCATTTAAATTTGGCGCAAAATCTAGTAATCCACTTGAAATGTACTTAGAAGATATATATACAGTTCCGGTAAATATTGCAGGACTTCCAGCAATATCTGTACCAGGAGGATTTGATTCGAATGGTATGCCAATTGGTATGCAATTTATTGCAAATGCTTTTGAAGAAGATAAATTATTCCAAGTAGCTTATGCATATGAGCAAAATACAGATTATCATAAAGCAAAACCAAATATTTAATTAAGGAGAGATTTAATGTTACAATCAAAATTAATTGGAGAAACATATAAAGAGTGGCCAAGTGATGCAATACTTAGAAGTCATGGACTTTTATTAAAAGGTGGATATATAAGACAAATGGCATCAGGAATTTATACTCTTCTTCCTCTTGCTAAAAGAGTTACATCTAAAATAGAAAATATAATAAGAGAAGAAATGAATAATATTGGCGCTCAAGAAATGCTAATGCCTCTTGTAGCTACAAAAAAACTTTGGGATATGTCAGGGAGATATGATGCAATTGATGGTGAACTTTTAAAGTTTAAAGATAGAACAGGCACAGAAATGTTACTTTCAATGACTCATGAAGAAGCAGTAACATTTATTGCAATGACAGAAGCAAAGAATTATTCTAAATATCCATTTTCAGTATATCAAATTCAAACTAAGTTTAGAGATGAGGCAAGAAGTCGTGGTGGACTTATTCGTGTTAGAGAGTTTACTATGAAAGATGCATATTCATTTCATAGAGATGAAGATAGCTTAAATGAAGTTTATGATGAATACTATAATGCATATAATAGAATTTATGCAAGAGCTGGAGTTCCAGAAGTTATAGCTGTTGCATCCGATACAGGTATGATGGGTGGAACTGGCGCACATGAATATATGCTTTTATGTGATGCTGGCGAAGATAAAATAATAGTATGTAAAGATTGTAATTATAGTGCAAATATGGAAGTTGCTAAATATGGAAATTTAGAAGCAATAACAAAGAATGAAGAAAAATTAGAAAAATTTAGTACTCCTGAAATTAAAACGATTGAAGATTTAGCAAAATTTACTTCTGTACCAGTAAATGAAATGTTAAAAACTGTTGTATATACTAGAATGGATACAAAAAATACAGTAGTTATATTTATTCGTGCTGATCGTGATGTTAATGAAGCAAAAGTTAGAAATTATATAAAAGCTGAAATTGAACCAAGAAAAGATACTGATAAAGATAATATTGCTTATGGATTTATTGGTCCCGTTAATTTTAAAGATATTAGTGCAACTGTAATTTATGATAAATCTTTAGAAAATGAAGCTTGCCTAATTGGTGGAGCAAATGAAATAGATTATCATTATAGAGGAATAAACATTTTAAGAGATGTTGGTCAGGTTGAATATGTAGACGTTGCAAAAGTAATTGAAAGCGATACATGTCCAATATGTAGTAAAAAAACACTTACAATATCAAATGGTATTGAAGTTGGTAATATATTTAAACTTGGAACAAAATATACAAAATCAATGGGAATGACATATGTTGATGAAGATGGAAAAGAAAAAAATCCTATAATGGGATGTTATGGAATTGGTGTTGGAAGACTTATGGCTTCAGTATTAGAAGCAAGAGGAACAGAAAAAGCAACTAATTGGCCTGCTTCAATTGCTCCATACTACATTCATATATGCCCAATTGATTATACAAAAAATGATGAGATAAGACAAAAAGCTGAAGAATTATATAACAGTTTTATAAATTTAGGATTTGATGTTTTACTTGATGATAGAGACAAGAGTCCTGGTGTAAAATTTGCAGATGCAGATTTAATAGGCTCACCAATACGTATTGTGATTAGCCCAAGAAATTTATCAAATGATGTAATTGAGGTAAAAACAAGTTTGAAAGATACTCCTGAACTTGTGAAAGTAGATGAAATATCAGAGTACGTAAATAAAATAAAAGAGGAACTAAAGTAGAGAGGAGAAAAAACATGAAAGATTATGAAGTAGTAATCGGTTTAGAAGTTCATGCTGAATTATCTACAAAGTCTAAAATATATTGTGGATGTTCAACTGAATTTGGTGCAGACCCAAATACACATTGTTGTCCAATATGTACAGGTATGCCTGGAACACTTCCTGTACTTAATGAAAAAGTAGTAGAATATGCAGTAAAAGCAGGTCTTGCAACAAATTGTGAAATTGCAAAGTTTTCTAAACAAGATAGAAAGAATTATTTTTATCCTGATTTACCTAAGGCATATCAAACATCACAATATGATTTGCCACTTTGCGAACATGGACATTTAGATGTAAATGTTGATGGTGAAACAAAAAGAATAGGAATAACAAGAATACATATAGAAGAAGATGCTGGAAAGCTTATACATGATGCATATACAGGTGATACACTTGTTGATATGAATAGATGTGCAGTTCCACTTATAGAAATTGTATCTGAACCAGATATGAGAAGTGCAAAAGAAGCAGTAGAATATATGCAAACTTTAAAAGGTATACTTGAATATTTAGAAGTTTGTGACTGTAAAATGCAAGAAGGATCTTTAAGATGCGATGTAAACTTATCTGTAAGACCTGTTGGACAAAAAGAATTCGGTACAAGAACAGAAACAAAAAATCTAAATTCATTTAGAGCTATAGAAAATTCAATAGAATTTGAAATAAAAAGACAAATTGAAGAACTTGAAAATGGTGGTGTAATTTACCAAGAGACAAGAAGATTTGATGATGCAAAAGGAATTGGGTATGCTATGCGTTCAAAAGAAGATGCTCATGACTATAGATACTTTCCTGAGCCAGACTTAGCACCAATAGTACTTGGAGAAGAATATGTTGAAAATATTCGTAAAAGTTTACCAGAAATGCCACATATAAAAAGAGCAAGATATATTGCTGAATATGGATTACCAGAATATGATGCGACTCAACTTACTAACTCTAAATATACTGCAAAATTCTTTGAAGATGCAGAAAAAGTTTGTAAAAATGCAAAAGCTGTTTCAAACTGGATAATGACTGATTTTACTAAATTATTAAATGATAGTGAAATATCAATTAATGAATCTAAAATATCATCAGAAAATTTAGCTGAATTAATAATACTTATTGATAAAGGAACAATCAGTTCTGCAATTGCCAAAAAAGTATTTATAGAGATGTTTGAAACTGGTGATAGTGCAAATCATATCGTAGAGAAAAATGGACTTGTTCAAGTTTCTGATGAGGGAGCAATTAAAGAAATTGTTGAGAAAATTGTGGAAAATAATCCTCAATCTGTAGCTGATTACAAAGCAGGAAAAGATAAGGCAATAGGATTTTTAGTTGGTCAAATTATGAAAGAATCTAAAGGAAAAGCAAATCCTCAAATTGTTAACAAATTATTAGTTGAGATTTTAAATAAATAATCTATAAAAAAATGATTGATTTTACCAATGTAATTTCAATCATTTTTATTTGTACTTTATTATAATTTTATTTTTTTACTAACACTTCTTTTTAAATAGATAAAGAGCAAGTTTGTTGGTATAATTATATTCCATTGCTACTCTTTTACATATTGCATCTTCTAACCAAACAAGTAATATCTTATTAGAATCAGTATACTTTAAAAGATAATTAAAATTACAAGAAATGATATAGTTTAATTCCTTGTATTCAAGTGAATTTTGTAATTTAGTATATGCAAAATTATATATGGTATCATAATTATCAGGAATGCTGCCGTAGTTGCGATATGCTATTTTATTGGCTAGTTCGTAAACCATAGCTTCCCTTTCAATTATAGAAAAAACATAATCGTCTATGTTAGAAGCAGAAGCTGGAATGGACCATTTTGACGTTCTATGCATAAGTGTGCGTGAAAAAACATTAATTTGATATCCTAGAAGTTGGTATTCAAATTTTGTGTTAAGTTTTTCAATACCTTTATAAAATAAATCTTGATAAATATCTATAAGCTTTGGCTTACTATAATATTTTTTAAATTTAATCATAGTGAAAAAAATTCAACCCCTTTAATATACCATATTTTATCAAAGGGAGAAACTAATGTCAACGATATACTGTGCATTTTATGCAAAATATGTTGAATATATAATTAATTTAGGTTTTAGTATTTTTGTGCTTAATAAAAAACTCCATACTGGAAATAATTTCAAGGAGATATCTAATCTGTTCATCGTCATATCTATTTAAAAATGTAATAACTTTATCTCTAACTGAACTTGTACCACCATTTATCATATAATCTATCGATATACCAGTAATAGAACTAACAATTGTAAAAACATTTATTGAGTAGCAATGTTTTCCTCGCTCAACATCACCAACATAGTTACGAGATAAGCCTACTAGCTTTGCAAATCCTTCTTGGGATTTATAAGGCTCTTTCATTCCTAATCTAATATCTTTCATTCTTAGTCCAATTTCCATTTTTGTTTTATCTGATAAGCCCTTTGATATATCATCCATAATAAATCCTCCTTGATTTATTATATAACATTGAAACAACTAAAAAAAGTCTTTATTTTTACTCTTAAAACATCATAAAATGTCATTTACTGTATTAAAAAGTAAAATTATAACGTAACTTGATTTTTAAATAGAAATTTGGTACAATATGGTTAAAAGTATAAAAAGGGTGGATATATTTATGAATAAGCAACCTATGACTGTATTGCTAATAGAAGATGAAATAGAAATAAGAGAGGCTTTTAAACAAAAAATAAGAAATATGGATGATATGAAACTTGTAGGAGTAACTAATTCTAGTACAGAAGGATTAAAATTACTTAAAACTTATGTACCAGAAGCTATTATTCTTGATATGGAACTTAATTTTGGAGAAGGATCAGGAGTAAAATTTATTAAGGAATTTAAAGAAATTGCGATGGAGATAAAACCATTGTTATTTATAACTACTAATATAATGACTAGGAAAATGTTAGATTTTTTGCATGAAAATGAAGCTGACTTTGTATTTATAAAAGAAAAAGAGGATTATTCTATTGAATTAGTAATTGAAACATTACTAGATATGAGAAACAGTTTATATAGAAAAAATAATAAAATTGAATTTGTAAATCCTGAAATTGATTATGAATCAAGAGCTATGGAAAAAATAGATTCAGAGTTAGATAATATTGGAATGGTAAGAACTTATAAAGGCTGGAAATATACGCGTAGAGCAATTTATTTGCTAATGACTATAGATTTTGAAAATATGAAAGGTGAAAATGTTTTTGATTACGTGGCAAAAGAATTCAAAAAGAAAGATGGAAGTGCTATAAGTAAAGCAATACAAACCGCAATAAACAATGTATGGGAGGATACAGATATTAGAGTGTTACAGCAATTTTATACACAAAGAGTTCATCATAAAAGAGGCGTGCCATCTACAACAGAGTTTACTATGTTTTATAAAGAAAAAGTATTTAAATATTTAGAAAAAGAGATATAAGGAATAAAAAGAAAAAAAAAGAAAAAATATGCTACTCATCAAATACCTAGTTATTTAATAACTAGGTATTATCATTATCTTATAATCAATATAAGTGTATTGATTATAAGGGGGTGCATTTTATGCAAGGATTTTGGAACTGGCTAGGTCAATTTCTTAGATAATATTTAGGGGAACAAAATAGAAGGGAATAATTGTTTATAGCAATTATTCCTGTTTCTTTTATGTATATGCTATGTATAATATAATAAAAAATAAAAATAACAATAAATATTTTGAAAATTTGAACTTTTGTAATATAATAATATAATATAATACAAAAGGGATGTGAAGTAATTGGTTAGTTTAGATATAGTTTTAGATGTTATAGCTTATTTTTTCGTAAATATATGTATTTATTATATTATAAATAAGATGTCACCGCAAAAAGATAGCCTGATAAGAAAGATACTAATGTATATATCCTGTTTAATGACTGCAATTATATATTCATATTTAAAGATGAGGCATAACATAATTTTTTCAGTAGCTACATCCTACTTTTTATACAGCATATTTCTGTCAAAAATTACTGATAAAAAATTAAATCAAGCAATAATGCTCACAGTAATAGCATTAGTACTGAGTCTTGCATTTTATTTTGTATCAGTAGTTATATTTGGTATAATTTTTGGTGCTATTTTTTTTAAAGATGGAGTGTCAGTAGAATGGATATTAGTAGTAGCACAAATATTACAAGGAATAGTACAAATATTATTTGCAAATTTATTTTTTAAAGTAAGAAGATTTAAAAATGGCTTCTATTTTTTAGAAGATAATATGCAAGTATATGAAAATGTAGTACTAGGGTTTTTATTAGCAATAAGCTCAATATTAGCTATTTATTTAATACCTCTGTATTATCAAGATAAGACATCAAATAAAAGATTATACATTTTAGCTACTGCAGTGTTAACAACGCTTGCATTGATAGAATGGATAAGAAAAGAGATAAGAAATTACTATAACATAAAACAAATGGAAAAGACTATAGAAATACAAGATATGGAAGCGCAAATAAAAGAAATTGAAATAGAGAAATTATCTAATGAGGTCTGGAATCTTGGTAAAATAATACATGATACTAAACATCAAATTGCTGCTATGAGGTTATTAGTAGAAAAAAACAATTCAAACTATAATGAGGAGGCTACAAAAGATAATAATGTTATAGAAGAAATAGAAAAATTAAAAGAAAAAATTGATACCCAATTAGATAATAATATAAAAAGCAGTAATGTATTACCATTAACAAAAATAATAACCATAGATAGTATGTTTGAACTAATGATGAATGAAGCAAGAAAAAATAATATAGAATTAAATTTAAATATAAAAGGTAATGTAAATTATATGTTAGAAAAATATATAGAAAAGGATGAATTAGAAGTATTAATAGGCTCTCATATAAAGAATGCTATAGTTGCTATTAATTCAGAAGATAAAGTGCAAAGGAAAATATTAGTTATGCTTGGCAAGATAGATGATAATTATGGTATTAAGTTTTTTGATACAGGGGCAAATTTTGAAATAAAAACACTACTAGAATTAGGGCAGAAGAGAAGTACTACTCATAAAGATACAGGAGGTACTGGTATAGGCTTTATGACTACGTTTGATACGCTAAGAAAATATAGGGCAAGTATAATTATTGAGGAAAAGAAACCAAAACAAATAGGATATACAAAGTCTATAATGATACTATTTGATAATAAAAATAGATATAAGATAAAGTCATATAGAGCTGATGAAATAAAAAGACAAAGTAAGGCTAGAAAAATAGCTATAGAACAAATATAATATATATAGTGGGAGTTTAGAATGTAAGTTTTCTAAACTTTCACTTTTTAAATAAAAAGATTATGTAATAGGATAGAGTGATAAAATGTTATGCTTTATTTGAGGTATAAGTATGTGTAAAAATAGAATTAAAATTCTTAAAAATTGTTTGTAAAATATGATTTTTTAGGTTTTATTCCTGCTTAAATATTTTTATTAAATAGTTGAACAAATATATAAATTATGTTAAAATAAAAACATAATAGTAATAAAAGAATATATAAATCTAATAATATTAATATTAAAAACATAATAGGAAAAGAGGAATATATGGAACAAAAAAATAAACAAGCCGATACTAAAAGTTTTAAAAATAAGAAAAATGAGAAAAATATTGTTTTAACTCTTATAAAAGTGATATCTACATTAGTAATTTTAGCTTTTCAAATAATATTTATGATCCTCATATATACTGGTACAAAAGGAGTTTCAGTATATTTAACTACGATATTTGAAGTGATAAAAATAATTGCTGTAATTTCACTATTATATAGAAAGAGCACACCAGAATATAAAATATCTTGGATAATATTTATAATGTTTTTACCAGTAGTTGGTATTGTAGCATTTTTCTTATGGGGAAATAGTAGAATAAAAAGCTATATGGCAAGAAGATTTAGTAAAATACATTTGAATACTAAAAAGTATCTTAGAAGTTCGATAGATATAGAAAATGATATAGCAATTATTGATAAATCAAAACTTAATCAATTTAAATATATTGGAAATACAACAGGATATCCTGTATATAAGAATAATGGAGTAAAATATTTTAGTAAAGGTATAGATTTTTTTGAAACTTTAAAGCAAGATTTAAAAAATGCAAAAAAATATATTTTTATAGAATTCTATATAATAGCTTCTGGAACTTTATATAATGAAATATTTAGCATATTAAAAGAAAAAGCAAATGCAGGAGTAAAAATATATATAATTTATGATGCAATTGGATCAATGAATAAAATACCTAAGAATTTTGAAGAAGACATGATGTCATTTGGAATAAAAACATACAAATTTAATCCATTTAATATTATAATTAGCGGTTATGCAAATTATAGAGATCATAGAAAGATAGTAGTAATTGATGGAAAAGTTGCATATACAGGAGGAGTTAATATTTCAGATGAATATGTTAACTATATTGAAAAATATGGGTATTGGAAAGATGTAGGTATAAAGATACAAGGAGAACCTGTAAATTCATTTATAGTAATGTTTGTTGGATTTTTGGAACAATTAAGTAATAAGAAAATAGATATTAAAGAATTCTTAAACTTAGAGGAATTAGTACAAGATGAAGATAAAGGCTATGTATCAATATTTGATGATGGACCAGACAATATGAAAAGTCCTACAGAAAATATATATATACAAACCATAACTTATTCAAAAAATTATATATATATTACAACTCCATATTTAATTATTGGTGAATCTATACTGGATTCGATCGTTAATAGCGCACGTAGTGGTGTAGATGTAAAAATTATATTACCATATATACCAGATAAAAAGATAATAAATATTGCTACTAAGTCGTACTATGAGGTGTTATTAGAGGCAGGTGTTAAAGTATACGAGTATACGCCAGGTTTTATACATTCTAAGACATTTGTATCTGATGATGAAATCGCTATAGTAGGAACAGCAAATCTTGATTTTAGAAGTATGTATTTGAATTTTGAATGCAGTTCATTAACATATAGAACAGGTGAAGAATTAGCTATTAAAAGAGATTTTGAAGAAATGTTACTTGAATGCAAAGAAGTAAAATTAGAAAATTGGAGAAAAAGAAATATATTTACTAAGATTATAGAAGCAGTACTTACAGCATTTTCTCCAATGTTATAGAAAAATAAAAAGATGGGGTGATTTTATGGGATATGCTTTAGCACTAGAAGGTGGAGGAGCAAGAGGAGCATATCATATTGGTGTAATGAAAGCTTTAAAAGAGTTAGGTATCGAGTTTGACGCTGTTACGGGTACTTCTATTGGTTCAATAAATGGTGCTATGCTTGTACAAGGAGATTTTGATAAGGCACAAAAAATATGGGAAAATATTAAATATTCAACTTTATTTGATGTAGAAGATAATCAGGTGAATAAATTACAAAATGCATCTATTAATTTTGAAACTATAAAATATATATCGCAGAAAATATCCTCTACATTAAAAAATAAAGGAATTGATACAAGTAGAATGAGACAACTACTTGAAGAGCAGATAGATGAAGAAAAAATTAGAAAATCAAACATACTATACGGTTTAGTTACAGTTTGCTTATCTGATGTTAAATCACAAGAGTTATTTATTGATCAGATACCAAAGGGAGAGTTAATTGATTATATAATGGCAAGTTCATGCCTTCCAGTATTTAAAAGGACAAAAATAAATGATAAAGGTTATATAGATGGTGGGATTTGGGATAACTGTCCAGTTGAAATGTTAATAAATAGAGGATTTAAGGATATTTTTGTAGTTAGAGTATTTAAGAGAATGAGAATAAGGAACTATAAAAATATAGTTAAAAATAAAGATGTAATATTACATATGATTGAGCCTGTTGATTCATTACCAAGTATACTTAAATTTGATGCTAAAAACTCTAATGAACTTATACAGATGGGATATTATGATGCAATAAAAAGTGTTAGAGATTTAGATGGTATAAGGTATTATTTTAATTATCAAGAAGAAGATGATATTTTTCTTAGAATTTGCGATGTAAAAAATGAAGATATAAAGAAATTAATTTCAATATTAAAAATAAATATTGAAAAGGATTCTTCGTATAAAAAAGTACTACTTGAAGAAATATTACCTACACTTGTTTCAAAAACTAGACTAAAAATAGCAAATAATTATAAAGAGGTGATATATTCTTTAATAGAATATATTGCAGAAAATGAAAACATAGACAGATATAAAATATATAATTTTGAAGACTTACTTACAGCTATAAAGAAAAAAGTAATATATAAAGGTGATAATAAAATTGAATCAGCAATATATAAATTTGTAAAAAGTTTTTAAAATATATTAGTATTACTTAACTAAAAAATGGAGGCATTTATGAATGAAATTTTTTTAATTAGTGAAGAAAATGAATTCTTCAAAGAGTGGATAAAAAAAGAATGGGCTAGTCATAATGATGTAGATTTATTTTATCAAATAAATTTAGATGAAGATATAGTATTTGATAAACAAGAATTCTATTATAAAATTATGAAAAATAATGAAATGCTTGGATTTGTTGGATTAAAGTTAAAAGATGATAAAATATTTGATTCACACATTTTATACATATATAGATTATATATAGATGAGAAATATAGAAATCTGGGCATTGGAACACAAGTAATGAATGCATTAATTGATATGGCTAAGAAAATGAACCGTGATATAGAATTAGAATGCTTTGGAAATAATCCAGCAATTCATTTGTATGAAAGAATGGGATTTAAAGAAAATTATAAAAATATGATATTAAAAATAAATTAGAACTTTGATAGTTACAGTGAACTAGTTTTATAGAAATAACCCTCATAAAATTAAGAAATATTAATATAATTAAATATAAAAATAATTTAGTTATGGAGGGATTTCTTTGAAAAAATACTGTGTTTTAGGTAATGATAACAGAAGTTTAGAATTGAGAAAAATGTATATAGATGAAGGAATAAAAATGTATGATTATTATGATGCAGACATAATTGTTGCTCCTATTCCTTTTTCAAGAGATGATATAAAAATAAATGGAGAGATACTTGAATGTAATGAGTTAATATCTAAAATCGTAAACACGGATAAAAGACTTTATACAGGTGCAATATCAAATAATATGAAAGAAATACTTACCTCAAATAATATTAAATTTTGCGATTTGATGGATATGGAAGATGTTGCTATTTTAAATGCCATACCAACTGCAGAAGGTGCTATTGCAGAAGCAATTAATATGACTGATTTTACTTTACATGGATCAAATGTTTTAATACTCGGTTTTGGTAAAATAGGCAAAGTGTTGGCAAAAATGTTAAGTGGTATAGGAGCAAAAGTTTTCTGTGAGGCTCGAAATGAAAAAGATCTTGCACTTATAGAGGCCTTTGGTTACATACCAGTTAATATTGAACATCTTGATATGTATTTATATGACATGAAAGTTATTTTTAATACTATTCCTAAATTAATACTAGATGAAAAAAGATTAAGAATACTAAATAAAAAATGTGCAATTATAGACTTAGCTTCAAGTCCTGGTGGTATTGATTTTGCAATTGCAAAAGAGATGAAAATAAATTATACTTGGGCTTTGGCACTTCCTAGTAAAGTAGCCCCGAACACTGCTGCGAAATATTTAAAAGATACTATTGATAATATTGAAAAAAATATATAATAAATTGAGGTGGATATATAAATTTATATTCATCTTTTTTGTTTTTGAATAGCAAATTACATTTGGCGAAAAATATTAAAAAAGGAATTCCTATAAATTTGTATTTAATAGTTGAAAATAAATTAAGTTTAATATAAAATAAAAAAATGTCCCAAAAAACAAGAGAGGTAAAAATATGAAAAGAGGAATATCGTTAATTGTACTTATAATAACTATAATAGTAATAATAATACTTGCAGGAGCAGTGGTATTAAATTTAACACAAAATAATCCAATTGAAAGTGCTAGAAAAGCTCAATTTTATTCATCAGTTGACTCATTTAAAAATGAATTAGGACTGTATATAATGTCAAAATCAGCAGCTTCATCTGGAAATTATGATTATACAAGTCTTTATGCAGATAGCACAAAAGTAATAGAAAATAATATTGAAGATACTACTAAAAATATATCTAGTTTGATATCATCAATGAAAGATCCAAAATATATTGATAAATTTATCATTGAAAATGGAGTTTTAACTTACATTGGTGATAATGAAAATGAAATTAACTGGGCTAAGGAATTAGATATAAAAGTTGCTGGTGTTAGTATTGATGTGGCAGTTAATAAAAATATTGCAGCAAGAACACTAACTGTAGATATAAAAATTCAAAATGCTTCAAAAACAGCTCTTGCTGATCCTACTACAATTGAAGGATTTAATGTATATATATCAGAAGACAGTACTTTTAAAGATACGGAAGCAGTTGAACTAGAAGGTAATACTTCAACTGCTAGTTATACTAAAACAGATATTAATATATTAAATGACTATTATGTAAAAACAGATGTAATAATTGATTCTCAAGTTCATAAAAGTGATACTGTAATTTCTGAAAAATTAGATTTTGAAAATGATGGAATAATATCGCTAATTAGAGATAGTGATTTAGAAGATGGAATATATCCAATTAGTGTAAATGGGGAAACATATAATATTGAAGTATATAACTTTAATGATAATGTTGATTATATGCAAACACCAACACTTGGTGATACAACCTCTGATTCAACAATGTTAGTTTTGAAATATAATAAAAATTTAACAATTGGATCAGGTGTAGTAATATCTCCACAAGTTAGAAAGAAAGGTATGTATGTTTGCGTTAAAGGTACGTTAACAAATAATGGGCAAATTACAATGACAGCCAGAGGTGCTGTTGCTGCTGGACAAAATGTATATTTATGGAAAAACTTAGATAATACTTATGAATATATACCAGCTGTTGGAGGAGCAGGTGCAGCCAGAGTGTCAAGAGCATCTGATGGAGAAACCCCTGGAATTAAAGGTACAAATGGAACTAATAGACAAACAGGCGGTGGTGGTTCAGGATCAGCTTGTAGATGGGCTACAGCTACATCATATTCTGGCGCAGGAGCAGCAGGAACATCATATTCAGGAGGAGCTGGTGGTGGAGGTTGCTCAGCAAGAAATTCAGGCAGTTGGTATGCTACTGCTGGTGCTATAAATGGCGGCGCTGGTGGTGCTGGACTTACAAAAAGAGATAATTCAACTACTTATGCTGCTGGTGGTGGTGCAGGGAATACTGGAGGTTTAGGAAGCTTAAACAATAGTGCAACAGCAAGTTTAAAAGGAACAGATGGAACCGGTGGATTATTATTAATTTATGCAGATAAACTTACAAATAATGGTACTATAACATCAAATGGATCACTAGGTGGTGGAACTGGTACTCATGCTGAAGGTGGAAGTTCAGGAGCTGGTTCAATAAATATATTTGTAAAAAATAATGATAAACAAGGAACAATAACTGCGAATAGTCCCGCAAATCTGCAAGGTGGCGCTGGTGGTGATGGTTCAATTAACGTTACAAAAGTTAATTATTAATAGAAATAAATATTGAAAATCATTATATTAAGTGATATAATTCACTAATGTGAAGGTGGTCGTTAAATGGAAAATAATAAAATAATAGATGTTAAATCTATAGTAGAAAATAAAAAAGAATTATTGAAAAAGGAAATTTTAGAGTTAAAAAACAAAAATATATTTCCAAAGCTTGCAGTAATTCTTGCAAATGATGAGGAAGCTTCAAAAATATATATAGGGAAAAAAAGAAAAATGTGTGAAGAACTTGGAATTGAAGAAGTAGAATATATTTTAGATGAAAATATTACCACTGATGAGATGCTAGAAATAATTAACAAATTAAATAATGATAATACAATTCACGGAATACTAGTACAACTTCCTATATTTAAACATTTAGATCAAGATAAAATATTAAATAGTATTTTGCCTACAAAAGATGTAGATGGTTTTCATCCTGTAAATCTTGGTAAATTGCTTTCAAATCAAGAGGACGCAATAGTTGCATGTACACCAAAAGGCATAATGATGATACTTGATTCTTTAAATATAGACTATTCTGGAAAAGAAGCTGTCGTAGTAGGTAGAAGTGTGATAGTTGGCAAACCAATTTCGCAACTTTTATTAAATAGAGGAGCTACTGTTACAACATGTCATTCTAAAACTAAAGACTTAAGTTTTCATACTAAAAGAGCTGATATTCTTATTGTTGCTACAGGTGTTCCACATCTTATAACTGAGAATATGGTAACTGAAGAGTCTATTGTAATTGATGTTGGAATAAATAGAATAGATGGTAAAATATGTGGGGATGTTGATACTGAAAACGTAAGTAAAAAAGTTAAGTATATAACTCCTGTTCCTGGTGGAGTTGGTATAACTACAGTTATATCTCTAATGGACAATCTAATTAATATAGCAAAAAGAAAAATAATTTAATGATATATTCTGATTTTTTATTTTGAGACCTTAACTTTTAATATAAATCTTTGATTATATTTGAAAAAAATAAAAATTATGATATAATGTCTTCGAATACATAGATACTAATTAATATAAAATTACTATTCATGTATAGATTTTGAGTATATATTATGAAAACTTGTAATATATATTATTTTTTAATATGGGAAGAGGTAAAAGTTATTATGGAAAAATTAAATAGTTACTTAAGAAAGTTTAAAAAAATGATTTTTAGTCCATATGCTATAATATTCTTATTTGCAGTAATCATCGCATGCATAAATTCAAGAATTACTCTCATTTCTGGAGATGATGAATTGTTTGCTAGTGCTTTAAGTAATAAAAATATATTTTCTTTTTTATCTGAGAGATATTTAACTTGGAGTGGAAGGCTAGTAGTTGAGTTTTTACTTGTAAATATAATTGCACAAAAAATAATATTTTGGAAAATTTTAAATACTTTTTTTGTAACAATGTTATTAGTTTCAAGTATTTTATATATTAATGATAAAAGTAAACTATCTAGATTAGAAAAAATAAATTTGTATTCGTTTGGTATGTTTTTATTTTTTATATTAAATACGTATGTACTTTCATCATCAGTTTTTTGGATAACAGGTTCTTTTAATTATTTATGGACCACCGTTGCAATGTTATTTACAATGGTACCTTTTAAAAGACTTATATTTGAAGAAAAGGCTTCTAAATTTATGTATATTGCTAGTATATTGACATCAATATTAGCATGCTATTTTGAACAAACTGCAGTTGTATTACTAACATATTCTACACTTTGTATAATATATGTATTATTTAAAAAAATAAAACTAAATAAAATTATTATATTACCATATTTAAGTATTATAATAAATTCAGTAATTTTATTTCTTTCACCAGGAAATAAAATAAGATTTTTTGCAGAGGTTGAACATTGGTACCCTGGATTTGACCAATTATCAATATTTACAAAACTTTATAGAGGCTTAGCTTGGACATTAAATCATATTGTAAATGAAAATCAATTTTTAATGTTCATACTTGTAATTTTGCTATCATACATGTTATATAAAAATAGAAGTAAAATATTTACTATTTCTTTAATACCTGTTGTTTATTTTGGATTTAGAATTATTTCCTTTGAACATACAGTAAACAAAATTTTTGCTAAAGAGATAAACATACAGCAAATTCTGGATAAATATATATACAATATTCTAGGTCAGAATATTCAATCTTTTGTTAAATATATTCCAATTTTAATTATATGTGTAATAGTTTTTATAATATTTTTGGAAATTATATTTTTTTTGAAGGACAAGCTTAAAAGTTTGAATATTGTAATATTATATGTGGCGAGTATATTGACACCTTTAACACTTTCTTTTTCACCAACGATCTATGCTTCTGGACATAGAATATTCTTTACTGGAGATATAATATTATATTTAATAATATTATTTATATATAAAGAAACCTTAAAGTTAAAGAAATCTGATAATATGTTAATTAATATTATTACTATATTATTTTTATCCATTTCTTTAATTGTTGGTTTAAATTATTTAATTATTCTTTCTGGTAAAGTGTATTATTAAAAGGAGGTACTTATGAATAAAATATCAGTAATTGTTCCATGCTATAATGAAGAAGAATCTTTGCCATTTTTTTATAAAGAGATTTGTTTGGTCTCAGAAAAAATGCCAAATGCAACATTTGAATTTATATTTATAAATGATGGCTCAAGAGATAAAACGTTAAAAATACTCAGAGAATTAAGTGAAATCGATGATAGAGTAAGGTATATATCGTTTTCTAGAAATTTTGGAAAAGAATCTGCAATATTAGCCGGATTAAAAGAAAGTAATGGGGACTATGTTACCCTTTTAGATGCAGATTTACAAGATCCGCCTAGCCTTATTATTGAAATGTATGATACTATGAAAATTGATGATAATGAATATGACTGCATAGCAACACGTAGGACAACTAGAACTGGTGAACCACCAATAAGATCATTTTTTGCAAAACTATTTTATAAAATAATTAATAAAATATCAAACACTAATATTGTTGATGGTGCAAGAGATTTTAGATTTATGACTAGACAAATGACAGATGCAATACTATCAATGTGTGAATACAATCGATTTTCAAAAGGAATATTTAGTTGGGTCGGATTTAATACTAAATGGTTAGAATATGAAAATACAGAACGTGTAGCTGGAAAAACTACTTGGTCATTTTGGAAATTATTTTTATATTCTTTAGATGGAATAATAGCTTTTTCAACTGCACCTTTAGTGTTAGCAGCAATTGTTGGCGCTATATTCTGTATAATATCAATAATATTAATAATCTTAATTATAGTTAAAACTTTAATAATTGGTGATAATGTTGGTGGATGGCCTTCACTTGCATGTATTATATTATTTGTAGGTGGAATACAGCTTCTTTGTACTGGTATAATTGGTGCATATCTTTCAAAAACTTATTTAGAAGTAAAAAAAAGACCAATATACATAGTAAAAGAAACTGAAAAAAGTAAAATAAATAATTAAATTGATTATGCATAAATGAAGAAACAAAAATTTAAATTTAATAATAAAATTAAAAATATTGATAAGCAAAGTGAAAAATTGATTTTTACTTTGCTTATATTTTTATATAATATAAAGGCTAAGTTACTATTATTTATGATATTTGAATATACATAAAATAGGTTTCATACTTATGTCAACATGCTTAAAATAAGCTATTTTTTAATATAAATGCTTTAAAATTTAAATACCTTATGATATAATTTCCTTGGGTGATTAATATATGAATAATTATAAAATTGTTAAAGATATAAATCCTAATATCTATAGAGGATATGATATACGTGCAATATATGGACAAGACTTAAATGAAGATATAGTATATACTATTGGTCTTTCATATGGGACATATATCAAAAAGAAAGGATACACAAGATGCGTTGTAGGACATGATAATAGATTATCATCAGTTCCACTTTCTGAAGCATTGCTTACAGGTATTACTTCTACAGGAGTAGATGTTGAATTCTTAGGATTAGTTACTACACCAATGTACTACTTTGCACAATTAAATTTAAATGATGGTGTAAATATTATGCCTGGTATAATGATAACAGCAAGTCACAATCCAAAAGAATATAATGGACTTAAAATGTCTTTTGACGATTTTGGAAACGCATGTGGACAAATGATTCAAGATTTTAGAATTTTTACTGAAGCTTGTGAATTTGATGCAGGACAAGGTACAATAAAAAATGTTGATATAAGACAAGGATATTTGGATTTAATAAAAGGTTCAATTAAAATTGGTAATAGAAAAATAAAAGCAGTTATAGATGCAGGTAATGGAACTTCTTCTATAATAATTGAAGATATATTTAAAATGATGGGAATAGAATATGTTCCAATTTTCTGTGATTCAGATCCTGATTTTCCAAATCATCATCCAGATCCAAGTGAAGAAGAAAATAATAGATTTTTAAAACAAGCTGTTATTGAAAACAAAGCAGACCTTGGAATTGGTATAGATGGTGATGGAGATAGAGTTGGTATCATAGATGAAAAAGGAAATATGATATATATCGATTTCTATGCAATAATAATATGGCGTGATATAATGAATAAAATATCAAATAAAAGTGCTTTATTTGATGTTAAATGTTCAAAATCGCTAAAGGATGAAGTTATAAAACTTGGTGGGACTCCAGTATGTTATAGAACTGGTAACTCATATATGAAGGCTAAAATGAGAGAAGGAGATTTTGCTTTTGGAAGTGAACTTTCAGGACATGTTTTCTTTAGAGATAAATGGCCAAATATTGATGATGGTATTTATGCTGGATTAAGATTAATTGAAATATTATCTAATACAGATAAAACAGTAAGCGAATTACTTGAAGGAATAAATAAATATTATTCAACACCAGAGATTAAAATAGTATCTACTGATGATGAAAAGTTTCAAGTTATTGAAAAAGTAAAAGAATACTGTATAGAAAAGGGATACCAAGTAAATGATATTGATGGAGTTAGAGCAGAATTTAATAATGGTTGGGCTCTTGTTAGAGCTTCAAATACTGGTCCAAATATCACAGCTAGATTTGAAGGTATTACTTTAGAAGATATGGAAAAAATAAAAGATGAATTTATGGGACTTTTAAAATAATTAATTATAGTTATTATATATAAGGAGATGTAAAAATGAAGAAAGTACTATTATTAGGTCAAGATGGAATGCTAGGTGGAGAACTTACAAAAAGACTTGAGAATAATCCAAATTATGAAGTTAGTTATACTACTATATCAACACTAGATATATGTAATAAAGATGCAGTTATACAAAAAGTAAAAGAGGAAAATCCATATTTTTTAATTAACTGTGCTGCATATACAAATGTTGATGGATGTGAAACTAATTTTGAACTTGCAAATGCTGTAAATGGGAAAGCTGTTGAAAATATAGCTGAAGCTGCTAACGTAGTAGGAGCAACTTTAATTCATATAAGTACAGATTATGTTTTTGATGGAGAACTTCCAACTAATCAAATTTATAAAGAAGATATGCAAACAGGTCCAGTAAGTGCATATGGAAAAACTAAATTACTTGGTGAACAAAATGCTGCAAAAGCAGATAAATATTATATTTTAAGAACTGCATGGTTATATGGTCAAGGTAAAAACTTTGTTAGAACTATGTTGAAACTTGCAAGTGAAAGAGATACTATTAGTGTTGTAGCAGACCAACATGGAAGTCCAACTTCAACTACTACTTTATGTGGAATCATAGAACAAATTCTTGAAAAAGAACCAGAATATGGTATATATCATTCAACAAATGAAGGATTTACAACATGGTATGAATTTGCTAAAACTATATTTGAAGTTAGTAATGTAAGTGTAAATGTTATTCCTGTATCTTCAGATGAATTTCCTACACCTACAAAGAGACCACATAATAGCATGCTATCAAAAGATAAACTACATGGTATAGGTATTTTTCCTAAAGACTATGTAGAAGCATTAAAAGATTATTTAAAGGAGGAAATTAAATAATGAAAGGTATTATTTTAGCAGGTGGTAGCGGTACTCGATTATATCCAATTACCCTTGCAATTTCAAAACAATTATTACCAGTATATGATAAGCCAATGATTTATTATCCACTATCAACTTTGATGCAAGCAGGAATAAATGAAGTTTTAATTATATCTACGCCAATACATATAGGTATGTTTGAATTTTTACTTGGTGATGGTTCAAAACTTGGAATGAAAATTTCATATAAAATTCAAGAAAAACCAGTAGGACTTGCAGATGCCTTTAGATTAGGTGCAGATTTTATAGGTAATGATACAGTATCTTTAATATTAGGAGATAACATGATATATGGACCTGGACTTGAAGCAATGCTAAGAGAAGCTAGTAACCTTAAAGAAGGTGGAGTAATATTTGGATATGAAGTTTCTGATCCAACATCTTATGGTGTTGTTGAAATGGATAAGAATGGTAATGCAATATCTATTGAAGAAAAACCTTTAGCTCCAAAATCAAATTTAGCTGTTCCAGGACTTTATTTCTATGATAATTCTGTAGTAGAAATTGCTAACACAATAGAGCCTAGCCCAAGAGGTGAGCTTGAAATTACAGATGTAAATAGAGTATATATGGAAAGAGGAAATCTTAAAGTTCTAACTTTAGGTAGAGGATTTGCTTGGTTTGATACTGGAACACCAGATAGATTAAACGATGCATCAGATTTTGTAAAAGCAATAGAACTTAGACAAGGTATACAAATTGCTTGTCTTGAAGAAATTGCATATACAAATGGTTGGATAAATAAAGAACAAGCTTTAGAACTTGCTAAAGAATTTTCTAAAACAGAATATGGTAAATATATTAAGAAAATAGTAGGTGAAAACTAAATGGGGAAATTTAAAAGAATAGATACTTCTATAGAGGGAGTTTGCATAATAGAACCAACTGTATTTGGAGATGCTAGAGGATACTTTGTTGAAACATATAATGAAGTGGATTTTAATGAGATTGGAATATATAATAGATTTGTTCAAGATAATCAATCAAAATCTAAAAAAGGCGTTATAAGAGGATTACATTTTCAAAAAGAAAACACACAAGCTAAACTAGTAAGAGTATTAAAAGGTGAAGTGTTTGATGTATGTGTGGATTTAAGACCAGGCAGTAAAACATATGGTAAATGGGAAGGAGTAATCCTTTCAGAAGAAAATAAAAAAATGTTCATGGTACCAAAGGGATTTGCACATGGATATCTTGTAACATCTGATGAAGCTATATTTGCATATAAAATAGATGATATATACAACAAAGAAGCAGAAGGCGGACTTATATGGAATGATCCACAAGTAGGAATAGAATGGCCTAAAGTAGATACAGAACTTTTATTTTCTGAAAAAGATACTAAACATCCATCTTTACAAGAACTTAAAAATACAGATTTATTTAAAAATCTATAATATCTTATAGCATTATTATAATTTTATTGGAGGAAAAATATGAAAAATATATTAGTAACCGGAGCTGCTGGCTTTATAGGTTCAAATTATATAAATTATATGACAAAAACTTATGGAGATAAGTATACATATGTAGTGTATGATAAATTAACTTATGCTGCTAATATGGAAAATCTAAAAGAATCAGAAGGAAAATATATTTTTGTAAAGGGAGATATTTGTAATTTAGAGCAAAATCTTGAAACTTTAAAAAAATATGGAATTGATGCTGTTGTTCATTTTGCTGCAGAATCACATGTTGATAATAGTATAAAAAGACCTCTTACATTTACTGAAAATAATGTACTTGGAACTAATGCACTTATCGAAGCGTGTAGACAAGTATGGGGAGAAGGAAGTTCAAATAGATTTGTACATGTTTCAACTGATGAAGTTTATGGAACTTTAACAGATGGCGATGAAATGTTCGTTGAAACTCTACCACTTGCTCCAAACAGTCCATATTCAGCTTCAAAAGCTGGTTCAGATCTTGTAGTTAGAGCTTATGGCGAAACATTTAATATGAATGTTTGTATTACTAGATGTTCAAATAATTATGGACCAAACCAACATGAAGAAAAATTGATTCCACTTATGATTAAGAAAGTTAAAAATAATGAAAAATTACCAGTATATGGTACTGGTAAAAATATTCGTGATTGGTTATATGTTGAAGATCATTGTATAGCTATTGATACAGTTTTACACAAAGGTGTAAAAGGTGAAATATACAATGTTGGTGGAAATAACGAAAAAACAAACTTAGAAATTGTAAAAACAATTTTAAAAGAACTCGGAAAATCTGAAGATTTAATTACATATGTTGAAGACAGAAAAGGTCATGATTATAGATATGCTATAAATTCTTCAAAAATAAAAAGGGAACTTGGATGGGAACCATCAGTAACAGTTGAAGAAGGATTAAAGAAAACTATTGCATGGTATTTATCTAAAGAATATTAATATAAATTATTTATAAATAAAAAGGTGGTTATTTGAGTTTAATTAAATGACCATTTTTTATGCATTTTATACTCTAATTTATGTATAAATATATCAAAAAGAGTTGAATTATTAAGGTCATAATGATATAATTAGCATGTTAAAACACAAAATAAAGGGGAATAATAATGGAGTTTTTTAAAACATTAATAAAAAATAGGAGATTATTTTTTCAATTAGGAAAAAATGATTTTAAAAATAGATTTGCTGGTACAAGCTTAGGGGCTATTTGGGGATTTGTTTCTCCATTTGTATTTATGTTTACTTATGTAATTGTTTTTCAATACATTTTAAAAACTGGAAGTTCAGGCAGTTATCCTTATATAGTTTGGTTTTTACCTGGAATGTCAATGTGGATGTTCTTAAATGACAGTATAATTAGTGCAAGTAATTCAATTAGAAATTATAGCTATTTGGTAAAAAAAGTAGTTTTCCCGGTAGATATTATACCTGTGATTTCTCTTACAGCTTCAAGCATAATTGGTATGTTTTTATTTATAATTTCTATTATAGTCTCAGCAGTATATGGTTATTTCTTCAATGTATTAGAATTTATATATGTTGTAATAGCAGCGTATGCTTTAATAGTATCTATTACAAGGCTTACCTCTGCAATTTCTACTTTAGTTTCAGATTTTACTCAATTACTTAGCGTTTTTATGCAACTTTTTATGTGGCTTACACCAATAATGTGGAATTTATCAATGCTTGAAAGTCATATTACGCTTTCAAAAGCAATTAGATGTATGCCATTTACTTATCTTATAACAGCATTTAGGGAAGTATTTGTAGGTGGTAATATAATATATCAAAATAAAGGAATATACACTATTATCTTTTGGATAATTGTTATACTATTTTATGTTTGGGGAAATTTTGTGTTTAAGAAGAACAAGAAAGATTTTGCTGATGTATTATAGAGGAGAATAAAAATGGAAAAAATAGATGTGCTTCTAGCCACATATAATGGTGAAAAATATTTAAAAGAACAAGTAGATAGCATATTAAATCAAACTTATAAAAATATTAACTTATTAATTTCTGATGATGGCTCTAGTGATTTGACAGTAGAAATCCTTAAAGAATATGAAGCTACTGACAGTAGAGTGAAAATATTTATACAGAAAAATAATATTGGACTAGTCAAAAATTTTGAATTTTTGCTTAGACAAGTAACATCGGAATATTATATGATGTCTGATCAAGATGATGTCTGGTTACCAGAAAAAATAGAAAAATCTATTAAGAAGTTAATGGAAGAAGATGCTGATTTAGTTTTTTGCGACTTGGAAGTAGTAGATAAAGATTTAAAGATGATATTTCCGTCTTTTTGGGAGTATTTGAAAATAGATAAAAAAATAAAAAAGTATAATGATTTTAGAATGGTTTATCTATATAATTGTGCTAATGGTTGTGCAATTTTATCTAAATCAAAATTTATAGAGCATATGTTACCTCTTCCAAATAATTCTAAATTTATGATACATGATTATTGGATTATTTTATATGTTTCTTTGCATGGTAAAATTTCATATGTTGATGAAAAACTTATAAAATATAGACAACATGGAAATAACCAAGTTGGTACAGAAAAATTATCAACAAAGTTTTCAAAATTTGAACAAGTAAGAGAATTATTTCTAAGAGTAAAAATTGAACACTTTGAAGACTTTGTTGCAAGAAAGGATGCCTTTTCTGATGAACAAAATGAATTCAATGAGAAAGCCTTAAATTATTTTAAAAGTTTAACTAAAAAGAAATATATTAATTTTAGTGGAATAAAAATTTTTCACAAATTATATAAATATGACAGACTATCTTACTACGTTATACAGTATGTTATTATGAACGTTCCACTACTTGGTAATATACTTTTTAAAATAAGATATATGATTCTAAAAATATTAGGTAAAAGATAGTTAATATAGAAAAGGAAGGTTAATTTGATGGAAATGGAAGAATCAAGAAAGCAAGATGATGTTGTTATATCAATTTCTAACTTGACAAAAGAATATAAAATGTTTGCAAGAAAAAAAGATAGATTAATAGAGACAATTTTACCTTTTAAAAGTAGGCATGGCGTTTTTAAGGCAATGGATAACCTAAATCTTGAAGTAAAAAAAGGAGAAGTTTTAGGAGTACTTGGAAAAAACGGTGCTGGTAAATCTACACTTTTAAAAATGGTAACAGGAGTTGTGTTTCCAACAAGTGGTGAACTAAAAGTTAACGGTAAAATTAGTTCTCTACTTGAACTTGGTACTGCATTTAATCCTGAGCTAACTGGAATTGAGAATATATATCAACATGGTCAAGTAATGGGACTTACCAATGATGAAATTAAGTCTAAAGAAAAAGAAATAATTGATTTTGCAGATATAGGAGACCATTTATTTCAACCTGTGAAGACTTATTCTTCAGGTATGTTTGCAAGACTTGCATTTGCTTGTGCTATAAATGTCGAACCAGATATTTTGATAGTAGATGAAGTACTATCTGTTGGCGATATGTCTTTTCAGTTAAAATGTTTTAAAAAATTTGAACAATTTAAAGAAAAAGGAAAAACAATATTATTTGTTACACATAATATTGGAGATGTATTAAGAAATTGCACTAGAACAATAATAATTGATTCTGGAAGAAAAATATTTGACGGTGATGTCAAAGAAGGAGTTGAAAAGTACAAAAAAATTATTGTTGGCCTTAGTGAAAAAGAAAGTAAGGAAGAATTACTTTCTGATGAAGAAGAAATAAGCAAAAATAGAAATTATTCTTCAAAAGCTGCTATAAGTGATAACGAAGTATGGAAAAATAATTTTATACAAAATGATAATATAATTGATTATGGAAATAAAAAAGCAGAAGTTATAGACTATGGAATCTTTGATATAAATGATAATATTTTAAATATCGTTGATAATGAAAAAGAAATAGTATTAAAATCTAAGATAAAATTCAATGTAGATGTTACTGATCCAATCTTTACGATGACTGTAAAAGATTTCAAAGGTTTAGAAATGTGTGGAACTAATACTCTAATTGAACAAGTTGTAACAGGAAAATTTAAAAAAGGTGATGTTGCAATAGCTGAATTTAAACAGGTATTACCTTTGTTTCCAAATAAATATACGTTATCTTTTAGTTGTACTAAATTTAATGAACGTGGTGAATTAGAAGTCTTAAATAGAAAGTATGATGCTTTATTATTTGAAATACTTTCAAATAAAGGATGCGTTGGCTTAACTAAGATAGATTCAAATATAAATATTATAAAACTATAATTGGATTTTAATTTTAAAGATATTAATCTATTTAAATATAAGATTATGCATATTTTGTATAATTCACTTTAACTTTATGTTTTAAAGGAGAAATTTTAATGAAAAAAAACATTTTGTATATAATTCATTCATGGATTGATTTTAGAAATGTTCAAAGAACTTCAATAGGAGGAACAACATTACATGCATATGATTTACTAAATAATACATTAGATAAAAATAATTACTTCATTCTATCGGTATCAGATAATAAATATATATTAACTATATATGCAAATAATAAAGTAAATGTATATAATCTTGGTATTACTTGTAAGGGTTACTTTTTTGATTACTATGATGCCGAATATAATATTATGTTAAAAAAAATAATTGGAATGCTTTCAATCGACATAGTACATATACATCATTTAAGAGGGCATGCATTAGACATATATAATGTTATTAAAGAAACAGAAGTATTTTCTATACTTACAATACATGATTATTTTATAATTTGTCCTCAGATTAATTTACTCTATAAGAGTGATAATTATTGTACAAAAAAAACTCGATCAATAGACTGCAAAAATTGTATTAAGGTAAATAATCCACATGATCTTAAACTTAAAGAAAGAAATTTTGTAGTTAATGGTCTATTTGAAGAAATTGATAAAATAATAATTCCTAATATAAGTATTAAAGATGAAATTATGAAAACTTATGATTCATTCTCAGCAGTAACTATAGAACATGGAATTACTATACAAAAAACAGATAATGAAATAAAAATAAATAAAGATAAATTTAATGTAGCATTTGTAGGGGTTTTAGAAATCTTAAAAGGAAGTCAACTTGCGAAAGAATTAGTAAATGTTACAAATTCTGATGAAAATATTGTTTATCACTTTTTTGGAACAACAAGCATAGAAGAACTAAAGATTAATAAACATAACTACTTTTATCATGGGGAATATATGAGGCAAGATTTACCAATGCTTTTAAAAGAATATGAAATTAATTTAGTTTGTTTACTCACAAAGTGTCCTGAAACATATTGCTATACTCTATCTGAGGTAATATATTCTGGAGTTCCAGTACTTGGAATTGATCTTGGAGCAATAGGTGAAAGAATAAAAAGGCTAGGATGTGGATGGACTATAAATCATAAAGCTACCGCAAATAATTTATTAAATAAAATAAATCAAATCAAAAATAATGAAAGCCAATATTATGAGGTCTTAGGAAAAATAAAAAAAATAGTTTTAGATGATGTCTATGAAATGGTAAGGAAAACAGTTGATATTTATGATTTATCAAATAATAGTACGAAAAAAATTATATTCAAATATGGTAAGCTTATTAGAAAGAACTTTAAATATTCTGTTGAAGTAAAAGAAGAAACTAAAATTAAAAAAATTATTAAAAGACTGAATAAGTACAAAAATAAAGTAATTTATCTAATTAAGAGACCTATATATTTGTTTTATATATTTACAAAGAAAATAATTAAGAAAATTATAAAAATGGAAGGATGAAAGAAATGATAGTATACACATCAATTTGTATGAATTATATGCCAAAGGCATTGATTCTTGGAGAATCTTTAAAGAAACATAATCCAGAAGTTAAGTTTTATGTTGTATTGTTAGAAAGGGAAATACCTAAAGAAGTAGACGAGTCTATGTATAAAATAATAGATAAAATAATTCTTGCAAAAGATCTTGGATATGAAGACTTTGATAAATTTATTTTTAAACATTCAATAGTGGAAGCCTCAACTTCTGTAAAGGGTCAGGCGCTTGTATATCTTTTAGAAAATGAAGATGATAAAGTTATATATATTGATCCAGATATTAAAGTATATGCTGCACTTACAAAACTTGATAATTTGTTAAACGAAAACGAAATTATATTAACTCCACATCTTACGATACCTGAAGAAAATGAGATTGATATACAAAATAATGAGCTTTGTGCATTGATGCATGGTGTATATAATTTAGGATTTTTAGCTGTAAGAAAAGGAAATGAAGGATTAAGATTTGCAAAATGGTGGAGAGACAGACTACATTTGTATTGTTATGATAATATACCAAATGGAATATTTACTGATCAAAGATGGGTAGATTTGGCGCCAGCAATGTTTGACGTTTATGTATTAAAAGATACTGGTCATAATATGGCACCTTGGAATCTTTCAAAAAGATCTCTATCTTTAAAAGATGGAAAATTAATTGTAAATAATAAAGATGAATTGGTATTCTTTCATTTTTCTGGATTCGATAGTGGTGCTAATTTAGGAGTATTTAGTCATTATATTAAAAGTGATGACGCAGTTGAATATACAATACGTAATGAATATATTGAAGATCTAAATAGAATGAAGCAAGATGAACTTGGAAAATATCCTTGGTCTTATGAAAATTATTTCTCTGGTGAAAAAGTTGATAGAGATATAAGGATTAAATATAGGGATACTAAATATTTTAATACTATTGAGGGTTCACCTTTTGAAAAAAGTAATAAATATTTCCATGATATATTTTATTATCAAGCTCCTGTAGAAAATAGAAGCAACTTAAGAACTTTCTTAGGAAAAGTTAAAAGAAAATTAAAATCAACTATAAATAAATAAGTTTGTGAATCCTAGAGGGGGACTTTAAATATGAAGTTAAACTATGAATTCTATAAAAAAGATTACATTAGTGATATTAGTAATTCTATTGATAATGATATTGTTGTAGATTGTTTAAGAGAGTTAAAAAAAAATATTCTGTGTTGGTATAAATTTAAAAAAACTGATAAAATTTTACAGATAGGTTTTGATGATGAAATTTCAAAAATGCTTGCAGAAATGTCAGATTTTATTACAATTATTGAACCTAATGAAGAAAAAGTTAAAAACATTTATTCTGATTATGATAATTTAAATAATATAGAAGTCATTTTAGGCAATTTAGATAATATAAAACTGATGAATACTTATGATTATATTATTTTTATAGGATCATTTGAAAAATTGTCTTTGTATACTAGTTCTTCTAATCCTTATATTGATTTTTTCAATATAATTAAGAATCATATAAGTAAAAATATAAAACTTATTATTGCTACAGATAATAAATTTGGTATGAGATATTTTGCAGGGTATAGCGAAAAAAGTACTAAAAATCCTTATACTTCTCTAGTTGGGAATTTTGGAAAAAATACTAAATTATTTGGAAAAAATGAAATTATAAGCATTTTAAAGAATATTGGATTTGTTAATACTAAATTTTATTATCCGCTTCCAAATTTTTCGGCTCCAAATATTATTTTTTCAGATGATTATATGCCAACATGTGAAAATATTGTAAGATACCTCCCTTTATATAATAGGGAAGATGTGGTAAGGTATTCTGAAGTTTTAGCTCTAAGGGAAACTATAAATAATTCTACATTTGATATGTTTGCTAATTCATACTTGATAGAGGCATCTTTAGAAGAAATAGAAAGTGGTATAAAATTTATATCATTTAATAATTCAAGAAAAAAAGAATATAGACTAATCACAATCATGGAAAAAGAAAAGGTTTATAAATATAATTTTAATTCTTCAAGTATTGAACACTATAATAAAATGAAAAATAATATATCTGATATTGAAAATCTAAATTTAAATCAAATTGAAAAATTAGAAAATGATAGAATAGTATCTAATTTTATTAAAGATAGTACTTTAGATAATATACTAATTGGATATTTAAAAGGAAAAGATATTAGATCAGCTGAATTAATAATAAATCAATATATTAAGCTTTTATCTGAAAATCTTGGTAGAACAGATAGCATAGAAAATAATATTTTTAATGAGTTGGGTATTGTAGTAAATAAGGATTTATCTTCTCTTGTATTTGTAAAAAATGGGTATTGGGATATGACATTTCAAAATATATTTTATATTAATAATGAAATGTACGTATTTGATCAAGAATGGAAAAATGATAATGTTCCATTAGAGTTTATTTTATATAGAGGATTAAAAATCTTATTTATAGTTGGCGGAATAAACGAAGAAACTCGAAATGAGATTTATAGTAAATATAACATAATAAATTTTTTGGATATATTTGAAGAACTAGAAAATAAATTTCAGATAATTGTTAATGACGAAGAAATAAAAGAAGCATTTACATATAGAGGTGTAAATGATGTAATCGCATCATTAACTGATGAAATATTAATTCTAAGAACACAGATAAATGAAATCCTAATACAAAAAGAATTAGATATTAATACTTTAAACTCAGAAATAAATAGATTAAGAGAAAATATTGATAGTATAAATAGAAAAAGTATAAAAAATGTAATTAAGAGATTTTTTAGATAAAAAATAAAAAGGAGGAGCTATGATGGAAAATATAATAAAAAATGTAAAAAAAATAAAGCTGTTAGATATACTAATTTTTTCTATTCCAGTAATTTCATGGCTTTTAATATTGTGTATATATTTTCCTGGGTTTATGACATATGATTCTTTTGTTCAGTGGAATCAAATTGTATCGCATGAATTTAACAATGTTCATCCATTTTTTCATACATTTTTAGAATTTTTACTTACAAGAATATGGTATAGTCCTGCAATAGTAGGTATATTTCAAATATTGGTATTTTCTATAATTTGGACTAGTATATGTAAATATACTAGGAAATCAGAGAGTATATATTTGAAAGTATTTCAAATAGTTTTTACATTGTTTATAGCAGTAGTCCCACTTAACGCAATACATTCTATAACTTTATGGAAAGATATATTGTATAGTTATAGCATTATGTTAATGACCTTTTTAATGCTTATTGGAATAGATAAAAAGTTTAAATATTCAAAAAAAGACTATCTATTTAACGGTATTGCAATTGCTTCAATAATGTTACTTAGACATAATGGTAAACTAGTTGGATTATTAATTTTGTTAGTTATTACTTTTTTAATAATTTTAAACAATAAAAGCGGTAAAATATATAAGAAATTGCTAAATATAAGAAATTATTATCTAGCCATTTTAGTTTTTGTATTATTCTTTACAGCTCAGATTCCTAAGCTGATATACAAGTATGATAATGGGTCTTTAAGTATTGATTATAAACTTTTACACATAATTGCAGCTTTTAATTATGAAAATAAATTAAGTGATAGGGATCTTGAAGAAATTAAACATTATGTAGATCTTGAAAGACTAAAAGAATTATATAATCCATATTATCTTGATCCAATTATGAATGCAGTAAAATCAAATCTAATATTAGAAGGCCTTGAGCCAGTTGAAGCTACTGAAAAAATAATACATTTATCAGAAGTACGAATTGATATGAGTAATATGATTTTAAGGAATTCTATTAAACATCCTGATATAATATTGAAATATTTGAAAGATAGTACTGCGATTATGTGGAGTATAACTAAGCCATCAAAAGCTAATGACAAAGTTTATGGTACTATTATTGATCTTAACGATTATTCTAAGTTACCAAACAATATTTATGGAATTAAGATGAAAAATATTGGCACTGAAATTTATAATAAGTATAATAATATTGTGCTTAAAACTACTTACGGAAATCAATTTCTTACTATTATTCTTAATAGCCCAGCTTTATATTTTTACGTATCTATAATTTTTACTATTATAATAGTTAGGTATACAAAGAATAGATACTACTATTTATTGATTTTACCAAATATAATTAATCTAGTTAGTTTAGTTATGTCCATACCTTTAGAGGATGTAAGATATGTTTATTCAAACTTTTTAGTAGCTTACATTACAATTATTGTATTTGTTTCAATTTTTATAAATAGTAGAAATAATAAAAAAATGAAGGAGTTTAAAATGTCACTTACAAGTTTAAAAAAGACATATTATGATATGCAAGATTTATTTTTTCCTAGAAATTCTAGGAGAAGAAGATTTATGAAATTTATTTATAGACTACCCAAAAATTTAACAAGAAATAATATAGGAATATTAAAAATTGATATTAAGACTTTAGGACTTTTTAAAGCTTTAAAGCAATTTTATATAAGAATTACGGAAGCCCCAAGAGTAATTAATTTTCACAATGACTATATTTCCTGGATGAAAAATAATGAGCCTGGCTCAGACGAGCTAAAGCTTCAAAGAGAATATGAATTTGAATTTAAACCTAAAATAAGTATTGTTGTACCTATGTATAATACACCAAAAGAATTTTTTATAGAGTTAATTAGCTCTGTAAAAAATCAAACATATAGTAATTGGGAATTATGTCTAGCTGATGGTAGTTCGAGTAAACAGGAATATATTGATGAGGCAATTGGTAATGATGCTAGAATAAAATATTCATTACTCGAGAAAAATAGTGGTATATCTATAAATACTAATGAAGCATTAAAACTTGCTACTGGGGATTACATTGGCTTACTTGATCATGATGATTTACTTTCAGAATTTGCATTATTTGAAGTTGTACAAGCTATAAATAGTAATGAAAAAGTTGATTTTATATATAGTGATGAAGATAAAATTAATTTAAATGGAAAAGATAGGTATGACCCACACTTTAAGCCGGATTTTTCCCCAGATTTGCTTAGAAGCTATAATTATATTTGCCATTTTAGTGTATTTAAAAAAGAACTTATGCAAAAGTTAGAAGGATTTAGAAGTGATTATGATGGAGCTCAAGATTATGATATAATTTTAAGAGCAACAGAAAATAGCAATCTTATAGTTCATATACCGAAAATTTTGTATCATTGGAGAGTTCATCCAAATTCTACAGCATGCACTAGTAATGCTAAACTTTATGCATATGAATCTGGTAAAAAGGCTATTGAGGATCACTTAAAAAGATTAAATATAAATGGTAGTGTCGAACATGAATTTAGTTTAGGACTTTATAGAGTAAGATATGCTATAATAGGAAATCCAAAGATTTCTATTATAATAGCTAATAAAGATGAAAAAGATTCATTAAAAAAGTGTATAAATTCTATACTTAAATCTACATATAAAAATTATGAAATAATAATTGTAGAAAATAATAGTAAGAATGATAGTACATTTAAATATTATGAAAGTTTGAAGAAACAAAAAAATATAAAAGTAATTAGATATGAAATAAGTGAATTTAACTATTCAAAGATTAATAACTTTGGTGTGAAAAATTCGACTGGAGAATATATATTACTTTTAAATAATGATATAGAGGTTATAACTCCTACTTGGTTAGAAGAAATGCTTTCAATTTGTCAGAGAGAAGATGTTGGTATTGTAGGTTCAAAGCTTTTATATCCTGATAATACGGTTCAGCACGCCGGAGTTGTAGTTGGTATGGGAGGAATTGCAGGACATATAAATAAATTAATACCTACTGATGATATAGGATATTATGCAAGAGCTTCTATTATTAACAATTACAGTGCGGTAACAGCAGCATGTTTACTAGTAAAAAGAAAATTATTTAATGAAGTAAAAGGTCTAGATGAAGAGTTTAAGGTAGCATTTAATGATGTAGATTTTTGTATGAAAATTAGAAGTATAAATAAATTAGTCGTTTATACTCCATATGCACAACTATATCACTATGAATCAAAATCTAGAGGATATGAGGACACCGAAGAAAAGCAATTAAGATTTAAATCTGAAGCTGACCTATTTGAAAAAAAATGGGGAAACATAATAAAAAAAGGTGATCCGTACTTTAATATAAATTTTAGATTGGATGTACCAATTTATAGGGTAAATGGAAAAAAAATATAGAGAATATATGAGGTTAATAAATTTATGTTTAACAAAGTAGTAAGTAATTTTAAGAGAAATATTATAATTGGGATAGCTTTAATTCTAGCTCCTATATTATTTAACTTAATATTTTATTATAGTGCTCCTGAAAGTAATATAAAATCGTTGCTTATTAGGATAGGATATATTTATGGTATTTATATATTAATTTTAGTTTATAAACTATTAGAGAAAAGAACTGATATTTTAAAGAAATTATTTAAATTCATATTTAAATATAGATATATAATAGGGATTGCAATTTTTTTAGTAATGGTATGTTTTAAACTAAGTATATCTTCAATAGGAGTTTGGTCAAAAATTATACCTTCTGAAGAAAACAAAAATACTACTTTAATTGGAGTTAGTAGAGGAATTCGTTCAGATGAATGGTTAGTACAGTCTTCATTTGCACTTGCTCAAGCTATGAATAAATCTGAATATTATCCACTTTTAAATAAGAATATAAGGCCAGATGAAGGCCAAAACATGCTTATGGTATATGCTTCTCCAGTTGCAGATTTAACTATAATTGGTAAGCCTCAAAATGTAGGGTATCTTTTATTTGGCAGGGACTATGGATTTTCATGGTATTGGTCAATGAAACTCGTATTGTTGGTAGTATTATCAATTGAAATTGCTAGTATTCTTAGCAAGAAAGACCCATTTTTATCAATAGTTGGTGGGCTTTGGATTGCATTTTCTCCTGGAATTATGTGGTGGCTTAGCTCTGTTGGTGATATATATTTACATGGATTTGCAATAATCGCATTATTTTATTATTACGTTAGAAATACTGATATAAAAATTTGGAAGAAAGTACTAACCTGCGTTGCAATGATAAGTTCTATCAGTGGATTTGTGTTTTGCTTTTATCCACCTATGCAAGTGCCAATGGGATACTTAATTTTAGCATTTATAATTCCACAATTTATCATTTCAAGAAAACAGCTCAATAAAAATGATTATATATTAATTTCGCTAACAGTAGTAATATCACTAATGCTAGTTGGATATTATTACTATAATTCAAAGGATGCAATTAATTTAATGCTTAATACAGTTTATCCTGGAAAACGAAATTTAGTTGGAGGAGATCTTAATATATATTCTGGAATAAACTACTTTACTAATATTTTTACACCTGTAACTAGCCAAGGAATAAATTTAATATCTAATCAATGTGAAAGTGCATCATTTATTTATCCGCTTATTGCTTTAGTAATAGTTATAATTTCAAATGTTAAAGAATTATTTAATAAAGTAAAAAATACACGCAATTATCTTGTAGTATTTTTAATTAGCATATTTGTAATTTTAAATTTATGGTGCTTTGTTGGATTTGGAAGTTTACTTTCAAAGATCACATTATTTTATTTATGCCAACCATCTAGAGTATATTTAATACTTGGATTATGCGGCGTAATGCTTTCAATTTTGCTCATGTCTAATGATTATATAAAATTAAGAAATATTAGCAAATCAAAAGCGTTAATTATATCATTAATAATTGTATTAATATCACATGTTTTAATTAATAATTCAAATTATACTGTATACTTAACATCGATTAAACAATATATACTATTACCTATAATATTCTTTATGGCATATTTCTTTATTTTAGGAAATAAAAAGGCTTTTGGTTATTTAATCTTTGGTATAACATTAATTTCAGGTGTAATTATAAATCCTTTAGAGCGTGGAACAGATGCAATATATAGTACAAAAACTTCAAAAGAAGTACAGAGCATAGTAAATGAAAATAGTTCTGAAACTTGGATTGGAAGGAATAATATAAATGCACAATATCTTATTTTAAATGGTGCTAAAACTTTAAATGGAATAAATTATTATCCTAATTTTGAGTGGTTAAGAAAGCTTGACAAAAAAATGGAATTTGATGAAGTATATAATAGATATGCGCATATTTCCATAAAACTTGGAAATGAAACATTATTTGAATTAAAAAGTCCAGATAGTTATGAAGTAACTATGACATATGAAAATCTTAAGCAATTAGGAGTAAAATATATGCTTACAAGTGTTAGTGATGCATTTAGTGATGTTGAATTAAAAAACTTTAATATGAAACTAATATTTTCAGATACTTATGAAGGACAAAATATATATATGATAAATTAAATATAACTTATGTATTATATTTTTATTAAGGAGAGATTTATAAGATGAAAATTTTACTAATTATACCTGCGTATAATGAAGAAAAAAATATTTTAAATGTTTGCAAAAAAATAGAAGAATATATTAAAACAAATGAGAATAATGTATTCGACTATATTGTTGTCAATGATGGTTCTAGTGATAATACATATAAAGTGTGTATAGAAAATAAATTGAAATGTCTTAACCTTATTTCAAATTTAGGAATTGGTGGTGCAGTACAAGCTGGTTATCTTTATGCATATCAAAATGATTATGATATTGCTATACAATTCGATGGTGATGATCAGCATGATATTAATTATATTATGAATATATGTGAACCAATATTAAAAGAAGAATGCGATATTTGTATTGGATCTAGATATTTAGATGATGGGTCTAGTGAATTTAAATCTACTTTTATGAGAAGGTTAGGAAAAGATATAATTTCCTTTATGATAAAAATATTTTGTAATATAAAAGTTACTGATCCCACATCTGGATTTAGAGCTGTTAATAAAAATGTTATAAAATTATTTTCAGTAGACTATCCTTCCGATTATCCTGAACCAGAATCAATTGTTAGTTTAATAAAAAGGGGATTTAAAATCTCAGAAGTACCCGTTTCAATGAATGAGAGAAAATCTGGAAAATCTTCTATAAATTTTATAAAAAGTATTCACTATATGATAAAAGTATCAATTGCTATAGTAATTGAAAGTCTAAAAAATAAGAAAAATAAGGAGGATGTTAGTAAATGTCAATAACACTAAAAGCGGCATTAATTATAATAACTGTCACATATCTATTTATAATAGTAAAATCAGTTAGAAATAGAAAATTACAAACCTCATTTTCTATTTTTTGGATAATATTTGGTATCGTTCTAATAATATCTGTATTAATACCAAATTTTATGGATAATATATCAAAATTACTTGGATTTGAACAAACATCGAACATGATTTTTTGTTTAGGAATATTGATAGCATTTTATTTAATATTTAATTTAACAATATTACTTTCAAAAGAATTTAAGAGAAATGTTTGCTTAGTACAGGAATTATCTATATTAAAAAATAAATTAAATACACTTGAGGAAAAAATAGATAATTTAGAAAATAAGGAAGGAAATTAATATGCATGGAGGAAAAGTTATGAGATTAATTTTAATAATAGTATATTTAATAATGACAATATCAGGACTTATACTAATGAAACTTGGAGGAAATCCTGGTACTGTGTCTGTAAAAGATAATAATATAGCAATGTCAATGAATTTAATAAGTGGAATAGGATTTATATGCTACATTTGTAGTTTTTTACTTTTTACAAGATTAATTGTGATGTTTGACCTAAGCTACATATTTCCTATATGCACAGGTATAGTTCAAATTATAACTTTGATAGCATCATATTATGTATTTCATGAAAACATATCCTTAAAAGGCATAATTGGCGCATCATTAATAATTATAGGAATAGTTGTAATGAATATAAAATTTAAAGAATCAAATAAAATTGATAATGCAAATGTTATGAAAAACGATGTTCATGTTCAAAGCAGAATATAATTAAAAATGTTCTATATTATAGAAATTAGGTGAAATAATGAAAACCGCAATAATTATACTTAATTATAACGATTATTATAATACTTCTTCATATGTTAATAATATAAAAGATTATAGTATTATTGATAATATAATAGTTGTTGATAATAACTCAAATGATGGAAAAAATAATGAACTAAAAAAATTAGAATCAAATAAAATAGATGTAGTATTTGCTAATAAAAATGGTGGCTATGCTTATGGAAATAATATAGGTTTGAAATATCTTGAAGAAAAATATGGTAAAGAATATTTTGAATATGTAATAATTTCTAATCCAGATGTAAGTGTAACAGAAGAAGCAATAAAGAAATGCATAGCAATATTAGAAGAAAATAATAATATTGCTATTGCTGCTCCAAGAATGTATTTTACTTATGGACCTGCAAGGAGAAGTGCTTGGAAAGAAAGAAAGTTTTTGATTGATATTGCAAACTCAACTAGATTTACTGAATTAATTTTATATCCAATTTTTAAAAGTGGTGAATATACAAATAAAGATTTTTCTGAGAATATTTTAGGAGTCGACAGTATAGCTGGTTCATTTTTTATAGCAAGATTTAATTATTTTAAAGAAATTGATTTTTTTGATGAAAATACATTTTTATTTTTTGAAGAAGATATAATATGTAAAAAATTGAGAGAAAAAGGATATAAAATTGTAAGTTTAAATGATTGTAATTTTATTCACTATGATAGTGTTACTATAGGTAAAATAATTAACATGTTTAAAAAGCAAGATATACTTTTTGAAAGTAGAAAATATTATAATAAAAAATATAATAATATTTCTAAATTTGATTTACTGTTATTAGATATTTTAAAGATATTAAGAAAATTTGAGTTACTTTTTGAAGTACCATTAAGAAAATTATTCCAAAAATAAATTAAAATATATTATCATAATAATATATTTTTTTAGTAAATGTACTAATTGATACATTTACTTTTTTGTTTTAAAATATTAGGCTTTATTGATATATAACAAATTATATGATATAATTCAAAAAAGTAGTCAATAAGTATATTGAAAAGAGGGTTATGGAGGATATAGTATGAATAAAATAGCTGTTTTAATACCATGTTATAATGAAGAATTGACAATTGAAAAAGTAGTGAAAGATTTTAAATCAGAATTACCTGATGCAGATATTTTTGTTTATAATAACAATTCAAAGGATAAATCAGAAGAGATAGCAAGAGATGCTGGTGCAATAGTTGTAAATGAATATAAGCAAGGAAAAGGAAATGTTATAAGAAGTATGTTTAGAGATGTAGATGCTGATATATACATTATGGTAGATGCCGATGATACTTATCCTGCTAATGAAGTACATGAATTAATAAAGATAGTTGAAGAAGGTAAAGCTGATATGGTTATTGGTGATAGATTATCTAATGGGACCTATGAAAATGAAAATAAACGTAATTTTCATAATCTAGGTAATATGATAGTTAAAAATTCAATTAATTTAATTTTTAATAGTAATTTAAAAGATATAATGACAGGATACAGAGTATTTAATAGAGATTTTGTAAAGAACTTTCCTGTAATAAGTAAAGGATTTGAAATTGAAACTGAAATGTCATTTCATGCATTAGATAGAAATTATAAAATAGTTGAAATACCAATAACATATAAGGATAGACCAGAAGGTAGTGAATCGAAACTTAATACATTTAGTGACGGATTTAGGGTATTATTAACTATATTTAATATGTGTAAAAATTATAAACCATTTGCATTCTTTTCTATAATTTCATTTGTTTTATTAATTATATCACTAATAATAGGTGTGCCTGTTTTTATTGAATTTTTTAAAACTGGTCTTGTAACAAAATTTCCAAGTGGAATTCTTGCTACAGGAATAGCAATATGTGGAATATTATTTTTTATTTCTGGTGTAATATTAGATACACTTGTTAGACAACATAAAGAAACTTTGGAATTGTTTAGAACTGTTAATAATAAAAAAATATAAAATGAGAATTAAAGAAGAATAATTAGTGATGAAAATTAAATTTTAGATTTAAATATTATCACTAATTTATTTCTTAGTATACAAATATTGATTGTTTAATAATTTTGTTATATACTAATAATACAATTTTTATTATATAAAATAATATCTAAATATAGGAGGTAATATTATGTCTATACTGGTTACTGGTGGTGCTGGGTATATTGGTTCTCACACATGTGTTGAATTATTAAATAAAGGAAATGATATTGTAATTGTTGATGATTTATCAAATAGTAAAAAAATAGCTATTGATAACATTACTAAAATTACAAATAGAAAAATAAAATTTTATGAAGGGAGTATATTAAATAGCGATATACTTGAAAAAATATTTACTGAAAATGAAATTGAATCTGTAATTCATTTTGCCGGATTTAAGGCAGTTGGTGAATCAGTAAAAGAACCAATAAAATACTATATGAATAATATTTCTGGTACATTAGTACTTTTAAAGGTAATGAAAAAATATAATGTAAAAAAAATAATTTTTAGTTCATCAGCTACAATTTATGGAGATCCTGGTAAAGTTCCTTATACGGAGGATATGCCACTTGGAGTTACTACTAATCCTTATGGTACATCTAAATTAATGATAGAGAGAATACTACAAGATTTATATATTTCTGATAATACTTGGAAAATTTGTATACTTAGATATTTTAATCCAGTAGGGGCTCATGAAAGTGGCTTACTTGGAGAAGATCCACAAGGAATACCAAATAACCTAATGCCATATATTACTAAAGTGGCAAAAGGAAAGCTTCAAGTATTATCAATATTTGGAAATGATTATGATACTTATGATGGTACAGGAGTGAGAGATTATATACATGTAGTAGATTTAGCAGTAGGTCACATTAAAGCCTTAGATAAAATAAATAAATCAGAAGATGGAATATATATATATAATTTAGGAAATGGCAATGGAATAAGTGTTTTAGATCTTGTTAATACTTTTGAAAAAGTAAATAATATTAATATTCCATATAAAATAGTTCCAAGAAGAGCTGGAGATTTAGCAGAATGCTATGCTGATACAAAAAAAGCAAAGGAAGAACTTGATTTTAAGACAACTAAAACTATTGAAGATATGTGTAGAGATAGTTGGAATTTTGAAAAAAATAATTAATTCACAAAGAATATTGTTACATTTGTATCAATATTTTTTTATGAATTTTGAGAGGACATATCATATCTATAAATAAGTGATGGTAATAGCTTGGAACTCTCTAATTAAAGCACAAAATATACAATAAATTTATATTTAATATATCAGATTCTTTTTTTATATAATATGTTAAATGTCTTTTAGTAAATGTTATCTTATTGTTTTTTTTATAGTTATATGTTATAATCAAAAAAAAGGAGTAATTTACAATGTCAAAAACAATAAATATGTTATCCGAAGCTGATATAGCAAAAGGACAGGGCGTTTTATCTGCTTATGAAGAGCTAGTTAGCTTAGTAAGAAAGAATCTTAGTGATTCTTTTGATTTGAAAATAAATGAAGTAAAATTTGCAGATATTATGCATTATCATACAATTAGTTTTAAGTATTATTTAACTTTACCTTTTACAAAAATTAAATCTACAACTGTTGGATATGTACATTTCTTGCCAGAAACTTTAAAGAATAGTATTAAACTACCAAAGTTTGCAACCAAGGTGTTTTATAAATATGTAATTGATTTCTATAAAAGTATGGATTTTTTAGTTACTGTAAACCCATATTTTATTGACAAACTTGTAGAGTACGGAATAGATAAAGATAAAATTACATACATACCAAATTATGTTTCAAGTGATAGATTTTTTAAAATAGATAATTCTAAAAAAGAAGGTATAAAAAAAGAATTTGAAATAGATAAAAATAAATTTGTTGTTTTATGCGTTGGTCAACTTCAAAAAAGAAAAGGTGTAAAAGATTTTATTGAAGTTGCAAAGAAAATGCCAGATGTTCAGTTTGTATGGGCCGGTGGTTTCTCGTTTAAACAAATTTCAGATGGTTATAACGAATTAAAGAAAGTTGTTGAAACTCCCCCAAAAAATGTTAAATTCCTTGGTATAATCCCAAGAGAAAAAATGAATGATCTATATAATATATCAGATGTTATGTTTTTACCATCTTATGAAGAATTATTTCCAATGACTGTACTTGAATCAGCTAATTGTAATATACCAATACTTTTAAGAGATATTGAACTTTATAAAGGTATTTTAGATGGATATTACTTAAAAGGTGACAATAATAATGATTTTGAAAAAGAGATTAATATGTTGAAAAATGATCCAGAGTATTATAATAAGGCATCATTACTTTCGAAAAAATGCAGTGAATATTATAGTGAAGAAAATGTAGCTAAAATGTGGAAAAATTATTATAATAGAATATATTCAATATCTAGTAAAAAGAATTGGCGAAAAGAAAAGAAATATGGGGGATATTAATGAATAAAACTGTATTAATTACTGGTGCTGCAAAAGGGATCGGACGTCAAATAGCGGTTGAATTTGCTGAAGCAGGATATAATGTTTGTATAAATTTTAACAAATCTAAAAAAGAGGCAGAAGCACTTTTAAAAGAACTTAAAGATAAAGAATTAAATGTAATAATATTTAAATGTGATATATCAAAAAAAGAAGAAGTATCTAAAATGATTGATGATATATTAATTAACTTTGGTAAAATTGATGTATTAGTTAATAATGCGGGTCAAGCACAGTACAAATTATTTACTGATGTTACTAGTGATGATATAGAAAATTTAGTAAATTCAAATATAATTGGAACTATTAATGTTACACAAGAAGTATTAAACAAAAGTATGATAAATAAAAAAGATGGAAAAATTATAAATATTTCATCAATTTGGGGACAAACCGGTGCATCGTGTGAAGTTATTTATTCAATGACAAAGTCTGCAATTATAGGTTTTACCAAAGCACTTGCAAAAGAAGTTGCTTTATCTAATATAACTGTAAATGCAGTTGCTCCAGGCGTGATAAAAACGGATATGATAAGTAATTTAAAATCTGAAGATCTATCATCACTTTGTGAAGAAATACCATTAAATAGAATTGGTAACCCTGAAGATGTATCTGGAGTAGTGCTATTTCTTGCATCTGATAAAGCAAATTATATAACTGGACAAGTTATTTCACCTAATGGTGGTATGCTTATATAAAAAGATACTTCCTGCATATTATACAGGAAGTATTTTTCTATTTACTTTAATATTTTATAGATCAACGGTCATGCAATCGATAGGTGAAAAGAGTAAACTTTCATCTATTACAAATAATAATTCAATTCCACAAGATTCTTCTTCAGTAGCCTTTCTAATGGAAGGCGATGAATTTGTCTTATGTAGTATAGCTCCATAAGAACTAATTATAAGACACCGCTCATATGCTTTTGGATGTTTCGAAACATGTTTACTTAGATTGCCAATATAATCGAATTCCTGAACTGAAATAAAATCATCTTTTTTTCAATTAAAAACATAATTTTTACCTCCAATATTTTTGTGGGTTTTAAAGTAACTTGTATACATTATAACATTATTTACATAAAAAGATAAGAAATCGATTATTTTTATAGGATTAATAAAAAAATAATTTATAATTTTAGTATTTAAAATGTTTTTATATAAAAATTTCCATTAAAGTATTATATATTACTTTAATGGAAAACTAAACTTAATGATTTACTATTTTTTATCATTTCTTGTTACATTTTCATATTCTCTTAGTTTCATCTTATAGTCTAACATTTGAGTTAAATATCTATAATATACATATTGTTGATCATAATACATAGCAGGACTAACAGCACCTTGAACTATGTCAAGTGGTGGCTGAACTTCATTTTGCTGTGGTATACCTCCTTGCATATATGCCAAATTTTGCATATTAAAATTATACGGATCGAAATATTGTTGATTTTTATCCATTCATAATACCCCCTTCAATAGAATTATATTATATTTCTAATAGATTATTAAAAATATATAATTTTTTTAATAAAATAATATAAATTTGTATAATATTTTATTTTATACAAATATTATTTAATGTAAACATATCAAAAGTTTACCCCCCTTCTTTGATATAGTAGTCTATTTTCCATTTAGACTACTATTCTTTTTATTTAATATAATTTTAGAATTATAATCTTTATTATTTTCTTTTTTTACTAAAATATTTATGATTGCAAAGATGCATAAAATTGCGACAATTAACAGCGTTGAATCAATATATGCAGTTTTTAGATTTTCGAAAAATTTATCATATTTCATATTTATAGATGCATTATTAAATACAGAAGTTGTAGCCTCTAAATTAAAGTCAAAATTAAATATTAATAAAAATGTTATTATCCCTGATATTAAACCATGGAAGATTTTTGGTATTAATATGTTTTTAAATTTAAATTTATGCATATACACTGTGGAATATATTTGCGACAATATACAAAGACCACTAAATCCAAGTAGAAATGAAGCAATTATAACTTTTGATTCTATTTCAATATTTAAAGTTGCGATATTTTTAGTCCCAAGAGTAACTTCAAATATTCCTGAGATAAATGAAGTAACAGTTGGCGATACATTAATTTGATTAAGTAATATTTTGCATATATTAAATAATAAATTAAAAATAATTATAAAACCAAGTATTGTTCCAAGAGTAACAAATGTATTTAAAATACTCTTTCGAATTAAATCAAAAAAAGATATATTAGAATATTTCTTTTCAAAAGAGTTAGCGGTTTTAAGTGTTTTTTTATCAAAACTATTTAAATTTTCACTTTTTTTGTGTATAATACTAGTGGATTCAATAATGTTTAATGATATACCGATAATAATTGAAGCTGTGTAATGAGAAATTAACAATATTATTCCTATTGTTATACTTTGGAACATTGCTATTCCTATTGTAGAAATAATGAATATTGGATTATTATTGTTAACAAAAGCAAGCAGTTTTGTAGCTTCTTTTTTTGTTATAAAATTATTAGCATACAGGCTAGAAACAGTTTTAGCACCCATTGGAAATCCACACAAAAAACCAATTATTATAGCAATTGTTGAATTTTTGCTAGTTCCAAATATCTTTTCAATTATTCTTCCTATACATTTTGATAGAATATTAATTATATCTGTATTAAGTATAAATTCGGTGAAAAAGATAAATGGAAAAAGTGATGGTGCTACACTGTATAAAAAAGTCATAATACACAGTGAAGTGGATTCAAAATTTTGCTTTGATAGCATTAATAATATAGTAATTGCAAATAAAAATAAAAATAATTTTAATAGTTGTTTTAATCTATATACTCTAAAGTAATTCATTTTAACACCTATTTAAATATATGTAAAAGGAGTTTAATTATGCGATATAGTAATGATTTTATAGATTATGAGCTTTTAGATATGGCAAATGGTGAAAAGCTTGAAAAGTGGGGAGAATATACCCTAATAAGACCTGATCCACAAATTATATGGACAGAAAAGAGCAAACCTGAGCTTTGGAAAAAAGCTAATGCTAGATATCTAAGAAGTAGCACTGGTGGGGGTCATTGGGAACAAATTAGTAGAGTAAAGGACTCATGGAAAGTAAAATATAAAAGTTTAGTATTTAATATAAAACCAATGGGCTTTAAGCATACTGGATTATTTCCAGAACAAGCTGTTAATTGGGACTATATGATAAATAAAATATCGAATGAAAAGGAAAAATCAAAAAGGGATATTAGTGTTCTAAATCTATTTGCATATACTGGTGGTGCAACTGTTGCATGTGCATATGCTGGGGCCTCAGTTTGCCATGTTGATTCTTCACAAGGAATGACTAATTGGGCAAAAGATAATTTAAGAGATAGTGGATTAAAAGATAAGCCTGTAAGATTTTTAGTTGACGATGTAGTGAAATTTGTAAATAGAGAAATAAGAAGAGGAAATAAATATGACTGCATTATAATGGATCCTCCATCTTATGGAAGAGGAAAAAATGGTGAGGTTTGGAGTATAGAAGAAGATCTATATAATTTATTATCACTATGTTCAAAAATACTATCGGATAAACCTTTATTTTTTATAGTTAATACATATACTGGGGGATTATCTGGTACTATAATAAAGAATTCATTAGAAAGAGTTTTAAATAAAAACAAGATAAAGAATATAGACTTTGATGAAATTGGAATAAAGCAAAAAGATTGTAACACATTTTTACCATGTGGTATTACAACAATATGTGAATTTAAATAGAGTAGAATTATACTCTATTTTTTGTATTGAATATAATTACAAGTAAATTACACTAGTATGTTTTTTGTATTACAAATATGATAAATGTTGACAAAAAAAGATAAAAAATGTATTATTAAATAAAGAGTTATATAATAATTAATGCATAAAGTAAATTATGTGTTTTGTTTATATAATTTAAATTATAACTTAATATAAATATTTTAAATTGTATATTTATAATTAGGTTTTTATTTTTTTATATAAAAATAGGGGGAGAAATATATTATGAAAAAACAAAATCAAAATTCAAGAAAATATAATGGAGGTATTTCAAATAAGACATTTTTAATTATAGTAGTAGTAGTTATAGTAGTTGCTATATTATGTGCAATAGTATTACCAAAAGCATTATCAAAAAATAATAATAATGAACAAGGAGAGAAACAAAATTATCAAGTACAAGATGATGGTTCAAAAGTAAACACAAGTAAAGATGTTGAGAAAACACAAGAAGTAGGACAAGTTGTTATTGAAAAAAGTAAAATTGTATTTCAAAATGGTATAACAAAATTAACTTCAAAAGTAACAAACAATGGACCTGATCAAGACAATTTAATCTTTGTGGTAAAATTTATAGGGAATGATGGAAGTGTAATTGCAGAATCAAGAGGATTAGTAGGACAGATAAGTAACGGACAAGTTAGATACATAGATTCAAATATAATAGCTGATACATCAAATGCAAAAACTATAACTTATGAAGTATTAAAATAAAATTATTAAATTTTAGTATAGATATTAACAAAATAGGAGTGATTGTATGGCTAATAGAAAGAACCATGGTATATCACTAATAGTACTAGTAATAACAATAATAGTAATAGTAATACTAGCTGGAGCTGTTATATTGAGTATTTCAGATAATAATCCGATAGATAATGCAAAAAAGGCAAAGTTGCTAAATGATGTTGGAACATTTAAAAGTGAACTTTCATTGTATCATCTTAATAATACTTCTAAAACTATCGCAAACTATAATCCTGATGGCTTAGATGCAAATAAAGATACTGTAACTCAAAATGGCATTACGGATAGTAGTAAAAAAGGTATTGCTGATATAATAACATCTATGAAAAATACTGATTATATAAATAAACTTGAAATAATCGCAGGAAAATTAGTATATGTTGGTAGTAGCGAGAAAGAATCAAATTGGTTGATTGGAATAATAGAGTCAAACAATTTTAAAATAGATATAACGGCTATACCTGATATGAATTCTATTTCTGGAAAAATAAAATTATCAGGATTACTAGTAGATGAAAATAAATTAGAGTACTATAAAGTATATATTTCAAAAATAAAAGGATCTTATGTAAATGATCCTGAATTAAAAATAACAGAAAAAAACAAAGAAGTAACTTATAAAATAGATAATTTGGAACCAAAACAAGAGTACTATATAAAAGTAGAAGTTAAAATGGAAAATGAAACAAGTGTAAGAGTATATGAGACAGAAAAAATAATAACAAGCCCTGATACAATAATTCCAAAAGATGCTACCATAGTAGTACCAAAATATATTAATAAAAGAGAAATAACAGGGATAACAATAACATTATCAGATAATGATGGTGGAAGTGGTATAGATAAAACTAGAAGTAAATATATTGTTGATCAAATACCAACAAAATATGAATTGGATTCAGAAATATGGGAAGTTGGAGCTAAAATTTTTGATCAAGATTCTTTTATACATAACACTTCAAGTGTAACACTTAGTGTTCCATCAGATGGAGAATATTATGTACATGTATTAACTGTAGATAATGCTGGGAATAAAATATCAACTATATCAAGTAAGATTGTAGTAGATACAGTAGTACCAAATGAAGCAGATATAACAATACCAAGTAAGTCTACAAATAACAGTGTACAAGCTACAGTGAAGTTAAGTGACAATATAAATGGAAGTGGAATAAATTTAAATGAAAGTAAATATATTTATTCATCAGCTTCATCTCCATATGGAGATACAGAAGAAATATGGAATACAGCAGTAAAATTTACAAGTGAAACACAAACGATAACAGTAACAGCAAGTACAAATGATGTATATTATTTACACGTCTTATTAGTGGATAGAGCCGGAAATAGAAGAGAAGTTTTATCAAGCGGAGTAGTAACAAATACAAATACTCCAGAAGCTCCAGATATAACAGGTACAGTAACTAGTAATACATGGACAAATACTAATGTTACATTAACAGTAAAAACAGTGACTTCACCTGGTGTAGTAAGATATGAATATACAATAAATGGTGGTTCATGGCAAGAATATAATAATGCAAGTAAGATATTAGTGACAGAAAATGGAACAACAATAATAAGAGCAAGAGCTGTAAATAATGTAGGAACAGTAGGTGCCGAAAGTACCGGATATATAGTAAATATAGATAGAAATTATCCTACTGTTGCATTTGGAACAAATGGAGGGAATGACCTACAAATTGCAGGTACAACAGTCTTAGTTTCAGATACTGGTGGAAGTAATATAGATGCAAGTACATTAAAATATGTGTGGAGTACAAGTACTACAGAACCAAGTAATGGATGGACAACATTTACAAATGGAGCAACAATAACAAAAGGAAGTATAACAGGAACATACTACTTATGGATAAAAGGTAGTGACAATGCAGGAAACACAGTAACAACAAAGAGTAATGGATTTGGAATAGATAA
>JAEWRE010000017.1 GCA_023460235.1 Bacillota bacterium
ATTAATGGAGCTTTAAATATTCTACGTAAATATCTACATTTAAAAGAAGTCAATGAGTTTCCTGTTATACAGGAAATAATTGATAGAGGTCTTTTGTACAGACCATATAGAATTTCATTCTATTAAATAAAAGTGTTAAAAAAAAATTATATATTTTTTAATAGTTTTTAATACTTTTGAATACATGTAATCTTCCAAAAGCGATCTAACTCCTATTAATATTTTCTTTTATTATATATTAATAAGAGTTAAAAATTTAATTACCATTTCCTATACAATAAGCATTTCCATTTGTATAGTAGAATGTTCGTTTTGTACTTTCGTTATAATAAATTTGTCCTTCTCTTAGAACAGATGAACATTTACCAACATTATTCCAGTTATTTGTTTTTTCGGAGTATTCCCATATTATGTCATTTATCATATCATAAATCTTTTCATCATTGAAAATGTACTTTTGCTCTAAGATTGTAAAATTGCCTTGTTGGCTATGACATCCTACACCTATTTGAGAAGGATTCGATAACATAGTTTTAATATTATCGTACATTGCTTGACTGTAATTAGATGGCTTAGTTAACGGCAATGTATACTCAAGTTTAGAATCCTGAAGTGATTCAATATTTAAAGAAGTTGAAACTACAGAGGTGTAACATTTTAAGTTAGTTTTAGTTCTTCTGGCTTCAATAATTGCATAACGATTTAGCCAACCTCCAGGTAAGGATACAATCTGACTACATTTATTTGAAACTAATTCGAATTCGAGATCTTGCATATAATCATACACAATACTCCATAAGTACTTAGTATGATCTTCTACACATAATGTTCGAACTGCAGAAATAGTATGTTCTCTACCGTTTGAGTCAGTCATAAATCCTAGCAAAATTGAGAATAAATCATTATCTTCATCATCACCAGTTGCTCTCATTTTTAAATGCCAAGTATCATACTTTCTGTCTGATACGAAACATGAATAAACTTGTGAATTAATATTACTTCTGATTGATGATGTAGATGGATCATAAGACCAAGCATTTCTAGTAGAATTATGAGGTCCATTTCCATCGTTTAAATTTTGATCTGAAGTTCTATTATCGTTATTACCATGAGTAAATCTGTACCATTTATCAAAGATTAATTTCATGCCAACTGGAACAAGTTTTAATTGATTTAATGTATCAGTTGTATTTACAATCTTGCAAAACTCGATTAAAGGATATGATGTTACAACGTTTTGGTTCTTTGTTGTATCAAAAATAGCTGATAATACCTGACCTTCTTTAGCATTACCAACCATGTTATTGATAATCGTACTTTCTAAATCAGAAGTTGTTTTAATTGTGATGTCATTTGAACCATCAAATTCTACTGAACCCTGAACATCGCCTTCTAATGCAATAGTAACTGGATTAGCTAATTTACTTGCTTGATTTGCATAATTAGAATTTTCAATAGTATCTACATTTAAAGTTGTATTGATACTTGTATTTGTTGAACCATCAAATTCTACTGAACCTGATATATCACCTTCTAATGCAATAGTAACAGGGTTTGTTAATTTACCAGTTGTTTCAGAATATGTAGAAGATGTTACATTATTAATATTTGATGTCGTAATTAAATCAACATTATCGGAACCATCAAATTCTACTGAACCTCGAACATCTCCGACTAAGTTAATAGTTCTTTTTGTTTTTAACTTGTCAGATGTACTAGAGTTATCAGAATTTATTGCAGATGTTGCAACGTCAGCTGAATTTGCGTGATTTGCGTTTTCTACTGAATTTACATTTAAAGCAGTATTACATTGTACATCACTAGAACCATCAAATTCAAAAGAACCGATTACATCGCCATTTAAAGTAATAGTTCTAACGTTTGTTAATGTATTAGCTGTTTCTGATAGCGTTGAGGTATCTGATGTGGTAGCATGATTTGCATTTTTTACTGAATTTACATTTAAAGTAGTATTACACTCAACATCACTAGAACCATCAAATTCAAAAGAACCATTTACATCGCCATTTAAAGTAATAGTTCTAACATTTGTTAATTTACTGGCTGTTTCTGATACACTTGTAATTGTACCAACAAATTTGTTAGCAGTAATTGTACCATCTGATGAGATTGTAACAATATTGTTTGAACCATATTTGAATAAAATGTTCTTTTGTTTGTCGTCTAAATCGGATAAATCAAACACCAAATTAGATTCGGTTTCAGTAACAATATTTTTAAAACTATTATTTCCAAATAGAATACCGCCATTTGCAAAAGAAATACTATCGGATAATGTTCCACCACTTAATTTTAAATAGGTTTCATTAATTTTATTTCCTTCACTATCGTTAATTGCATTATCTGCAAGTAAAGCATGATCCGAATTGTTAGATTTTAGAGCACTTTCGACATTAGATAAAACAATATTTTTTTCTTCATTATTAATATTAGAAATAATAATTTTTCCATTATAATAAGAAATATCTTTTACTAAAGTATCTACTAATTCATGTCCATTTCGATTATTAATTGAGTTTGTTGCTAATGTTGAAGTATCTGCATTACCATGTAAATCTCCATTTACAGTAATATCTAATTCATTTGGAATTTGTAAGGTAAAATCTGATGCCCCGTTTATAGGTGTTGATGAATAATGAACACCATCAGTTAAATTTGCATTGACTGTTTTACCCCATATATTAGTGGTAATTGATTGCGAGCCGTCAAATGCAGTGTTATTAATAAGAATAGCATTTGCAAGTTTATTTGCTGTCGAAATATTACCGTTAATTGATTGAGTAAAAGTTTTAGTGCCATTGATAGTTTGAGCATTTAAAGTATTAACAAATCTTTCATCTGCATCATTCTTTAAATACACGTTTTGTAATTTTGCTTCAGTGTCACCTATAAGTTCGTATTTCTCACCCGTCCAAATATACTCATCATAAGCATTACTTTCTGTTTCGCCAATTGTTTTTGGTATAAAATACATTGTATGCATTCTACCAGTATTAGGAAGTTCGTTTACAACTTCCATTTTAAAGTCCCCAGACTCTAAATCCTCAACTTTCTTTTTAACTTCGTTTAAATTATTATTAACGGATTTAATTAAGTCATTAATATCACTATCTGTATATGTTGTGATATTGATACTTTCTGAACCATCATACACAGTTCCATTAATTGTAATTGAATGTTCAACCTTACCTGCGACTTCTGAAATACCAGATCTATCTGCGTATTTAGTTCTATCTAAATTTAAGTTATCAATTCTTGTATTAACAACATCGATTTTGTCATTTGTATCAGAAATTTTTGATTGAAGCTGTTGTGCAGTTGTAGTTAAATTATTTTGTAATTTTGCATCTTCGGATATTGACTTGTTATCTACATTAGTAATTGAATTTCCTAAATGCTGTAAACTTGAATTGATTTCTGTTAACTTAGTTAAAACATTAGAAAGTTCGTATAAATTACTATTTACTTCTTTACCCCAACCAATTTCACCTTCATCTGGAATGTAAATGTTGTTTTCTGTATATTTACCCATTTTTTGACTCAATTAATATGTTTTTATTATTTATATATTAATAATGAGTTTATAAAGTTTGATTGTGTTTAAATTATATCTCCATAAAACATAATTATTTTGTTAGAATTTTCTATTTCTTTATATCTTAATAAGTTAAGTATCTCAAACATGAGTTCAACTACACTTTGAACTTACTCAAACTATAGTTCAACTACACTTTGAACCTAGTCAAACTATAATTCAACTACACTTTGAAATGGATAATTAGATGTTCAAACTATAGTTCAACTACACTTTGAAATGGATAATTAGATGTTCAAACAATAGTTCAACTACACTTTGAACTTACTCAAACTAAAGTTCAACTACACTTTGAAATGGATAATTAGATGTTCAAACTATAGTTCAACTACACTTTGAACTTACTCAAACTATAGTTCAACTACACTTTGAAACGGATAATTAGATGTTCAAACTATAGTTCAACTACACTTTGAACTCAATCAAACATGAGTTCAACTACACTTTGAACTTACTCAAACTATAGTTCAACTACACTTTGAACTTACTCAAACTATATTTCAACTACACTTTGAAATGGATAATTAGATGTTCAAACATGAGTTCAACTACACTTTGAAATACCTCAAACTATAGTTCAACTACACTTTGAAATACAAAAAAAATAGAAATAATAATTTTTTTTGTTATATATAATATAAATATTAAAAAAAAATAATTATATAGCCATGAATTTTATCAGCAGTTTCTTTTAATTCTACAACTTCTTTATCGTGTTTTTCTTTAAGTTTGCTGTTGTAATACTCTAATCCGGTTTTGCTTAAAAATTTAGTCATCATTAATATCTCTAATATTTTATTATTTATA
>JAEWRE010000018.1 GCA_023460235.1 Bacillota bacterium
AATCCTTGTAGAGAACCTCAAGAACCGTGAGATTTGCCGAAAGTACGGTGTTAACAGCTCAACTGTAAGCAGATATGCAAGAGACTTAAACTCAACTGTATTAAGTTGGGATGAGTTATCTAAATTAGATGATGAAGACTTTTTAATTGCTATCAAACCAAAGGCAATTCAAAAGTTTGTCCAACCTGACTTTGATGCTATCTATGCAACGAAGTTATCCCACAAAAAGATGTCTTTAGAAAAGGCTTTTGATTTTAGCTACTACAATCAAAAGTTACCTGAAGGCTACAGCTTCTACAAGCAATCTCATCTGTATGATTTATTCTCAGCTTGGTTTATTGAGAATCACGGTAAAGCCAAGATCTCATCAGTACCTTGTAACCCTGGAGATTTTTTAGAAATCGATTTTGTAGGTGATCCTCTCCATTGGTGTGAAGTAGGAACAGGTATCAAACATGAAGGTCGTGTATTTGTAGCTGCGTTTAAATACTCTGGGCTTATCTATGCTCAAGTATTTGAAAATGAGACCTTAAACTCCTGGCAAGAAGGCACCATTAAAGCTTTTGAACTGTATGGTGTACCAAGAGCATTATCAATGGATAATGCCAAAGCCTTAGTAAGTAAACCTGACAAGTATGTAGCAGAGCTAAGTGTTGGAATGAAACAACTTTGCAACCACTATGACGTAATACCTCATGTTTGTAAGGTAAGAACGCCTAAGGAAAAGAATGTCACTGAGTATTCTGCTAACCTCATAGAAACGAATGCCATAGTAGAGCTTGAAGGTGCTATGGGATGTTTAGTGGCAAAAGATCTTGCAGATGTAAATTTAAGACTAAAACAAAAAGTTGCAGAGCTAAACGCTAAAGCCTTTACCAATAAAGGCAAAGGCTCACGTCAAAGTGTGTTTGATACTTATGAAAAGCAAGAGCTTAAAGCAGCGCCAGCTATACCTTTTGAAATCAGTGAGTGGAAAATACTTCACGTGGATTGTAATGGTTGGGCGAAGATTGATGGCAACAAAAGATACTTAGTTGATTATCACCAGAGAGATAAGAATGTCGTCTGCAGATTAACCACAACCAAAGTGTACTTTTACTCAAAACAGAGGCATGAGCCTTGTGGTGAATATGTAAGGAGCTTCAGCCCTGAGTATCAAAGCTTCAAGCAAGAAGCTTTAATGCACCCAACAGAAAGGGCGTTAACACGTGGTCTTGAGGAGACGGTCGAGTCTTTCAAAGAACAAGGTTACGCCCAAGATAGTATTGTTAACTACTTAACGGCAGTTTTCAATAAATATCCAAAAGTTTCTAATTACAAAAGAGTGATGGGGATGTTGGGGCTATGCCGACAGTATGGCATCAAAATGGTTAGCGAAGCTTGTACTATAGCAGCTGATTTTGAACGTGCAACTGATTACGACTATATCAAGGAGATTATTCACACTTCCATACAGAGAATTAACTCTCTTAAGCAAGAAAAAGCCAATGCTACAGCTACAACAGCTCCTGCTGTTGCAACTTCTGGTACTAAATCAAAACAAACTAAGCAAAAAGATCGTAGGTCAAATGAAGGTAAAAACTTACGTGGTGTAGAAGCTTTTAAGGGGTAAATAAATTATGGAACAAATTGAATTAAGTAAAAATTTAGCACGTGTACAAGAGCTTGCAAAAGCATTGAGAATTACCCCTTTGTTTGAGCGTTTAGTTGATATGAAGAAAGAGGGCTTGCTAGTTAATCCTAAGTTCTCTTTTGAAGAGCTTGTAATTGATTTGCTTGAGAATGTTAAAGCAAGCCGTGAGAACAAGAAGGTGAACACTCTCTTAAAGACGATGGATATCCACCATCCTAACGCTTGTATTAACAGTATTAGATGGGATGTTGACAGAACTGGCATCACCTCAAGGGAAGTTACAGAATACAACACTTGTGATTGGATTAGAGCAAAGCAGTCTATGATATTCATTGGACCTACTGGTGCTGGTAAGACTTACTTGGCAGATTGTTTAGCAGTTAGTGCTATAACTGCAGGCTTTAAAGTGTTTTATCGCAGAGCTCCTTACTTTTTGGCTGAAATCAAAGACATTACAAGTGCAGCTCAAATGAGGGATTTCTACAAAAGCATGCAAAGCTACGATCTCATCTACTTAGATGACTTTGGTATAGGTGCTTTAACTGAGCAAAATCAAGCCATACTTGCTGAGCTTGCAGATAAATGCTTTGGAAAGGCATCCTTTCTGTTAACCTCTCAAAACGATGTGCAAAGTTGGATTAATAATTACTTTATAGATGCAGAAATTGCTGAAGCTTTTTGTGACCGGATCTATAAACCTGCAATAAAGTTCCATATCAATGGTCCATCTTTAAGAGAAGCTCAAGTAAAAATCACAACTCAAACAACCTCCACCAATGAGGTACCATCTGAAGTACCAGTGGTACCTTCTCAAAGCCCCATTACATCGTCAGAAGGTACCACATGTACCACTAAGAGAAAAAGAGGTAGACCTCGTAAAACAGAGCTAACTACCGAAAATATCGAGACTTTATCAGGAGCTGGTACAAGTGGTACGGGCGGTATCGATGGTACCGTACCACCTGGCGGTACCGATGGTATCGTACCAAAAGTACCTCATGAGGAGGCTTAATATGGTAGATGTAAATTCACTTCCTCCAGTTGTCAGAGAACTTTATGAGTACATCTGCAAGTTAAACGCTCAGGGTAAAAATTGCACCATAAAATCCTTAAAGGAGCAGATGCCAAACCATTCAAATCGAGACTATACAAAGGCTTTTGATGCATTTAAAGATCAGCAGGCATTTATCGAAAACAATGCAATGCCAATGC
>JAEWRE010000019.1 GCA_023460235.1 Bacillota bacterium
TTTAATTTACTTAATTCTTTATTAAAGTATTGATTTATAGACTTTAAAGGTTTTCCATTTAAGATAAAACAATCATCTTTAGAAACACAAGAACAAAGATTATTCATTCCTAAATCAACACTTAAATATTCATTTAGGTTTAAATCTTCATTTGTTGTTTCTATTTCATAACTTATTACAACTTTTATCTTATTATAAAAAGGAATAAAATTTATAGTTTTAAAGTTCTTTAATTCCTCTTTATAGATATTATTAGGAATATGAACTTTATGCTCTTTATCTATAACTATAAATTGATCTTTAATCTTTATGGACTGATAGTTAAAATATAGAATACCTAAAGTGTTTTTATATTTAGGTGGTTTAGGCATTCCTTTATATTTTTGAGGATTTACTTTAAAATCTTTAATTGCTCTAAAATATGATTTATAGCATTTACATAAAGCTCTAAGTGTATTTTGAGCAACTTTAGCTTTACAGAATTTTTTTATAGTTATTATATTCGGGATTTAGTTCAGTTCTTAATTTTCTATTTAAAGTTGTTTCATTTATAAAAGTTTTATTTTCATTATATTGTTCATTAATTAAGTACCTTCCTTGATTATAAAGATTCTTAGAAAGCAAAAATTGCTTCCTAAAGAACGCATTAGAATCAATTAGAAAATTAGCACTTAACTGCATTTAAAATCCTTTTTAAATAACTTATATTATTATAATTTTTTATATAGAAAAATCAAGAGATATTTTAAAATAATTAATACTCTTCTACGTAATTATATAAAGTAACTCTTGTTATATTCAGTAATTTTAAAACTTCTTTTGCTTTCATTTTTAATACTCTTTAATATTATTTATAATTCTAATTCTTAAAAAAAAATAGCAAAAATGATAAAAAATTTAAATATTTTTAATAGTTTTTAATATTTTTGTATACTATACAGTAACTGTTTGAATTTGTCTTGCTGGAAATTTAGCACCCGTACGAGGACAACTACACCAGCCATCATCGTACTTTCCATTTAAATCTAATTATTGTTCTTGCATCTTAACGAATTCATCAATGACGCACATCTCGTCTTTTGATATGAACTCTAAATATAATTTTGCTATATTGTTATTTATATTATAATATAAAGAAATTTTATTTATGAGTTCGTTAATATCCTTTTCCTGTTTAGGATACGGAATATATCTAATTTTACCATTCACGACTTTTTGTACCATCTGCAATTTTAATTCCATTGGTACGTTTGGATATTGATTAAAGAATTGTGCAAGCTGTAATGTATTGGGATTTCCACTCAACCATCGACAAAACACAAATTCATTTACTTTACCAACATCTTCATCTGTAAATGTTGCTCTCGGATTTAAGCATTTCTTAAAAACAGTAAACATTAGTTAATCCTAAAATCATCTAAAGTATAAGTTTTTTCTTCTATCTTGTTATCGACAACACGTCTAACAGTCACAACAGGGTTTAAAGTTATCTCAATCTGAGAATTTTGATCTGCAAATTGATGTGTATAAATTTGCTGAATAAGATAATTCATATCATTTTCAGCTCTTGCCTGATCGATCTTGATATCTAAATTAGTATCCATTAAACATCCTCAATATTAAAATCATTGTTTAAAATATACTGTTTTCTAACATCTGAACTCGAACCTAACCATTCATCTAAGATTTTATTTGAGTAGTTAAATGATAAAGGTTCAATCATCTTATCTAAACCATCTTGTTTGATAACTGTTTTAAAGTCATCTTTATTCCATGAACCTAAGCCTTTATAATAGAATGAAATTTCATTATTTTTAACTTCAACTCTATCATCTAAAGAATAAGTCCATCTTTGAATTTTGCCATCTTTGAAAACTGCAATTACTGGAGTTTCTAGCATTCCGACATAATCAGAATAATCAAAAAGATATTTCTTGATAAACCCAGACAAAAGAGCACGAATGTGAAATCCATCTAGATCCTGATCAGTTGCATAAACAATATGATCATAGCCATCAACAATTTTCTTACGTCTAATTGTATTTTTGTGTTTTCTGTATTCTACTAATTCTTGATCAGTAGGATTGTATCTTTCAATTTTCATTAATCTAAGTACTTTAATAAATCTGTTACATTTATATAATCGTTATTTATCTTAACACGATCATTTTCGTTTACAAGTATAGTTGAACCATCATCTAATGTCAACTTAAACCATTCACCGTCTTTTTTATCTTCCAATACTGTTTCATTCTTAATAATTTGATATAAAGAACTCAATTCTTTATTAGATGTAAATTTCGACTGTGAAACATCCCACGAATTTAATGGCTTTCCTTTCAGAGTAAAATAACCACATTGATCTCTGCCCATACATGGCATTAAACCTGATAAAGCAGAATTGTGTGTGATAAATCCATTTGCTAAAATAAAATCATGTTTATCTGTAACTGTAATATCGACAGTATTCTCATATCCATTGTCTTCGATACTATCGATATCTTCTAATTTAAAACATAGTTCTTGTAATTCGTTTAACATTATTATTCCTTCATATGATTGCCTATTAAGCAGAATACTACTATCTCACATTTATAATTTACTGCTCTTACCGTTTCTAACAAATATGTAATTGTTGAATATGTTGTAGAAATATCATCAATAATTAGTACTTTACTATTTTGAAGATTTTTAAATGTGTCAATTTGTTCCTGATTAGGGAATTTAAAGAAATTTTTTAAATATTCTCTATATTTTACTTTACTATGCTGACCTATTTTAAAATATTCTAAGTTATGGATATTGTCCATCATCTTTTCAACATTTTTGCATGATGTTTCAATATCCTTTAAAGGAACATTCCTAAGTTTTAATGATTTTTTATATGAATCGTAATCAAACTCAATATTCTTAGGAAGATCTTTAACTAATTCACACGAATTAAGTGTGCCTGCACAAGCATGATATATCGTCTTAACGATTAATTGATTAAGTTTTGAACTGGACTCAGGATATATAATAGTTTTGAATTTTGATAAATCAACCACTTCATATAAACTATTAACTGCTCTTACAACAAGTTGCTTAATATCTTTATCATCTGAGTATTTTAAATAATCAATGATTTTCTTTTTGACATCTTTATCAACATTTTGCTCAAACTGATATCCAAAATATGTACAAGGGCCTAAGTCCTTATACACAGAAATTGATTTTGTTAATTTAATAATATCTGTTTTATTATCGTGTTCAAAATCAAATTCAAAAGAATCTAAGCAATTTTTATAAGAAATTCCTTCATTCAATTCATAAAATCTCATATTAATTCCTCTACGATAATATCAAATAATCATTTACCTTTAAATCGTTAGAGTTAACTCTTAAAATCTTTCCATCCCTAAGAATAGCAAAATAATCATTTTCTGTAAACGAAATTTCAGTTTCGTCTGTATTAATTATGTTATTATATATATTAATAACCTTTAAAATTTTTGTTTTATCATTGATTTTTGATTTTACTAATTTGTGTTTAGTTTTGTCTAAATCTTTAGCATTAACAAATTCAAATTCTTTAGTTTCTACATTGTAAACAAAAATCGGATGATTATAACCACATATAATTTCTTCACCATTAGAAGTGATCTTCAACGTCTTAGTTAATTTTTCTGTTTTCGCTAAGACCTCAACTTCATCATAACTTGAATTTAATAATTTTGCGCCAACATCAATATCTTTAAGTTTGACATTTTTAAAATTATTTGTTAAAACTTCAGTATTTTCTGATAAACATTGACCTTCAACAATTAAAAGATACTTCTTGTTTTTTGTTGCTGGCAAATAATGCTCATCTTTAATTTTTTTAGGTGCTTTATCTAATTGTTTTAGTTCTTGTCTTCGCTTAAACTCTTCCTTGATTTTAAATACTTCAACAATAGGATCGATGATGCTATTGTTCTTTAAAATCTTTTTACATAAAGTGTCATAATCAACATTTCCTAAATAATCATTAACTTCTGCAATGCTGTTAGTCAATTTTTCTTTAGTCTGAGAATTAAACTTAGGATTACTAAAGTTTCTCATAAACATGATTACAAACAGTTTATTTCTAATATCAGCAGGTTTTAAAGTTTTATATTTTTTACAAAGTTTATCTCTTAAACGTTTTGTAACTTCGTTTACAACGTTATCGATGTGCTGACCACCATCTGACATTTTTAAACCATTTACGTAACTAAACTGCTCAAAGTCATCAGATGTACTTGGTAAGATTGCAAACGAATAATTTGCCTCTTCAACGATTTCAAAATTATCATTAAATAATTTAACGTAATTTTTAAAGCTATTAACGTTTAATTGTTTATTATTAAATCTAAATTTAATTTTAGGAAAGCATAGATTCAGATTGATTAATCTCTGTTTAATAACTTCTTTTACAGTATCATCAATCTTATCGATTTTAAATCTTTGTAAATCTGGATAAAATTTAACAGTAACACCTTTTTTAGATGATTTTGTTACTATTTCTTCTGAATTTGAAGCATTATCTGTAAATATTACTTTATACCTTTGATTTCCATCATCTGAAATACCTACAAATTTAGTACTCCACACATTTGTGCAAAATGAACCAACACCAAAAGAACCAATACCTTTAGAATTTTCTTTGAAATTAGAACCTGCCATTGCATGACCCCACGCAGTGAATGGCATGTACTCTTCTTTGTTAGTTACCTTGTTAAATGCTTTTTTAACAGGAATGCCTGGACCATTATCTATAATTTGTACATAATCGTCGGTAATCGTAACGTCCACTAAATTACATTCTTTAAAGTCTGTTTTAATAGAAATATCAACGGAATTATCAATAATTTCATTGATGATTTTTACTAATGCAGGAATATATGTAATATCTTTCTTAATAAATTTATTATTTTCTAAAATATATTCATTTGATAATGTATTTGACAATGAACCCAAATACATTTGTGAACGTAGCAATACATGCTGTCTTTCGTCTAATACTTCAATTTCATTCATACAATTTCCTAAAAAAATATTTTCTTATTTATTATCTTTTATATACATTAGATAATCTCTGTATTGTAATCGTCTCTTAATACATGCTTAATTTCTTTATCTGATAACTCATTTAATTTTGGTGAACTGCTATTGACCTGAAAAATCAATAACTGCTATTTAGAATTAAATACTTAATTCTAGTTTAAATGTTTTTGATCTTGAAAAATCTAAACACTTAAAAGCTTTATACTCCGAGAGTTCCTTCCCAAGAGTCCAGTGAAATTTGTTGTAAACAACAAACTCACCATTACAATAATAAGTAATTAGGTATTTGTAAATCTAATCTTAAATATTTATTATTTTTTAATTCTATTGTTTTATTTAAACAATCAAATTCTGAATTTCCTAAACCACTCTCAAAGTTATGTTTCACAATAGCAATTTGAAAATAAGTGAGTTCCATATTGTAAAAATTTTCTTTAAGATTTAAATACTCAATTAGTAATTTCTTTTCTCTGTTATTAAAAATCCAAGGTTGTAAACCATTTTCATCTTTATGGATAACATATTTTGGTTCAGTAAACTTTATTCTTGCAACCTTAGTTGCCGTTCTTAAGGAGTTACTATCGTAGAGTTTAAAGTAAGAATCTCCAATTCTTCCAAATCCAGGATTTACAGTACATAAGACATCATCGTTTCTAAAAACCGTTGACATTTCATTTATGAATTCACTAAATCCTTTTAACTCCATTTTAACTCCTTCTAATGGAATTGTGAAAAACTTACAAAAAAGTGTAATCCCCTAATAAGTAAATGCTTGTTCATAATACAACTATGATTAACTGGTCCGCTATGACTAAGCGCATAATCATTTAACTCGGATTACAATTCGGATTACCCAAAGTTCAACTTATATTGACTAGGATAGTGAACTACATCTATACTAAAGGATAGATGCTTCATGTTTCTTTGATTGATTATTAACCAATCTCCACATGCTTAAATTTGGTGTGTCCCGCACCTATATTATTCTTATAGTATAATACGTCTCCCAGGAAAAGTAAACGGTTTTTAAATTTTTTTATATAGTAATGGAAAACAAATTACGTAAATTGCATTTTTAAATTACGTAATCCAGTTTACTGCAAGACTGCAAAACAACTTCACTCTAGTTTTATTTTCGTTTTAAAACTTTAAAACGGTTCCCACGTTCGATACAGAACATCACGTTAAAGTGTGAGTGAAACACCAAAATGTGACTGAAAATGGTGTTGACAGTAGGATTTGAACCTACGACTTCTTGCGTATGAAACAAGTGCTCTAC
>JAEWRE010000020.1 GCA_023460235.1 Bacillota bacterium
TAGAAAAAGTGGCTCAAAGTGTCCAAGTAAAAGTAGCTGTGACAGATGATGTAAAAGTGGCAAAAGTAAAATGGACATCAGGACAGCAAGGAGAAAACTTCTTTAAAACAGGTGGAACAGAGATAAATAATAACAGTGTAGTAAAAATAACAGCAAATGGATATTATACATTCTACGCAGAAGATGGAGTAGGAAATACACAAGTATATACACTATATGTACCAAACATAGATCTAACACCACCAGCAATAAATATACAAGTAAATCCAGATACAACTGTTGGAACAACTGTAAAGATAACAATAGATTATGGTGATAGTACAACAAAACAATATAAGATTGGTGAAAGCAACACAACATGGACAAATTACACAGGAGATATAACATTAACATCAAGCACAGTACTTGCAAAAAACTGGAAGAATAGTGACGGAACAGTAACAATATATGCAAAAGGAAAAGATAGTGTAGGAAATGAGAAAAATGAGACTAAGAAAATACTAAACTTAGATGTAGATATACCAAAAGCACCAGTAATAAATTCAAGTGCAGGATATCCAAAATTAACTTCATATGGAGTAGTTTTCGATGCACAAACAACAATAACTTATGATACAAGAACAGACATAGATAACTATTATAGTGTAGATAATGGAGTAACATGGATAAGGTATGTTGGAAGTTTTAATTATCAATCTGGAACTATAATAGCAAAAAGTGTAAAGAAAAACACTGGACTAGAAGTTTCCAGTAGTAAATCTGTAACTTTTCCAAGTGATGCTTTAGATAAAAAAGCATATGATGGAAGTGATACTACATGTGATCTTGCTAGTGGTAAATATATGTTAATAGACATAAGTATGGAAGGGAAAAATGCTAGAATTAAATGGTTTGATGGTTATTATGGTCAGGCATTGATTGACTTTATTAATGAGAATGGTACTGTTATAAGCACTATTTCTCCTGGAAGTGATGGATCAGTAGATTTAATATATCGTATACCAGTAGGAGCAAAAAAATTAAGGCTTTATGGAAATCCAACAGGTGGAGGTTTGTATGAGATACAAGCATCAAATGAACCAACTTTTACAGCGACAAATGGATATATGTTATTAATAGCAGATCCAACAAAAGAAATAAGAAAACCATATCAAATGGTAAGTATTTCATATTCTTCAACAAGTGTTCAAAGGTTATATAGAATTGGAACAACAGGAGAATGGAAAACTTATGAAGATAAAGCAATATGGGTAAATCAAGGTGAGACAATATATTCAAAAGGAATAGATCAGTATGGAAATCAAACTAGAATAATTTCAAACTATACTGCTAATGTATCAGATGCTTTACTTGAAAAAGCATATGATAAAAATGATACTACTTATGATATAGCAACTGGTAAATATATGAATATAGATAGTAGTGTAGAGGGTAAAAAAGTCAGAATTAAATGGTTTGATGGCTATTATGGTCAGGCATTAATTGATTTTATTAATGAAAATGGTTCTGTTATAGGCACTATTTCTCCTGGAAGTGATGCATCAGTAGATTTAATATATACAATACCAATAGGCGCTAGAAAGTTAAGACTTTATGGAAATTCAAATGGTGGTATGTATGAAATACAACTATCAAATGAACCTACATTTAGTGGTACTAATGGATATATGCTATTACATATGGATTCAACTAAAGCAATTAAAAAGCCATATCAAATGGTAACTATATCATATTTTCCGACTAGTATTCAGAAGCTATATAGGATTGGAACAACTGGTGAATGGAATACATATCAAAATCAAGCAGTATGGGTAAATCAGGATCAGACAATATATGCAAAGGGAATAGATAAATATGGTAATGAAACAAGAATAACTTCTAGTTATACAGTTAATGTTACAGATGCTATAGGAATACTGGCATATGATGGCAATTATAACACATATGATAAAATTACAACTACAGGAAAGTATATGAGAGTAGATAGTAGCTTAGATGGAAAAAGTGTAAGAATAAAATGGTCAGATGGAAGTCCATCATCAAATATAATTAGTTTCCTTAATGAATCTAAAGCAACAATAAGTTCAATATCAGTAAATGAGACTGAATTGAATCAACTTTATACAGTTCCAGTTGGAACACGTTGGATTTTAGCTTACAGAAGTTCTTATGAAGGAGCACTATATGAACTTCAACCTATTCCATAATAATTTATAAGATTTTAATAAAAAACATTAGAAAGTATTAATTTAATACATTCTGATGTTTTCTTTTATTATAATATCTTTCTAATATTTTTGTATAAAAGGTTCACAAATAATAAAAAATATTGTATAATATAAGTATTGTAAAAAAGGACGGTATAAAATATGGTTAAAGAACTGAAAAGATATATTTTAATAGCTATTTTCGTAGCTATAAACATGGTTATATTTTTTAATGTAAATTATGCTATTAATTTAAAAAGTTATTCTAATTCTAATCTTGTAATATATGGTGAAAATATAAAGACAGATTATGCTCCATTCGTTGAAAATGGTGGAATATATATATCAGTTGATACCATTTCAAAATTGGTTGACGAGGACATATTTTATGATAAAGTAGCAACTAAAGTTATAATTACAACTGATTTAGATGTCATAAAATTAAAGGTAGATGAAAATAAAATATCAAAAAACATGGAATATAGTGATATCTCAACACCTGCAAAATTAATTAATGGACAACCATATATTGATATAAATCTTGTAAAAGATATTTATGATATTAAAATTGAATATAATGAAAAAACAAATACAATATCTCTTGATAAAAAAGATACTACAGATATAAATTTAAAATATAATAAAGTATTTGTATACAGCAATTTAAACACAAATTCAAATGTATTACAAATATTAAATAAAAGTAATACGGTTACTGTATATACTGAAAGTTTAAAACATGCAAGATGGTATAAGGTAAAAACTGACTCTGGTGTAGTAGGCTATATATCAAAAAATAATATTGATGCCAATTTAATAAATCAGATGAATACAGAAGAAAATAAAACAGGTGCAGATAAAACTGCTTTAAATACTGCTTCAAAGTTTTCTATGTTTTGGCAATATGGAAGTAACACAGATGTACTTGGAACAACAAAATTAGATGGAGTTGGAATTGTTTCACCTACATGGTATGAATTGAAAAATTTAAATGGACAGATTTCCTCAAAATATAGTAGAGAGTACTATAACCAAGCTAAAAACTTAGGATATAAAGTTTGGCCTATAATAACAAATGGAATTGATTCTGCAAATTACAGTGCCTCAGATACTTCTGCAATGGTTAATAGTGAATATAATAGAGAACAATTTATAAAGAACTTACTTCAAATTTGTAAGACTGATGGCATTGATGGGATAAACGTTGATTTTGAAGCTATGAAAGAAGAAGATAAATATTTATATACTCAATTAATAAAAGAACTTACTCCAATATTTAGAAGAGCTAACATAACTGTTTCTGTAGATATGTATTTTGTGTCATATATAGATAGAGCAGGTGTTGGAAAAGCAGCGGACTATGTAGTACTAATGGGATATGATCAAAGGGGAGCATGGTCAACTGAACCAGGATCTATTTCAGAAGTTTCATGGGTAGAAGGAAATGTAAATTCACTAATAAAAGATTCTAAAATATCGAGCAATAAAATAATATTAGGTGTTCCTTTTTACACAAGACTTTGGACAGTAAAAAATGGAGAGGAAAAGCCTACAACAAAAGTATATACAATGCAAGATTGTGCTACTTTCGTAAAGGAAAATAATCTTACTCCAGTTTGGGATGAAGATGCTGGCCAAAATTATGTTCAAATAACTAAAGGTGATGTAACATATAAATTATGGATTGAAGATGAAAATTCAATTAAAAAGAGAGTTGAAACTGTTAATAAGTATAATCTTGCTGGAATAACAGGGTGGAGAAAAGGGTTTGAGACTAGTAATATATGGAGTGTAATTAAAGAAAATTTAAAATAGGAGATAATATAAATGTTGATTACTGCAGATGAAATAAACCATTTTTTAAAAATTGCAGGAAATGAAAATACATTTCTTGGCAAGAAATACTTTGAACAAGGAAAAGTAAAAATCATAGATTTTGTATACAGTTCTGATGAAAATTATACAGCAAAAGTAATTGTTACAGATTCAGATGAGGGAATATTAGAAGTAAATAAAACAAAAGGTATACTTAAATTTAATTGTAATTGTAGTGTAGAACATGAAACATGTAAACATGTAATAGCCGTTTTATTTGATATGTATATTAACTCAGATAAGTATTTACTATTTAAGAAAGTCGAAGAAAAACAGACTCCGCAGTCTGCATTAAAAAGTTATTTAAATAGTCAAGACAATTTAAGTTCTTATACACCAAAATTTATTGATTATTATGAAGAAATAGACAGTATGAATAATATTCAAAATCAAAGTGTAAATATTGTTCCTATATTAAATCTTGGTGTAAGTGATTTGGAAGTTTCCTTTAAAATAGGAAAAACTAGAATGTTTGTGCTAAGAGATTTATATGAATTTGCTGAATCAATGAATAAATCTACTGTAATAAAATATGGCAAAGAATTTGAATTTAGAAATATAATAGAAAACTATAAAGAATCTTCAAAAGAACTTGCTAGTTTTATAAGTAAAAAAGCACTTGAGTATGACAGTGTACTGAATATGACATCTTATTATACAACTTTTGGAAAAAAATATAAAGCTGCTTTTAGCCTAAAATATGCCGCTTTAGATGAGTTCTTCGATATAGTTAAGGATTCATATAATAAAGTTGAAGTAAAAGATAATTCTTATGAATATACAGAAATAAAACTTATAGATGAGGATCCTCTACTTAAATTTGAAATAACAGAAAATGCAAAAGATGAAATTTCTGTTATGCATCAAACAGATAAGTATAAAGTTTTTTATGGTCAAGAGTATGTATATATTGCATATAAAGAATATTTATATAGATGTAGCATGGATTTTAAACAAAAAGTGTTACCATTAATTGAAGAATTTATTGAACTCAAAAAAAACACAATAAACATTCCTAAAAGTAGATCTACTAGTTTTTGTGAGTATGTAATACCTTCTCTTCAAGATTTATCAAGAGTAATAGTAGACGAAGAATTAATTAGTAAACACAAGGCTGAAAAATTAATTACAAAGATATATTTAGACATTGATAATAAAAATAACATAGTATCTCAAGTTAAATTTTGTTATTTAGATGTAGAGTTTAACCCATTTAATTTAGATGATAATGTTATATGTAATAGGAACTCTATTGAAGAGAGAAAAGTAACAAATTTACTTAGTAAATATAACTTTGTAATAGATCCTAAAGAAAAAAATCTATATTTAAATAAAGAGGACGATATATATAATTTCCTACGAGAAGGAATAAATATATTTATGCAAAAATTTGAAGTTTTAGTTACAGATAAACTTAAGAACAAACAAATAATCTCTTCAAAAAATATTTCCTTAGGAGTTAGAGTAAAAAATGATCTTTTAGAACTTGATATAGAAAATTTTGATTTTGATAAAAATGAAATAAACGATATATTAAAGACATATAGGGTTAAGAAAAAATATTATAGACTAAAAGACGGTTCATTTTTAAATTTAGAATCCTCAGGAATAGAAGCACTATTAAATATAGCAGATAGTTTAAATATAAGTGAAAAAGAATTTGCAAAAGGGAAGATTGAAGTACAAAAATATAGAGCCATATATTTAGATAATTTAGTTAAAACAGATAATAATATAATAATTAAAAAAGACGATAATTTTAAACAAATTATAAGAGATATAAACAATGTTGTTGACATGAGTTTTGAAGTTCCAAAACTTATTGAACCAATATTAAGACCATATCAAATAACGGGATTTAACTGGTTAAAAACATTAGAAAAATATGGATTTGGTGGTATACTTGCAGATGATATGGGACTTGGAAAAACAATACAAATAATATCATTACTAATTGATGCTAAAAATGATTCATCTAATACTTCTATAGTAGTATGTCCAAGTTCTTTGTATATAAACTGGCAAAAAGAAATAAATAAATTTGCTCCAAATATAAAAGTTCTTGTTATCTCAGGAAATATGGAAGATAGAGAAAAGCTTATAGGAAAAATAAATGATTATGATGTAATTATAACTTCTTATGATTTGTTAAAACGTGATATAAAAAAATATGAAGATATTGTTTTTAAATACGTTATAGCTGATGAAGCTCAATATATAAAAAATAATAATACCAAAAATGCAATTGCACTTAAAGAATTAAAAAGCAAAGTAAGATTTGCACTTACTGGAACTCCTATGGAGAATTCTTTATCAGAATTATGGTCAATATTTGACTTTGTAATGCCTGGGTATTTATTTAGTTATAAAAAATTCAAGGCTGAATTTGAAAGTAGTATTGTAAAAGATGATGATAAAGATGCAATGAAAAAATTACAAAGAATAGTTCAACCATTTATATTGAGACGTATAAAAAAAGATGTTCTTAAGGAATTACCTGATAAAACTGAAACATTAATGTATAGTAATATGACAGAAGAACAAGAAAAAATATACTTATCTTACCTTGAAAAGGCAAGATTAGAAGTTAATAATGAAATAAAAAATAACGGATTTGAAAATAGTCAAATAAAAATATTATCATTAATAACAAGGCTTAGACAGTTATGTTGTCATCCATCATTATTTATTGAAAATTATGTTGGTGAAAGCGCGAAACTAGACCAATGTATTGAGTTAATAGAAAGTGCAACTGGTAGTGGGCATAAAATACTACTGTTCTCACAATTTACTTCTATGTTAGATATAATTAGAGAAAATTTAGACAGATTAAAATTAAAGTATTTTGTACTTACAGGACAAACTAAAGCAGAATTAAGAGTTGAAATGGTAGAAGAATTTAATAAAAGCAGTGATGTTAAAATTTTCTTAATATCTCTTAAAGCAGGGGGAACAGGTCTTAACTTAACAGGTGCAGATATGGTAATTCACTATGATCCATGGTGGAATTTATCTGTTCAAAATCAAGCAACAGATAGAGCTCACAGAATAGGGCAGAAAAATAATGTTCAAGTTTTTAAACTAATAACTCAAAATAGTATTGAAGAAAAAATTCAAAAATTACAAGATAAAAAAATGAATTTGACAAATTCGGTAATAAAAGTTGGAGAAACATTTATTAACAAAATGTCAAAAGAAGATATTCTTGATTTATTTGAAAGATAGAATAGATAATATGAAATTTAAAAAGTAAGGTATTTTATATATTACCTTACTTTTTTATTGCAAAATAAATTATACCGAATAAAATATATTAATGCTATTAGAGGTGAATTTATGGGAGATGTAACACAAAACTTGTTTGATAATTGCGATGGATATAAACTACTTGTATTAGCAGTAGCTATAGCAGGAATGTTAGCAGAGAGTTTGAGCTTAGATGATCAAAATGTTCTTGGAAATTTGTTACAAGCTGTGGGACAAAATCTACAGGTAATTGCTGCACAAAATAGTAAAAATCAAAATATAGTAGATGCATGCAATGAAAAAAATAAAGATAGCAAGAAGAATGATAATAATAATGAAGAGGAAAATGATAAAGAAAAAAGCCAAGATAATAAATAGTTGTTTTATTAATAAATTTATAGTAAAATAGAAGAAAACAGTTAATTTGTTATCTTTTATTTTTTTTTTTCGTTATATAGGTATAATATCTTTTAGGGGGGAGAGTATGTGAAAATTGATTATTTAGTAGAAAAATATAGCAGACTTATATATAAAATCTGTTTTGACATGTTAATGTCCCCACAAGATGCAGAAGATGCAACGCAAGATACGTTTTTAAATTATTATAGAGTTGAAGAACGATATAATGAGCTTAGTGAAAATGAAATAAAAAATATACTTTGTAAAATTGCCTTAAATAGATGTAGAGATATATTAAAAAGTAAAATAAAAAAATATGAAAAAGTAATTGATGAAGATTTGAACTTTTTTGAAAATCATGAAGATGGCTTTGATATTGACTATGATATTATAAAATCAGAAGAATCAACATATGTAAGAAAATTAGTCGATGAATTAAAGGAACCTTATTCAACAATCGTTAATTATTATTATATTGATGGATTTAGTTTGGACAATATATCTATAAAGACTGGGATACCTAAAACTACATTAAAGATGCAACTATATAGAGCAAAGAAACAACTAAAAGAAAAGATAATTTCAGATAAGGGAGGTGGATTACTTGAAAGAGAATAATGTTAATGAAAAAATAAATAAAATTGATAATTTATTAAATAATGAAATTGAGTTTAATAAATATATAGAACAAATAGAAGCTATGTCAGAGTTAGACCATAACATAACAGCTAGTTTAAATAATAATATACTTAATAAGATAAATTTAATAAATAATAGTAACAAACAAACTAACATAATAAAATTTAAAAATAAATTACCAAACATTTTAAAAATAGTTGCTTGTACTTTATTTGCTATAATAATGTGGGAAACAGTATTTTCAAGTAAAGTAAGCTATGCAACTAATCAAAATATGAACATTGAAAAGACAGAAAGTTTTTATGAAAAAATAGATGAGAAATTAAAAGAAATAAATAATTTCTTTATAAATTCTATAAAAAAAGAAAGGGGAAATTAGTATGAAGAAAAATTTGTTTTTTACATTTTGCTTTAGTTTTATTCCAGGTGCAGGACAAATGTACCAAAATTATATGAAAAGAGGACTATCTATCATGATGGTATTCATGCTATTCATAGGGTTTTCAATATTATTCTCAAATGAAATATTTGCTTTGCCATTACCAATAATATTTGCATATAGTTTCTTTGATACATATAACATTAGAAATAAAAAAGATGAAGATGATGAACCAAAAGATGAATATATATGGGATGTATTTAATTTAAAAAATACATTCACGAATATAGATGAAAAAAAGAGGAATTTAATACTTGGTGTAATATTAATATGTTTTGGAACGTATGTAATATTTAATAATGTAATATTAAATATTCTTGGAATGCTAGAGCTATACGAACTTAGAATATATATATATGAAATAACTGATTATTTGCCATTAATTATAATATCACTACTTTCATTGTATGCTGGTGTTAGAATTCTTGCAAATAAAGAAAAGTAAAATTTTGGAGTGTGATAAAATGAGTGAGAAGAACATAGATAATATGGAAAATATAAATAAACCTATTACAAAGAGAATTGGTATAAATACATTTGGAATATTATTAGTTTTATTTGGAATTATACTTATTGTTCAATTATTTGTTAATCTTGACCTATTAAGATATTTACTAATGCTTTGGCCTGTTATATTTATCTCCCTTGGTGTTGAAACATTATACTATAATAACAATCCTAAAATACATATAAAATTTGATATTGGTGCTTTTATATGTATGATAATAGTGATTGGAGTAGGATTTGTAATAGCATTTCTAAATTTTGGAGTAAATAAAGTATTATATAGTGATAATTTAAAAGACTACATAGAAAACTATTCAAATAATGATAGTTATCATTATTTGGACTCAGGTAAAGTTACAATAAAAAATTATACAGATAAAAAAATTGAAGTTAATATTCAAGAAGATAAAAATATAGATTATACAGGAGTTATAACTAATTCTAGGTATAATGATAAATATAGTGATAATATATTTGTATTATTATCTAGCTTTGAAAATAGTGATAATTTCTTATCTTACAATGATGATAGTGTTTCATTGTTAAATTATCCAAACTATATCGATAATATAAAAATTACAGTTATAACAAATAATAAAGGAAATATTACTTTATCAGGAAACTTTTAGTATTATTTTTTATTAATAAAATACTATGTTATTATTGACATAGTATTTATTTTATGGTAATATATGAATATATGAATAAGTATTCATATATTTTAATGTGAGGTAATATAATGGAAGAGGATAAAAAATATAATAAAAATTACAAAAATGAAATTCTAATTGCTGAAGTTGCAGATTTATTTAAAATATTTGGTGATAGTTCAAGAATAAAAATACTATATACGATGCAAAATGGGAAAATATGTGTAAGTGACATAGCAGATAGCGTTAATATGACTCAATCTGCCGTATCACATCAACTTAGATTATTAAAGCAAAGTAATTTAGTTAAGGCTCAAAAAGAAGGCAAAATAGTTTATTATTCTTTGGATGATGATCATGTAAAAAGCATATTAGATGTAGGAATGGAACACATAATAGAAAGGGGAATTAAATAATATGGCGGAATGTAATTGTGGAGGAAATCATGAACATAGTCATGATACTGAACATGAGAGTAAAGTAGAATCAATAGTATTATTTATTGGTATAATAGTTTTTATAATATCAATCTTTATGCAAGATAGAGTAAATGATTATTTTAAAATATCTTTATTTTTACTTAGTTATGTTTTAATAGGATATGATATACTATTTAATGCAATTAAAAAATTATTTAGAAAAGATATGTTTGATGAAAACTTTTTAATGTCTATTGCAACAATAGGGGCACTTTTTACTGGAAATTACACAGAAGGTATTGCAGTATTACTTTTTTATAAGATAGGTGAATTTTTACAAGATCTAGCAGTAAAAAACTCAAAGAAAAAGATTAAAGATATTATCGATTTAAGACCAGATTATGCAAATTTAAAAAATGAAGATGATATAAGAAAAGTTAATCCAGTTGATGTAAATATAGGGGATACTATTATTGTAAAAAATGGTGAGAGAATACCACTTGATGGTGTCATTACAAAAGGTGAAACTGATTTAGATGTTTCTGCTCTTACAGGAGAAAGTATTCCAAGAACTATAAAACAAGATGATGAAGTACTATCAGGTTCAATAAATTTAGGCGCTTTAATTGAAATAAAAGTAACAAAAAATTATGAAAATTCAACAGTTTCTAAAATTATAGAATTAATTGAAGATTCAACATCTAAAAAATCAAATACGGAAAAATTTATAACTAGATTTGCAAAAATATATACACCAATAGTAACATTACTTGCTGTACTTATAGCAATAATTTTTCCTGTATTACTTAATATACCATTTGAAGATTCGTTATTTAGAGCACTTACTTTCTTGGTTGTTTCATGCCCTTGTGCATTAGTTGTATCAGTACCACTTGGATTTTTTACTGGTATAGGAACAAGTAGTAAAAATGGAATATTAATAAAAGGAAGTAACTATTTAGATATGCTTTCTAATGCAAAACAATTTATATTTGATAAAACAGGTACTCTTACAACAGGAAAATTTAAAATTAAAAATATAGTATCAAATGGAGATATGAGCCAAGATGAAATTCTTGAATATGTAAGCATATCAGAGGTTTATTCAAACCATTATATAGCAAAAGCTATAGTAAATTCGTATAATAAGACTATAGATAAATCAAGAATAACAGCACATGAAGAAATATCTGGTAATGGTATTAAAACAATTATTGATTCTAAAGAAATATTAGTTGGAAATATAGAACTTATGAGAAAGAATAATATTTCAATTGAAAATTTTGAAAATATAGGAAATTCAACAACAGTAGTATTACTTTCTATAAATGGAAAGTTTGAAGGATATATTACACTTGAAGATGAAATAAAAAAAGATTCATTAAATATAGCAAATGAGTTAAGAAATATTGGTGCAACTAAGATTATAATGTTAACTGGAGATAATAAGATAATTGCTAATAAGATATCAAGCAAATTACAATTTGATAAGGTATACGCTGAATTGCTTCCTGTAGATAAAGTTGATATTATGAATCAAGAAAAATTGAATTTAAATAAAAATGAATATCAAGTATTTGTTGGTGATGGAATAAATGATGCTCCTATTCTTGCGGCTTCTGATATAGGTATATCTATGGGCAAGGGATCAGACATTGCAATAGAAACATCAGATATTGTATTAATGACTGATGAACCATCAAAATTAATAGATGCGATAAAAATATCCAAGAAAACAAAATATATAGTTAAACAAAATATAATATTTGCCTTAATAGTTAAAGTTGCTTTTCTAATATTTAGTGGTATGGGCATACTTACAATGTGGTTTGCAATATTTGCAGATGTTGGTGTATCTCTAATAGCTATAGTAAATTGTATGAGAATATTTAACTATAAAAATAAAAAAAATAATTAGAAGATATAGAAAAAGATATATTATTATAAAAGTATCGATTAGATAAATTAAAGTCTAATCGATACTTAATGTTTGCAAAGTGCAAACTATTTGTGGAGATATTACTGATTGATTAAGATTGTTATTGTCTTCTCAGAATACTTAATATAAACTTTTTTATTGTTTTCATCAAGTAATTCTTCTATGAAATTACCTACAACTGTGTCAAATTCCCCATAGGGGTTATAACTGCCCTTAAGATCCTTACTTGTAAATATTTTACAATTATCAGAAGACACTTCAAATTCAGTACCTTCTTTTTTATAAAAATATCTTAGACCAAACATTACTGCTGTGAGTGCATGACATATCCTGTCAACACGATATTCTTTCATATCAAATACCAGATGATCAGCCGATTCGAAAGGCATTTTTAAATAATATACCTTATCAAACTTTTCATCAAGATATGTTGATATTTTAGCAATATCTTGCGGTTCACTACTGAAGTACCCGTCCACAGGACCATAACAACATGCTTCGGGATCCGTTCCTTCGAAAAATCTAAACTCGTTTTCATGGCCTTCATCAGAATACAAATCCAAATTTCCATAAATTGCTAATTGCATAATTTCTTTGAAATCTACTTTGGATTGTATTATACCAATGTCGCGTGATTCCTTAAACAACCAATGTCTACTCATAATTATGTGCCTCCTAAATATAATTAATTTTGAATTTACAAACTATATATGCTATAATTATAGCATATATTTTATGTAAACTCAATGTCTTTGCAATTTTTTGTAGTTTTTATAAAAACTTATTTATCAAACATATTTACTAATACATTACATTTTAACACTTTAACGTAAAGTAATAGGCACTCATTTTGACACTCCAAAAATATAATTCCACTAAATATTATTGTAAACTTTTGATAGAAAAAAAGTACATTGTTCTTGAATACAGTATATCTACACTTGAAGTTATAAATATATTTACTAATATTTAAGTTGTTACTATTCACGGCAGCAAACAAAATTTTACATTTAGGCAGTTGACTTTTTGTGGCGTATATATAGCTACCTTTTAAGTAAAACAAGTTGTCAAATTTGCATTCCAAAAATACATTGCCAAATAGACTATATTATGATATAATTCTTTAAAAAAGGAGATATTATGAATAAATCATCAGCAAAAATAATTATAAAAAGCATATTAAAAATAGTGTTAATTTTAGTATTCATTATATATTTATCACCAATAGCACTTCAAAATGATACATTTTTTGATATAAAATTGGGAGAACAATATCTAACTAATGGAATAAATACAAATGATATATATTCAATACATGGAGGATTAAAATATATTTCACACCACTTTATGGTTAATATAATTACGTATTTAACTTATGATTTAGGTGGATTTAATGCATTATATATACTTGTAATAGGACTAGCACTATTATTTACATTTCTTATGTATAGACTTAATAGGACTTTTATAAAAAGTAAAACGATTGCATATCTTTTTTTATTCATTGAAATGTTTTGCTTTAGAGAATATTTATGTGTAAGAGCTCAAATGTATAGTTTTATAATATTTGCTCTAGAAATTTTATTATTAGAAAATTTCATAAAAAAAGGCTCAAAAAAATATATTGTACTACTTACAGTATTGCCAATGGTATTGGCTAATTTTCATGCTGGAACAATTCCTTATTACTTTTTAATTATAATTGCATATTTAACTGGAATGCTAAAGTTTAATTTTCAAAGAATAGAATATGATAGTTCAATAGTAAAAAGATTAAAATTATTATTTATTCCATTAATTATTGGTGTATTTGTAACATTTATAAATCCATTTTTTATTGATGGTGTTACATATGCGTTTAAAACAGTAGGTAATTCATTTATAAGTAATAATATAAGAGAATTTGCACCTTTTAAGATAACTACAAGCTTTGGAATGTATGCATTTATGTACTATTCAATTTTTATATTCTCTTTAATATTAACTGATAAAAAAATAAAATTAAATTATTTCATACTATTTTCAGGTACATTTTTAATGTCATTAACTGCAATTAGATATTATTCATTATTTGTGATTGTATCTGTAGTTTTACTTCCGCATGTTGAAGAATTAATTATGAAAATAAAAAATACTGTATTAAGCGGAATAAAAGAAGATAAAAAAGTATATATAAAATACTATTTAATATTAGTTTACCTTATTTTAATTATAATGTTAGCTGCACATAGTCAAAAAGATAAAGCAATGACTGCAATTCCATTATCTGATTATCCAGTAAATGCAGTACAATATATAAGACAAAATATACCAAGTGATGCTAAAATATTTAATGAATATAGCTGGGGAAGTTATATGATGTTAAATGATATAAAGGTATTTATTGATTCAAGATGTGATCTATATACTGAGGAATATAATCCTCAAACTAATGTTGCGTTTGATTATATTGATGCTATAAATTGTGTTAAAAATTATAATGAAATTATGGATAAGTATGATATAGACTATATTTTTGTTAATAAAAACTCAGCACTTGCAAAAAATTGCCTGGATGATTCTAATAAAGTAAAAATTTATGAAGATAATATATCAGTAATTATTAAGATTAACAAGTAAAATAGTAATAAGAAAATAACACATAAAAATAATTTATGTGTTATTTTTGTATTTAAAGTAATCGTAATTATAAATTTATATTATTTTAATTCTCTTGCACCCCACTCAACAACTGTAAAACCAACCCTTTGTTTATTTTCCAAAGTTTGTTCTTTAATATTAATTTTTTTATCTAGTTTTTTAAAATCCATTATTACACGAATTATAGTATCTGGTTTTGGATTTATATCAAGTTTCATATAATTATCTATTTCATTTTGAGTTCTAAATCTTATAAAATTATACTTATTATTTTCTAGAATAGGTAACCAGTAAATTATAAACTCTTGAGATTCTTTATAGTTTAATCCTAGTATTTCAAGTTTTTCTTCTAAAAACTTAGCTATATCTTTACCTGCTACGATAAAGCCTTCATCCATATCAGTTTTAGAATTATCAATAGCCTCCCAGTATAGAGCATATAACTTTCTATTTGTTTTTAAATCAGTTAAAGTTCCGTTAGTTTTTGCATAGACTTTCCATTCAGATTCATATTTTGGATAAGTGTGCGTCAAATTACCAGGATTGCTAAGCTTTACTGACACTTCAGTATCCTTATCAGGATATAAATATATTATAGGTTTATCAAGATATTGTGTAGGCACCACATTTATATTGTAATACACTACCCATACTGTAGCAGTAACAATAATTGATAAGGAAATGGCTATAAAATCTTTTTCAATCCCCTTAAGCTTGTTTTTCATAACACAAACAATTATTTTTATCATATATACAAGAATAAAAAATATTGAATATATGAAGCAAAATAATCCTAGTAATTTTATAAAATCACTAAAATTGCATGGAATATCATAAATAAAATCAGTAAAAGAAATCGCTAGGCACATTGCTGAAAGTATAACTGTAAATATCCCAAAATTTTTAAATACATTAAAAAATTTCATAAACTCCTCCATTTATATATTTTGATTTTACAGTAAAAAAATTAAATTGTAAATATAAATGTCAAAATTTAGAAAAATAGTGTTATAATATAAATAACAAAATATTTTTATGCATTTTAATTAATAATTGAACAAATATCTATATAAGTTTACAATAAATACTAGCTTTTTCACGATTATTAGTATATAATATATGTGTTATATTGTAGCTAAAGTAAATATAATGTAATATTTAGAAGGTGATAAAATGAAAGAAAAGAAAAGAATACTTACTGGTGATAGACCAACTGGTAAGTTACATATAGGACACTATTTTGGATCATTACAAAATAGAGTTAAACTTCAAGATGAATATGAACAATATGTACTAATTGCTGATGTTCAAGCTTTAACTGACAATTTTGATAATCCAGATAAAGTTAGAAATAGTATAAGAGAACTTACACTTGATTATTTGGCATGTGGAATTGATCCTGAAAAAACAACAATATTTATACAGTCAATGATTCCAGAAATTGCAGAATTAACAATTTTCTATTCTAATTTAGTCACTGTTGCAAGACTGGAGAGAAATCCTACTGTTAAATCTGAAATTGCGCAAAAAAAAGAATTGTTTGGTAATGATGGAGAAAGTATAACATATGGTTTCTTAGGTTATCCAGTAAGTCAAGCTGCTGATATTACAGCTTTTGGAGCACATTTAGTACCAGTTGGTGAGGATCAATTGCCAATGATTGAACAAACAAAAGAAATAGTAAGAAAATTCAATAGTATGTACGGTGAAACTTTAGTAGAACCAGAAGTTATGGTTGGAAATGTTGCAAGAGTAAAAGGGCTTGACGGAAATGCAAAAATGGGTAAGAGTTTAGGAAATGCAATATATTTGGCTGATAGTGAAGAAGAAATAACAAAAAAAGTAATGTCTGCTGTAACTGATCCTTCAAAGATTAAAAAAGATGATCCAGCAGATCCAGAAATATGTATGGTTGGATATTATCATAAATTGTTTACTGAAAAAAAAGAAAAAGACATTGTTTTTGAAGAATGTAGGGCAGGTAAAAGAGGTTGTGTGAATTGTAAAAAGCAACTTGCACATAATATATCTGAGTATTTAAAACCAATAAGAGAAAAAAGAAAATACTATGAAGAAAGACCAGAAGAAATAAATAAGATATTAATTGAAGGCACAAAAAAAGCTCAAGAAAGAGCAGCATTAACATTAAAAAATGTTAAAAAGTCAATGAAAATTAATTATTTCGATTAGATAAAAATAGGAGATTAAAATGTTTATAGATTATGTAAAAATTGCAGTAAAATCTGGCGATGGTGGCAATGGGGCTATATCTTTTAGAAGAGAAAAATATGTAGCAAACGGTGGACCAGATGGTGGAGATGGTGGAAATGGTGGAAGTGTATATTTAAAAGTAAATTCAGATATAAATACACTTCTTGACTTTAAGTATAAAAAAGTATTTAATGCTGATGATGGCAAAAAAGGAGAAGGCTCTAGATGTAGTGGGAAATCAGCTGATGATTTGTATATATCTATTCCCAAAGGTACTATAGTAAAAGATATAGATAAAGATATAATAATAGCTGATTTATCTGAAGAAAATCAAGTATTCCTTGTTGCAAAAGGTGGAAAAGGTGGAAGAGGAAATCAACATTTTGCTACACCAACAAGACAAGTACCAAACTTTGCAGAGCAGGGAAGAAAAGGAATTGAGAGAAATCTAGAACTTGAACTTAAAATGCTTGCAGATGTTGGACTTGTAGGTTTCCCAAATGTAGGTAAATCAACTATAATTTCAACGGTATCATCTGCTAAACCTAAGATAGCGAATTATCATTTTACTACACTTGAACCTGCACTTGGCGTTGTTAGATCAAAGAGTGGTAGTACATTTGTTATGGCTGATATTCCGGGTATAATTGAGGGAGCAAGTGAAGGTGTTGGACTGGGTCTTAAGTTCTTAAAACACGTTGAGAGGACAAGATTAATTCTTCATGTTGTTGATGTATCGGGAAGTGAAGGAAGAAATCCAGTTGAAGATTTTAATAAAATTAATGAAGAGTTAAAAAAATATAGTGAGAAACTAGCAGGTAAAAAACAAATAGTTGTTGCTAATAAAATGGATAGTTTAAATGATCAAGAGTTATTAACAGAACTTGAAAAAGTATGTAGTGAAAAAAATCTTAAATTATTTAAGATATCAGCTGCAACTAACCAAGGTCTTACTGAATTAATTGAATTTATAGCACAAGAACTTGAAAATATACCAAAGGAAGAACTTGTAGATATTCAAGATAATTATGAAGATGATGAATTAACAGATAATGAATGGTATATTGAAAAAACTTCAGAAGGTTTTAGCGTTAAGGGTGTTCCTATAGAAAGATTAATGAGTAGAGTAAATGTATTTGATATAGAATCAAGACAATATATGCAAAGAGCTCTTAATAAAATGGGAGTAATGCAAAAGCTTAAAGAAGAAGGATTACAACATGGTGATATAATTGATGTAATAGGATTCCAGATGGAATATAGTGAATAAACTTATAATAAAAATAAAGTGGAACAGTTCATTAATGAACTGTTCCACTTTTATTTTTAACAATAATTTAAAGATTTATAAAAACGTTTCTTTTTAGTGTTATTTTTATACTTTTGAATTGTTTTTGCACGTCCTCTATTATGTTTTTTATCATTTAAAAATTCATTATTATAAAGATTAATTATGTTATTTTTTAAATTAAAAATAGTATCGTTAGCTAGTAGATAAGAAGTTTTAGAATCTAATACTTTTGCAAAATTAATATTTAAAGTTTCAAAAGCTTTGTTAGCTGATTCTAATTTTGAATTAGCGGTACCGTGATTAAAAAATATACCTATTATTTTTAAACCCGCAAAAATTTTAATAAATTCACTGAATCTGGCATGACCTGAAAATTCAGTAGTTGAATATATATTAGAATATATATCAGAATTAACAAGAGAATAACCAAGAGTAGTAGGAGCTAAATAGCTTGTAAAATAAATAGCTTTACTTCCATCACCAATAAAATTATTTATATACAATGGAGAAACTCCTTTATCACCCATACCAGAAGATGCTATTATTATTTTTGGAGAATTATTAAATAATAATTGTTGGCGGTTTTTTTTATTCCAAAAATGTAAATTCTTTGGCAAGAAGAAATCACCTAATATTTTTCTGTAATCACTTAGGTATTGGATACCTAAAGTTGTGTCAATGTTTATTGAATAATCTTTTGATAAAATACCAGAATCTTGAGCCAATTTTAACTCAAATAGAATTCTTTCAAGCCGCTCTTGTGCAATACTTGCAATAAAAACAGTCTTTTTTTCTTCTAAAAATTTTGCAACGTCATTAATAAAATGCGGAGACTCCTTTTCTTCTGAAATGCCATAGGTGCTTTCACAAATCATATATAATTTCAACTTATACAGCCATTTAGGAAATTTACTAACTTTAAATAATTTGTTTTCTTCTTTGTAGTCACCTGTAAAAAATAAATTTTTTGTAGCACACCCAGGATAAGAAACTTGAACTATTACATATGCTGCACCCAGCATATGAGCATTCTCAAAAAAAGTTATTCTAAAATTGCTATCTATTTGCAAAGAATTATTAAAATAACATGTTTCTATTAGGCTTAAAGTAGATTCAACATCTTTACTCGAAAAATATGGTTTTTCATTCTTATTTGTTATTTCTCTTTCATAGATGGCAGCACTGTTATAAAGTCCAGTACTCATTAATTTTTTTGTATTATGAGTTGTATATATTTTTTTGTTAAAACCTTTTGAAACGATATAGGGAAATTTGCCTGTATGGTCAATGTGATTATGAGTAATTATAGAAAAATCTACATCAAGCATCTTAGAATCGTAAAAAAGATTTTTGGCTTTTTCATCACTTTCTCCTTGTGATATACCACAATCTACCATAAACGATCTAGTAGTATTATTTGGGAAAATAACTGTTGCGATATTACAAGAAGGCGTTACATCATCATTTCTAGATTCAATTTTAACATAAATTTCCCGTTTTATATTTTTCATTAGCTACCTCCTTTTAACAAGATTAAAAGTTACAATTAATATTTTATTAAATACTAATATAGGTATTTCTTTAAGCGCATTATATCATTATATGTCGAAAAATGTCAATAAAAAACTAATAACTTCTAAATTTTATAAGTTTGTTTAAAAAATATTTATTTGCTAATAATAATTTCAAGGTGATAAAATGATTTGGTATATTTTTCTAGGTATAATATTATTGATAGCACTTTCAATTATGATTCCATTAAAGATTCATGTAAAATATAAGGCTAACTCTGATTCTAGTCAAACTCAAGATGGGAATTTGAACTATGAAAACTATGTTGCAGTTTATTTATTTGGATTTATCAAAGTTTTTAATAAATCTTTAAATAAAAAAGATGAAAACAAAAAGAAAGAAAATAATAAAAATAAAAAAGAAAATGCTAAATTAAATAACACTTCAAATGTTGCAAATGAAGAAAATAAGGTTGTTAATACTATATATAATGTTTTAGTTAAATTTTTAGACTATTCAAAAATCGTTGCAAGATTATTAAATGAAAAAGATTTTAATAAAATACAAAATAGTTTTAAATTTAAAAAGTTAAATTTAAAACTTGGAATAAATTTTAAAAATACAATGCTAAACATATACATGTTAACATTTTTAAGTACTATAATAAGCATATATATATCAAAAAATGCTAATAAGTTTAATCAAAAAAAATTAAATTATTCAGTTAATATTTCAGAAAAAATATTAGATTTAAATGTTGACAGTATAATTAAATTTAAACTTGCAAATACTATTGGTATAATAATAAAAATTATATATAAATTAAGAAAGGTGGAAGATGAAAATGTCAGAACAAGGTCAACATCCAATAGAAAACTTAATGATGACAGCTATGACGTCTATAGAAAATATGATAGATGTTAATACAATAATTGGAGATATCGTAACTAGTCCAGATGGGACAACAATAATACCTGTTTCAAAAGTATGTTTTGGTTTTGCAGCAGGAGGAAGTGAATTTAATTCAACAAAAGGTCAAAAGATGATGGATATTGATAAATTACCTTTTGGTGGAGGTAGTGGTGCAGGAGTAAATATTTCTCCTATGGGATTTCTAGTTGTAAAAGATGGAAATACAAAACTTTTAACTTTAAACGGAACAACAACTGCTGTTGATAAATTAATTGATTTAATGCCAGATGTTATAAATAAAGTTAATAATTTTGTTGAAAGATCAGTTGAAAAGCCTGGTAAAGTAGTTGCATCAAGAAGAAAGCAAGAAAAAAGCCCAGATGATTTTGATGAAGATAATGATGAAGAATAAAAATTAATAAAAAAACTGAAGCAAATTACCGCTCCAGTTTTTTAATTCTTTTTTTAAATCTATCCTTTAAATATTCAAAGTAATATGCTGTGCCAAAAATTAAAACAAGTGTGAATAATCCAATAACTACAGTTGCCAAATTCCATATTATCTCTTTGGTTCCGTCTAATGTTCCGTCGTATGCTGCATTCCATCCATGTATAAACATATATAATGTAATCAAAACTAGTAGAGTGGATGAGATAATTAATGTAAGAATAGGTGCAATTTTTGTTCTTAAATAAGAACCATAACCGTTTAACATAATTATACCTCCAAAGTTTAATATTTTACTTAACATAATTATACCACTTTTTAATAAAAAAGTCAAATATTATTAAAATTATTATATAATAATATAATGTTATCATACTATATTTATATTTAAATTAATCTATTTTGTTGACATTTATCATATATAAATATATAATTATTCTATAAAATCTGGAGGTTAAAAATGGAAAAAGTTGAAAGAATGAATTCTTTAAAAGATATAATTGATGTCAGTTGTGTGAAGTTTAAAGATAAAGTTGCATTTTTAGAAAAAGATTTAAATAGCACTGAATTTAAACCAATAAAGTATTCTACGCTTAGAGAAGATATAAATTCTCTTGGTACAATTATGTTAAAGAAATTTAATTTAGCTGATAAAAAAATAGCTGTTATTGGGGAAAATAGTTATAGATGGTATGTTACATATATGGCAGTTGCTTGTGGAGTAGGTGTAATAGTTCCTCTTGATAAAGAACTACCTCAAAATGAAATTTTTAACTTACTTGAAAGATCAAAAGCAGAATGTATTGTATATTCATCAAGAAAAAAAGAACTTGTTGAAGGTCTTAGAGATAAGTTATCAAGCAATGTTATTTTTATAGAAATGAATAAAACAGAATCTGATGATGTAAGTTTCTCTTTTGATAAACTATTAAAAGAAGGAAAAGAATTGCTAGATACTGGAGAAGATACATATACAAAAATTGAGATTGATAACGAAAGATTTAGTGTATTGCTATTTACATCAGGTACAACAGCTAGCCCTAAAGGTGTTATGTTAAACCATAAAAACTTATGTACTAATGCATATTCTTGTTATTATCTTATACCACAAATTGGTAAATATACTTTCTTGTCAGTACTACCTATACACCATACATATGAATTCACTATAGTATACATTTATGGCATTAGTATGGGTGCAACTGTGGGAATTTGTGAAGGACTAAAATATGTAAATAAAAATTTCTTAGAAATAAAACCTGATTTAATAACTGTTGTTCCTGCATTACTTGAAAAAATCAATAAAAGAATTGAAAAAGCTATAAAGGAAACTGGTAAGGAATCTTTAATTAATAATCTTGGAAAGTTTACTTACAATCTTAGTAAAGTTGGTATTGATTTAAGAAGAAGTCTTTTTAAAAAGGTACAAAATAACTTTGGTGGAAATTTAAAATATATGCTTTGTGGAGCTGCACCAATTGATAAAGAATTAGTAAATAAAATAAATTCTTATGGATTTACTTTTTATCAAGGATATGGAGCAACGGAAGCATCACCATTAATAACAGCAGCTATAACTGATAAAGCTATAGGTACTGTTGGAAAAGCTGTATATGGAACTGAAGTGAGAATAGATTTAAGTGAAAATGAAGATGAAAATAGTAACATAGGTGAAATTATTGCTAAAGGCGATAATATAATGATGGGATACTATGAAAATGAAGAAGATACTAATAAATCTTTGAAAAAAGGATGGTATTATACTGGAGATATTGGTTATTTTGATTTACAAGGTAATTTAGTTATCAGTGGAAGAACTAAAAATATAATTGTAACTTCAAATGGTAAAAATATATATCCAGAAGAACTTGAAAATCTTATAAATAGAATACCTTATGTTGAGGAATCAATGGTATATGGTATGAAGGATGAAAAAAATTCCGCTGAACTAATAGTTTGTGCAAGAGTAACTTTAGATAACGAGTATTTAGATGATAAATTTGGTGCAAGCAGACCTAGTGAAGAAGAATTACATTCACTTATTTGGGATGAAATCAAAAAGATTAATAGAACTTTAGTATCATATAAAGCAATAAAAAAATTAGAATTAAAAAGCGATGAATTCCAAAAAACTACAACATTAAAAATAAAGAGATTTGCTGAAATAAAAAAATAGTTTTAATTTGTCTTGTTTTGTCGAATTCGTGTTATTAATTATCATTATTTGGTATAATATGCTAAAGGTGATGAAAGATGTTTAATTCTAGAAATGTAAGATCCTTACCACAAGAGTATGACTATTACAAGTCAGTAAAAGCCAAATCTGATAAGTTATATTATGAAAAAATTTATAATATGACTAGTGATAAAAATGAAGAAGAAGTAGTAAAACAGAGACTATATAATTTAATTTTAAATTTATGTAATCAATCTGTTTACGATTATATATATGTTTTCACAGATGATGATTTCAATTTAATATTGAATTACAATATAAATGTTCAAGATATACTTAATCAGTTTATAGATGACATAGTAAATATAAAAGAAAGAAATTTAAAATTAAGTAAACAAAACTAAAAATTATAAAAGGATTATATGACATAATGTTATATAATCCTTTTTGTGTTTATAAGTTTAATATAATGTATTTACATGTATATAAAAAGTATGTATAATATACTTATATAAATACATAACTATCACTTTTCTATCACAAATTAGCTGTATAATATAAATAATAAAAGTGATCTAGGAGGATATAATGAAAATATTAGTTGTAGATGATGAGGAAAAAATAAGGAATGTTATAAAAGAATATGCTGAATTTGAAGGCTATGAAGTAAAAGAAGCAAGCAATGGAATGGAAGCTGTTTTAAAATGTTCAAATGAAGATTTTGATGTTATAATCATGGATATAATGATGCCTAAACTTGATGGCTATTCTGCAATAAAAGAAATAAAGAAAAATAAAAATATACCAGTACTTATGCTTTCTGCTAGAGGTGAAGAATATGATAAGTTATTTGGATTTGAAATTGGAATAGATGATTATGTAGTAAAACCGTTTAGTCCTAAAGAGGTAATGGCAAGATTAAATGCTATTTTAAATAGATCAAAATCAAATGTAAATGTTGGAAAAAAATATACATACAATGGATTAGAAGTTGATATGCTTGCAAGAAATGTATATGTAGATACAAAGAAAATCGAACTTACTCCTAAAGAATATGATTTACTTGTATATTTGATTGTAAATAAAAATATTGCTCTATCAAGAGAAAAAATATTAAATGAAGTATGGGGATATGACTTCTTTGGAGAAGATAGAACTGTTGATACCCATATAAAAATGTTAAGAAATAGTATAGGCATATATAGAGATAATATTATAACTGTAAGAGGGATGGGATATAAATTTGAAGAATAAAATTATAAATTTTTTAAAAAATATGAAAGATAAAACTCTTAATATAAAAAATGATATTGTAAAGTTGTTTGCAAATAAATCAACTGATTCACTTACATATAAAATGTGGAGATATTTTGTATTATTTGCAATTAGTATATTTATAATTTTATGGTTTATGCAGGTAATTTTTTTACAAAGTTACTATAGCTCTATGAAGAAAAATGAAGTTATAAAGCTTGCATCAAAAGTAGAAAAAGAATTTAATTCAGGTGATTCATCAGAGTATATAGATAATGTAGCATATAAAAATGTATCAAATATATATATACTTGATAGCAATGGAAATACAATATATTCATCTGAAAGTTCAATATCACAAAATGTTGGAGTTCCATCAAGACCATATAAAATAAGCGTTAGTGAAGTAATTGAAGGTATAAATAGTAGCCCATCAAAAAAATTTAGTTATACGTTTAAATTAGATAAATTTAAGTCAGAAGTGTTTTTATATGGTAAAGTTATTCAAGGAACTAACAATTACTTAGTTATGATAACTTCAATTGATCCAATTGACTCAACTACAAATGTATTTAAAAGTCAACTTATATATATAACCATTATATCGTTATTAATATCATCAATTATATCAATTTTTATATCAAGAAATTTATCAAAACCAATAAAGAAAATTAATGAAACAGCTAAAAAAATGGCTAATGGTAACTATAATGTAAAATTTGAGAAATCTGGATACTTAGAAATTGATGAGTTAGTAGATACTCTTAATTTTGCTACAGAACAATTAGAAAAAACAGATAATATAAGAAAGGAACTTATTGCAAATGTTTCACATGATTTAAGAACTCCGCTTACTATGATAAAGGCATATTCAGAAATGATTAGAGATTTATCTGGAGAAAATAAAGAAAAAAGAGAAACACATCTACAAGTAATAATTGATGAAACTGATAGATTAACTAGACTTGTAAATGATATGATGGATTTATCTAAAATTGAAAGCGGTGCTACAACATTAAATAAAGAAATTATTGATTTAGGAGAAATTGTAAAGAATATTGTTAAAGGTCTTGATATGGAAAATGATAATTGTAAGTTTATATTAAACATTCAAAATGATCTAAATGTTAATGCTGATAAAACTAAAATAGAACAAGTTATTTACAATTTAATAAGTAACGCCATAAATCATAGTCTTGACAATAAGATTATAGAAGTTAATGTAAAATCAGTTCAAAAAAAGGTGAAAGTTGAAGTTATTGATAATGGACCAGGAATTTCAAAAGAAGATTTACAACATATTTGGGATAGATATTATAAATCAGATAAAACATATAAAAGAGCAAGTTCTGGAACAGGTCTTGGACTTTCCATAGTAAAAAATATACTTGAAAAACATGAAGCAAACTATGGAGTTGAATCACAATTAGAAAAAGGTTCAAATTTCTGGTTTGAGATCGAAAGAATAAAATAAAAAATAAAAAGCATATTGTATTTTGAATACAATATGCTTTTGTATAATTAATAATCTAAATAATCTAAGTTGTTATGAAACTTTTGATTTTTTATATCTAAATTTTGAAGGAACTTTGTTTAAAAGATTATTAGCAGCCTTTTCCAATAGTATACGGTCTGCGCGGAAGTTTTTTACTTCTTCCAAAGTCATTTCTTTTGAATTTTTGTTGAGACTAATTATTTTAAAGTAAGAGTTTCCTTTTTTAAAATTTGTAAGCATTATGAAATCACCAATAGATAAATAAAAAATTTGGCAATTTCCTTTACGATCAGTATAACTTGATTTTTTTTCTTTACCTTTTTTGTTCAAAATAGTAATAGAATTTGCACCGCCAGCATATATTTTTTTTGCTGGTATGCCTTCAGGTGTGAAAAAAAATTCTCTTAAACTTGGTTTTTCTCTTTTGCAACTCCTATTTTTACTCATAGGCTTTCCTCCATAGTTTTTTGGAATAATTATGTCGATTTCTATAAAGAGTATAGCAAACTTAACATAAAATGTCAAGTGAAAAGATATATATATAAATACATTTTTTGTGAAATATATATAAATGTTGTTGAAATATCATTTATTTTGTGATAACATAAAATAAGTGATAATTAGGTGGTTATATGAAAAGAATTATAATAAGGAAAGCTTTATTAAGGGATCAAAGAGTAATAAATAAGTTAGTAACAAAATATATGGGAAGTCTTTGCAATTTTGAAGAAGAACCAAAAAGAAATAAAGCTATTCCATTTATGTATGTGTATAATTTGAATAAAGACTATATTAATGAAATTATTGATAGATTTTATTTAGCAGTTGATTCAGATACAAGTGAAATTATAGGGTGCTTTGGGCTTAAAGACGTTGATGGAGAAGAAAATTGCAAATCAATAATAATGGCTATAGAAGATGAATATAGAGGAATGGGAATAGGAACTAATCTGTTAAATAAGATATTAGAAGATTATAATGGAACCATAATATGCAATATTCCATTTGTTTTTTGTTATATTAAAGAAACAGAAGATTTTCTTATCAAGAACGGCTTTTCAAAAGTTAGAGACATAATGAAAATATATCAATGCAAGATTGGAAAAATATATTTACCATTTAAAGATGGTTATAGGTATTATTATAATCCTCAAAGTGTTATGTATTATAGAAGCGAAAAAGGTAAATTGATCTAATAATTAATAACAAAGTATTGCTATTATAGTATAATAAGATTAGTAAGTTAAAAATAATTAGGTTAAAGAATTTTAAATATTCTTTGACTTTTTGTTGACAAAAATAGAATCATAATGTATAATAGAGTAAAGTAAAAAAACTTTACTCTTATTTTAACGGGTGAAAATATGGATGAAGAAATAAAATTGGTAATGCTTTATGATGTTTATGGAAAGTTACTTACAAAAAGACAACAAGATATTTTTGAAGAATATCATTTATATAATCTTTCATTAAGAGAAATTGCTGATAATAAACAAATATCATATCAGGCCGTTAGAGATAGTATAAAAACTAGTGAAAAAATGTTGCTTAATTTTGAAGAGATATTAAAACTATCTAATTTAAAACTTAAGGTAAAAGAAGTAATAAAATTAGTTAATAAAAATGAAGATTTAAATTTACAAAAAGAAAAAATAAAAACAATTTTAGAAGATGAGGATGATATCTAATGTTTGAAAATTTATCTGATAAGTTACAAGGAATAGTAAAAAAATTAAAAGGTCAAACTAGAATTACTGAAAAAGAGCTAGATTTAATGCTAAGAGAAGTAAAACTTGCATTACTTGAAGCTGATGTAAATTATAAAGTTGTAAAAGAATTTATAAATACAATAAGAGAAAAATCACTTGGAGAGGCTGTAATGGAAAGTTTAACTCCAGGACAACAAGTTGTTAAAATTGTAAAAGATGAATTAACAAAGTTACTTGGTGATTCTGAATCTAAGTTAAACATTTCATCTAACCCACCAACAGTGATTATGTTAGTCGGTCTTCAAGGTAGTGGTAAAACTACACTTTGTGGAAAACTTAGTAATTATCTTAGAAAAAGTGGTAAGAAACCTATGATGGTTGCTTGCGATGTATATAGACCAGCTGCAATAAAGCAATTACAAACTTTAGGTAGCAGTCTTAATATAGATGTGTACAGTGAGCAAGATAATAGTGATGTAGTTTCTATTGCAACAAATGGTATAAAATCAGCAAAATCTAAACTTTGTGATGTTGTAATAATTGATACTGCTGGTAGACTGCAAATTGATGAAGCACTAATGAATGAACTTGTTGAATTAAAAAAGAGTGTAAAACCTCATGAAATAATGCTTGTTGTAGATTCAATGACTGGACAAGAGGCTGTTAATGTTGCTGAAACATTTAATGAGACATTAGGAATTGATTCAATAACAATGTCAAAACTTGATTCGGATTCACGTGGTGGTGCTGCATTATCTGTAAAAAGTATAACTAAAAAGCCTATTAAATTTGCTTCAATAGGTGAAAAATTAAGTGATTTAGAACCTTTTTATCCTGATAGACTTGCTTCAAGAATACTTGGTATGGGTGATGTATTATCAATAATTGATAAGGCAGAAGCAGCATATGATGAAAAGCAAGCAATAGATCTTGAAAAGAAAATTAGAAAAAATGATTTTACACTTGATGACTACTTAGATACTATGAAAAAATTAAGAAAAATGGGCTCTTTCAAACAAATTCTTGGAATGCTTCCAGGTATTCCAAAGGAAATAAGAGATGTTGAGTTTGATGAAAAACAATTACTAAGAATAGATGCAATAATAACTTCAATGACAAAACAAGAAAGAAGAAATCCTAAAATATTAAATGCTTCAAGAAGAATAAGAATAGCTAAAGGTAGTGGAAATAAGGTTCAAGATATAAACAGATTTATGGATCAGTTTGAACAAATGCAAAAGGCTATGAAGCAAATGATGAATTCAAAAGGCAAACTAGGTGGGATGAAGTTCCCAAATATATAGATAAGTAAAATAATTGATATATCACTGTAAGGAGGTGACTTAAGAAATGGTAAAAATTAGATTAAGAAGAGATGGTGCTAAAAAGAGTCCATACTATACAATAGTTGTTGCAGATTCTAGATATCCTTCTGATGGAAGATTTATTGAGAAAGTAGGTACATACAATCCAATGGCTGAAGCAGGACAATTAGAGCTTGACAGTGAAAAAGTTAATGAATGGATAAAAAAAGGTGCAAAACCTACTGATACAGTAGCTGCACTTATAAAAAGAGCTGAAGGTTAAGTATAAGGAGGTAGTATTATGTATAAAGAATTATTAGAATATATTGTAAAAAACCTTGTAGGACATCCAGAAGTGGTTGCTGTTGAGGAAGTAGAACAAGATTCTAAACTTGTACTAAAACTTAAAGTTGCAAAAGAAGATATGGGTAGAATAATTGGTAAAGAAGGTAGAATTATACGTTCTATCAGAGAAATTATCTACGCTTACTCAATAAAAAATTCACAAAAAGTTTTTGTTGAAGTTGAGGAGATTAAGTAGGCTATGCAAAGTATTTTGATAGGTCAAATTTCAAGTGTTCATGGTATAAAAGGTGAGGTCAAAATTTACCCATACACTGATGACATGGAGAAATTTTCTAAACGTAAAGAATTATACATGGATGAAAGTTTAACTGAAAAGTTAAAAGTAAAATCAAGTAGAATTCATAAAAATATGCTTATAACAAAATTTGAAGGAATAGATACTGTAGAACAGGCTACTTCTTTAAAAGGCAAGAATGTATATATTGATAAAAATAAGTTAGAAAAACTAGAAGAAGATTGCTATTATGTTGATGACTTAATTGGTATTAAGGTTATAGATATAATTAACAATGTTGAAATTGGTGAAATAACTTATGTATTTAACACTGGAGCAAATGATATATATGAGGTAAATACTGTTGATGAAAAGAAAATATATTTACCAGCTATACATCAAGTTGTTAAAAGTGTGGATATATCAAATAAAAAAATGTATGTTGAAGTAATGGAAGGTTTAATATGACAAGATTTATTGTGCTTACACTTTTTACTGATATGTTTGAAGGCTTTGTAAATAGTAGTATTATTAAAAGAGCAATAGAAAAAAATATAATTTCTATTGAAGTATTTGATATAAGACCATTTACAAAAGATAAACATAAAAGAGTAGATTTTCCGCCATATGGTGGTGGAAGTGGTATGGTAATTGCATGTCAACCTTTAAGTGATTCTATTGATTTTTCAATTGAAAGGCTAAAAAAATATAATTCAAATAGAGATATTCAAATTATATACATGTCTCCAAGAGGAAAATTATTAAATTATAATCTATGTAAAGAAATTTCAGAGAAAAATTGTGATTATGTATTAATTTGTGGTCATTACGAAGGTATTGACGAACGAATTATAGAAGAATATAACATAACTGAAATTTCAATAGGAGATTATGTTTTAACAGGTGGAGAACTTGCATCACAAGTCTTTATGGATTCAGTGATAAGATTAATACCTGGAACAATATCAGAAGAATCATTAAATGAAGAATCACATACAAGTAATTTATTAGAATACCCACAATATACTAAACCAGTTGAATTTAGGAATAGAAAAGTTCCAGATATATTGCTTTCTGGTCACCATGAAAATATAAGAAAGTTTAGAAAAAATGAATCTATTAGAATTACTAATAAATATAGACCTGATATGATCAATAAAACAAATATTAATAACTCAAATGAAGGAGGGGAAAAATAATGGATATAATAAGAGCAATCGAACAAGAAAATATGAAAGAAACAGTTGATAATTTCAATATTGGTGATACTGTAAACGTACACGTAAGAATCAAAGAAGGAAACAAAGAAAGAATTCAGATCTTTACTGGTACAGTTATAAAACGTCAAAATGCTGGATTAAACGAAACTTTCACAGTTAGAAAAATATCTAACTCTGTTGGAGTTGAAAGAACATTTGCTGTTCATTCACCAAAAATAGAAAAGATTGAAGTAACTAGAAATGGTAAAGTTAGACGTGCAAAATTATACTACCTAAGAGATAGAGTAGGTAAAGCAGCTAAGACTAAAGAAAAATTAAACTAATATAAAATATATATTAGTATTGGCACAAATGAGTTTATATTTATTTGTGCCTTTTATTTATTATTTTGATAGTGAAAAAAATATATAAATTTGTAGAGGAAATTAAATAAATGAATGAGTATATAAATTTAACACCAGATAACATAGAAGATGAGCATTTATGTTGTATTATACGAAGCAAGAAAATTCACCAAGGTATTGAATCAAAAAGAAAATGGCTTTCTGAGAGATTAAAAGAGGGTCATACCTTTAGAAAGCTAAATGCAAAAGCAACAGTATTTATTGAATATGCACCACTTGAAAAAGCATGGGTACCAATAGTTGGAGATAATTATTATTATATATATTGTTTATGGGTTCTAGGTGATTATAAGGGTAAGGGCTATGGTAGAGAACTAATGGAATATTGTATCTGCGATGCTAAAGCAAATGGAAAATCTGGTATTTGTATGTTAGGTGCAACAAAGCAAAAGGCTTGGCTTACTGACCAAATATTTGCTAAAAGATTTGGTTTTGAAAGTGTTGATACTACAGAGAATGGATATGAATTACTTGCACTTTCGTTTGACGGTACAAAACCGGGGTTTGCAAAATCTGCTAAGATAGAAGAAATCGAAAGTAAAGATTTAACAATATATTATGATATGCAATGTCCTTATGTTTACCAAACTATAGAAAGAATAAAAGAACATTGTGAAAAAAATAATATTAGAACTAACTTAATAAAAATAGATTCAATTGAAAAAGCAAAAGAATTGCCCTGCGTTTTTAATAATTGGGCTGTATTTTATAATGGAAAATTTAAAACTGTTAATTTGTTAGATATTGCTAGTTTGGATAAAATAATAGAAAAAGAATAAAAAATACAAGTATAATTTGCTTTAATATATAATCAGTAAATTAAGTGAAAATAAAATAACATCAAATTAGTTATACTGATTTTTTTAAATCTCATTAAAAATTATAGAGTAAATGTTTTCTAATCTTACTAATGAGATTGAAGTATTAAACTAAAAAGTGATTTTTGCTAATAACATTAATCACTTTTTTATTTTTCGAAAAAGAATAAAATATAATTATTTTATTGATAACTGGAAACAGCAACAATAACTAAAATTTTATCTAAATTATAATAAAAAATTATAATAAAAAATTATAATTTTTTCAATGTCACTTACTTGTCACTTGGTATATAATATAATTTAATTATATCGAAAGGAGAATTTAAAATGGAAATTTTGAGAGTTGAGAATCTAACAAAAATTTATGGGAAGGACATTACAAAAGTAATTGCTTTAGATAATGTTTCATTTTCAGTAGAAAAAGGAGAATTTGTTGCAATTATTGGTGCCTCTGGCAGTGGTAAATCAACACTACTTCATTTACTTGGGGGAGTTGATAGACCAACAAGTGGAAAAGTTTTTATTAATGACAAAGATATTTATAGTTTTGATGATGATAAACTTGCAATTTTCAGAAGGAGACAAGTTGGACTTATTTATCAATTTTATAATCTAATACCTATATTAAATGTAGAAGAAAATATTACTTTACCAATTGATTTAGATGATAAGCAACCAAATAAAGAATATCTAAATGAATTAATAAATGTACTTGGATTACAAAATAGAATTAATCATTTGCCAAATGAATTATCAGGTGGGCAACAACAAAGAGTATCAATTGGTAGAGCAATGATAACAAATCCTGCTATTATATTGGCTGATGAACCAACTGGAAATTTAGATACGAAATCAAGTGATGAAATAGTAGAATTGCTCAGAAAATCCAATAAAGATTATAATCAAACAATAATTATGATTACCCATAATATGGAAATAGCAAAATATGCTGATAGAATCATAAAAATCGAAGATGGTAAAATAGTTAAGGAGGTATAGTTATGAATACATTAAAGGAGCTAACTATTCGTAACTTAAGACTAAATAAAAAAAGAACAATAGGAACAATTATTGGAATTATTATGTCTGTTGCATTAATATGTGCAGTTTCTACTATGGCTACGAGTTTTAGAAAGACTTTAGTACAAAATGCTATAAATGAAACAGGTTATTATCACATTGAATTTTTTGGATTGAAAACAGAAGATCTAGATACACTAAAAAATAATAGAGATATAAAAGAAATAAAAAAAGTTTATAATATGGGATCTTTTAAATTAGATAATAAGGAATCATATATCAACATTTATTCATTAAACAAAGAGACTTTTAAAGATTTATCATATAAAATAGAAAAAGGAAGAATACCAGATAATCAAAATGAAATAATGATAAGCAAAAGTCTTGCTAGTGATGGAATATATAAAATAGGAGATACTATTAAATTTGATATAGGTTATTTCAGTGAGGAAACAGACCAATTAGAAAATGCAAAAGAAAAACAATATAAAATAGTAGGTATTACTTCGAGAAGTGGAAACAGCTATGATTATCTTATTACTATTGGCGAAGAAAGTGATAATATTAAAGGATATGTATCATTAAAAAAACCATATGAATATAAAACCTTTCTTGCAGAGTTACTTGAAGTAAAAGACTATGATAAGCTACAGCAGAAAGAACAAGTTCAATACAAATATGATTTTAATGAAAATAGGGAATTATTAAGATGGGAAGCTTTTGGTTTTTCAGATAATACAATTATTACACTATTTACAGTATGTGCAGTTGTAATTGCAATTATTTTAGTAACAAGTATTTTTTGCATAAGAAATTCTTTTGCAATATCATATCTCGAAAAAATAAAGATGTATGGCATGCTTTCAAGTATTGGAGCTACAAAAAAACAAATCAAAAAGAATGTAGTTTTTGAAGGTGTTGTTTTAGGACTTATAGCAATTCCACTTGGAATTATAACTGGTATTGTAGCTATAATTATACTGATTAAAATAGTAAACTCAATATTAGGAGGGAATTTATTTAATGATATAGACGGAATACAGATTGGGATATCAATAATACCAATAATGATTTCAATATTGTTAGGTATCTTAACTATTTATTTTTCTTCGATTTCAACTGCTAAAAAAGCGGGCAAAGTAAGTCCAATTGAACAATTAAATAATTTACAAGATATTAAAATAAAGGATAAAAAATTAAAAGTTCCTTATTTAATTTCAAAACTATTTAAAACAGGTGGTAAATTAGCCTATAAAAACTTAAAGAGAAGTAAGAAAAAATATAGAACAACTGTTATATCTTTAACAGTTAGTATTTGTATATTTATTACTATGTTTTCCTTTTTAACTAAAACATTTATCATATCAAATAACTATTATAAAAATTATGATTATAACATTTCTGTTATTATTGGCAATTATGATTTAAAAGAAGAGCAAATTAATAAAATAAAACAATCAAAGCACAATAAAAAAGTTATAGTGTTATATGAAAGTGATCGTGATTATTTAAAAGTAATTGATAATAATAAAATAAATGATGATAGTGATTCAGGATCCAATAAAGGTAATATTAATATTGTTGCTCTTGATAATGAAGCATTTAAAGAATATGTAACTAAAATAGGATTAAAGTATGATGAGGTAAGAAAAACAGGTATTCTTTGTGATTTTAATATAGATGATTTAAAAGAGACAAGAATATATAAATACAATGCAAATGAAGAAATTAATGGTATATATAAAGAACAAACAATTAGTATAAAACTTGGTGGAGTTTCAAAAATTAAACCAACAAATATTGAAAACTGGTTTTATGCGGGTGGTTATTTAGTTGTTAATAAAGAGTACTATTCTAATATAGATTTGGTACCATTAAATATTACAATTGATTCAAATAATACAAAAGAAACTGTTAAGGAAATAAAAGAAATTGATTCTAGTTTAGTAATTAGAGATTTAGTAGAAGAAGTTCAAAATGAGAAAAATATGATATTAATAATATCTATTTTCTTATATGGCTTTATTGCTGTTATCACATTAATTGGAATTACTAATATATTTAATACTATCACATCTAATATGGAATTAAGGCAAAAAGAAATTGCTATGCTAAAAAGTATTGGAATGACTAAAAGAGAATTTAATCATATGATTAATTTAGAAACAATCTTTTATTCAACAAAATCACTTATTTATGGTATTACATTAGGTGTTATTGGATCATATTTTATAAATCAAGCATATGGAATCAAATGGAAAAATACATTTTTAATTCCTTATCAACCGATAGTAATATCAATAATATTTGTATTCTTATTAGTGTATATAATAATGAAATATTCAATAACTAAAATAAATAAGCAAAATACAATTGAGACAATAAGAAAAGATACAGTTTAAAAAAGGAGCAATTTTGCTCCTTTTATGATATAATATAATTTATAAAGATACTTTTAGAAAGGATTAGTTATGAAGATATTGTTAATAGAAGATAATATAAATATTTCTGAAGGTCTTAAATATTCATTTTTACAAAACAACTATGAGATAGAAGTAGTAACAAATGTTGAAAAGGCAATAAAATTATTATCAAAAGATAAATTGGGATTTAAAAGTGATCTTATTATTTTAGATATATCGTTACCAGATGGTAATGGATTTGAACTATATGAGGATTACATCAAACAGATAAAAATACCTACCATATTTTTGACAGCAAAAGATTCAGAAAATGATATTGTAAAAGGGTTAGAACTAGGTGCAGAAGATTATATTACTAAACCTTTTTCTACTAGAGAATTACTTGCTAGAGTAAATAAAATCATTTTAAAAAATAAGGAAAATACAATCATTAAAGTTAAAAACATTTCATTTGATATTGATAAGATGGTAGTAAAAAATAATAATGATATTGTTAATTTAACTAGTTTAGAATTAAAAATTTTATACTTATTATTTACTAACTTAAATAAAGTGATAAGAAGAGGATATATTATTGATAAAATATGGGATTGGACAGGCAATGATGTTAATGATAATACAGTAACTGTTTATTTAAAAAGAATTAGGGAAAAAATTGGCGAAGACATTATAGCTACAATAAAAGGAATTGGTTATAGGGTGGATGTGGATGAAAAATAGTGAAAGTAGAAAATATTATGTTATTAAAATTATGCTTTTTACTATATTCTTTTTATTCTTATTTAGCTTGTTTTATAATTATCAATATAAATCATATATTCACAATTATAATGAAAAGATAAGTAGTATTATAAAGATAATTAATATAAAATACCCAAATGTTACTAAAAATGAACTAATGAAAATATTAAATAGTGAAGAAACTGATAAAAATATTTTTAGAGAATATGGTATTAATATAAATGAAGATTCTTTAATTTTAAAAAATGATAGTAATTTTAAAATATTTGCAATAATGGATATTATCTTAATTACATTTTTAGTGATTATTATTAGTTTTTTGTTTTTGAAATATGATAAAAGGAAGAATAAAGAAATTAAAAAAGTAACTAAATATTTAGAAGAAATTAATCGTAAAAATTATAAACTAGATATTGATGAAAATGAAGAAAGTGAATTATCTATTTTAAAAAATGAAATATATAAAACTACTATTTTATTAAAAGAACAAACTCAACAATTGACTAACGATAAAAATTCTTTGAAAAATTCTCTATCAGATATATCTCATCAATTAAAAACGCCATTAACATCAATTGGAATTATGCTTGATAACATATTAGATAATCCTAATATGGCACAAGAAACTAAAAATGATTTTATTAGAAATATAAAAAGGGAAACTTCTAATATTAATTTTTTAGTACAATCAATATTGAAATTATCACAATTTGATTCAAATACAATTGTTTTTTCATATAAAGAAGAATATATACAAAAAATAGTAAAAGAGGCAATAAATAATGTGGAAAGTTTATGTGATCTTAAAAATATTGAAATAATTGTAAAAGGTATTGAAAAAGAAAAGATAAATTGCGACTTAAAATGGCAAGTAGAAGCAATAACCAATATATTAAAAAATTCAGTTGAACATTCAATAGAAGGTAGCAAGATTTTTATTGAATATAATAATAAAAATATGTATTTGGAACTAATGATATCTGATACAGGAAAAGGTATAAAAGAAAAAGATTTGCCTCATATTTTCGAACGCTTTTATAAAGGTGAAAATTCAAATAGGGATAGTATTGGTATTGGATTGGCGCTTTCAAAAGCTATAATTCAAGAAAATGATGGTAAGATAAGTGTTGAATCTAGTAAGAATAAAGGGACAAAATTTATTATAAGATATTATAAAGGATATTAGAGTGTTTATATTATAACTGGGACTGAAAATTCAGTTCTTTTTTTATTTGTAAATATATTGAGGCAATGGACTTTATAAACAAGTACAATTATGATATAATGAATAAAAAAATAATCTTGGCGTGTAAATAATAAGAATAAATAGATTAAGACACTAAAAGGATTGATTTTTTATGAAGAAATAAAGAAGCGTTTTAAATTTATGTATCAACTAGTATATCAGTACATAAATAATACCCACTTCATAGAAATATAAAATAAATTTTATATTTTAAGACTAAACTAGTAATTTTTTTAGGGGATGAAGTTTTAATGCTTGGTAAAATGCATAAGGAAAAAATAAAATTATCTGATGCTATTTTAGTTGTAAATGTAGATAATTATATAGGAAGTAGTACAAAAAGTGAAATTGAATTTGCTAAATCACTGAACAAAGAAATCATTTATTATACAGATTTAATAAAATAAAATAGTAAGCAGAGAAAAATATGAATATAGGATTGGTAAATTATATGGTTATAAAATATTTGAATAGTAATGATAATTAAAGTTGAAAATAGCAAAGGATGAATTTGGATAATGGAGAAACTAGAAGAAAACAAATTATTAATCTATAAATTAGATAAGGATGATATTAGTGAAAATTATTTTCACTTTACTAAAGCGAAAAATTTAGATAGCATTAAAAACGAAGGATTAATTCCTAAAATCAATTTTCACGCAAAAAATCTTGAGATAACAAAAAAAATATTTTTTGTTAAAGGATTAGATAATTTACTATGTTTATTTGATTGTTGGATAAATGTTTGTGAAAAATATCCTCATATTCCGGGTATGTTTAGATTAGGTACTAAGATTATGAAATATAAATGGTTTCCTAAATCAATCATTAACAGTTACTTTAAATATACAGAATGTAATAAAATACATCTATTTGTAGCATATAAATATTTTGATATATTCTTAGAAAAATATTTATTATTAAACTTGGATATAATTGAAGGTATAGATTTTAGTTTTGATGATATTGATGAAATTAAAAATAAAGATTATCCAAAAGAATATTTGATAAAAGGTGGATATTCTAAAGCATATTCTGATTTAGAATCAAAAGCAATGGATAAATGGAATTTACATACATTTTCAAATCATGGAGTTGATTCAGATAAAATAAAAATATGTTATATAAACGAATCGTGTAAAATGATTGATGTATTAAAATTTGCTCTTTTAAATACTACGTTGGACGTTGAAAAAGTATGTCCTGTACTTTATAAATATTTGAAGAAAAGAAAATATATTTAAAAACAATAAAAGGAGGAGAAAAAATGTTATTTAAAATTATAGCAATTATTATATTGATAATGTTTTATTCAGTTTATGTTACAAAAATAATATTACAAAAAAGAAAGGGAATACAAACAGACCAAATGGCAAAAGGCAATAAAGATAAGAAATTATTGTTTACAGAAACCATTATGAAAATTGCAACTTATAGTGTTGTTATTGTAGAGGTTCTTTCAATAATATTTACTTCCAATTATAATTCTATAGTTTATTCAATTATAGGTTCTTTAGTAGGAATACTCGGAGTTATTCTTTTTGTTATGTCTGTATATACTATGAAAGATAGTTGGAGAGCAGGAATTGCAATAAATGAGAAAACTAGTATAGTTGTAAATGGAATATATAGCTATAGTAGAAATCCTGCCTTTTTAGGATTTGACCTAGTTTATATTGGGATACTGATAATGTTTTTTAATATATGGTTGCTTATTTTTTCAATATTTGCAATTATGATGTTGCATATACAAATATTACAAGAAGAAAAATATTTACCAAATATATTTGGTAATGATTATATTGACTATAAGAAAAAAGTACAAAGATATATAGGAAGAAAAAAGTAATGCAAATTAAAATTTATAGGGTTAATGTGTATGAATTTGATTGTTGGATAAATATTTTGATATGTTTTTAAAAGAATATGTCATAGATGGACAAGACAAATTAATACGAATTATTATGATTTATCTGATATTGAAAAAGAATCGGATAGAAAAGAAAATATAAGAATCTTAGAAATAATAAGTGGTGAAAATAAAGATGAGCAAAGGAATTATAATAGCAGGCTTTGGTGCTATAGGGAAAACAACACTTGGGAAAAAATATGATAATATAATAGATTTAGAATCAGGCTATTATCAATGGGATAATACTGGTTTTGAACATATTCCATATGAGCTAAGAAAAGGTAAAAAAGAAAGAAATAAAAATGAAAGCTGGCCTTCAAATTATCATGAAGCTGTATTGAAAGCACAAAAAGAATATGATATAGTATTAACTTCAATGCATTGGCATCTTTTAGACTTTTTAGAAGAAAATCAAATTGATTATTATTTAGTGTATCCAACACTAGATAGTGAAAAAGTTTTAGAAGAGAGATGTTATGCAAGAGGAAATAATGACGTTTTTACTAATAAACTAAAAATAAACTTATATGATTGGAATGAAAAAAGAAAAAATTATCATCCAAAAGAATTAATTATTATTAATAAAAATGAGTATTTAGAAGACGTATTGAAAAAACATAATATGATTTAGATATATTAATAAAAGATAACGAACATAATCAAAGATAAAACTACAATTGATAAATATTTAAAATATAATATTCTATATAGGTAGAATTAGTATATATGATAGTGATGAAAATATAAATGAGTGATTAATTATGGATATGTACAAAAAAAGAGAACAAAGAAAAAATAAGCCAGTAGAAGAAAATACTAATAAAATAAACATCAACTAGTTGATTACGATTAATTTAAACCCTTCTATAAATCTTTATAAATAAAGGCTTTGCCAGATTTTAGTCCTTGCACGTTTTGTTGAGAATACTCAAAAATTAATTAAAAATTAGGAAAATATAATGAATTTGATTAATTTTACAATTAGAATTTGAAAGGTGATTACAGAGTTTAAACCCCACGTGGAAGGAGTTTTATAAAAATGAAGATTATTACATATTTTAATAAAAATATAAAAATAAAGAGATAAATAGTAATTTGCAAAGGAGAAATACAATGAAAAATTATGATAATTATTTTCTTCCAGTTGATAATATGGAAGAAGCGAAAAAATATTATGGGGAAACCTTAGGATTAAAAAAGAAATTTGATTTTTCTGATAAGGGTATGGTTGCTTATAATGTTGGTAATGAGGAACCTGCAATTATTTTAAAGGATAAAAATAAATTTAAAAATTTAAAACCTACTATTTGGTTTGAAGTAGAAAATGTTAAACGTTTATATATAGATATGAAAGAAAAAGGTATTCACTTTTTAAGTGAACCATTTAAAATTGGTACTGGTAATGCAGTAGAATTTGAGGACCCATTTGGTAATAGATTAGGTATTACAGACTATATACAAGATTAGCAATATAAAATATTAGGAGTTGTGTAAGAATGGATAAATATTTAGAACTTAAAAAAATATTTGAATCTAAAGAAGACAAAGATAATGCAGGAGATATGTCAAAGTATATGAGAAATATGTTTGAATTTTATGGATTATCAGCGCCTAAAAGAAAAGAAGTATATAATAATTTTATTAAATCAGAGAAAAAATCTAAAGTTATAGATTGGAATTTTTTAGACAAATGTTATTTAGATAATCATAGGGAGTTTCAATATTTAGTATATGACTATCTAATTACAATGAAACAATATGTATTATATGAAGATCTTTCAAAAATTAAAAATTATATAATCAAAAAATCTTGGTGGGATACAATAGATTTTCTTTGTAAGGTAATTGGTGATGTTAGCTTAAGGGATGTAAGAGTTAAAGAATTGATGCTTGATTGGTCAAGGGATAACAATATTTGGATTAAGAGAACATCAATAGAACACCAATTATGCTTGAAAGAAAAAACTGATACTGTATTATTAGAAGAAATCATACTAAACTGTTTAGGTAGTGATGAATTTTTTATAAATAAAGCAATAGGTTGGTCTTTAAGAGATTATTCAAAGACTAATCCAAAATGGGTAAAGTATTTTATAGATAAGTATAAAAATGAAATGAGTAATTTAAGTATTAAAGAAGCAAGTAAATATATTTAATCAAATTACAACTTGTAAAAGTAAAAGGAGTGAAAAAAATTATGGATATGTATCAAAAAAGAGAACAAAGAAAAAAGAACAAAGCAGAAGAAAAAAATAATACAGAAAATAACAATAATATGAATATAAACTGGTATCCAGGGCATATGGTAAAAGCTCAAAACGAAATTAAAGAAAGCATTAAACTTATTGATATTGTTGTCGAAGTTCTTGATGCAAGAATACCAGTATCTAGTAGTAACCCAATAATCGAAGAAATGTCAAAAAACAAGGGAAGAATTATTGTTTTAAATAAAGCAGATTTAGCAGATAAGGATAACTTGAGTAAATGGGAAGAACACTTTAATTCTAAGGGATATATATGTATACATTCTGATACAAGTAAACAACAAAGTATAAAACAAATATTAAATACAATTACAGAACTTGGAAATAAAATACATAGTGAAAAGAATAAAAATAGAACTATAGAAATAAAAGCTATTACAAGAGTATTAATTGTTGGTATACCTAATGTAGGAAAATCTACAATTATTAATAAGCTTGCAAACAAACAAGTTGTTGTTACCGGAAATAAACCTGGAGTTACAAAGAGAAAACAATGGATTAGATTAGGCAACAATGTAGAACTTTTAGATACACCTGGATTACTTTGGCCAAAATTAGATGATAATAATACTGGTTTAAAACTTGCTTTAACTGGGAACATAAAACAAGAGATACTTGATGTAGAAGTACTAGCATATGAAGGACTAAAGATTTTGTTATCAAATGAGAAATATAAAAACATTTTGAAAAATTCATATAAGTTAAGTGATGAAAATATGGAATTAGATGCATACGAACTATTAAACGAAATTGGTAGAAAAAGAGGATGTATAGTATCTGGTGGAAATATCGATGTTGAAAGAGCTTCAAAACTATTTATTGAAGACTTGAAAAATGGGAAAATAGGTAATTTTAGTTTTGATGAAGTAAAGTAAAATAAATTATATTATATTAATGGTTGTATGCAAGGATACAATGTATAATTGTATTCTTGTAAAATAGCTATAAAAGGGGAGTGATATAAATAGAAAAAGAATTGATAAAGTTTTGGCTATCTATGATTAAAGGGTTTAATTATAAACTATACAGTGATTTAATCCAAATATTTATAAATGAGGAAAACATATTTAAAATTTCAAGCAATACATATTTATTCAAAGAATATCTAAAGGACCATAACTTTATATTAGATAAAGTTATTTTAAATCAATTAGTAGATGAAAATCTAAAATTAAAATCTAAAGAAATTTATTCACAAATAAAAAAATCAAATTTAAATCTTACAAATCTAAATTCAAAAAAATATCCAATTAATTTTACAAACATTATTACATATGGGAACAATGAAATATTAAAAAGTAATAATAAAATTATATATGTATATTATAATAAAAACTTTAGTTCAAACGGTAAAAATGTATATAATGTTTTTATGCAGTTTTTATTAAAAGAAGAAGTCACTAATATATTTTATATTAATAATATAGAAGAATTATCCAAAATAAATTCATATGAAAGTAATAATATTTATTTAGTTAATTGCTATGACAAAGAGAATAGTATAGAAGATAAATTTAAGAAAATAGAAAAAATTATGTTTAATACAAATAATTTAATTATATTTAATAATATTATTGGAAATAACAATAATAATATAGAATTATTGACAGTATTGGCAGAGTACATTATTATACCAGAGGCTGCACTTCAAAAAGATATAATAGAAATTTCAGATATTTTTTGTGAATTAGGAAAAGATATACTAGTTGCTCCATCTAATATATATCAAAAGACAAGCTATTTTTCTAATTATCTTATAAAGCAAGGTTGTGATATTATACTCAGCACAAAAGATATAAAATTTTATATTGATAAAAATAAATGAGATTTTAGTAATTGACAAAAATATTAATATACTATAAAATATATTATACAAGCAATGTAGTTTTATATTTTTGTGGCATAAAGGAGGATATATGAGAAAGAAAGGAATATCATTAATTGTATTAATAATAACGATAATAGTAATAATTATTCTTGCAGGAGCTGTAATACTTAATTTAACTAAAAATAATCCAATAGATAGTGCAAGAAAAGCAAAATTTTTAAATGATATAGATACTTTTAAAAGTGAGTTATCACTATATGAATTAGGAGAGATGTCTAATGTGACAGGTAATTATGATCCTAAATTATTAAATGCGGATAAAAGTGGTTCATATGAAAATGGAGCAAAAGATAAAAATTTAAATAAAAAAATTGATGATATTATATCATCAATGAAAAAAACTAGTTATCCAGATAAATTAGAAGTAATTTCAGGAGAATTAGTATACGTTGGAGATAGTCAAAAAGAATCATCATGGTGTGATGGAGTAATAGAATCAAAAGATTTTAAAATAGATATAACAGTAGTACCAGACGTTTCAAGTATAAAGGGAACTATAACTTTATCAGGAGCATTTGTAGATGTAAATAAAATACAATATTATAAAGTGTACATATCAGAAACAAGTGGAAATTATCCAGAAGAACCTGCTTATTATACAGATAATAGAGATTTAAAAGTAGATTTTAATATAACAAGTGGAATAGAAGCAAATAAAAAATATTATATAAAAGTAGTTGTTAAAATGACTAATCTTTCAGATGAAAGAGAAAAAGAAATAAGCGTGGTATCAACAGCTGACTCTGTTGCACCAAACGCTGCACAAATAGCAATACCAAGTTATTCAAATAAATTAACAATAGCTCCAGTAGCTATAACATTAAGTGATAATGATGGTGGAAGTGGAATAAACAAAACAGCAAGTAGGTATATAATAAGTAAATTATCAGCAATATATACAGAGACAGATCCAATTTGGGACGGAGCAATTAATTTTGAGGCAACAGATTTTGTAGGAAATGTAGCAACAATAGGGGTAGAGGCACCAACAGATGGAGAATATTACATACATGTATTATCAATAGATGGGGCAGGTAATAAGAAGGCTTCTGTATCAAATAAAATATTCGTTGACACAGTAGTACCAAATGAACCAAATATAACTTTACCAAGTAGCACGACATCAAGTAGTATAGAAGCAACGGTAGCAATGAGCGATAATCAAAATGGAAGTGGATTAGATTTAAGCAATTGTAAGTATATATATTCTACAGTTTCATCACCATATGGAGACACTGAACCAATATGGGATAATGCATCTGTATTTACAAATGAAACTGAGACTATAACATTAACATCAAGCACAAATGAAATATACTATTTACATGTACTATTAGTTGATAAGGCTGGAAATAGAAGAGAAGTATTATCAAGTGGTGTAACAACAAATACAGATATACCAGTAGCACCAGTAATAACAGGTACAATAGCTAGTAATACTTGGACAAATACAGATGTAACTTTAACTGTAAATGAAGTTGCTTCTGCTGGAATTATAAGATATGAATATAGCATTAATGGAGGAACTTGGCAAACATATAATAGTGCTAATAAAATAGTAATAACAAGTGAAGGAACAACAATAATAAAAGCAAGGGCTGTAAATAATGTTTCAGTCAATGGAGCAGAAAGTACAGGATATATAGTAAATATAGATAAGACAGTACCAACAGTACCAACTTTAACTCCAAATACAACAGCATGGACAAATCAAAATGTAAAAGTAACTATTACATATCCATCGGATGTTTCAGTAAAAGAATATAGTATTAATGGAACAACTTGGAATTCATATACTTCTGCAGTAGTTGTTACAAATAACAATACAACAGTATATGCAAGAGCAAGAGATTTAGCTGGGAATCAAAGTACTAATGGAACATTATTAGTTGCTAATATAGATAAAATACCACCTACAGTAACATTTGGAACAAATGGAGCAAGCAATGTAAGTAAAGCAAGTACAACAGTTAAAGTATCAGATACAGGTGGAAGTGGAATTAATGGAGATAATAATAGTTATGGACAAAGTTTTGGCTATTATTGGGATACACAAAATACCAATTGGACAGCATCTACTTGGACTACTGATTATATTTCTGATAGTACAAAAATAGAGAAAAAAAGTGATGTAAATCAATATTTATGGATATATGTCTCTGATAGGGCAGGTAATGTTACAAAAGTTGTATCTAACCAATTTAAAATGCAATCTTATACTGAAAATATAGTAAGTACAATAAAATCATATAATGCAACATTTAGTGGAGATACAACTGGATATTCATATTGGAATCCACTAATTCCAGCAGGTTTTGTTGCAGTTAATACAGGTGAAGCAGATTGGAATAACTTATCATATTATAATGGTGATTGGAATAATGGATTAGTAATACAGGATCCTTATGGAAATCAATTTGTATGGGTACCAATTGATGATCTTTATGTACAATATGATCTAATTCATTATGGAGATACTGATTCTTTAGCAGAAGACTTACCTTCAAATGGTTTTAGTGAATCTAATATATCAAAATATAAAGGTTTCTATATTGCAAGATATGAATCAACCTTTGATTATAACGGAGGAAATCCTCGTGTAGCAGTTAAAAAAGGTACAAAAGCGGAAATGTTTAATGACTTGCAATATGGAATGTCTTCTTCAGCAAATGGATATTTATGGAATTGGGTAGATTATACAGATGCAAAGCAATATTCAGAAAACATGGCATCTGCATACGGATATAATACTTCAATTATTGGAACAAACTTAGTAACTGGTAAACAGTTTGATACAACATTAAAATGGATAGAAAACTCTGGCAGACGTGTAATGGATGATAGCCAATATTGGGGAAATTATAATGCATCAAAATATCCAGCAAATATATCAGGATATGGAGAGTTACAAGTGTCAGGATATAGTAATTATTGGAGATCAAAAAATATATATGATATAGCAGGTAACTTATGTGAATGGATAGGCCAAACGTATACTTCTTCTTGGGAAGGAACACAATTTGTATATAAGAATGGTGGTATTAATGGCACAAGTTCAGTATCAGCTTATGATTATTCTTATGCAAATTCAAGTAATAAAAGAGAAACTATTGGATTTAGAACAGCCTTATACTTTAAGTAATATATAGTTTGTTGCATTAAATAGATAAAAAACTAGTTAACCGTATTAGAGTAAATATGAAAAATATATTTGCTTTAATGCGGTATTTATTTTATATAAAACTTTTGTCGAAAAATATTTACAAATGGAGTAAACTAGTATATAATGTTACCATCAAACTAAAGAAAAGGAGTTGGTAATTAGTGCAAAGATTACAACTTGAACAAGATGAACACTTAACAAGAAAAGAATACTTAAAAAGAAAAAAGAAACAATTTAAAGATTTGCAAAATAAAAGCAAATTTTCGTATATATTAATCATTGGAATTATATTGTTAGTTATTTATGTTTTGATACAATATCATGTATATAGCACATCAAATAACTTAAAATATACTGAAGATAATGCTATATCAAAGCAAAAGGTATATCAGCTATACTATGTTACTGAAGGATATACATATGAACCTGTATATTCTCTAAATAAAATTTATACTAATAGTTTCAATGATAAATCTGTATATCAAAGCAGTGGAATGTATTCTATAAAGGTAAATGAACAATATATTTTTGGCATGAAGTCAAATGGAATATATAAATTAAATAAAGAAACAAATATTATTGAAACTTTGGTTGAAAAAGATGTGAAAAAATACACACTTCAAGGTGATAATATTTATTATATAGACACAAATAATAATTTATTTAGTATTGATGTAAATACAGCAGAGGCAAAAAACTTAGCTATAAGTAATGTATCAGAAGTAATTGTTGATTCAAACAATATATATTGTGTAATTGATGAAAAAACAAAAAGAGTTATAACAAAGTATGATTTAAATGGACAGAATAAAGTAAATTTGACTGGTGCTTGTAATACTTCATATATGATTTCTGATGATAGTAAATTATATTTTGTAAATAAAGCAGACTCAAATAAACTATACTCAATAGGTAAAGATGGAAGCAACTTAATTAATATTGGTGATATATATTCTTTAACAGATAATGGAACAATAGTAGATATAGATGGAAGTAATTATATGTTTGCTAGTAATGGATATGTATACTATATAAATACTCAAGATGGAAATAATTTATGGAGAATAAACTTGGATACAAAAGAAAAAAATAAGCTAGTATCCATGTCAGTTGACTATATATACAATGTAGATGATACAGTATTTTTCAAGGTGAAAAATGAAATGGGAATATATTTATATAACAAAGAGACTAATTTTCTATCACAGGTAACAAAAAGAAAAGTAAAGGACTTTTTTGTTGATAGTTTTGCAACTATAGATAATAATATAAAAAAATAGAGTAAGTAAAAAATAATCATGTTAAGAATATTAACATGACTATTTTTTTATATTTACTAATCTAACTTTTTCTTTTTATAAACAAAACTAAATAATATTATAAATAAAACAAAATTTAATATTATTATAATATAATCTTTTAATGAGATACTATTACTTAAATTATTTAATACATTTGATAAGGTTTGTGTATAAATTATGCTAGAGATGTTTTTAATAGTTTCATTAAAAGCTCCAAACATTGGTAATATTCCAAAAATTATTGCAACTGGTGATATCATTGCATTAGCATTCATTTGATTTTGGGATGATATGCCAACCATTGATCCAATTATCATTGAACATAAGGATGAAAGTGTAATAATAATATAAAATCTTAAATATTCAATTCCACTTATGTTCATTGTTATTAAAAATAAACTAGTACATAATAATGTGCTTATTAATACCAAAAGTCCAACACCAATAAAATATTCTAGAGGTTTTACATTTGCAAGTATTAAACTTTTTAATGTGTTTTTTTCCTTTTCCTCACTAATTATTGCGGCCATTGTAGAAGCTGGTACCAATATTAGGTGCATTGGTATAAATATTGTAGCAAAAAAATCTTTCTCTTCTGGCATCATATTGTAGAATATTAAAGTCATTACTGGAAATATTAAAAATACTAAAATCAATCTTTTATTAGCTAGTGCATCCTTAGCAGTTTTTTGAAATATTGCTAAAATTTTTCTTGTACTCATATTATACTAGCTCCTTTCCAGTAAGTTCTATAAACACAGTTTCTAAAGTTGGTTCAGAAGAATGTATTGATAAAACCTTTTCAGCTTTAAATAGTTCATATATCTTGTCAGAATCATCTATATTATTTTTTAATGTAACAATAGAATTATCTTTACAGACTATAGTTATAATATTATTTATATTATGCCTTCTACATATTTCATTCGGACTCCCATATTCAACTATATTTCCAAAGTTAAGCAATGCAACATTGTCACACATTTTTGTAGCTTCTTCCATATTGTGTGTTGTAAGAAAAATAGTTACACCATTTGCTTTTAATTCAAATAATAGATCATGTATTTTTCTTGATGTTGCAGGATCTAGTCCACTAGTTGGTTCATCTAAAAATAACAAACTTGGATTGTTAATAATTGATCTTGCTATTATTAGTCTTTGTTTCATTCCTTTAGATAAGTTTTTTACAGGTTTATTTATTGAATCAAGTAATTCAACTTTTTCTAAAACCTCTTTAATTATATTTTTATTAACGTTATATAGCCTGCAAAATAGTAGTAAATTATCATAGCAATTTAATCTTTCATAAAGCCCACTATTATCCATAACCATTCCAATTTTAGAATATAATGTATCATTAAAACTATCGTTATTTGTATCAAATACTTTAACTATTCCTTCATTTTGAATTAATTGTCCGGTTAACAGTTTAATTATTGTTGTTTTACCTGCACCACTTGGACCTAAAAGACCAAATATTTCACCTTCTTTTATCTTAAATGAAATTTTGTCTATTACTCTTTTGTTGCCAAATTCTTTTACTAAGTTTTCTACTAAAATTATCTCACTCATAATACACCTTTCTTTTTTATATTAAAATTAAAATTCTAAGAAGTAATAATTTAATAGTAATATATGGTAATGATAACCAATATATAAATAATTCTATCACATATTATGCCTTTGTCAAGTTTACATTTATGTATATTTATAAATAAAAATATAATATATTATAAAAATATTACTTTTAAGCAATATTTTGTCAATATTTTGCCTATTTTATTGAATTTCGAATAAATATATAATATAATATGTTTGATTTGATGTTTGCCTGAAGGGTGGTAAAAATGAAAAAAGTAAAACTAATATATAATTCTGTAGCAGGTCAAAGTAAATTCAGATATTTTTTAGATACAATAATAGAAAAATTTATGCAAAATGATGTAGAGGTATCTGTTTTTAGGGCTGGTAAAAGAACTGACCTAGAAGAATTTTTAAAGGATTCTGAAAAAGAGGGGATATATGGTATAGTTGTTGCAGGCGGTGATGGTACTATAAATAGAGTGGTAAATATTATGATGAAAAATAATATTGATATTCCACTTGGTGTGATACCAGCAGGTACATCTAATGACTTTGCAAGGCATATAAAAATGCCACTGAACTTCTCAGAATGTGTAGATAAAATATTAGAAGGAAATATTCAACCAGTTGATGTTGGACTTGCAAATGATAAATATTTTATAAATGTTTGTTCTGCAGGACTATTTACAAATACATCTCAAAAAGTGGATACTGGTCTTAAAAATGCAGTTGGTAAAGTTTCATATTTTATAGCTGGATTTAATGAGATGTTCAGATTTAAGCCATTTCAGGTTAAAATTGAAACAGAAAAAGAAATATTTATAGAAAAAATAAATCTATTTTTAATATTTAATGGAAGTAGCGTTGGTGGAATGAATAAATTCACTGATGGTTCCAATATACAAGATGGTTTACTTGATGTAGTAATAATTAAAGAATGTAAAATTCCAGAAGCAAGTATTCTTCTTGGAAAAGTGCTTACAGGGAATCATTTTGATGATAAAAATGTTATATATCTTAAAGAAAAGTGGATTAATATTAATAAAATTAAAGGTAAATGTGATGAACCAGATTTAGATGGAGAACAAGGACCTGGATTCCCACTTGAAGTTAAGTGTATAGAAAATGGAATAAAAATGTTTCTGTAATTTATGAGGTATAAAATTGAGAAAAAACATAGAAATATATAATGATGTAAAAAAGCAAATGGAAAAGTCTGAAAATGAACTATCAAGCATTGCTTCAAGATCAAACACATCTATAAGATTATTTCCAGAAGAAAAAGATATAAGACTTGAATATGAACATGATATTGATAGGATTCTTCATTCAACATCTTATACAAGATATATTGATAAAACACAAGTGTATCATTTAGTAGATGATGATCATATTTCAAAAAGAATAACTCATGTTCAGTTTGTATCAAGGGCAGCTAGAACAATATCAAGAGCTTTAGGCTTAAATGAAGATCTCGCAGAAGCAATTTCCTTAGGGCATGATATTGGTCATGTCCCTTTTGGGCATGAAGGGGAATATGCACTTGATGAATTATCAAGGAAAGAACTTGGACAAGTATTTTCACATAATGTTCAAAGCGTAAGAAATTTGATGTTTATTGAAAAAAATGGAAATGGTTTAAACCTTACAATTCAGACATTAGATGGAATATTATGCCATAATGGAGAATTCGTATCTCATGATTACAAACCAATGAAAAAGACTAAAGAAGATTTCTTAATAGAATATCTAAATAGTTACAATATTGATGATAATTCTAAATTAATTCCAATGACCTTAGAAGGTTGTGTGGTTAGAATATCAGATATTATTGGTTATATTGGAAAAGATATTGAAGATGCTATTTTAATTGGAGCTTTTAAAAGAAATCAAATTCCTGCTGATATAGCAGAAGTACTTGGAGATAATAACGTTGATATTATGAATAATTTAATACTTGATGTTATAGAAAATAGTTTTGGAAAAGATTATATATCAATGTCTGATGAAGTATATTTAGCTGTAAAAAAATTAAAGAAATTTAATTATGAAAATATATACAAAAAATCAACTACTGATGAAGAAAGAACAAAAATAAGAGATATATTTAATAGTTTATTTAAGTTCTATTTAGAAGCACTTGAAAATAAAAATGAAAAGTGTGATATATATACAGTATTTTTATACTCTATGTGTAAAGAATATATACAAAATAACGAAAATAAAAGAATAGTTATAGACTATTTAGCAGGTATGACAGATAAATATTTACTAAATGTTTATGAAAAAAATATAAATGGGAGATGATTGAATATGTATTCAAAAGAAATAGATGAAAAATGGCAAAAAATATGGGAAGAAAAGAAGCCTTTTAGAGCACAAGATTTTTCAGAGAAAGAAAAATTTTATGGATTAATAGAGTTCCCTTATCCATCTGGTGTTGGGCTACATGTTGGTCATGCTAGAGCTTTTATGGGAATGGAAGCAATTTCAAGGAAGAAAAGATTACAAGGGTATAATGTATTATTTCCAATAGGTTTTGATGCCTTCGGTCTTCCAACTGAAAATTATGCAATGAAAACTGGAATACATCCAAGGAAAGTTACAGATAAAAATATTGAAACATTTACTAGACAATTAAAATCTATTGGATTTTCTTTTGATTTTGACAGAGTTATTGATACAACTACTCCAGAGTATTTTAAATGGACGCAATGGATATTCTTAAAGTTATTTGAGCATGGTCTTGCATACAAAGATAAGACATATGTAAATTACTGTCCAAATTGTAGAGTAATACTTGCAAATGAAGAGTCACAAGGTGGGAAATGTGATAGATGTGATTCTCAAGTAGTTCAAAAAGAAAAAGAAGTTTGGATGCTAAAAATAACAGATTATGCGGATAAGTTATTAGATGGACTTGATGAAGTCGATTTCTTACCGAGAGTTAGATTAGAACAGGAAAATTGGATTGGAAGATCATATGGCGCAGAAATTGAATTTAAAATTGAAAATTCAGACAAGAGTATAAGAGTATATACAACAAGACCTGATACTATATTTGGTGTAACATATATGGCAATTGCACCAGAACATGACTTAATAGATGAGTTGAAAGAAAAAATTGATAACTTTGACGAAATAATAGACTATAGAAAAAAAGCAAGCCAAAAATCTGAATTTGAAAGAGTACAACTCTCAAAAGAAAAAACTGGAGTAGAAGTAAAAGGTATAAAGATAATTAATCCATTAACAAATGAGACTATTCCGCTTTGGATAACTGATTATGTTATGGTTGGTTATGGTACAGGAGCAATTATGGCAGTACCTGCACACGACACAAGAGATTTTGAGTTTGCTAAAAAATTTAATATAGAAATAAAACAAGTAATTGATGATAACGGAAGTAATGATATTGAAGTATCTCCATTTATAGGAGATGGTGTATTAATTAATTCTGATTTCTTAAATGGACTTAATGTTAAAGATTCAAAAGAAAAAATGATTGAATATTTAGAACAAAATAATATTGGTAATAGAAAAAAGAATTATTCTATGAAAGATTGGGCTTTTGCTCGTCAAAGATATTGGGGAGAACCACTTCCTATTGTAAAATGTGAAAAATGTGGTTTAGTTCCGCTGAAAGAAGAAGATTTACCACTTACATTACCAGATGTAGACAACTTTATGCCTGGTGAAGATGGAGAATCACCTCTTGCAAAAATTGATTCTTGGGTGAATACAACATGCCCTCATTGTGGTGGTGCTGCTAAAAGAGAAACTGATACCATGCCGCAATGGGCTGGATCTAGTTGGTATTTCTTAAGATATATAGATCCACACAATGATAAAGAATTTGCTGATAAAGAAAAAATGAAATATTGGCTACCTGTTGATTGGTATAATGGAGGAATGGAACACGTTACAAGACATTTAATCTATTCAAGATTTTGGCATAGATTCTTATATGATATAGGAATAGTCCCAACAAAAGAACCTTATGCTAAAAGAACAACACAAGGCTTAATTCTTGGACCTGATGGAGAGAAAATGTCTAAATCAAGAGGCAATGTTGTAAATCCAGATGATATAATAAAAGAATATGGAGCAGATACTTTAAGGACATATGTATTATTTATAGGTGAGTATTCACAATCTGCACCTTGGTCTGATAATGGGGTTAAAGGCGTAAAGAAATTCTTAGATAGAGTAATTAGGTTAGAAGGTTTGGCTACAGATGAAGATATATCTTCAAAAGTGCTAGATAAAGAACTAAACTATGTTATAAAAAAGGTTACAAGTGATATTGATGAGATGAAATATAACACTGCTATTGCAGCTATGATGTCATATGTTAATGTTTTGTATAAAGAGGAAAAAGTTAGTAAAAAATATATTAAGCCTTTTCTTCAAATATTAAACCCTATAGCTCCACACGTTACAGAAGAATTATGGGAAATATTAGGTTTCGAAGGATATATATTTGAATCTAATTGGCCAAGTTTTGATGAAAGCAAACTTATTATGGATCAAGTTGAACTTGCAGTTCAAATAAATGGTGCTGTTAGATTTAAAGTAAACGTTGATAGTAACTTAGATGAAAAACAAATTGAAGACATTGTTATTGCTGATGAGAGATTAAATAAATATACTGAAGGTAAAAGTATTAAGAAGATAATTGTTATTAAATCTAAGATTGTAAATATAGTTGTATCTTAATAATAATTTACGAAATGAGGTTGTATATGAATTATATAGTTTTTGACAATATACTTTTTTGGATATTATATACTGTAGTTGCTGGAATATTGGGTATTTTGGTATATAAAGTATTTACTATAAATAAAAGTAGAGAAAATTACAAAGTTAAGCAACAAGCTTATACTGATCCATTAACTAAAAGTGGTAATAGACATTTATTTTTATCGATAATGGATGAACTTATAAAAAAAGATAAAAAATTTGCAGTTTGCTTTATGGATCTTGATGGATTTAAACAAATTAATGATACAATGGGGCATGATGCAGGAGATGAATTATTAATTGCACTTGCAAATGTATTTAAGCAAAAGCTTCCTAAAAATGCTATTGCATATAGACTTGGGGGAGATGAATTTGCAATAATAATAAGAGAAATAGCTACAACAGAAGATATAACAAATGTACTAGAAAATCTTAAGAAAAATTTGCAAGTACCAATAATAATTGAAAATACAGCAATATCTCTTGAATATAGTTTAGGTGTTGCAGTATATCCAGAAGATGCTACAACTAGACAAGACTTGGTTACTTATGCTGATGATGCAATGTATTATATTAAAGAAAATGGTAAAAATAATTACTATTTTCATAATAAAGCATTGAAGGCAAAATTAGAAAACAGAAAAAAAATGGAAAAAGATCTTGAAAAGGCTTATGCTGAAGGGCAATTTGGTGTTGCTCTTCAACCAAGAATTAATGTTAATGATACATCCAAGGTATGTTTTGAATCTCTTTTATACTGGAATCATCCTGTACTTGGAAGACTTAATTCTGAGTATTTTATAAAACAAGCTGATGATATGGCACTTACAATAAAGTTAGATCAATATGTACTAGATAATGCTTGTAAAAAAATAGGTGAGTTTAGGGCTAAAGGATATAAAAACGTTCAGATAGCTGTAAATATTTCAAATAGGCATGCAAGTAGAAAAGATTTCATTGATAGACTTTGTGAAATATTGCAAAATAACAATATTGCTCAACATGATATTCAAGTAGAGTTAAATGATAATATTGAAATAAAGAAAATAGAAACTTACAAATTAATGTTTGAAAAACTTAAACAATGTGGAGTTGATATTATAGTAAATAATTTAGAATTAAAATATCAATCTATAATGCTGTTTTCTGAATTAAATGTTGACGAAATAAAATTATCTTGTAAATTTGTTTCTGAAAATAGTACTCTTGATAATGAAATATTCCAAAATATAATTAATATATGCAAAAAAATGAAGTATAAAGTTATAGTTGGTAGAATAGAGAATGAACAAGAATTCTGTGATTCTATAAGATATGGAGCAGATGTATTACAAGGCGATTTCTTATTCCAAAAGATTGAATATGAAGGTGCTGAAATATATCTTGAAAAATATCAAGAATATAAAGATGATATAGAAGAGTTGATAAGAAGTGCAAAATAGAAAATATTGTTATACATAAATTTATAATAAATTTCTCCCAAAGTTAAAAATATTTAACTTTGGGAGAAATATGTAGTATGAAATTATTTTTAAAGAATTTTAAAAATATATTCATCATCCATGCCCATGATGGAAAAATTATCAAAATAAACACCTTCGATAATATTGCCATGTTGGTTGAGTAAATGCCATTTATTATCATTCAACTTTACTGGTGCAAAACCATTTTTAAAATCATATGCATCATCAAACCAAATATCTGAAATAATATTGCCATTTTTGTTTATAAAATTGAACATATTTACACTATTTTTAATTATTGCAAAGTCATTTTCGAAGTCACTGACATAATAAAACCATTTATCTGAAAAAATCTTACCTTTTTCGTCAATCCAATTCCATGCTTTATCATTTCTTTGAACTGTTGCAAAATGGTTTACAAAGACATTAATATTATAAAACCATTTCTTTGAAATAATTTTACCATTTTCATTGATAAAATTCCATTTACCATCTTCTCTTTTAACCCCTCCAAAATGGTCTCTAAATTCTTGGATGCCATAAAACCATTTATCTGAAATAATCTTACCATCTTCATTAATAAAATTCCATGTATAATCATGTTTTTGAACTGTTGCAAAACCATTTGCAAAATCACCAATATCATAAAACCATTCATCGGAAATAAGCTTACCATTTTCATTGATAAAATTCCATGTATTATCCTTTCTTTTAACTGCCGCAAAACCGTTTGCGAAATCAAAAATATCATAAAACCATTCATTAGAAAATAATTTACCACTCTGATTTATAAAATTCCAATTATTATCGTTTCTTTGAACTTTATAAAATCCATTTTTCTGATCAACTATCCGTTTAAAATATAAAATATTTCCATCAAAACTTATTGAGTTAGCATTTAAAATAATTTCCATAATTATATTCTCCTTATAAAATAATCTGTAATTTTAACAGACACCAACAGTTTACATAATAATATTATAACATATATAATGTTAAAAATCAATAAATTTAAATGCTATTAAATATTTAATAAAAATATTATTTCATAGAATTAGGAAGCTTATATGCAAAATAGTAATTTATATGTAATCAACTGTTGAAATAAATTTTTAATCAAATAAAATTAAATATTTTTGGAATTATTTTGTTTTTATAAAATCACTTCAAAAAATGTCTTTAATAATATATGTAATAAATTATTTATTTTACTTGCAATTTTACATAAAAAATGTTAAAATTTATATGTTAAAGAAACGGAGTGTGACCATGATATATTTAGATTATGCAGCAAATTCACCAGTAGATAAAGAAGTTTTAGAGGTATTCTATAATACGACTTTAAAATATATTGCAAATCCTAATTCATCACATAAATTAGGAATGGAGGCAAAGGAAATACTTGATAAATCTACACAAAATATAGCTAAATTACTTGGCGTAAAAGAAAATGAAATAATATACACCTCTGGTGCAAGTGAATCAAATAATCTTGCAATAAGGGGGTTACTAAATAAATATAAAAATAAGGGAAAGCATATTATAACTACAACACTTGAACATACTTCTGTGATGGGACAATTTAGTAAATTAGAAGAACAAGGATATGAAGTAGACATCTTAGACATATTATATGATGGTCATGTTGATATAGAGCATTTAAAAGAATTATTAAGACCTGATACAGTACTTGTTACTGTTCCATATGTTGATAGTGAAATAGGAATCGAACAAAATATAAGTGAAATAGGGAAGATAATAAAAGAAAATTCAAATGCATATTTTTTCTGTGATGCTACTCAAGCAGTAGGAAAGATAAAGGTAGATATATCAAATGTTGATTTAATGACTATTTCTCCACATAAATTCTATGGCTTAAATGGATTTGGAATTTTAGTAAAAAAAGAAAATATAGAATTAGAACCAATAATAATTGGTGGCAAGAGTACAACGATATATAGAAGTGGTACTCCAGTACTTGGAATGGTTGTTGCAACAGAAAAAGCTTTAGAAATTGCAATAAATAATTTAGTATCAAGATATGAATATGCAAATAAGCTTAATCATAAATTAAGAGAAGGATTAAAAAAATATAACGATATTGTAATTAATAGTACAGAATATTCAATACCATACACACTTAATTTTAGTATTAAAACTATTAATTCTGTCGTGTTAGCAAAAGAATTAGAAAATTATGAGGTATACGTATCTACAAAAACCGCATGTTGTCCAACAAATACAATTTCAAGATCTGTATATGCTTTAACTAATGATAAAAAAGTTGCGCTATACACATTAAGAGTTAGTGTTTCACATCTTACGTCAGAAGAAGAAATTGATGAATTTTTAAAAATCTTTGATGTTTGTTATAATAAATTAAAAAGTGAAGGTGAAAAATAAAATATGGAAAAATACATTGATATAGAAACAAGCATAATAACAACATATAGAAAGAAAATATATAGAAAATTTAGACAAGCAATAGAAGATTACAAACTAGTTAGTGAAGGTGATAAAATTGCCGTTTGTATTTCTGGTGGTAAGGATTCAATGCTTATGGCTAAGTGTTTTCAAGAATTTCAAAAACATGGAAATGTTAAATTTGATTTAGTATTTCTTGTTATGGATCCTGGTTATAATGAAGTAAATAGACAAGTTATTGTTGATAATGCTAAATTGCTTAATATTCCAATACAAATATTTGAATCAAATATATTTGATATTGTTGGAAAAGCAGAAGGAGGCTCTCCTTGTTATCTTTGTGCAAGAATGAGAAGAGGCTTTTTATATAGTAAAGCAGAAGAACTTGGATGTAATAAGATAGCTTTAGGTCACCACTTTGATGATGTTATAGAGACAACTCTACTTAGTATGTTCTATAGTGGAGAATTTAAAACAATGCTTCCAAAACTTCATAGCGATAATTACGGTGTTGAACTTATTCGTCCTATGTATTTAGTTAAAGAAGCAGATATAATATCTTGGAGAAATTCAAACGAACTTGGGTTTATAAATTGTGCATGTAGATTTACTGAAAGCTGCTCAATAAATGACGATGGAGGAGCTTCAAAAAGAAAAGAAATCAAAACTCTAATTAATAGACTTAGAAAAACAAGTAAATATATCGAGTATAACATATTCAGAAGTACTGATAATATAAACTTAAACGCAGTTGTTGGATATCATAAAGATGGAGTAAAACATAGTTACTTGGATGAATATGATGTTTAAATAAATAGGTAGTATACAAGCTAAATTAGGCTTTTGTATTACCTATTTATTAATTTATATAATAAAATAATTATTGGATATTTTACTGATTTTGTTGATTATTTTTTTACTATTGTATACAATAAATGTAGAGTATTTTATTACAAGGAGTTGAAAGTATATGAGAAACAAAGGAATAAGCTTAATAGTATTAATAATAACAATAATAGTGATAATAATTTTAGCTGGAGCAGTAATACTTAACTTAAGTAAGAACAATCCATTAGAGAGTGCTAAAAAAGCAAGATTTCAAAGTGATATAGATACATTTAAAAGTGATCTTTCATTGTATGTATTAGGAAAATCATCAAATACTGAAGGAAACTATGATCCAAAACTGCTTAATGCAGATAAAGGTGGTTCAACAGAAAATGGAAGTCAAACTATTGATACTACAAGACCAATAACAGAGATAATATCTTCAATGAAAGGCACATAGTATGATGAAAAGTTAAAAGTAGAAGCAGGAGAGTTAGTATATATAGGAGATAATATACAAGAGTCAAACTGGGCGGATGGATTAATAGAAGTAAGAGGGTTTAGTATAAATGTAGCACTAACACCAGAAGATACACATATAGCCGGAAAAGTATCACTTACAGGAGCATTAGTAGATATAACAAAACTAGAATCATGTAAGATATATTTAAGTGGAGAAAGTGGAAAAAGACCAGATACTCCAGCGGTAACAATACCATCACAAGATTTAAAATCAGAAATGGTATTTGATATAACAAATGGAGTAGAGCCATACAAAACATACTATGTAATAGTAGATATAAAAATGAGCAATGAAGGTAGTGTAAGAACAAAAGAAATAAAAGTAACATCATCAGTAGATAATGTGGCACCTCAAACACCACAAATATCAAAACCAGAGTACTCAAAAGATCTAACAATATCACCTATAGCAATAACATTAACAGATAATGATGGTGGAAGTGGAATAAGTAAAACAGGAAGTAAATATGTAA
>JAEWRE010000021.1 GCA_023460235.1 Bacillota bacterium
AAATATGGGGTTGCCAATTTTTTGTATATTCCCTCTTAGCTCAGTCGGTAGAGCATGCGGCTGTTAACCGCAGGGTCGTTGGTTCGAGTCCAACAGAGGGAGCCAATGAAGATCTTCATTTATTTGAAGGTCTTTTTTGTTGTCTTTTTTAATTTAATTTATTAAATAATGTCAAAATATGCACTTGTACGTGCATATTTTTTGTGATAATCAATAATATATAATATATTTTATTAATTAGGAGGTATTTATGGCATTTGATAATAGGGAATTATTAGCTCGAATAATCAAATGTGAAGCAGAAGGTGAAGGGGAAAATGGAATGAGAGCAGTTGCTACAGTGGTTATGAACAGAGTAAATGCTCCATATGGTGAGTATCAACGTGTTGGTCAAGGTGATCTAAGAAATATTATTTTTCAACAAAACCAATTTACTTGTGCCGCTGCAAACAAAAATGGAGTTCCTACACCAAGAAATATTTATACAACTCCTCCTGAAGATATACATTATGAAATTGCAGATTGGGCACTTGGTGGTGGAAAATTTTTTGGAATTTCAGATTGTTTATGGTATTTAAATCCACCAGGTTCTTGTGCAGCATATTTTCCAGCAAATCAATCTGGAAAATATTTTACCACAATAAATCAACATTGTTTCTATTCACCTACACCTAAATATCAAACAACATAATATGAAAGGGAGGTTATTAAATGGAAGGTCAGAATGCAAATGGAAATTTTGTGCCTGAGCAAGTTACTAGTCCACTATATACAGCAGGCTATTTAAACACACAAATTGGTAAATTATTAAAGGTAGAATTTTTGATGGGCAATAGTTTTACTGATAGAACAGGTGTGTTAGTTAAAGTTGGAGTAAGCTACATTATTTTAAAACCTATTGATATTAATGGTTTTGTCATGTGTGATATATATTCTATAAAATTTGTCACAATAATTGAAAGACCTACTCTACCAATATTTGGTGGAATGAATAATATGTAATAATATATATTTAAAAATAATATTGAAAAATGAGTTCAAACGTTTAATTTGAACTCATTTTTTTAAACACCTAATATAGTTGCTAATTAAACCATTTTTCGTAATTTACCCACTATTAAAGCAATTATTGGCAGTACAAATTGAAATCCAATATTTATATAAAGTAAGAATTTTTGAGAAAATTCATACAATTCAAAAATACTTGTAACTAAATAAGATGAAAAGATAAAAGCACCAAATATTATTGGGGTGGTAGTAGTCTTACTATATTTTATATTTGTAACTTTTTTGATTAACCTAGTTAAAATGTATACAAGTAATGCCACTATTGTAAAATCAGTAACGAACCAAAATGATAAGAATATTGATTCAAATCTTTCAATAAAATTAAATATTTTTATATTTTTTAAAAACATAAAAAATGGTAAGTTAAATTGCCCAGTTAGTTTATATCCAAATATACCAACTGTTGCAAGAGTGACAAACAAGCTAAATAACACTACTCTAGAAGTTAAGTATTTAGTATATTTTTTGAAATCCTGTTTATTAGATATGTCTTCACCAAGATAAAACATATAGGTTATATATGATACAATTCCGAACAATAAAGGTGTAGATTTTAATGAATCCAATGCATCAAATACAGTAAGTGGATAAATATTATGTATATCAACATATAGTAGCAAAATTAAGCTTAACAGTCCAATTATTATTGAAAATAATAATGAAAAAACTTCAATTGCTCTTGCAAAATATTCTAATTTGTTTCTAACGATTATAAATGTTACAACAAGTAGTGTCGAAGAAAAGAAGTATAGTGGTGTGAATATTAAAATAGAAGAAGCAAATCTATCTGCAAAATATCTTATATATACACCTAAAAGTATGAATATCCATATTGCTTGAAAAAATAAAATTGTTTTTCCTAAAACTTTTCCAAAAATTTTTATATATACATCTTGTAATGATTTTTCTCCACTCTTATTAATTAATGTATTTAATACATAAATTAATATTAAAAAAGGTATTATTATAAATAGAGGTGTTAAAATAGAACCATCTTTTGCCACTGTAGATATATTCTTTGGTATTACCCTTATTAATGGGGATGATATTGCTATTAAAAGAATTATTATTAATTGTTTTATACTTATTTTACTTTGTTCATCAGACATAAAATATACCCTCCTTATAGTTGTTTATGAAAAAGTTTAAAGAAATTATAAATAAAACTATCTCTTAACTCATCAGAGAAGTAATAGAATGCTAAACAGTAAACTAGTATTGTAAGTATTATAAATACGATAGTATCTTTTTTTTCTTTTGCTTTAATTAATGGTATTAAATCTGTTAAAGAAAATATAAAATAAGATATATAAAAAATTATATTAAGCATAATTATTTCTCCTCTTGATCAACGGCATTAAAATCATATGTTCTACGAATAACTGATTGAACTTCAACATTTATATTAGCATTTTCTATTTCATCTATCAAATTATCTTCAATTTTTGCATAGATATAAGGATGTTGTGATTTTAGCAATTCTCTTATTTTTAAAAAATCTGATTTATATTTTTTTACTTGGTTGAATACATCTTCTATTCTAGCTTTAATTTGTTCATTCTGTTTTGCCTCTAATTTTTTTAAAAATTCATCAGTAAATTTATATTTTTCTGCATATACTTCTTCTACATTACATCTGAAAGTTGTTTTTACGTTTATATCTTTTATATGATTTTGATCATTAAATGTAAAAGATATTTTAGTATTTGATGATGTTATACCGTTTACTATTTTATCAGTATCATTATCATTAAAGTAAATATCTATATTAAAGCCTTTTGATTTATTCATAATAATATTACTTGTAAGTGATTGCTCTTCATCTAAGTATCCAACTAGTTTCTTGTCTTTAATTATTCCATAACCAGAAAAATCAAAATATATATCATCAGTAACAGCAAGTGCTGTTTGTTTATTAATTATAGAACTACTTTTGGCGGGATCTTCTTTTTGTTCATCTTTTATTTTTTTATTATTTATTATTGATATAGATGGTATTAGGCCATCGCCATCACAGCCAAATAACATTTTTTGTATGTCTAACAAAGTTGTAGTATATCCAACACTTTTTGAATCTGTATTCTTTTCCATACTCGTTAATTTTTCATCCACTTCATATGTACTTTGAGTAACTTTATATAAAAAATCATAGGCACTACTATTTTTAGTTATATATATAACAGCTGTTGATCTTACTTCATAATCTCTTGCGTTAAAATCAAGGCCGAGATTAATTCCAGTTTTTGCAAAATTTTCACCTAATAAGAAAAACAAAACATGTGATCCAGTAAGATTTTTATCTGTATACGTTTGGAATGATCTTACTGCATCAGAAAAAGTTGCTGCTTTTGCACTGAACAATTTATCATTATTTCCTTTTTCTATCTCAGATTCTGAGGATGATTCACTTGGTTTGCTAGACTCATTTTCACTAGAATTTGAAGTCTTATTAGAACCACTAGATCCACCAGACCCACTTGAACCACCCGAACTATCAGAACTACCCGAACTATTAGAAGATTTACTGCTGCTATTAGAAGATTGTGTTGAAGAATTACTAATATCAGATCTTACATTTGTATGTTGTACTTTATATATTCCTTCATTAATAATATCTAAACCTACTACTTTTACTAATGCTAAATCAGTTATTTCTCTTCTTGTTGGCATAACACTGTTATTCCAAAATACAAGAAAACCAATAAATAACACTAACATGAATTTTCTGATTTTTTTATTCATATTATCACCTACTTATTTATCTTTGTTTCGCATATCGAGGAGTGGAGCTCTCATGATAGTATCTTTCATTAAGTTTTTGCCATCACTTGAAGAAAATGGTACTAAATATGGTACACCAAAAGATTCTATAGAACATAGATAATATATTAACATAAATAACCCTATTGAAAGTCCATATAAACCAGCTATACTTGATAAAAATACTAATAAAAATCTACATAATCTTAATGAGTTTGCAAAATCCTGATTTGGCATTAAAAAGCCTGTAATACCTGTAATGGCAATTATAACAACAACTGCTGGAGAAACAAATTTTGCATTGACTGCTGCTTCACCGATTATAAGACCTCCTACAATTGATATAGTTTGACCAATTGTTTTAGGTAATCTTGAACTGGCTTCAATCAACATTTCAAAAGCAAGTAGCATAAATATTACTTCAACTAAGGTTGGAAAAGGTTCACCTTCTTTACTATGTATTATTGAAAGTGCTAAATCTGTTGGAATCATTTCTTGATGAAATATAGAAATTGAAATATAGAATCCTGGTAATATAAGTGTAAGTATTGTAGCAAAAAATCTAATAACTCTTAGCATTGTACTAACAGCATAATTTTCTGAATAATCCTCTGGTGCTTGAAGAAACATGCTAATTACTGCTGGAAGTATATATACAATAGGTAAGCCATCAATAAATACAGCTATTTTACCATCACAAATATTTGAGACCACTTTATCTGTTTTTTCTGTATAAATTAATTGTGGAAAAATTGAATATTTATTATCAATTATTTGTTCTTCAAAATCTGCACCAGCAACTATATTATTTGTTTTCATATTTTTAATTTTTTCAACTACTTTATTTAATAAATTTTTATCAACAATATCATTTAAATACATAACAGTAATATCAGTTTTCGAAATTTCACCAACTTCTAACTTTACTGCCTTTAAATTTGGATTTTTAATTCTGCTTCTAACTAATGCAATATTTATTTTTATATCTTCAATAAAAGCTTCTTTAGATCCTTTTATAATGTTTTCATTAGTCGGTTCACTTACTTTTCTTTTCTCTATTTTTTTTACTTCAAATGCAATAGCCTCATTTTTTATATTCGATGCTACTACACCTAAACTACCAGTTAAGAGGCTATTAATAAAATCATTTAAATTATTAACAATCTTTGAACTTCTATGTGGAATAAGTCCTTCTTCCATATTTTTTAGTATATCTATATTACTATAGTTAGTATTTTCATTTGTCTTAGATTTTACCATATCAATTATTGGCTTTAAAACTGAAGTATCTACTGTTGTTGCGTCTGATAAAGTTTCAAAATATATAAAATATAAATGTACATGCTTATAATCTAATTCTTTTACTATGAAATCAGAGTTTTCACCTAATATTTCTTTGATTTTATTAATATCTATATCTTGTTTTTTCAAATTTTCTTCTGTAATTTTATTATTATCATTATTAGAACTTTTATCTTTTTTAAAAAACATCCAATCTTTTAACATAAATTCCCTCTTATTCATTTTTTTATACTTTTTCTATGATATATATTATTTGTAAAAAAAATATACATATTCTAAAAAGAGATTATTATTTTTTTGAAATTTTTTATTGAATTAATAAGAAAAAATTGATATAATTAGAATAGTTTAAAAGGGAGTAGCTTTTAATTACTGATCAACATCACGATAATATTTTATCTGGTCAGTAAACTTGTATAGGTAGCAAGACTTTTAAAATAATATTATAAATATATTTTATTTTGAAAGGAGAATTATTTTGGAAAATAAATGGTTTAAAAAAAGTATTTTAGAAGTAGTACAAACGTTTTCATCGAATATTCAGAAAGGGTTAAGTACGGAAGCAGTTATTGAAAAGCAAAAAGAATTTGGCTTAAATGAACTTACTGAAAAGAAAAAGAAATCAATATTGATAAAATTTTTAGGACAATTTAAGGACTTTATGATTATTGTTCTTATAATTGCAGCTTTAATTTCTGGTGTAGTAGGTGTAATTGAAGGAGAAGGAATTACAGATACTATTATAATTTTATTTGTTGTTATTGTTAATGCCGTAATTGGAGTGATTCAAGAGGCTAAAGCAGAACAATCACTAGAAGCGCTGAAAAAATTAAGTAATCATTCTTCTAAAGTCATAAGAGACGGTAGACTTAAGATAATTGAATCAAAAGAGTTAGTGGTAGGCGATATAGTATTGCTTGAAACTGGCGATTATATACCAGCGGACCTTAGAATAATCGAGGCAATAAATTTAAAATGTCAAGAATCTGCACTTACAGGAGAATCAGTGCCAGTAGATAAGATTTCAGATGTAATATTAAATGAAGATACAGGAATTGGAGACATGAGGAATATGGCTTTTTCTTCAAGTCTTGTTACTTATGGTAGAGGAAAAGCAATTGTTGTTGAAACTGGTATGAATACAGAAGTTGGAAAAATTGCTAATATAATAAATAATATAGAAGAAAATGATACACCATTACAAGTGAAGCTTAATAAATTAGGTAAAACACTTGGAATAGCAGCCCTTGTTATATGTATAATAATATTTATAATTGGTATGGTTTATGGAAAAGAACCAATACATATGTTTATGACGGCTGTAAGTCTAGCAGTTGCTGCAATTCCAGAAGGTTTAGCTGCAGTTTCCACTATTGTACTAGCTATTGGAGTACAAAGAATGGTAAAGAGAAATGCTATAGTAAAGAAACTACCTGCTGTTGAAACTTTAGGAAGTGCAACAGTAATATGTTCTGACAAAACTGGTACTTTGACAGAAAATAAAATGACTGTTAAAAAAATATATTGGAATGGAACTACAAATAACATAGATGATATAGATGATTTAGATATTGACAATGAATTAAAATTAATTGTTTATGATAGCATGCTATGCAATGATACTAAGATATCAGGTGATAATACTCTTACAGGTGATCCAACTGAGACGGCTCTTATTGATATGGGATTTTCACTTGGGTTTGAATCAAGTTTATATGAAATTATGCCAAGAGTCGCAGAGATTCCTTTTGATTCAGATAGAAAGTTAATGACTACTGTTCACAAGATTCATGAAAAATATGTAGTATATACAAAGGGTGGCGTAGACGAGTTACTATCTAGATGTGATAGTTACATTGTAAAAGAAGAAATTAAAGAAGATCTAAAATTATTTAGTCAAGATATAATAAAACAAAATGAAATTATGGCAAAAGAAGCCTTAAGAGTTCTTGCTATGGGATATAAGGAAATAGATCATATGCCAGATAAGGAAGAATTAAAAAGCATAGAATCAAATCTTATATTTGTTGGTATGGTTGGAATGATTGATCCTCCTAGAAAAGAAGCAAAAGAAGCTGTAAGAAAATGTAAAGAGGCAGGCATTAAAACTGTAATGATAACAGGAGATCATAAAATAACAGCAATAGCTATAGCAAAAGAACTGGAAATATTAAAAGATGAATCAGAAGCCATATCAGGAAGTGATTTGCAAATTATGACTGATGAAGAGCTAAGAGCAAAAGTAATGAACTATTCTGTATATGCAAGAGTCTCTCCAGAACATAAGGTAAGAATCGTATCTGCTCTTCAAGCAAATGGAAATGTTGTTGCAATGACAGGTGATGGTGTTAATGATTCACCAGCTCTTAAAAAGTCTGATATTGGCTGCGCTATGGGAATTGTTGGAACAGATGTTGCAAAAGAATCTGCTGATGTAATTCTTACTGATGATAATTTTGCTACAATAGTATCAGCAGTTGAAGAAGGAAGAAGAATATATACAAATATTTTAAAAGCAATTCAATTTTTAATTTCAAGTAATGTTGGTGAGATTGTTTTACTTTTTGCTGCAATAATTCTTACTCCTGTACTTTCAAGCATATTTATGATTGGTGATGTTAATTCTCTTGAACCGCTACTTCCAATCCATATATTATGGATAAACTTAGTTACAGATTCATTACCAGCTCTTGCACTTGCAGTTGATCCTGCTTCCAAAAATATAATGAAGAAGAAACCTCAAAAGAGTGGAAATAGTATTTTTACAAAAGGTATGACTTTTAGAGTTGTTTATCAAGGAATAATGATTGGAATTATTACTTTAATTGCTTTTATTATAGGATTATCTACTCCAAATGTTGATGGAGAAATGAAAATAAAAATAGGTCAAACAATGGCATTTATTGTTCTTGCAATGTCTGAACTTGTACATGTATTTAATGTAAGAGATAATAAAAAATCATTGTTTAAGACTAATCCTTTTAACAATATTCATTTAATAATGGCTATTTTAGCATCTGCTGCATTAATGCTATTTATAATATTTATACCAAAATTTAGAGAAATATTTGATATTGTACTTATTACTGGTAATAACTTAATATGGGTAATAGTTCTATCATTATTACCAATTATTGTAGTAGAGTTAGCAAAATTATTAAAATTAAACACTTCTAAAGAAGAATAAATTTAAACACAAAAGGCTGTTTTAAAACGGCCTTTTATTTATTTGTTAAAATAATAATATATATGAGTCATAAATATTATTAATGCAATATAATATATTAATAGGTGATGTATATGGGATGTAATTCTAATTCGAATTCAAATATTAATTCAAATAATTATTTATATAATGAGCAAGCATATTGGGCATTAGAATTAGAAAGGATAAGTAACAATATAGTTATATTTAATGAATACTATACAGTAGGAAGGAGAATAAATGGAGAAGTTAATTTCTAGTAGAAATACAAAATTTAAGAAATATGAAAAAGATAGAAACACTAATATAAAAGTTGCATCAAATGCAATAGATGGAGTGGTACTTGATATTGGTGAGGAATTTTCTTTTAATGATGTTTTAGGCGAAAGAACAAAAGGAAAAGGATATAAAGAGGCACATTCAATTGATAATAAAAAGATAGTTACATCAGTTGGAGGAGGAATTTGCCAAGTATCAACAACTCTAAATATGGCTGTTAAAGATGCAGACCTTAAAATTAATGAAGTACATATTCACTCAATACCTATAGACTATGCAAAAAGAGAAGATGAGGCTGCGGTGTCCTGGGGAGAAAAGGATTATAGATTTACTAACGATAAGTTTAGAAAAATTAAAATAAATTCAAATTTTGATGAAGAAAATGGTATATTGACCATAAATCTATATGAAATTTTATAAATGAGGTATTTATATACCTCATTTTATTTAATTAATAACAGATTGCCAAAAAATATAATATAATACCATAGGTGATAAATATGCAAATATTAATACAAAGTGTTATATATTTACTTGCAGTATTTGGAATTATATTTACAACAATGTCATTTTTCGAAATGTATATTTATAATTCAGAATTGGATGAAACAGATGAATATAATGAGTACAAAAATAAAAGTAAATATGTGGAAATAATTGTAAACATGAAAGGATTAACAAAAGATGAGGAAACAAAGATAATTGAGGCGATTAAAAGACGGTGAATATGAAGATGTAGATGATATAGTTGATATACTTAAAATAAATAAATGTTGATTTTATTGACATTAAATGTCGTTTTGTGTAAAATATACTAGAGGTGATGAAAAGTGTATGCACACTTTAAAGGAATTGTTGAACAAAAATTTATTGATAAAATAGTAATAGATGTAAATAACATAGGTTATGAAATATACATGCCAGAAAATGAAATTTTAAATATTGAAGATAATAATAATATTAAAATATACACATACTTACAAGTAAGAGAAGATGATATGAAATTATTTGGATTTTTATCTTATGAAACTCTAACATTTTTCAGAAAATTGATAAGCGTAAGTGGTGTAGGACCAAAAGTGGCACTTGGTATAATATCAAATATATCTCCAAGTGATATGTGTATTGCAATAGCAACAGAAAATATAGTTTCATTAAAGTCAATACCTGGTATTGGACCTAAGATGGCACAAAAAATAATATTTGAACTTAAAGATAAAATATTAAATGATGATATAAAAAACATCGATACTGGTACATATAAGGTGAATAAAAGGGAAAATATTAATATATCTGAAGCAATAACAGCATTGCAAGTCTTAGGCTATACAGAAAAAGATGTAAAAGAAATTATTAGTAAATTAGATGTCGAAAATGATAAAGTTGAAGATATAATAAGAAAAGTACTAAAAGAATTTCAAATTAAGTGAAATTATAAAAAAAATAATAATTTATAGACAAATTTTGCATTTTGTGATATCATTTTATTGTGAAAAAAGTCTTTATTATTGAAAGGAAAACGTATGATAGATTTTGTAAATGTAACTAAGAACTATAATCATAGTGTAAACGCACTTGATAATATTTCAGTTAATATAGAAAAAGGAGAGTTTGTTTTTTTAGTTGGTCCTTCTGGCTCTGGAAAATCGACTTTCCTAAAACTTATGATAAAAGAAGAAGATGCCACATCTGGTAAAATTATACTTGATGGAAAGGATTTAACTAAAATAAAAGAAAAAGAGATTCCACTTATAAGAAGAAAAATTGGTTTTGTGTTTCAGGATTTTAGACTTCTATATGATAGAACTGTTGAAGAAAATATTGAATTTGCTTTAAGAGTAATAGAAGCTTCTGAAAAAGAGATAAAAACTCAAGTTAAAAATGTTCTTGAACTCGTTGGACTACCAGGCAAGGAAAAATTTTATCCTAATCAGTTATCTGGTGGTGAACAACAAAGGGTTGCACTTGCAAGAGCGCTTTCAACAAGACCACCAATAATAATTGCGGATGAACCAACTGGAAATTTAGACCCAGTCACTGCAGATGAAATATTTAAAACTTTACTTGAAATTAATTCAAGAGGAACAACTATACTTGTCGTTACACATGCAAAGGATGTTGTAAATAATTTAAATAAAAGGGTAATTGCTCTTGATCATGGTAAAGTTGTAAAAGACGATAAAAAAGGGGGGTATTAAAATGAATACAAGGACATACCTCATAAAAGAAGGATACGAAAATTTAAAAAAACATGGTTCAAAAACAATGTCAACAATATTGATAATATGTGCAACTATGTTAGTAATAGGAATATTTATTATTTTATTTCAAAATATAAATAAAAATGTTGAAACAATAAGAATTGAACAAGGACTTCAAGCTTTTATTGACGATACTGCAACAGAGGATGAAGTTTCATATATGAAAGATGAAATCAATAATATACCTGGTGTAAAATCTGTTGATTATTTATCAAAGGAACAAGCATATGAAGATGCAAAGAAGGTTTTTGAAGGGCAAGAATATTTTTTAACAGGTCTTGAAAATGTTAAAATATTTCCAGCATCTTTTGTAGTAAAATTTTCTAGTATCGAAGATAGTCAAACTGTAAAAACAGCTGTAGAAAAAGTTGATGGTATATACAAAGTAAAATATAATGAATCTACAATACAAGCTGTAATTTCAATATCAAAAATTGCTAACTTGTTTATCTTTGGGGTTGGGGTTATATTGCTAGTTGTAAGTATATTTATTATATCAAATACGATCAAACTTGCAGTTTATTCAAATAAACGTGAAATATTTATAATGAAATATATTGGAGCAACAAATAGTTTTATAAGAACACCTTTTGTTGTTGAAGGTGCAATTATGGGATTTGTTTCGGCAATAATATCGTTTATACTTGTTTCTATTGCGTATGTAGTTTTATATGCAAGAATACCACAAATACAATCAACACTTGGTGTTTTTGGAATTGTTTCATATACTACTCTTTGGTATCAAGTATTAATTGTATATGTAGCACTAGGTCTTTTAATAGGAATATTAGGAAGCTCTATATCTATAAAAAAATACCTTAAGGTATAATTGGGAGGACAAATGAAAAATAAAAAATTAACTTATTTATTTTCTTTGTTACTAATGTTTACTTTGTGTTTTAATACTATATACGCAGCAGATGTTCAAAAATATCAACAAGAATTAGATGCAATTAAAGAAGAACAAAAGCAAAATGCTAGCAAACTTACAGGAGTTGAAAAGACTCTTGCACAATATATGTATGAAATGTTGGAGTTAGATAGTAAGATGGTTACTTATAGTACCCAACTTGCAGATTTACAAAGTAAAGTTGATACTGTAAATACAAAGCTTGGTGAGCAAGAAGATTTACTTCAGAAAGCTTCACAATCATATAATACAGCTGAAGACATGTATACTACAAGATTAAGGGCTATTTATGAAAATGGAGTACCAAATATAGTAGATATATTGTTTTCATCTAAAGGAATCGTAGATTTCTTTTCAAGAATGAATGTGTATACTAGTATACTTGAATATGATAAATCTTTAGTTGGTAATATGCAAAGTCAAAAAGAGTACATAGATTATATTAAACAAGATGTTGAAACACAAAAACTTCAACTTGAACAATTAAAATATGATACTGAGAAATCAACAAAAGCTTTAGAAGATACAGTAAATGCTAAAAATAAGAAAATTGCGGATTTACAAACTTCAAAGACTAATCTTGAAGCAGAAGCAAAATTACTTGAAAAACAAAGAGATGAAGCAAATAAAAATGTTGAAAAAGAACTTCAAAAAGCCTATGAGGAGGCACTTGCAAATGGCAAAAATACAGTATTTACTGGTGGAGAATTTGCATGGCCAGTTAATGGATATTATACTATAACTACAAGATATAATGCAGTTTATGATCCTTTCTCATCAGGGAAAAATTATGTACATTATGGATCTGATATAGCAGGTTCTGGAATTTCAGGAAAACCTATACTTGCAATTCAAGCAGGAACTGTAAGAGTGCCAGCATTTATGGCAAGTGGTTACGGTAACTACGTAATAATATCTCATGGAAAGAGTTCTACTGATGGAAGTATATATACATCACTATATGGACATATGAGCTCAATTGCAGTATCTGATGGACAATATGTACAAAAAGGCCAAGTTATTGGGTATGTTGGAACAACAGGATGGTCATCTGGACCACATTTACATCTTGAAGCAACAAGAGATGGAAAAAGATTTGATCCACTTACATTGTTTCCAGCTATAAGTTTTAAATATGTATAGTATATAAAATTAATCGTATTTTAAATTGTTATATAATTTTGGGGGATAAATGGAAAATAAAAAAATAGTAATTATTCTTTCTTTATTTGTAATTATGTTTCTTGAATTTAATTTTATTTTTGGAGCAGAAGTGCAAAAGTATCAACAGCAATTAGAAGATATAAAGGAACAACAAAGACAAAATGCAAATAAGCTATCTGGAGTAGAAAAAGATCTTGCTCAATATATGTATGAAATGCTAGAACTTGATAGTAAAATGGTTAAATATAGCACTCAACTTGCTGAGTTACAGTCTAAAGTTAATACAATAAATTCAAAACTTAGTGAACAAGAAGATTTACTGCAAAACGCATCACAATCATATAATACAGCTGAAGATATGTATACTACAAGATTAAGAGCCATTTATGAAAATGGAATACCAAGTATAATTGACGTATTATTTACTTCTAAAGGTATAGTAGATTTCTTTTCAAGGATGAATGTATATACAAGCATAATTGAATATGATAAATCCCTTGTTGGGAATATGAAAAAACAAAAGGAATATATTGATTATATTAAACAAGATGTAGGAAATCAAAAACTTCAACTAGAACAATTAAAGTATGATACTGAAAAATCTACCAAAGCATTAGAAGATACAGTTGATGCAAAAAATGCAAAAATTTCACAGTTGAATTCATCAAAATCTAACTTAGAGGAACAATCTAAATTATTACAAAAAAGAAAAGAAGAAGCTGATAAGAATATAGAAAAAGAATTACAAAAAGCATATGAAGAAGCTCTTGCAAACAAGAATACACCTATTTTTGCAGATGGAGAATATGCATGGCCAGTTAATGGCTATTATACTATAACTACAAGGTACAATGCTGTTTATGATCCATTTTCATCAGGAAAAAAACGCACACATACTGGTACAGATATAGCAGGTTCTGGAATATCAGGTAAACCTATATTTGCAATGCAGTCAGGTAGTATTAGAGTACCTCCATTTCAACCAGAAGGATATGGAAATTATGTAATAATATCACATGGAAAAAGTTCTACTGATGGGAGTATATATACATCCTTATATGGACATATGAGTTCAATTGCAGTAGTTGAAGGACAATATGTAAAAAAAGGACAAGTTATAGGATATGTTGGAACAACCGGATATTCTACTGGATCACATTTACATCTTGAAGCAACAAGAGATGGAAAAAGATTTGATGCATTAACATTGTTTCCTTCAATAAAATTTAATTTTATTTAAGTAAAATTTATGAACTATGTTAAAAAAAGATAAAATTTTGTTAAAACTATTGACATATTTTATCTTTTATTGCATAATAGAGGTGAGTGATAGTATATCGTAGGGGGTTGTATTAATGAGTGCTATAGTGAATAAATTTATGGATATTATAGGAATTAATGGTCATGCTAATGATGGTTATGAAGAACCAGATCAATATGATGAAGAGGTAGAAGAAGTAGAAGAAAATTATGAATTTCCAGCTACTAAAGCTAGAAGAAGCTTCAGTGATATTGAAACAAGTAGTCCATATTCTTCAAAAAATATCCAAACTAAGGTTATACCAATGAATACTGCTGTATCATCATCTAAAATGGTTATAACTCAACCAACTTGTTATGATGATGTACAAGAAATTGGTGAATATTTAAAAGAAAAAAAATCTATAATAATAAATCTTGAAAATGTTGGAAAAGAAGATGCAAGAAGAATACTTGATTTCTTAAGTGGAGCAGCTTTTATGATTGAAGGATCAATTCAAAAAGTTTCTAACTTAATATATCTTATGGCTCCAAGAAATGTTGAAATACAAAATGATGTTGAAAGAAATCAATTTAAACAACAAAAATCTTCATTCTCATGGCTTAAATAGTATTCTGTGCAGACCTCTATGGAATTGGTCTGCATTTTTTAAAATTTGGAGGTATGTTTAATGATAACACCAATTGATATTGAAAATAAAGTGTTTAAAAAATCTAAAATGAAGGGATATGACATCGAAGATGTTGAAAATTTCCTAGAAGAGATTTTAGTAGATTATGAAGTTTTATATAAAGAAAATGCTGAGTTAAAAGATAGAATTGCAACTATGCAAGAATCCGTTTCATATTACAAATCTATTGAAGAAGGTATTACCAAGACTATAGAGAATGCACAATCTAGTGCTGAAAATATAAAAGAAGTGGCACAAAGAGAAGCAGAATTTATAAAAAAAGAAGCAGAACTTGAATCAAAAAGTAATCTTGAAAACTTAAAACAAGAGATATTAAGACAAGAAAGTACTTTAGAAGAGAAGAAAAAGCAAATGCAAATATATAAAATAAAAGTAAGTTCTATGCTTGAAGCTCAATTAAAAATATTAAATGAAGATGAATAATTGATGCAATATTATAAAAATAATAGTATTAAAAACATGACTAATTTAGTCATGTTTTCTTGTTAGTATTGAAAGTGGAATGAAAATATGATAAAATCTACTTGCTTAATTAATATAATTACTAGAAAAAGGAGAAAAATATGTTTGAAAAATTAGAAGATTTATTAAATAAATATAATGTACTTACAGAAAAAGTTTCTGATCCAGAAGTTATTTCTGATCAAACTTCATGGAGAAAATATGTAAAAGAACAGTCAGCTATGAAAGATGTAATAGACAAGTATATTGAATATAAATCAGTGAAAAAAGCTATGGAAGATGCAAAAGAATTGATGAATGATCCAGATATGAGCGAAATTGCTGAAGAAGAATATTATGAGTGTAGAGATAAACTTCAAGAAATGGAAGAAGAATTGAAAATATTACTTTTACCAAAAGATATAAATGACGACAATAATGTTATCATTGAAATACGCGGTGGTGCAGGTGGTGAAGAAGCAGCATTATTTGCATATAATTTGTATAGAATGTACACAATGTATGCTGAATTAAAAAGATGGCAAGTTGAAATGATTGACATGAATGAAACTGGTATCGGTGGTATAAAAGAGGTATCTTTTATGCTAAAAGGAAAAGGTGCATATAGTAAACTAAAATTTGAGAGTGGAGTTCACAGGGTTCAACGTGTTCCTGAAACTGAAGCAAGTGGAAGAATACATACTTCAACAGTTACAGTTGCTGTTCTTCCTGAAATTGAAGATGTTGAGGTTGAAATAAATCAAAATGATCTAAGAATAGATACTTATAGAGCCAGTGGAGCTGGTGGACAACATGTAAATAAAACTTCATCTGCTATAAGAATTACGCATATCCCAACTGGTATAGTAGTTGCATGCCAAAATGAAAGATCCCAACTTCAAAATAAAGAGTCTGCTATGAAAATGTTACGTTCAAAATTATACGAAAAAATGCAAACTGAAAAAGACGATGAATTGGCAAAAACAAGAAGACTTCAAGTTGGTAGTGGTGATAGAAGTGAAAAAATAAGAACATATAACTATCCACAAAGTAGAGTTACTGATCATAGAATCAATTTAACAATATATCAACTAGATAGTTTTTTAAACGGAAATATTGATGAAATGATAGATGCACTTATTGCGGCAGATAGAGCAGATAGATTAAAAGAAGGAAATATATAAAAATATTATAAAACTATTGAAAAAAATATTTATTATATGATAAAATGGAATAAATATTTGTTATTATACTAAAGAGAAAGTGGGTGATATATGTGAAGAATCATGATAAAACTATTACACTATCTATGGTTGTTGCTTTTTTTGTTAACATTTTAAGTATGTTAATTGTATGGTTAAATGTTAATGAATTTATAAGTATTAGTGATTATACACAAAACGGAATATCAATATTAGGAATGATAGCATTCTTTTATATGATATTAGTTTTAATTATGATAGTTTCTAAGATGATAAAAAATGGAAAATCAGGTTTAGAAGAAGAGCAAAAAACTTTTAATAGAAGTACTTATAATAAAATGTTTGCATTTAATATAATAGGTATTTGTGTAATATTGATGAGTTTTTACTTAATGATGAACAATCTTATATTAATTTAATTTATTTAGCGAGAATTTATTTTCTCGCTTTTATATTTTTTCTATTGACTTCGACTATAGAATATGTTATAATGGTTTAAATGTTTTTTCTTATAAAGTATTACTATGTAAACTATAATACAAAGGATGGTTGAAATAGTTGAAAATTCAAAAAAATTATTTTGTTAAAAATTGGATGTAAATGAATCAAATTAGTTATTATGTAAACTAATTTGGCTTTTTGTCGTCTTTTTTAAATGCATATTTTGGGGGTATAAAAATGGTTCATGAAGTAAAAAATGGAAAAGTAACAAGGATGAGCTTTTCAAAAATCAAAGAAGTAATTGATATGCCAGATTTAATCAATATTCAAAAACAATCTTACGAATGGTTTTTAAAATCAGGTCTTAAAGATGTCTTAGCAGATGCATCTCCAATTAGTGATTTCTCAGGTAATCTATTATTAGAATTTGTTGATTATAGATTAGAAAATGAGACAAAGTATAGTATTGAAGAAGCTAAGGAAAGAAATACAAGTTATTCATCAAGACTTCAAGTACAAGTTCGTCTTATAAACAGAGAAACTGGAGAAATAAAGGAACAAGAAATATTCTTTGGTGATCTTCCAGTTATGACTGAAAATGGTACTTTTTTAATTAATGGTGCTGAAAGAGTTGTAATTTCTCAGTTAGTACGTTCTCCAGGAGTTTATTTTACTTCTGAAAGAGACAAGACTGGTAAATTTCTTTATGCTGGTACTGTTATGCCTAATCGTGGAACATGGCTTGAATATGAAACAGATTCAAATGATATGGTTTACGCAAGAGTAGATAGAACAAGAAAAGTTTCAATAACAGCTTTAATAAGATCTCTTGGAATAGATACAGATGCAAAAATATCTGAACTTTTCGAAGATGATTTAATTAATGAAGTAGCACATAAAGATGTAGTTAAAACACAAGATGATGCTTTACTTGAAATTTATAAGAAGATAAGACCAGGCGAACCTCTTCATGTTGACGCTGCAAAATCTTTATTATTTGGACTTTTATTTGAATCTAGAAGATATGATCTATCTAGAGTGGGTAGATACAAGTACAATAAAAAATTAAGTATTGCAAATAGAATTGAAAATGAAATAGCAGCAGAAGATATTGTAAATCCACAAACTGGTGAAATTTTTGTTTCAGCAGATGAAAAAATATCTCCAGAAGTAGCGTTTGAAATTAAACAAGCTGGAATTAATGTTGCATATATAAAAAGAGATAATCAAAGAATAAAAATAATCGGAAATAATACTGTAGATATTTCTAAATATCTTGGATTTGAAGTTGATAAAGAAATTATAAAAGAAGAAGTTTATTTGCCAGCTTTAGTTGAAATGTTAGATAAGTTAGGTGAAGTATCAGAAGATAAGATAAAGAAGCAAATAAAATTAAATAGAGAAAAACTAGTAGTAAAATCTGCTACAATGGATGATATAATTGCATCAATTAACTATTTTGTAAACTTTAGATTTGGACTTGGTGAAATCGATGATATCGACCATTTAGGAAATAGACGTGTAAGATGCGTTGGTGAATTATTACAAAATCAATTTAGAGTTGGTCTTGCAAGATTAGAAAGAGTTGTTCGTGAAAGAATGGCTACACAAGATTTGGATGTAGCAACACCTCAAACATTAATAAACATTAAACCAATTGTTGGCGCTTTAAGAGAATTCTTTGGAAGCTCACAACTTTCTCAATTTATGGATCAAATTAATCCACTTGCAGAACTTACACATAAAAGAAGAATTTCTGCCCTTGGACCTGGTGGTTTGACAAGAGAAAGAGCTGGATTTGAAGTTCGTGACGTACATCATACACATTATGGAAGATTATGCCCAATAGAATCTCCAGAAGGACCTAACATAGGACTTATATCTTCACTTTCAACTTTTGCTATAATAAATAGATATGGATTTATTGAAACTCCATATAGAGTAGTTAACAAAGATACGGGAATAGTAACAGAAGAAGTTTTATATGTTACTGCTGATGAAGAAGATAAATATATAGTAGCTCAAGCAAATGAGCCTTTAGATAATGAAAGTAAATTTCTACATAAAAGAGTTAAAATTAGACATCAAGATGAAATCATAGAAATAGATAGAGAAAAGGTTGACCTAATGGATGTATCTCCAAAACAACTTGTATCTGTTGCAACAGCTATGATACCATTCCTTGAAAACGATGATGCAAAACGTGCACTTATGGGTGCAAACATGCAACGTCAAGCAGTACCTTTACTTAAAACTGATAGTCCAATTGTTGGAACAGGTATAGAATATAAGGCTGCAATTGACTCTGGAATTGTAATAACAGCAAAAAATGATGGAATAGTTTCATATGTTAGTGCAGATAAAATAATTATTGACACTAAAACAGGAAAAGATGAATATCACTTAATAAAATATCAAAGATCTAACCAAGGAACTTGTATAAATCAAAAGCCAATTGTTCTTAAAAACGAAAAAATTAAAAAAGGTGATGTAATTGCAGATGGTCCATCAACAGATAAAGGTGAACTAGCACTTGGTAAAAATATTCTAGTTGGTTTTATGAACTGGGAAGGATATAACTTTGAAGATGCTATACTTATATCTGAAGAACTAGTTAAAGACGATACATTAACTACAATACATATTCATGATTATGACTCAGAAGCAAGAGATACAAAACTTGGACCTGAAGAAATAACAAGAGAAGTTCCAAATGTTGGTGATGATGCTTTAAAAGATTTAGATGAAAATGGAATTATAAGAATTGGTGCAGAAGTAAGACCTGGCGATATATTAGTTGGTAAAGTAACTCCAAAAGGAGAAACTGAACTTACTGCAGAAGAAAAATTACTTAGAGCTATATTTGGTGAAAAAGCAAGAGAAGTAAGAGATACTTCACTTAGAGTTCCTCATGGTGAAGCTGGAACAGTTGTTGATGTTAAGATATTTACAAGAGAAAATTGTGACGAACTTGCAACAGGTGTTCATAAAATAGTTAGAATATATATTGCTCAAAAAAGAAAAATTGCCGTTGGTGATAAAATGGCGGGACGTCATGGGAACAAAGGTGTTATTTCACGTATATTACCAAGAGAAGATATGCCTTATTTACCAGATGGTACACCACTACAAATTGTTTTAAATCCACTTGGAATACCTTCTCGTATGAATGTAGGACAGATATTAGAAGTACATTTAGGATATGTTGCAAAAACTCTAGGATGGAAGATTTCTACACCTGTATTTGATGGTGCAAAAGAATCTGAAATACAAGAATTATTTGAAAAACAAGAACTAAATACATCTGGTAAATTTCCAGTTCGTGATGGTAGAACAGGAGAATTGTTTGATAATGAAGTAACAGTTGGTTACATGTATATGTTAAAACTATATCATATGGTTGAAGATAAGATACATGCACGTTCTATTGGACCATACTCACTTGTTACTCAACAACCACTTGGAGGTAAAGCTCAATTTGGTGGACAAAGATTTGGAGAAATGGAAGTTTGGGCTCTTGAAGCTTATGGAGCTTCTTATACTCTACAAGAAATGCTTACTGTTAAATCAGATGATGTAACTGGAAGACTTAAAACTTACGAATCAATAGTAAAAGGCGAAAGCATTCCAAAACCAGGAATCCCTGAAGGATTCAGAGTTCTTACTAAAGAACTTCAAAGTTTAGGATTAGACTTAAAAATGTATTGCGAAGATGAGCAATTAGAACTTAAAGAATCAATGGAAGATGATACTGATGGTGTTGACCCAAGTACAATAGATAGTGATGTAGAGGATCATGAAGTTGCTCTTACAGAAAGTGACTTTGAGGGTATGACTTTTGAAGATGAAGACGGAGAAGTTGCAAGCGATGATTTACTTGATGAAGATTTAGAACTTGATGAATCAATTACTGAAGAAGAGTAGGTTATAAGGAGGAAATATAAATTATGCAAGATTTAGAAAATTTTGACAGACTTAGTATTGGTATTGCCTCACCTGAGAAGATTAGAGAATGGTCAAAAGGTGAAGTTAAAAAACCAGAAACTATAAATTATAGAACACTTAAACCAGAAAGAGATGGATTATTCTGTGAAAAAATATTTGGACCTACAAAAGACTGGGAATGTTACTGTGGAAAATATAAAAAAGTAAGATATAAAGGAATAATTTGTGATAGATGTGGCGTTGAAGTAACTAAGAAAAAAGTAAGACGTGAAAGACTTGGGCATGTTGAACTTGCATGTCCTGTGTCTCACATATGGTTTTTTAAAGGTGTACCTGGAAGAATGGGATTAATACTTGATATTTCTCCTAAAGCTTTAGAAAAAGTTATATATTTTGCTTCATACGTAGTACTTGATCCTAAAAATACTGGATTTAAAGTTTGTGACGTTTTAAATGAAAAAGAATATAGAGAAGCTATAGAAAAATATGGTTATGATAGTTTAAGAGTTGGAATGGGTGCAGAAGCAATCAGAGAACTTTTAAAGAATGTTGACCTATTAAAATTACAAAAAGAATTAAGAAAAGATCTTGATAAATCAAATGGAGCAAAAAGATTAAAAATAATAAAGAGACTTGAAACTATAGATGCATTTATAATGTCAGGAAACAAACCAGAATGGATGATACTTGAAGTATTACCAGTAATTCCACCTGAACTTAGACCAATGGTACAGCTTGATGGTGGTAGATTTGCTACATCTGACTTAAATGACTTATATAGAAGAGTAATAAACAGAAATAATAGACTTAAAAGATTATTAGAATTAGAAGCTCCTGATATAATTGTTAGAAACGAAAAAAGAATGCTTCAAGAAGCTGTTGATGCCTTAATTGACAATGGTAGAAGAGGCAGACCAATAACTGGTGCTGGCGGTAGAGCTCTTAAATCTTTATCAGATATGTTAAAAGGAAAACAAGGAAGATTTAGACAAAACTTACTTGGAAAAAGAGTTGACTATTCTGGACGTTCAGTTATTGTTGTTGGACCTCAACTTAAAATACATCAATGTGGTCTTCCAAGAGAAATGGCACTTGAATTATTCAAACCTTTTGTAATGAAAGAACTTGTAAAAAGAGGAATGGCATTTAATATAAAAAATGCCAAGAGAATGGTAGAAAGATCTGCTGTTGAAGTATGGGATGTACTAGAAGAAATAATAAAAGATAGACCAGTTATGTTAAACCGTGCACCAACACTTCATAGACTTGGTATTCAAGCATTTGAACCAGTTTTAGTTGAAGGCAGAGCTATAAAGCTACACCCACTTGTATGTACAGCTTTTAACGCCGATTTCGATGGTGATCAAATGGCTGTTCACGTTCCACTTTCACCGGAAGCTGTTGCTGAAGCTAAGCTATTAATGCTTGCTTCAAACAACTTACTAAACTTACAAGATGGTAAACCAGTAACTGTACCATCACAAGATATGATACTTGGTTCATATTATTTGACTTTTGAAAATACTGATGAACCTGGTGTAGGAAAAGTATTCTATAATAAAGATGAAGCTATGATGGCTTATGATGAAAAAGTTATAGGAATGCATGCACCAATAAAAGTAAGAGTGTCTGGTGAAGTTAATGGAAAACAAGTAACTAAACTTATTGATGCTACTGCTGGTAGACTAATATTTAATAGTTATATACCACAAGATATTGGGTTTATTGATAGAAGTAAAGAAGAAAATGATTTAGCCCTTGAAATTGGTTTTGAAGTTAGAAAAAAAGAACTTGGAAAGATAATTGATAAATGTATTGCTAAACATGGAATTTCTGACACTGCTATTGTTCTAGATGATATAAAAGAATATGGATATAGATATTCAACTCAAGCTGCAATAACAGTTTCTGTTGCTGATATTATAATACCTGCATCTAAACCAGCAATATTAGCTCATGCTGAAGAAGAAGCAGAAAAAGTTCTTAAAAACTTTAAACGTGGTCTTATATCAAATGATGAGAGATATAATCAAATTATTAAGATATGGTCTAAGGCAACTGATGAAATACAATCTGCAATAATGAGCAATCCAGATAAATTAAATCCAATTCAAATGATGGCTCATACAGGTGCTAGAGGTAACCCAACTCAGATAAGACAGTTATCTGGTATGCGTGGACTTATGGCAAATACAATGGGGCAAACAATTGAGTTACCTATAAAATCTTGCTTTAAAGAAGGACTTGACGTTCTTGAATTCTTTATTGCATCACATGGTGCAAGAAAAGGTCTTGCTGATACAGCGTTAAGAACAGCTGATTCTGGATATTTAACAAGAAGACTTGTTGATGTTAATCAAGATGTAATAGTAATGGAAGATGATTGTGGAACAGATTTAAGTTTTGAAGTTTCTGCGATACTTGAAAGTGGAGAACCAATTGAAAGATTAGCTGAAAGAATTGACGGAAGATTTCTTGCACAAGATATATTAGATTCAGAAGGTAATATAAAATATTCTAAAAATACATATATTAATGATGAGATAGTAGAAGATATACTTTCAATGGGACTTGAAACTGTAAAAATAAGATCTGCACTTACTTGTGAATCTACAAGAGGTGTATGTGCTAAATGTTATGGTAAAAATCTTGCAACAGGAGAACCAATAACTCCAGGAGAAGCAATTGGTATAATTGCAGCACAATCAATTGGAGAACCAGGTACTCAGCTTACAATGAGAACTATTCACTCAGGTGGTGTTGCTGGTAGCGATATAACTCAAGGTTTACCTAGAGTTGAAGAATTATTTGAAGCAAGAAAACCAAAGGGTGTTGCTATGGTTACCGAAATTGATGGAACAGTTACAATTGGTGAACACGGAAATAACAAAGAGATAATTATTACAAGTGATGAAAAACATGTAGAAAGATATATAATTCCTTATGGATTAAGACTTGCAGTTAATAATGGCGATGTTGTAAAAGCAGGCGATAGAATAACAGTAGGTTCACTTGATCCACATGATATTGTTAGAATCAAAGGTGAAGTTGCAGTACAAAATTATTTAATTGAAGAAGTACAAAAAGTTTATAGAACTCAAGGTGTTCATATAAATGATAAACATATTGAAATTGTTGCACGTCAAATGACTAGAAAAGTATTTATTGAGGATGCAGGAGATACTGAATTAATTGCTGGTTCAACAGTTGATATAACAGAATTTAATAATGAAAATAGACTTGCAATTGAAAAAGGTTTAAAAATTGCAAAAGGCAAAAAAACACTTTTAGGAATTACAAAAATAGCTTTACTTACAGACTCATTCTTATCTGCTGCTTCATTCCAAGAAACTGCAAGAGTTCTTACAGATGCAGCTGTTAGAGGAAAAGTAGATAAATTACAAGGTTTAAAAGAAAATGTTATAATTGGACGTCTAATTCCAGCTGGAACAGGTGTACTAGATTATGATAATATAGAAGTTGAAACAGAAGAATCATTTCATCATAAAGATGGTAATTTTACTGAAGAAGTAGAAGAACTAAATGATGAAGAGGATACTGAAGTTTATCAAGATTAGTAAAAAGTGCTATATTTTATATAGCACTTTTTTAAACAATATAATATTATAATAGAATTAAAAAATATGTTGCAAAAAAAATGTATTTATATTAAAATGAATATAAATATAAAATTATATCTTAAGAATGGGTGATATGTTGAAAAAGATATTAAAAGTTTTTATTTTTTGTTTTGTAGCTGTACTATTTACATATATTTTTTGGAGTAATCCTAATCTTACTAATAAAATCGCAGCAAGCATTACTGATGTTGTTGATCAATTTGCAAGTTCAGAAGTTGTTCCTTATACAAAAGAATTTAAAGTAAATGAATTGCAAATATCGAATTCTGATTATTATTATAATAAATTAACTGATACTGAAAAAGAAATATATGATTCTCTTGCAGCTTCAGTAGCTAATTTAGAAAGCGATGCTGTTGTTAGAAAATATGAGTATTTAGATATGAATACTACGATGGAGCAAGTATCAAATTCTATGAATGCTTTTTTTAATGATCATCCAGAAGTGTTTTATCTTGATACACAGTATAAAGTTGCTACTACAGATGGTTTTTTTGGAACAAATTTAAATGTATATTTAAATTATTTAGTAAGCAATAAATCAGATTTAAATGAGAAATTAAATGAGATTAAATCAAAGATTGATATTATAATGTCATCCGTAAATTCTAATTCAAGTGACTTCGAAAAAGAACTTCAGATTCATGACAAGCTTGGAGATTTGACTACATATTATCGATATAAGAATGAAGAAGATATACCTGATGAGTGTCATACTATATATGGAACTTTAATAACAAATAAAGCAGTTTGTGACGGCTTTGCTAAAACTTTACAAATAATATTAAATAAAGTTAATATTGATACGATTTTTGTTACTGGAAGTATAGATAGTGAGGCACATGCATGGGATATGGTAAAATTAGATAATGAATGGTATCATTTAGATTTAACATCCAATAAATCATTAGATGAGAACAAAACTGCAACTAATATTCTTATACATAGTTATTTTAATGTTACTACAAATAATATTAAAAATACTCATACTATAAATAATGAAAATCAATTACCAGCAGCAAATAGTATAAAATATAATTATTATATTTATAAAAATAAAAATATAACTAAAAATGATAGTTTTGACACTAAATTAAAATCTATTTTAAGTACAAATACTAATGCAAATATATTAGAGTTTAGCATTGATGGAGTATTAGATGTGGCAAATAAAGTCGCGAAAGTATTACAATCAGGCAACTATACTGAATATACATCAAGTAGTGGGAACAGTTTTAAATATTATAATATTTTGAATACATATATTTTGCAAAAACAGTAATATGATTGTTTAAATTGAATTTACATAAAGTTAATTAAAATGTTACATTTTAATTGACTTTTTTCTTATTTTCTAGTATAATATTTATTGTATCTATGCATTATAACGTGGATATAATATATATTTGAAAGGATGGTGAATTTAAGTGCCTACATTTAGCCAATTAGTTAGAAAGGGAAGAGAAGAAAAAGCGACAAAATCAAAGTCTCCTGCATTACAAAGAGGATATAACTCAAGAAAGAAGACTTCAACAAATCAATCTTCTCCACAAAAAAGAGGTGTTTGTACAGTAGTAAAAACACAAACTCCAAAAAAACCAAACTCAGCTTTACGTAAAGTTGCCAGAGTTAAACTTACTAATACAATGGAAGTGACTGCATACATTCCTGGAATCGGACACAACTTACAAGAACACAGTGTTGTTTTAATAAGAGGTGGAAGAGTAAAAGATCTACCAGGTGTACGTTACCACATAGTAAGAGGAGTTCTTGATACAGCAGGTGTTGCAAACAGAGTACAATCAAAATCAAAATATGGTGCTAAAAGAGCAAAGAAAAAATAATAAAGGTTTAGGTGCTTAAATTTATAATATACAGCACTTACAAAAAATAAAAGTTTTTGAGTACCTTTTGAATTTTTTTAAATTCAAATTAAAGAATAAGGAGGGAAGAAAAGTGGCAAGAAAAGGACATATCGCAAAAAGAGAAATTATGCCAGATCCAATTTATAACTCTAAAGTTATAACAAAACTTATAAACAAAGTTATGTGGGATGGTAAAAAAGTAACAGCTCAAAAAATCGTTTATGGAGCATTTGATATTGTTAAAGAAAAAACTGGAAGAGAATCTATGGATGCATTCCAACAAGCTTTATCAAATATAACACCTATGCTTGAAGTTAAAGCAAGACGTGTAGGTGGAGCTACATACCAAGTTCCTATGGAAATCAGAGATGATAGAAAACAATCACTAGCTATTAGATGGTTAGTTGAATATTCTAGAAAAAGAAATGAACATAGCATGGAACAAAAATTAGCTGGCGAGATCATGGACGCTATAAACGGTCAAGGTCAAGCATTTAAGAAAAAAGAAGATACACATAAAATGGCAGAAGCAAACAGAGCATTTGCACATTACAGATGGTAAAATTAAATTAGAAAGGAGTCTTTTATGGCAGGAAGAGAATATCCTCTTGAGAGGACTAGAAATATCGGTATCATGGCACACATTGATGCTGGTAAAACTACAACTACTGAAAGAATACTATTCTATACTGGAAAAACTCACAAAATAGGTGAAGTTCATGATGGTGGAGCAACAATGGACTGGATGGCACAAGAGCAAGAAAGAGGTATAACAATTACTTCTGCTGCTACAACTTGTTTCTGGAATAATAACAGAATCAATATAATTGATACTCCAGGTCACGTTGACTTTACAATTGAAGTTGAAAGATCTCTTAGAGTTCTTGATGGTTCAGTAACAGTACTTTGTGCTAAAGGTGGAGTTCAACCACAATCAGAAACAGTATGGAGACAGGCAAACAAATATAACGTACCAAGAATGGTATACGTTAATAAAATGGATATTACAGGCGCTGATTTCTATAATTGTGTTAAACAATTAAGAGAAAGATTAAAAGCAAATGCAGTTCCAATAGCTTTACCAATAGGTAAAGAAGATACATTCAAAGGAATTGTTGACTTAGTTAACATGAATGCATGTATTCATTATGATGATCTTGGAAAAGATGTTAGACGTGAAGAAATTCCAGCAGAATTAAGAGAAGAAGCGGAAAAATATAGAGTTGAACTTATTGAACATATTGCAGAACAAGATGATGAATTAATGGAAAAATATCTTGGTGGTGAAGAATTAACTGCTGAAGAAATTAAGAGTGCAATAAGAAAAGCTACAATTGTAGGAGCAATGGTTCCAGTAACTTGTGGAAGTTCATACAAAAATAAAGGTGTTCAAGAATTACTTGACAACATAGTTGATTATATGCCAGCTCCTATAGATGTAGCTCATATTAAAGGTGTTCTTGAAGACGGAGAAGAAGCAGAAAGAAAATCTTCTGATGATGAGCCTTTTGCTGCACTTGCATTTAAAATAATGACTGATCCATATGTTGGAAAGTTAACTTTCTTCAGAGTTTACTCTGGTACATTAGATAGCGGTTCTTATGTATTAAATGCAAATAAAGGCAAAAAGGAAAGAATCGGTAGATTAATTCAAATGCATGCTAATTCAAGACAAGATATAGATAAAGTTTACGCTGGAGATATAGCTTGTGCAGTTGGTCTTAAAGATGTTGTAACTGGAGATACAATTTGTGATGAAGATCATCCTATAATACTTGAATCTATCGAATTTCCAGATCCAGTTATTGATATTGCTATTGAGCCAAAATCAAAAGCAGATCAAGAAAAAATGGGAATTGCGTTACAAAAACTAGCAGAAGAAGATCCATCATTTAGAACATATACTGATCAAGAAACTGGTCAAACTATCATTGCTGGTATGGGTGAATTACACCTTGATATCATTGTTGATAGAATGAAAAGAGAATTTAAAGTTGAAGCTAATGTTGGTAAACCTCAAGTTGCTTATAAAGAAACAATAAGAAAACCAGTAAGAGTTGAAGGTAAATTCATAAGACAATCTGGTGGTAAAGGTCAATATGGTCATGTATGGCTTGAAGTTGAACCTAACGAATCAGGTAAAGGATATGCATTCGAATCTAAAATTGTTGGTGGCGTTGTTCCTAAGGAATATATTAAACCAACAGACGAAGGTGTTCAAGATGCTATGAAAGCAGGTATACTTGCTGGATATCCAGTAGTAGACATTAAAGTTGCTCTTGTTGATGGCTCATATCATGATGTTGACTCATCTGAAATGGCTTTCCATGTAGCAGGTTCTATGGCATTTAAAGAAGCTTGTCGTCAAGGTGGAGCGGTATTACTTGAACCTATAATGAAAGTTGAAATAACAGTTCCAGAAGAATATATGGGAGATGTTATAGGTGATGTAAACTCTAGACGTGGAAGAATGGAAGGTATGGATACAGTATTAGGTACAACTACAATACATTCAACAATACCACTTTCTGAAATGTTTGGATATGCAACTGACTTAAGATCTAAAACTCAAGGTAGAGGTGTTTACTCAATGGAACCATCTCACTATGAAGAAGTTCCAAAATCAGTTCTTGAAACAATAGTTGCTTCAAAAGGCAAGAAATAATATAAATTGTCAAGATTTGTATTATGATAAAAAAACTTGACTAAATTACAACGAAAGGATTGCAAAATCCTTTCGAGTGTAGTAAAATAGTAATAAAATGATGCAATACGCATTAATATTATTTAAGGAGGAATATAAAATGGCAAAAGCTAAGTTTGAAAGAAACAAACCACACGCTAATATCGGTACTATAGGTCACGTTGACCATGGTAAAACAACACTTACAGCTGCAATAACTAAATATTGTAGTTTATCTGGAAAAGCTGAATTTAAAGCTTACGATCAAATAGATGGTGCTCCAGAAGAAAGAGCTAGAGGTATCACTATCTCTACAGCTCACGTAGAATATGAATCAGAAAACAGACACTATGCACACGTTGACTGTCCAGGACACGCTGACTATGTTAAAAACATGATCACTGGTGCTGCACAAATGGATGGTGCTATACTAGTTGTATCTGCTGCTGATGGTCCTATGCCACAAACAAGAGAACACATACTACTTGCTAACCAAGTTGGTGTTAAGTATATCGTTGTTTTCATGAACAAATGTGATATGGTTGATGATCCAGAATTATTAGAATTAGTTGAAATGGATATAAGAGATCTATTAAATAAATATGATTTCCCAGGAGATACTACTCCAGTAATTCAAGGTTCTGCACTTAAGGTTCTAGAATCTACTTCTAAAGATCCTGAAGCTCCAGAATATGCATGTATTAAAGAATTATTACAAGCTGTTGATACATTTATCCCAACTCCAGAAAGAGATGTTGATAAACCTTTCTTAATGCCAGTTGAAGATGTATTCACTATAACAGGAAGAGGAACAGTTGCTACAGGTAGAATCGAAAGAGGAGAACTTAAAGTTGGTGAAGAAGTTGAAATAGTTGGTCTTTCTGAAGAAAGAAAGAAAACAGTTGTAACTGGTATCGAAATGTTCAGAAAAGAACTTTCTTCTGCAGTTGCTGGCGATAATGCTGGTGTACTTTTAAGAGGTGTTCAAAGAGCTGATATCGAAAGAGGTCAAGTTATCTCAAAACCAGGTTCAATACATCCACATACTGAATTTGAAGCTGAAGTATATATTCTTACTAAAGAAGAAGGTGGTAGACATACTCCATTCTTCCAAGGATATAGACCACAATTCTATTTCAGAACAACTGACGTTACAGGTGTTATTGAATTACCAAAAGAAAAAGAAATGGTAATGCCAGGAGACAACGTAACAATGAAAATTAAACTTATCACTCCAATAGCAATTGAAAAAGGATTAAAATTCGCTATTCGTGAAGGTGGAAGAACAGTTGGTGCTGGATCAGTTTCTAACGTTATAGAATAATATAAATAAAAAAGATAGAGGAAACTCTATCTTTTTTATTTTTTTAACATTAACTTTTAATTGTATTTCCATTTCTACTTTTTCTTGAGAAGAATAAGAAAAATGGTTCAAGTACTGGTAAAAATATAGTTAGGATTAAACCAGCAATTGCAAAATTTGGCATTTGTTTTTGATATATTTTATATAATATAGCGAAATAGAAAAATATAAATAAGGCTGATGTTAATAGTTTTGTAAAAGGTAACATCATGCATATAAATAATATAGGTAATAAAATTTCTGGATGCTCAACTTCAATGCCAAATAATTTAGTTTTACCGATAATTTTACCTCTTGTATACAAATTAGCATATGGAATAAAAGCAAGGAAAGCATATTCGTCTCTGTTTTTCTTAGCCATTGTATATAATCCAACCGATTTTAGAAGCCAGAGAAGTATACATATTAGGCAAAGAGAAAAAAGTATAGCCATTATTACACTACTTATTCCTAGTATATTTATTTTATATATATTTAAAAATTCTAATCCTTTTTTGATACCAGTATTCACAGCATATTGTAAATTAAGATTTGTTACTTCCATAAGAACTCCTTTCATATTAAATATCCATTATTATTATGTGAAATTAAAGTAAATAAATACAAAAAAATATGATAAAAAATTATTAAAAAATCAAAATATTTAGTAATACTATTGACATTAGTGAGTAAATATAAGATAATAGATGTGAATTAAATGTTTTAGGAGGTGCAAAACATATATGGAAGCAATTTTTGAAAGAGTAAAAGATGTTATTGGTGAACAATTAGGAATTGATGATCTAGAAACAGTGACAATGGAAACTACTTTTATTGATGATTTAGGAGCTGATTCTTTAGATATAGTTGAGCTTATAATGGCGTTAGAAGAAGAATTTGATATGGAGATTCCAGAAGCTGAAGCAGAAAAAATATCTTCTGTTAGCGATGTTGTTGAATATATAGAAAAAAATATATAATTAAAGTTTAAATTGACTTGTGTCAATATAAAATATTTATTAATAGATAGATTTGATCTATCTATTTTTTTGTCAAAAAAGTTTACATAACTTGTGCAAAAGTAAAAAATATGCTATAATAATATTAATTGATACTATATATAACCATATTAATATAAGGGGGATAAAATGAAAAATTTCATAAAGGTTTTAAAAATATTATTTAATTTACATCCAATTATTAGGATGTCATCAGATTTGAGAAAAGCATTCTGGATTTATACATTTTTTTGCTCTTTTGTAATGATTTTAGATAGTATATCGTCATTATTACTGCAGTGTGTGAATAATGCATTTGAAAATCATCTTATAATAGTAGCTCTTATACTTTTCATTATATTCTCAATAAGAAACGCAATTTTTGATGCACTTAATACTCTTAAATCAGCAATTTTAGATGCGTATGATGAGCTTGCCGATTCTGAGATTCCGAAGATTTTTACCCATATTGTAAATAAGGTAAGGGGAAAGGTATATAATCCAATATTAAAGACTATAAAAACTGATTCTACTATAATGCAAGAAGTTATTGGATTTATGGAAGAAGTTTCTAATATGAGAGATTCATTGGGCTCTTTATTTTGCTCTATAATTATCGTTACGATTTTAAGTATAGGTACTGTTTTAACATCATTAAAGAATATGAATTTAGTACTTATAATTATGCTGATTGTGTTCATTATTGTATATACTTATCTATCAATAAGAGAGATAAAAAGAAATAAAAAATTTATTATCGATAAAAAGGAAATCGATAAAAAAATTGGGAATGCAAGAAATGATTTCATTAATATACGGCCATGTAGTATAGAACACGGAAATTATACAAGAAATAGATTTATTGAACTTAGAGTAGAATTACTAAATAAAAGCAGAAAATTAAGAAGGAAAAACAAAAATGAAGGATTGTTTACTACGTTAGTAATGGGTCTCTCGGTAATTGTACTAATAATTAATCAACTATATGAAATTGGAGGTATTGATAAATTTAATCAAGCTTCATTATTACAAATTACTGCATTTACTGGAATATATATGGCTTTATTAAATAAAATAGATTCACTTATTAGTAGAATTATAAATATGATAAATAATTGCAATAGTTTTTTAGAATACTATTCTGATTTTGAAAAGCTCATAAAAGTATATGATAAGATTGTTTTAAGTGAAGAGAAGATGATTGAATTTAATGGTATAATAGCCGTGCCACCTTTTGAGTTTACTTATGATGAAGGCTTTAATCTAAAATCCAATACTGATATTATACTTGAACCAAAAAAGCCATTACTATTAATTGGGCCAAGTGGTAGTGGGAAAACTACATTCATGAATATTATATCAAAAAGTATTAATTGTAATAGTGTAGAAATTCCAAGATTAAATAGTTATGCCAGTAGAGCAGATACTTCATTTGGAACTGATTCTTTATTTAATGAAATAACATTAGGAAATGAATTTGTTGATTCTGAAAAACTAATTAATATCCTAGATGGTGTAAATTTGTTATCAGAACTTAAAGAACAGTCAAATGAAACTGATATTATTGAATTTTTAAAGAATAAGTATTACTCAGATTTTTCAGAAGGACAGCGTCAAAGATTAATACTCACAAGAATGTTATATAATTGTGACGGTAAGGATTTAGTAATTGTCGATGAACCAACTGCAAATCTGGATTCAAAAAATACTGAAATTGCTCTTAAATTTTTATATGAATATGTAAGTAAAGATAAAAGACGAATTTTAGTAGTATCAACTCATGATGTTTCTGAAGCAAAAAATGTATTTAATAAAATCTTGCGATTTGAAAAAATTTCGGAAGGGCAATATACAATTGTTTCTAAATAATTTGTAGCTGATTTTCTAAAAAGAATAAGGTGGAAAATTTCACTTTATTCTTTTTGATTTTCTTTTTCTTTTGTATCTTATTGTATAAATTATTTTATTTACTTGAAAAAACACTAATTTTTATATATAATATACATAAAGGAAGTGGGAAAATTGACAGATAAGAAAAGATTACTTGAACTTCAAGGAAAATTGCAATATATTTTTTGTGATATATCACTTTTAAAACTTGCACTAACTCATAAATCTTATGCATATGAAAATACAAATTCAAATACTAAAGAATATAATGAAAGAGTTGAATTTTTAGGTGACGCTATACTTGAACACATTATTTCAAATATGTTATATTCTCATAAACCAGAATTATCAGAAGGAGATATGACTAAAAAAAGAGCCGCAATTGTTTGTGAGGCTTCACTTAGTCAAGCAATGCAAAGATTTGGCGGTCAGGAATATATATATTTAGGTAAATGTGAGAAAACTACTAATGGAAAAATGAAAGACGCCATTATTGCTGATGCATTTGAAGCAATACTTGGATCTATATACTTAGATGGAGGCTATGAAATAGCTGAAACAATTTGTCTTCAATTATTAGATAAAGAAATAAAAACAGTTTTGTCTGGTGGATCACTAAACATAGACTATAAAACAAAATTACAAGAAGACTTACAAAAGCATGGGAATGTTAAAATCGAATATATAACAAAAAATGAATATGGTCCTGAACATGATAAGACTTTTGAGGTTGAACTTTTATTTAATGGGAAAAAAATAGGACATGGTACTGGAAAGAGTAAGAAACAAGCAGAACAAAAAGCAGCAGAGGATGCATTAAATGGAAAAGAATATAATTAATATAAATCTTGATTTAGATAAAGAACTTAAAAATATTGATAAAGAAGACCATTACACAATACCAATATTTATCCCACATAAAGGATGCAAAAATGAATGTGTTTTTTGTAATCAGAGAAAAATTAGTGGTGAAATAGAAGAACAAAAAGTGGAAGATGTGGATAACATAGTATCCGAATATCTTAGTTATTTCAAAAATGTGGAAAATAAAAATATAGAAATAGCCTTCTTTGGTGGCAGTTTTACAGGAATAAATGTAAATGAACAAATAAAATATTTAAAAGCTGCTAATAAATATATTGAAAAAGGACTTGTCAGTGGAATTAGAATATCTACTAGACCCGATTATATATCAATTCCAATACTAAAATTAATGAAAAAGTATAATGTAACAACAATTGAGCTTGGAGTGCAATCTTTAGATGATGAAGTACTTTTATCTTCAAAGAGAGGCCATACAAAAAAAGATGTTATTAGAGCTTCTAAGTTAATAAAGTTATTTAATATAAATTTAGGTCATCAAATTATGATAGGATTACCTAAAAGCACTTTAAAATCAGAGATATATACAATAAAAGAAGTATTAAAAATATCTCCATCGATGCTTAGAATATATCCTGTATATGTAATTGAACCAAGTGAGTTATATGATATGTATTTAAATGGAAGTTATGTACCTTTATCGTTAGAAGAGGCTGCTCATAGAGTGTATAGTGTTTTTAAATGTTGTCAAAATTCAGATATAAAAATAATTAGAATAGGACTTCAAACAACAGAAATAATTAATTCTAAAAATATAAATATTATTGGACCTGTATGTGATAATTTTGCAGAATATGTTCTTTCAATGATAGTTAGAGAAAAAATAGAAGAAATTTTTGCTAATATTAACTTGTTAGAAAATAATGATAAAAATATAATTGTAAATATAACTGTTAAAAGTAAATTTGTTTCATTTATATCTGGACCAAATAAAATAAATAAAATATTCTTTAAAGAAAAATATGGAGTAAATTTGAAGATTAATAGTAATATTTAAAATATAATTAATAAAGAGGAGATATATATGAAAAAAGTAATTTTTGCTGCAAGTTCTGGTGGACATTTATCCGAAATAATGAATTTAAGTAGTCTATTTAAAGAATATGAATATTTATTAGTTACTGAAAAGACAGATGTTACTGAACAGCTTAATAATACATACAATACTGAATATTTGGTTTATGGCCCAAACAAAAATAGAATTGAGTATGTAATAAATATATTTAAGAATATATTCTTATGCATAAAAATATTAATTAATTTCAAACCTGAAACAATAGTTTCTACTGGAGCACAAGTTGGTGGAATGATGTGCTTTTTGGGCAAATTATTTAGATGTAAAGTTATATATATTGAATCTTTGGCAAAAACAAGGAGTCTATCAAAAACAGGAAAAAATGTATATAAATTTGCAGATAAGTTTTATGTGCAATGGGAAAGCCTTGCAGCTATGTATGAAAAAGCTGAATATTTAGGGAGGATGATGTAGTTTGGTATTTGTTACAGTTGGAACTCAGAAACAATCTTTTAGACGATTATTTTTAGTGCTTGAAAATTCTGAAGTTTTAAATAATGATACAATTATAGTACAAGCAGGTCATACTAATTTTAATAGTTCAAAAATGAATATATATTCTTTTATGGAGCTTGAAACTTTAAGAAAATATATAAAAGAATCCGAATTTGTGATATGCCATGGCGGTGTTGGAAGCATATTTGATGCACTATTAGCTGGGAAAAAAGTTTTAGCCGTACCAAGACTTGCAAAGTACGGTGAACATATTAATGATCACCAGTTAGAAATTTGCCTAGAATTAGAAAGATTGGGATATATAAAAGTATATGATGAAAGTAGACCATTTGATCTTGTGGTAAAAGAACTTAGAAGTACAGATTTGAAAAAATATGAAACTGATTATAGTTTTATTGATAAATTAAGAAAAGAAATATAACAATTATATATAAATTCAACTTTTTAACAAATAATATTAAAAAGAAAGTTGAGATTTATATATGAATGAAAATGTAGAAACTAAAGATGCAAATAAAATAAATATAAAGAAAAAAATTAATAAAAAATCTAAAATAGGTACTTATTTTATAGATTTTGTATTATTAGTATTAGGCTCATATTTTATAAGTCTAGGAATAAATATGTTTTTGTTACCTCACAAATTCACAACAGGTGGGGCAAGTGGTATAGCTACAGTGCTTTACTATGTTGCTAATATACATATGGGTGTAACAGTAATACTTGTTAACTTACCTCTATTTGCTATATCAATATTAAAACTTGGAAGAGAATTCAATATAAAAACAATATTTTCTACAGTTTTACTATCTATTTTTTTAGATAATATTAAATATGATGCCTTTTTAACAAGTTATTCAATAGATGCATTTACTTCGTGTATTTTTGGTGGAATGATCGTAGGACTTGGTCTATCACTGGTATTTAAGACAGGTGCAAGCACAGGAGGATCTGATTTGCTAGCTCAAATAATATACAGACTTACATCAGTTCAAAGTTTAAGCCAAATTTTACTTGTAATAGAAATATTTATAATATCAAGTATAATGATTGTATTTAAAGATATTAACATTGGACTCTATTCAATAATAGCTATGTTTATATCTACTAAAGTAATAGATGTAATTTTTGAAGGTATATATTATACAAAGGTAGCAACTATAATAACGAATGCTCCAGATAATATTATCGATTCTATACTAAATAATTTAAAAAGGGGAGCTACAATTATAGAGAGTAAGGGAGCACATTCTAAAGAACCAAATACAACTATTACTTGCATAATAACAAGACCACAAATTGCAAATTTAAAGAGTATAATTAGAAAATATGATAATAATGCGATTGTATATATATCTACAGCAAATGAAGTTTTAGGAAGAGGTTTTAAAAGTATAGACTAGGGGGAAAAATATGAATGAGGAAATAATAAAATTAAATAGTATAGCCAAAAATATTAGAAAAGATATTATAGAAATGATATATAATGCTAAGTCAGGACATCCAGGTGGTAGCTTATCTTGTACAGATTTACTTGTTTGTCTATACCATTATAAATTAAATTTAAATGTTGATAAAAATGGAAATAGAATAGATAAATTTATATTATCGAAAGGCCATGCATCTGCAGCATACTATGCTATTTTATCTAGTAAAGGATTTATACCTCACGAAGATTTAATTACTTTTAGAAAATATGATAGCTATTTAGAAGGACATCCAAGTAATAAAATCGTTGGAATAGATACTTCAAGTGGCTCGCTTGGACAAGGGCTTTCTATTGCAAATGGTATGGCCCTATCAAAAAAAGTATTTAATGAAGAAGGTAAAGTATACTGTTTAGTTGGTGATGGTGAACTTGAAGAAGGACAAATTTGGGAAGCATTAATGACAGCTAATAAATATAGGCTAAATAATTTGACTATGATTATAGATAATAATGGACTTCAAATTGATGGTAGTGTGAATAGTGTAAAAAAACTTGAAAATCTAAATGAAAAATTAGAGTCTTTTGGCTTCTACGTACAGACAATAGATGGACATGATTATGAAGATATTCTAAAAGCATTAGACAATGTTGGAAAAAAAGATATGCCTAATTGCATAATAGCAAACACTGTGAAGGGAAAAGGAATATCATTTATGGAAAATAAAGTTGAATGGCACGGTAAATCTCTTAATGATGAAGAATTTAAAATAGCAATTGAAGAATTAAAATAAATTGGAGGTAATATATGAAGTCGACAAGAAAAGCATATGGAGAGTTCCTAGTAGAACTTGGTTCAAAATTAGATAATATGGCTGTATTTGATGCGGATCTTTCAATGGCAACAGGTACTGCTAGTTTTGCTAAAATGTTTCCAAATAGACATTTTGATATAGGTATATCTGAACAAGATATGGTTGGAACAGCATGTGGTATGGCTCTTACTGGGAAGACTGTATTTGCTTCGACATTTGCAATGTTTATGGCGGGACGAGCATATGAACAGGTAAGAAATACTGCAGCATATTCTCATGTTAATATTAATTTATGTGCTACTCATGCAGGTCTTGCAGTTGGAGAAGATGGTCCAACTCATCAATGTGTTGAAGATATTGCACTAATGAATGTTATACCAGATATGAAAGTACTTTGTCCAGCAGATGATATAAGTACTAAAAAGATATTGAGTGAATGTTTAAGTTTAAATGGGCCTAAATATGTAAGGCTTGGGAGAAATGAAGTACCAGAAATATATAGTGATCTAAATAAATTTAGTATTGGAGCAAGTAATATATTTGGTGATGGTACAGATGGTACAATATTCGCTGTTGGTAATACAGTAAGTATTGCACTTGAAGCAAAAAAAGAATTAGAAGAAGAAAATATTAAGGTAAGAGTAGTTGATTTATACAGTATAAAACCTGTAGATAGAGCAACTATAGTTAAATGTGCAAAAGAAACTAATACATTAATATCAATAGAAGATCACAGTGTAATAGGTGGTATAGGAAGTATTATATCTAATGTACTTTGCGAAGAATATCCTAAAAAGATTATAAAAATAGGTGTAAATGATAAATTCGGTAAATCCGGTAATGCAAATAAAGTATACGAACTTTATGGGATAACTAAGGAAAATATAATTGAAAAATATAAAGGTAATAAGTAAGAAATAATAATTGATTAAAGGAAGGAACAAGAGTATGGAACCACTAGCCTTTAGAATGAAACCAAGAAGTTTAGAAGATTTTTATGGTCAAGAAGAAATCGTAGGAAAAGATAAACTACTATATAGATTAATAAAATCAGATAGATTATCATCAGCAATATTTTGGGGACCACCAGGTTGTGGAAAGACATCTCTTGCAAGAATAATTGCTAACACAACAAAATATAAATTTGAAAATATTAATGCAACTACAGCGGGTGTTGCGGATATTAAAAGAATTGTTGAAGAATCTCAAAATATATTTTCAAACCCTACCGGAAAATCGATTGTGTTTATTGATGAGATACATAGGTTTAATAAATTACAACAAGATGCACTATTGCCACACGTAGAAAAGGGTACAATAATATTAATAGGCGCAACAACTGAAAATCCATATTTTTCTGTTAATAAAGCTCTATTATCTAGATCAACAGTATTTAAATTTAAAGAGCTCACAAGCGAAGATATAAAAAAAGTGATATATCATACAATTGAAGATAAAGAAGGTGGTTTAGGGCAGTATAATTTAGAAATTAAAGAGGAAGCAATAAATTTTCTAGCTTCATTTTCAAATGGTGATGTAAGAACTGCGTTAAATTCAATTGAACTTGCTGTGCTTACAACTGAAATGAATGAGCAAGGAAAAATTGTTGTTACACCTGAAATAATTAAAGAGTGTATGCAAGAAAAGCGAATGATTTATGATCAAAATGATGATTCACACTACGATATTATAAGTGCGTTTATCAAATCTATGAGAGGTGGTGATCCAGACGCTACTCTTCATTATTTAGCACGTATGCTAGAGGCAGGCGAAGATCCAATGTTTATAGCAAGACGTATTGTAATACAAGCTTCAGAAGATGTTGGACTAGCTAATAATGAAGCTTTAATCTTAGCTGTATCAGCAATGAATGCAGTACATCAAATTGGTATGCCAGAATCAAGAATAATATTATCTCAAGCAGCACTTTGTGTTGCGCTTAGCAAAAAGTCTAATACATCTTATCTTGGTATTAATAAAGCAATCGAGGATGTTAAAAGTATAGATATTGGACAAGTCCCTATGCATATAAGAAATGCTACTGTTCAGGGAATGGAAGAGTTCGGTTATGGTAATGGATATAAATATCCACATGATTTTGAAAATTCTATTGTTAAACAGCAATATTTACCAGATACATTGATTGGTAAAAAATATTTTGTGCCAAAGAAGTGGGAGAAGTTCTATGAAAAAGAGTAATAAGACCAAATCCGTTGATAAAAAAATCATAAATAAAAATATAACTGATGAAAAAATAAGTAAAGGTATAGATATCTTAAATCAGCATAAAGAAAAACTAAATTCAAATAGAGAAGAAAGAATCGGAAAAACTCTAAATGAAGTTATAGATGAATATCAAATGCAAGAAGAAAAATCACAAAAGAATAGTGTTTTAAAAAAAATAATTAGAGCGCTTATAATTCTTTTAATAGTATTAATTGTATATTTATTCTTTTATTATGGACCTGTATTTGGATTTAGTATATATAAAGATACAGGAATAAGTGAAGATAAGAAAATAGATTTTGCTACTACTGATCAAGATATCTACAAAATGTATAATCAAGAATTCTTAATATATTCTAATGCAAAATTATCCACATATAATAGTAATGCAAAAAAAACATGGGAATATACTTTTTCAGAACAATTTACCCCTCAAATATATATTGAAGGAAAATATATGGTTGTCACTAATAATTCTAATGGAACAATATATTTATTTGAGAATAAACAAGAAATACTTGATAAGAAAATAGATGGTACAATACAAAATATTTATTTAGATAGTAATGGTAATATGGCAATAGAGTATTCGACTAGCGGTTATAAAAAAGTAATTGGGGTCTTTACAAAGAATGGTAAGAATCTTTATAATGCTTATTTATCTTCAGGTTCTATAATAGATATAAAATTAACAAGTGATGCAAAAAAATTAATAGTATTACAATCTACTACTAACTCTTTTAAAGTAGGATTTAAAGTTATATCTATTGATGGAACCAAAACTGAAAATAATACTTCAGAAATCGCTAAGTTTGATGATAATTTGATGTATGACTTGACTATTCAAAATCAAAACCTTATAATATTACTAGATGATTCAATTGTAAAATTAAATACTTTGACTGGAGAAAAAACTGTAATAAAAGATTTTTCTTCATCACAAATTATTTTCATTGGAATACTAGATAGTTATTATTCATTAATAGAGAAAAAGCTAGACGAAAATTCAAATGGATATGTTTTACAAAATAATAGGTTAGATAATTCATCAATATGTAGTTTACAATTAGATAATTCACCTAAGTTTTCATTTAATACAGAATTATTGAACTATTTAATTTATCAAGATAGTATTCAAGTTATTAATAAATGGGGAATAGTTGTAAAAAACACTAGCATTAATATACCACCTAAACAAGCAATTGTTTTTGGAAATCAAAAAAGTATAGCTCTAATATATACAAATAAAGTATATATTGTTAATATATAAGTTAGGGAGGATATTTTATGATATTTGATATAATAATAGTAATATTAATATTATTGGGCGCTATTTCTGGACTAAAAAAGGGTTTAATTGGAATAATAGTAAGCTTAGCAGGATTAATATTAGCTTTGATTTTAGCGTTTTCTTTAAATGAAAGTGTAGCTAATTATTTGTACAATGACACTGGAATTGGAAGTAATCTTAATGATAATATTACTAAAACACTAACAGAAGCATTTAATAAAAAAGTGTCACAGGAACTTAATGTGGATAAGAATAATCAAATTGATTTTTATGGAAATATTGTAAAAAATATTACAAATTCAGATCAAATTGAGAGTATGTCAAAAAATATTACTATGTATATTTTAAAAGGTATAAGCTTTATACTTATATTTATAGTTGTATATATAATTTGTTATATATTAACAATGATACTTAATTTAGTTTTTGATTTACCTATCTTAAATGGCATGAATAAACTAGGTGGACTAATGGCAGGTGCTGTTATGGCACTAATTAAAATATGGGTATTGCTTGCGATTATATCATTCTTAGCACCAATTCCAGCTTTTGATGGAATTGTAAATATAATAAAAAATAGTAATTTAACTAATTATTTATATTCAAACAATTTAATAGTATATTTAATTGGATCTAATTTAAGAATATAGTAGTATAGAAGGAAAGAAAAATGAGTAAAAAAACAAAGAGAAAATCTGGTCTAAGAAGACTAAAAAACTTTTTTATGACACTAAGTATAATAGGAATAATAGCATGGTCTGTATTATTTTATATAAATTATATTATTGGTGATGAAGTAACTGTTGATCAAAATGGTATAACAGTTAGTTCGAAAAAGAAGAAAGAAATTAATGCACTTGTTTGTGGAACAAACCAAAGCCTAACAGATAGTATGATATATGTTAAGTATAATGTAGAAACTGGAAAAATATCAATGATGTCAGTACCAAGAGATACATATGTTACAAATGAGTATGGTATAGGTCATAAATTAAATGCAATATATAGAGGTAAAAATGCAATACCTCTTGTTGAACAAATAGAAGAACTTCTATCTGTAGATATAGATTATTATCTTTTCTATGATAGTGATATGTTAATAGATATGGTGGATACCATAGGTGGAGTTGAAGTAAATGTGCCTGTAAGAATGAAATATGATGATTTAACACAAAATCTTCATATTGATTTAAAAGCAGGAACTCAGACTTTAAATGGAAAGCAGGCAGAGCAATTTGTAAGATTTAGAAAAAATAATGATGGAACTGGATATGCAATGGGCGATTTAGATAGAACTAAAACTCAACAAACATTTATAAAAAGCTTTATTAACACAATACTTAAGCCAACAAATTTAACTAAAATACCATCACTTATTGATATAGCATTAAAAAATACAGATACTAATATTACAGCTAGAGAAGCATTAAAATATGTATCAGATGTATCCAAACTAGATACTGCAAATATGATTACAGTCACAGCACCTGGAACAGCAGAATATATAGATGGACTTTCATATTTTATCTTAGATAAAAAACAAGCAAAATCTATTATAGAAAATAATTTTGTAACAGATGGTTCAAGTGGCACAAATACTAATACAACAAATTAATGATTATATAAAAAATACCAAAGAGCCGTAAGGCTCTTTAGTATAATCTAAAATTTATTTATTCTTTTTGATCTTTTATTTAAAGTTCTATTCATATTATAATATATATTTTTATTATATTCTCTATTTCTATTTTTAATTTTTCTAAAATAGCAAAACAATAAATAAAGTAATGAAATTGAAAGTAATAAAATAATAAGTATTTTTCCAATGGAAAATAATAATTTACTATAGTCAGTGTAATTTGTTATCTTCGAACATATAACTGAAGATGTAGTATTTATATTAGATATAGTGTTTGAAGAATTTATCTCTAGTGTTCCTATTTCTGAACCTTCTTTAATATTATCAAAATTAATATTGTTTAATAAATTAAAAGTATATTTTGTATTTAACTCAGATTTTTTATACAATGCGTAAACGTCATTTGGCAAGCTAATAGTATATATTTTAGAATTTTTTTCATCTTTAATTGTAAACTTAAAATCATCTTTTTTTACTACGACATTTTTATCATAATTAGAAAAGCAATAATTAAATAAAGTTATTGAATCAAGAAATCTTCCTTGCTTGCCAGATATATTTTGTGATGCATCAAATGTAGCAACTATAACCTTTTTACCATCTTTTTCACCATATCCTACAAAAGTACCTCTTGCTTCTTCTGTATAACCAGTTTTTCCTCCTAAACAATAATCATAATAATATTCACTTTTACTACTTATTAATTTATTTGTATTACTATAATATCTTATTTCCGGAGTTTTATTTGTTTCTTTTATTTCAGTAGATTTTGTTTCAATAAATTCTTTAAATGTTTTGTTCTTTATTGAATATTGCATTATTTTAGCCATATCATATGGAGTTGTATAATGATTTTTATCATGGAATCCATGTGTATTAACAAAATTTGTTTGTGTACACCCAATTTCTTTTAACTTCTCATTCATTAATTTTACAAAATCATCTATATTACCACTTACTGCTTCTGCTAGAACATTTGCTGCGTCATTTCCTGATTGTAGAAGCAATCCATATAAAAGTTCTCTTACAGTTACTACTTCACCAACTCTAAGATACATAGAAGAACTTTCAAATGGAGTAGAGTATATAGCATTTTTTGAACACGTTATACTATCATCAAGATTAAGATGTTCAATTGCAATAATAGCAGTTAGTATCTTAGTAGTACTTGCAGGATAAACTTTACTTGTTCCATTTTTATTATACAGAATATTGCCACTTTCGGCATCTATAGCGATTACATCATTAGAATATATATTTAATTCTTCTGCAGCATATATTCTACTACTAAAAGAGAATATAAAAAGCAATAAATTAAAGAAAATTATAGTTTTTAATTTTCTATTTTGCAATTTAATTTTTAAGTTCATTTACCTATCACCTCAAAATATATATAAATTATATAATAAATAATAAAAAAAATAAATAAAAAAATGTAAAATACATATTTTAAAAGGAGAATATTATGGAAAAAATAAAAACACTAATAAAAAAATATAAAGTATATTTAATTTGTATTATAATTATACTTTTATCTATTATCTCTTTAATCATACAAATGATAGAAAGAAATAATTCAATTGATATAAATTCAAATAAAATTAATAAAGATACAAATAAAATAGGTGTATACATAACTGGAGAAGTTGTAAATCCAGGTGTATATTATATTGAACAAAATTTAAGATTATATAATTTAATTGATTTGGCTGGAGGGCTTACACTAGATGCTGATGCTAATAAATTAAATTTAGCGTTAAGATTAAATGACTCTGATAAAATTATAGTACCTAAAAAAGTAAATAATTCTGTTGAAGATAATTCCTCAGTTATTGAAGACAAAGAAGATAATAGTAGTAATGTAGAAAAAAATGATAAAATAAATATAAATAAAGCTGATCTAGAAGAACTCATGGATATACCAGGAGTTGGTGAAGCCACAGCTAAGAAAATAATTGAATATAGGAAAAATAATTATTTTAATACAGTAGAAGATATAAAAAATGTATCTGGTATAGGAGAGGCAAAATATAATAGTTTGAAAGATAGTATTTGTGTAGAATAACATTTAATGTGATATAAAGATATAAAATTCATATAATTAAATAGGAGAGCTAAATATGAGATTTTATATGTATATAGATAAAGATTTTCTTAAAAATTTGGTTTCTGTGTCTGGTAATTTGGATTTCAATATACAGTTTATTGAGTATGCAGTTGAAAATAGTTTTACAAATAGAAATGATATTTCTGTTAAGCCTTTTTTTGAAAAAGCTGGAGATAAGTCATGTGAAATACACGGAGTATACAATGACAAAGATGATGAAAAAAATAGCAAACAAAAATCAAGAAGATCAGGTAATATAGGTAAAGATGGAGTTGGATTTTCATTTGACAATAGCGTTATGCAAAGTATAAGTACTGAAAAAAAATATATAAATATTGAAGATATAAGTGATATGAAAAATATAAATTTTTATCATAATTTAGTTGAAAGTATAAGAAATACAACTCGTGATTCAGCAAGTAATATAACTGAAGAATATGGTTTTTTAGATAGTTTAAGTTATTTAAGAAGTGATAAAGACTATGGAGAATCATGTAAAATATTTAAAGTTAATGAATCATATATTTGGTACGATAAATCTAAATTAGTCTCAGATATAGATTTCTTGACCAATATATCTTCTAAAGTAAATGTAATAGGTTATACACTTAATAAAGATGAACAACGAAATAAAAAAATAATGAGAGCTATTGCTATTTTCGTAGAATAAAATTCCAAACAGACCATGTATTAGTTTGTTTGGAATTACTAATTTATTTTATTTCCATTATTCTTTGAATTTCATTTTCATCTGTACTTAAAATTTCTATAAATTTATCAACAAGATTGGAATCAAATTGAGTGTTTTTCCCTTTAGTTAATTCATCTATCGCATGAGCAACGGAAGTTTCTTCTTTATAAGATCTTTTGGCAGTTATTGCATCAAAACTATCACAAACAGTCAATATCCTTGCAAAGTAAGGAATATTATCACCAGATAGTTTATCAGGGTAACCTTTCCCATCAATTCTCTCGTGATGATGCAATATTATAGGTGTTATCTCATTAAATATATCTGAAACACCAAGTATATTTGAACCAATTACAGGATGAAGTTTTATAGTGTCAAATTCTTCATCAGTAAGCGGTCCATGTTTTAATAGAACATTGTCAGGTATACCGATTTTTCCAATATCATGAAAATGACCAGCAGTTCTAAGATTTTCTTGTTCTTTTTCATTTAATCCTAATTTTTTTGCAAAAAGTACAGCATATTGTGATACACGTATTGAATGTCCCTCAGTATAATGATCCTTTGCACCAACGGTGTTAAGTAATATTTTTGCAAAATCAACAAGATATTTTTCTAACTTTAGGCTCATGTTTTTTATTTTATTTAATTGTTCTATATATTTTATACCACTTTGTATTAATAATATCAATTGGTCAAAATGTGAACTTTTCTCAAAGTATGCTTGTATATCAAGTGTTTGCATTGTTTGTATAGATGGAGCTAAGTCCTTATGCATAGACATAAGAATGATATAAATTTCTTTATCGAATTCTCTAACAAGTTGCACTATTCTATCACCATTTACAGGAGTCATAAGATAATTTACAATTAAAATATCATATTTGTTTGCTTTTAATTCTTCAATGGCGGACACAGGCTCAGTGTATGATGATACTGTGTGACCATATTTATTTAATATCATAGTTAAAATATCAGTCATATTAACATCATCATCGATTATTAAAATTTTGGCCATTGTTAATCTATTTTCATTATCCATTTTCATTAACCTCATATAATACATATTAATAATGTACTAATAAAAGTATAGCAAATAATAAATCAAATATCAATAAAAAATATAAACAAATTGCATTATTAGTATATTGATGTCGAAACTTGCGATCGAAATTTCTTGACATATTACTAATGCTATGTTAATATTATCACAGGCAGGAGGTGAATTTTAATACATGTTTTAATAATATCCATAATATCTATAATAATTTCATATAACATTATTTCAATTTTTTTTATATCTAAAAAATCAAAGTATCTAAGAAATCAAAACAAATACCCATTTAAATTATCAAAAATAAATTTAATTAATACTTATTTAACCAATACCTATAAAAAACTAAATAATCTTTCTAATCCTTATGGACTAACTATAAAAAAATATTTATTTATAAAATTCTTTCTTTCATTTTTTCTTTTAATAAGTAGTTTCATTAGAAATAATAATCTAATATTTTCTATAATTATATTTTCTTTAATATTTTCATTACCTGAAATTTTAATATATATATTTAAGAAATCAGAAAAACAAATTATAATAAATGAACTAAATAACTTAGTTGATAATCTAATACTATCTTTATCTTGTAGAATTTCATTTCATGAAGCCTTAAAAATAAGCCTGGAATCAATAATTTATCCTAGATTAAAAATTGAATATAAAAAATTTATAAACAATTATTTAATGTATAATTTTGATATTATTAAATCTACAGAAGAAATTAAAGAAAAATTTAAGTTTTATGAATTTAATATGTTTCTGTCAATAATAATTGATTGCCAAAGAGAAGGAAATTATATTGAAAACTTAGAAGCTTTTTCTAATACATTAGAAATGCTATATTTTAAATCTCTAAAATATAATCAAGCAAAAAGAATATTATTTATATCGTTTGCTACGATAATATCGTTAATAAATATTTTAGTTATAGTAATGTACCCAATAATATTAACTGTATTAGAAAATATGACTTATATATTTAAATAGAAAGGAAGTGTGAATTTGTGTAAACATAGTAAAAATAAAGTAAAAAGTAAAAAAGGATCTGCACTAGCCGAAACAGTGCTTATAACAGCAATATCAGTTGTTATGATTGTAGCTATATTTTATCCACAGATGATGTTTATCTTTAATACATCAATAAATAATCTAGTTAATTGGTTTAATGAAGCTATAAATACAATAGGAGTGGTAAATTAATGAATTATAGAAGGAATATATATTTATTAATTCTAACAATAATAATTTATTTTTCTTTTAATTATGTATATACTAAGATTTTTAATAAAAATAATTTCTTAGAAGTATATGTTATATCTAAACAATTAAGTAGAGGAGAAGTTATAACAAATGATAATATGGAGATTATTAAAATAGAAAATAATGATGGTAATAAAAATTATATTACAAAAGAAGAGATTGGGAACATAGTTTCAAAGGATACATACGAAAAAGGACAAATATTTTTTAAAAATATGGCTATACCAGTTGATGAATATAAAGCTATTGAGAATAACAGTGAAATCATTTCAATAACTTTGGATAAACTTGATGATAATGTTTCAAATCAGATTGATAAAGGTAGCATTATAAATATATATTATACTGGAAAAACCTCTCAAGTAAAATCTATATTAAATAATGTAAATAGTAGTTCAATAATAAGTGATTCTCAAAACGAAAGTTATTTAACTTTTTTAATGCTTGAAAACTGTAAGGTACTTGATATTTGTGATTCAAATGGAAACGAAATATTGAAAAATAATACTACTAAATCAAATTATAGTCTGAAGATTAATACAGTAATTCTAGAAACTACAAGAGAAAATGCATTAATAATAAATAATATAAAAGTATATGGGGAATTTAGTGCATCAATAGTAAAATAAATTGGAGGTATAAATGAATGTAATGTTTAAATATGATATCCAAAATAATAAATTATTTGAAGATATTAAAAAAATAGAAAAATTAACTCAAGAAAAAGGTATTACTTTGCTAAATGAGTATAATTTAAGAAAGAAACTTGATTTATTAGTAATATTTTCAGAGGATATAAATGAGATTCATAAATATACGGATAAAATAATAAATAAAGTAAAATACATATTAATAGTAACACAAAACTTAAAAACTGAGCATATTCTTGCGTGTATAGAAATAACTCCATATATAATTCATTTTAATTGTGGTACAAATAAAATTGTAAATAAAATTTTAGAAATTGGTAATAAAAGAAATGAAACTAGTAATTAAAAAGAAATTTATACAAATTTTTATATTAGTAACCTTAATTATTATTGGTTCATTCTTATTATTTAATAAATTATATAAAAAATCAAATACATTTTGTAATCAAGAGCAAAATGCCAAATCAAATAATTTATATGTACTTAATTTTTATAATAATATTAGAAATAAATCAAAGGATATAGAAAATTTAATAGAAGATAGATATTTTTGTGTATCAGCTGAGAATATTGTAGTTGGAAGAAATAAAAAAGAAATAGGAAATGGATATTTTGATTTTAAAATATTCATTGAAAATACTAAACCCATATTTTATATAAATAAATTATTTAAAGAGGTAAATAAAGAAATTTATGTAGATCAAAATTACACAAAAGAAATTGTTAAACTTGTTGATTTTATATTTGGATTAAAATTAAAGTCTGATAGTATTGATAAAATAACTAATATAATAATTGAGCAATATAAAAGTATTAGATCAAATTACTCAGATAATTATAACGAGTATTGCTATAGGACAAGCATAAATGATGAGATAAGTTTTACATTTATAATAAGAGATAATATGTTAGGTGTAATTTTAGAGTAAATTAGAGTATAAGGTGGTGGTTATGAAAAATAAAATAAAAATTTTAATTATAGCAATATTTCTTTTATTTAATTCAAAATGTTTTGGAATATCAGAAGATTTCAAATTTGTAATTGATACTATAGGAATACCTCAATTCAATGTATATAATAATGAAATAAATGAAGAAATTTATTATACATATAATGTATTTTCATATTCTGATCCTGTAACTATATCAAAAAATACATCAAGACAAAGGTTTAAAGAGGTGCCAGTCTATGGCAAATGGACAGAAAATGGATCTGCATATAAAGGTGTAGGCAGAAGAGGAGAATATTATATATTAGGAACAGGATATAGTGGTAATTATATTGATAATGTATATTTTCCAGTGGATAGTATTCCTGAAACTACACCCAATAATTGGAACTATATATCATTATCAGATGCATTATCTTCATGGAATAATAGAGACAATTATAAATATAAAGAGCAACTTGATTATATGAAAACTACTCCCTTACTTTTTGACGAATTAGACATAAAAAATAACATATCAAATTCATATAATCTTGTAGAATATGGTATAAGCGCAGAAAAAATAGGATTAGAGAAAACGAAACTCAATACATGTTCTACGTGGAAAACGATGGGAATAGTTACAGCAAGAAGAATGTCAAGTGCTGGAAAAATTAGAGATGCTATTTTTGCAACGAAGCCAATGGCAGCAAATGCTGATATAATATCAGAGCTTGAGGTTAATGATAATATTTTATTAAATGAGGTTAATGAACCAATAAATATAAAATTCGGTGCAAATGTAATTAATCTAAATGGTTATGCCAAAAAAGAACATATAAAAGAAATATGCTCAATTATATATATAGATGGAAAGGAGGTATCCAAAATTAGTGGCAGTAAAATTGCAAATGTGGACAAAAATATATTATTTGCAATTCCCAATGAAACAAAAAATGACCTTAATACCTATAAATTAAATATAAAAATTTTAAGCTATATGTATACTGATTTTAGTGTAGATGGCTTAATAAAAAATACATTAGAAAAAAATATAAATATAACAATCCCTAAAAAATCTGTAGTTCCAATAAAAAAATTAGATATAAAAATCCTAAAAAACCATAATAATTTGATGGTTGTAAGTCCACTTGTCCAAACTAATACTACTAATGCTGAAAATTCTTTAGGAGTGATAGAGTTATCAAGGAATTTGGCTATAAAGATAAAATTTGAAAGTGATATAGGTATTAAACAAGATATAAAAATTTATATAAATAATGTATTGCAAGATATAAAATTATTGCAAAATAACGTAGATACATATATTTATGAGATAAAACTTAATGCTAATATTTTAAATACAATCAAAAGTTGGAAATATATGAGGGATAAAAATAATGATTATTTTAGTATTGACTTTCAGGATATTGGTAATAGAGTATGTTCACCAAATATATTAAAAATCAAATGTATATATGACAATAAAATAAATGAAAAAGAATTAAAGTTTGATACTATTGATGAATTTATTTATAATTTTGGATATGATTTTTCAAATATAATAATAAATAAATCCACTATAGATATAATGGAGAATATTGATGAGTGGATTAAAGAATAAAAAAAGTGGAAACTTACAGATTATAATTATATTTTTGTTTATCATATTTATAATTATTTATACGTTTTCTTTTATTATAATAAATATACAAATAAATTCCCTTATTTACCCAATAAAACAGGACATATACTATATTGCACAAAACGCTATATTAGCTATGGATGCTGAAGAATTAAGTTATTATAAATATGAAATAGATAATAATAAATTAGAATATTTAATTGAATCATTAATATCTAAAAATTATAACAATGTTAAAATAGATGAGTTATATTACAATAATGAAACAAATTACTTAAATATTAAATTAGATGTTGTAATACAACCCCTATTATTTAAAAAAATTATAGGTGAAAATATTAATATAAAAATAGAAGAAAATATAAGAGTAAAATTAATGGAAGTGTCAGGATGATAAAAAATAAAGCTGGTAATACAAGTATAGTAATGCCAATAATGATAATAATTTCAGTTATAATAATAATTACAGTAGGATTTTGCCTATTTCAAATAATAATAAAATTCATAAATTATGAAAAAATCAATACTGTCGCATTAAAATATATGTTTGTGATAGAGAAATTTGGATATTTGACATATGTTGAAAAAGAGGGACTGATCAATGATTTAGTAAATAAAGGATTAAAAGAAGAAAATATTACTGTGTATGCACCTCAATCTCCTAAACAAGCGGGAGAATTGTTAGAATTTACAATTAAGTATAAAGATAATATTCAAATACCTAAAATAATCGATAAAAATGAGAATGATAAAAGTATACCAATAGATATAATAGTTACAAAAAGCACATTTTCAAAAAAATAAAATATAATTTAACCTAGAGGTCAAATTATATTTTACTAAGTTTTTGCAATGCAGTATTTTCAATTATTAATTGTGATTTTTCTTTAATGGATGTTACAAACATATCATATGAATAATACTCTTTGCAAAATTCAGATAAAAATACGAATGATTTTAAGAATTTTTTACTTTTCATTGTTGAATTACTAAAGACTAAAAAATATTTATCATTGTATTTGAAGAGGCTATTTTTACCCCAAAATATTTTTTCTTGCTTTGAAGCTTCACAAAGATCTAAAATTTCATCAATAGAATTAAAAAGATATGCTGAGCTACTTACTTTATACATATCAGCACTTCGTTTAGAATCTCTGGATTTTTTTCTATAATTTGGTTTGTTTTCTTCAAATAATGAATATTTTTTTAGTTCTGGGATATTATCTATTCTTGTTATTGTAACAATAAATAAATTATTGTTATCAGAACTTGCTTCAATAAAAAGTTGTGTGTCATCTATTTCGAAATCATCTGCGATACTTGATTCTTCAATTAAATCTATAAATAATTCTTTTGCAAGAGAAGCATCTTTTTCAATATCTGTAAGTGATATTTTTCTCTTTTCTAATTCTTCAAAAGTTAAAGTTATTTTTATTTTATTATCATTTATTCTCTCAACTTTCATAAAAGGATACCTCCTATATTCATATATTCTCTATAATAAGTATATGTATTATATAATTAAACAGTTACATTGTCAATAAATAGCAAAAAATAAAAAAACAAAATATAAAAATATTTTATATAATTATAGTATTTGCAGATATAAAAAATATATAAAAAATTATTTTTTAAAAGTTACATAAAATAATAAAATTTAAGCAAAAAATAATCAAAAAGGTTGATAAAAAATACCATATGTGATATACTTATGTAAGTTAATTTCCTTACTCTATGTTTATCATAGGGTCAGATGTCCAAAAGGAGGTGAAGTACGTCATGAATAATTATGAAACAGTTATAATACTTTCAGCTAACGCATCAGAAGAACTAACAGTTGCTTTCGGTGAAAAGATGAAAGAATTAATATCTTCAAATGGCGAGCTTACAAAAGTAGAAGAATGGGGTAGAAAAACTTTAGCTTATGAAATTAAAAAGCAAAAAGAAGGTTACTACATACTATTTACTTTTTCAGCAAAACCAGAGTTTATCTCAGAATTTGAAAGAATATTAAAGTTTGATGATATAGTTTTAAAACATATGGTAATAAAATTAGATAAGTAATGTTAGAATTGAGATATCTGTGTCTCAATCAAGGAGGAAAAAATGAATAAATTTCAATTTATGGGGAGATTAACAAAAGATCCAGAAACAAGAGTTACACCTAATACAAATACACAAGTTACAACTTTTTCAATTGCTGTAAATAGAAGATTTTCTGACCAAAATGGTGAAAGAAAAGCAGACTTTTTTAATTTAACTGCATTTGGAAAATTAGCAGAATTTTGTTCAAAATATTATGCTAAAGGTCAACAAGTATTAGTAGAAGGAAGAATTCAAAACAGAACTTGGGACGATCAAAATGGTCAAAAAAGATATGCAACTGATTTTATTGTGGAAAATGCTTATTTTGCAGATTCTAGAAGAGATTCAGGTTCGCCAATGGATATGCCATCATCAAGTATTGATGGAGAATTCATAACAATTGATGATACAGATGATCTACCATTTTAGTGTATAAATACATTGAAAGGAGTAAATTAATATGGCCGATAGAAATGCTAAGAAAAATTCAAAATCTGATAAATCTTTCAGAAGACCAAGAAAAAAAGTTTGTAATTTTTGCGTTGAAAGAGTTGAAGAAATAGATTATAAAGATGTAGAAAAGTTAAGAAAATATGTTAGCGATAAAGGTAAAATATTACCAAGAAGAGTAACTGGTACTTGTGCTAAGCACCAAAGAAAAGTAACAGATGCTATTCAAAGAGCAAGACATATTGCACTTTTACCATATACAGTTCAATAATAAAAAAATAACGGCTTTTGCCGTTATTTTTTTATATAGTTGATTGCTGAAAATTTATTCATTAATATTTTCATAAAATAGCACCTTACAAAAAAAAAAACATAATATATCATATGAGGTGCTTTTTATGGAAAAATTTAAAATAGGAGATATAGTAGCAAGAAAATCATATAATTTTGACATACTATTCAAAGTAGTTGGTGTCAATGGTAGTATTGTGGATCTTGTTGGAATGACTGTTAGAATAATAGCTGATGCACCTGATTATGATTTAAAACATATGGGAAAAGATGAAGTTGATAAATTGGTAACTAATATTGAAAAATCTAGAACACTCAGAGCTAATAGATGTTATAATAGTATGAATAAAAAATTTAATACATTTAGAGAGCAAATGTTTGTTAATGATACCCCCAATTCTTATCAAAAAGAAGATGTATTAAGAAGACCAGGGGTAGTACTTCACATTGATGGTGATGCAGAATATGCAAAGAAATGCAAAGAAAGTTACAAAAAAATGGGACTAACTGCCTATGCATATAATATACCTGAACAAGAACAATATAAACAGATATATAGTCTATTGCAAAAAGTAAGACCTAATATACTGATATTAACAGGGCACGATGCATTTATGAGAAAAAGGAATGATATATATAATATTGAAAATTATAAAAATTCAAAATATTATATACAAGCTGTATTAGAAGCTAGAAGATATGAACACAATTTAGATAATCTTGTAATTTTTGCTGGTGCCTGTCAAAGTTATTATGAAGCAATAATTTCAGCAGGTGCAAATTTTGCAAGTGCGCCAAAGAGAGTTTTGATAGATATGATGGATCCTTTAATCGTTGCAGAAGCTATTGCATATACTCCAGTAGATGATTTTGTACCAATAGTAAACATTATATCAAATACACGAGAGGGTATTAAAGGAATCGGTGGATTACAAACAAGGGGTCAATTTAGAACAGGTATGCCAGGATTATAATTTCCTGGTTTTTTGTATAAAAAAAGAGTGCTGATTTAATCAGTCACTCTTATATTATTTACTTAATAATTTTGCAAGATTAGCTTTTTTTCTAGCAGCAGTGTTTTTTGCAAGAACACCTTTTGACCATGCTTTATCAACTAAGCTAACAGCTTCTGTATATAGTTCAGTTACGTTTTCACTGTTACTTTTTACTGCATTTTCAAAAGCTTTAACAGCTTCTTTATATAATTTTTTAGTTGTTTTATTTTGAGCAGTTTTAGTTTCGATTACTTTAACTCTTTTTTTTGCTGATTTAATATTTGGCATAAAAGCACCTCCTTAATGACACAATTTGATATTACTAAAACATTTTAACATAAAACTTTTAAAAAATCAATACTTTTAAGGAAATAATTATTAAAATGCCTATATTATCATATTAAAAACAATATTATTCAATCATTTAATATTAAAATAATATTTTTTGACAAATTCTGCAATTATATATTGAAAAATAAATACACATTTAGTATAATTAACCCAGTAGAAAAGGGGAGTATATATGTCAACAGAAAAGATGAAAATAAAAATATATAATTATACAAAAGATGTTGAAAAAGTTTGTGCAGCTGCAGCAAAAATGTCTACAACAGAAGGAACTTGTACAGAAGTATATGAGAGTTTAAATGATATAGAAGATGCAAGAAAAACTTTATCAAGAATAGTAAAATTAGGACATGTTACAGTTTTAGAACATGGATATTTCAATATAATGTTTGAAAATGTTTCTCTATTTTTCGAACAATTCCTTATTGAACATAGGTTATCAGCTTATACAATAAAATCTGGTAGATATGTTGATTTTAGAAAAGCAGGATGTTATGAACCCGATTTTAGATATTATAGCGAAGTTTCTGAAAATGTAAAAAATCAAATCAACTCAGAATATATGGCTTTTGTATCAAAATCATTTGAGTTATATAAGAAATTAGCTGATGATGGTATTAAGGTTGAAGATGCTAGATTTGTTTTACCATACAGCCTTAAAACTAATATATACTGTTCTATGAACACAAGAGAATTAATACATCTAATATGGGCAATGTTAAATGGTAGGGGAATAAATTATCCTGAGATTGTTGAAATTGGAAATTTATTAAAGGAACAATTAACTGAAATTGCACCAGTTGTAATTGAAAATCTTAATAATATAGAAAAAGGAAGTGAAACAAAAGAAGAAAAATTAAATGAACTTCTTGGAAAGCCTTCATTTAATCCAAATCAAAATAGCAATAAAAAAGATTTAGTAGAAATCTTAAGTATAACTCAAAATCCTGAAAAAGTTATTACTATGGCAGCAATTATAAAAAATAAGCAGTTTGATACAAAATATGCTGAAGAGCTTATAGAAAAGGATACGGAATTAAAGAATAAAATATTAGATATTGTATTTGAAGATAAAAGAAAGAGAGAATTAGAACAAGTAAATATTACTTTTAGAATTAATGATATTCCACTTATACTTTTAAAACATCAAGTAAGGCATAGAATTCAAGAAATAAATATACCATCTTTTACTGAAATTGCTAGTACTAACAGATATTCTTATCCACCTTCAATAGTTGAAAAAGGTGAAGAATATGTTGAATTGATAGAAAAGTTCTATGATGAGGCTAGTGAGCTTTATAACAAATTTAAACAAATAGGCGTATATGATGAAGATTTAGCTTATCTATTTTTACATGCAAAAAATGTAGATGTTATAACAACAATGAATGCGAGAACATTATTTCACATCTGCAATTTAAGAACATGTAGAAGAGCTCAGTGGAAGATGCAATCATATTATAAAGAATTAATATATAAACTAAGAGAAATATATCCAAACATTTTTAGAAGATTTGGACCTAGTTGTTTTGTAAAGGGATATTGCCCTGAAGGCAAATTAACTTGTGGAAATATTAGTGAAGTAAAAAAAGAATTTTTGGAAATAAAATAAGAAAATAAGTAATACCCTTAATTATCGAACTAATTAAGGGTATTACTTGTTTACTTTTTCTTTAAGCTATTAAATGTAGTTTCATCAATATATTTATAAGTATACATTGCATCTATTACCATGTTCTGCCTTTCTTTTGCAAGTGTTGAATTAGAGCTTAATGCATATGCACTTGGTGCATTAGGCAATCCAGCAAGCAAAGTGACTTCTGATAAAGTAAGTTCATTTGGTTTTTTATTAAAATATCCTAATGAAGCATTACCAATTCCTGTATATCCATCCCCAAAGTATATTATATTTAAATATAATTCTAATATATCATCCTTTGATAATTCTTTTTGTAGATCAAATGCCACAAATAATTCAGCAATTTTTCTTTCAAACTTTTTTTCTTGAGAAAAATACATATTTTTTGCTAATTGTTGAGTTATCGTACTTCCACCTTCTACTAAATCCATATTTTTTATATTTGTAACAACAGATCTTCCAATAGATATAATATCAATAGCTCCGTGGTTGTAAAATCTATGATCTTCTATTGCAATTATTGCATTTTTAAAATCTTGTGGTATTTTTGAAGATTCAGTATAATTTTTTCTAGCTTTTATTTCTTCAATTTTTTTATCTATACTAACTTTATCAACAGCTTCAGTATATAATTTATGACCTCTGTAGATAACTATAGATGATATAATCAAAACTACTAAGATTATAGTCACTAATAATTTTTTTAATAATTTCATAAATCTCCTCCGTACATAATAATTATACTTAATATATAATAAAATATCAATACTTTATATCTTATTATATATTATAACGAAACTTTTCTACATAAAATAACAAAATAACGTTTCAACCTAAAAAATTGAAACGTTAAAATTATATTTCATTATATATATTGAAAAAGCAATGATACAATTGCAAAAAGTAAATACGATAATATTAAAAATAGACCATCTGTCTTACTTATCTTCTTATCGGCTATAAATTTATAAAATAGTAAATCAATTGCAAGCAAAGAACCTAGCTGAAAAAGCAAGGTATTAGTGTAATGAATAGGGTGAATAAATGATGCAAGACCTACAATAAGTGCAAAATTACTAACACCGCTTCCTACTACATTTCCAAGAATTATATCATATTCTTTTTTTCTTGCAGCTACAATAGCTGTACTTAACTCTGGTAAGGTTGTACCTAATGCTACTATAGTTACACCTATAAACGCTTCTGAAAGATTAAAATAATTTGCTATTTCTACTGCTGAATTTACAACAAAGTTTCCTCCATATACAACAAACAATAACCCTATTATAATAAATAAAATGGATGTTATAACACTATTTCTTATTACATTATTAGCATCCTCTATATATTTTTGTTCTTCATTTATAAGATCTACCTCGTTTTTTTCTTTTACTATTTTTTTTGCACTTTTTCTCATATGTATCATATAACCTATGAACACTAGTAAAAGAATAACACCATCTAGTCTATTTAAAGAACCACCAATAATTAAAAGACCTAAAAGCAATAGTTGAACTAGAATCATGAAAATTATTTCTTTTTCAATACTTTTCTTTGCATATATTGTATATAGTAAAGCTGATATACCTAAGCTTATAGCAATTGTTGAAATATTACTTCCTATATTATTTGATAGTGTAATTTGGTTTCCATCAATTGAAGAAATTATAGCTATAGAAAGTTCGGGCATGCTCGTCCCAATTGATATAATAGTCATGGAAATCATCATTGTTGATATTTTTAACTTTTTAGATATGTTTACACTACCTTCAACTAAAAGGTTTGAACCTAGTATTAACATTACAAACCCTATTAAAATATTAATAAATGTCATGTCATCTCCTTTTCTTTTGTAAAAATTTAAATATTATTATAATAAAATTATAGAGTAAAAAACAAAATTAGTCAATTTAAATATTAAAAAATATGTCAATTATAATCGTATATAAAATATTATGTGATAAATTCATTAAAATATTGAAAAAATTAGAAAAAGCACTTGCTTTTTTAACATAAATAAGTTATAATATCTATGTTGATTTGCGTTGAAGTGAAATGTGGCTACTCAAAGAAGTAGGGAACTTTCATGGAGCATGTCTGATTTAAAATCAGGCGGCAAGTATTGATTAACGTGTATTTGCCAAGTTTTAAGTAGTTAGGATTTGGTTTTTATATGTGTAAAATATGAAACACACGGGGTAGTGTAAAACTTGTTTCGCCAACGAATTATAGAAAAGGAGTGTTTTACATATGTCAAAAGAACAAACAAAAAAAATGAGAATAAGACTTAAAGCTTATGATCACGTAATGCTAGAACAAGCAGCATCTAAGATAGTTGAAGTGGCTAGAAAAACTGGTTCTGAAGTATCAGGTCCAATACCTCTTCCAACTAGAAAAGAAATTATAACAATTTTACGTTCTCCACACAAACACAAAGATTCAAGAGAACAATTCGAAATGAGAACACATAAAAGAGTTATCGATGTTATAGCACCTAACCAAGCAACAGTTGATGCTTTGATGGCAATAGATATGCCATCAGGTGTAGAAATCGAAGTTAAATTATAATTAAAACTATAAGGGCTTTTAGCAGTTAACCTAATTTAGGCAATGACATACCCTATGCTATTAGTGTTGTTTCTGTAGAAATACAGATGTAGTTTCACAAAAACGAGATAAAGGGAGGAAAACAAAAAATGGTAAACGAAGTTTATGGTAAAAAAGTCGGAATGACACAAATTTTTTCTGAAACAGGTATTGCTATACCAGTTACTGCAGTAGAAATAAAACCTTTAACAATTGTTTCTAAGAAAACAGCTGCTAGAGATGGATACAATGCTATTGTTGTAAGTTTTGGAGAAATAAAAGAAAAAAATGCAAATAAACCGCATAAAGGCTTGTTTGTAAAAGCAGGAGTAGAATTACAAAAATATTTAAGAGAAATCAGAGTTGAAAATGTTGATGAATTTGAAATTGGAAGTAAAATAACAGTTGAAAACTTTACTTCAGAAGACAGAGTAGATGTACAAGGGACTTCAAAAGGTAAGGGATTCCAAGGCGTAATTAAAAGACATGGACAACATAGAGGACCAATGGGTCATGGTTCTATGTATCATAGAAGACCAGGTTCAATGGGATCTACAAGTACTCCAGGTAGAGTATTTAAAGGTAAAAATCTACCAGGTCATATGGGTCATGAAACATCAACAATATTAAATCTTGATGTTGTAAAAGTAGACACAGATAAGAATGTAATTTTAGTTAAAGGTTCTATACCTGGTGCTAAAGGTGCAATCGTAAAAGTTAGAAAAACTGTAAAATAATCTTTAAGGGAGGAGGAATAAGAAATGCTTAAAGTAGACGTTTTAAATATGGAAGGGAAAAAAGTAGGAGATGTTGAACTTGCTGAATCTGTATTTGGAGTAGAAGTAAATGATGTTGTAGTTCACTCAGCATTAGTAAATTACTTAGCAAATCAAAGACAAGGAACTCAATCTACTAAAACAAGAGCTGAAGTACGTGGTGGTGGAAGAAAACCATGGAAACAAAAAGGAACAGGTAGAGCTAGACAAGGAAGTATTAGAGCTCCACAATGGATTAAGGGTGGTATAGCACTTGGACCAAAACCAAGATCATATAAATATGCTATTCCTAAGAAAATGAGACAACTTGCTATAAAATCAGTTTTAACTTCTAAATTACAAGAAGGAAAATTATTAGTAGTTGACAAATTAGAATTAAATGAAATCAAAACTAAAAATATGATAAATGTTTTAAATAACTTAAAAGTTTCAAAAGCATTAGTTATGCTTAATGAAAAAAATCTTAATGTTCAAGCATCAGCTAGAAACATTGAAAATGTAAAAACAACTTTAGTAAATACAATGAATATATTTGATTTATTAAAATATGACAGTTTAGTAATTACTCAAGATTCAGTTAAAAAGATTGAGGAGGTGTACGCATAATGAAACATGCAGAAGACGTTATAATAAAACCTATAATGACTGAAAGAAGCTATTCACAAGTTGCAAATGGAAAATACACTTTTGAAGTTAATGTAAATTCAACAAAAGTAGAAATTAAAAATGCAGTTGAAGAACTTTTTAACGTTAAAGTATTAAAAGTTAACACTTTAAGATACGATGGTAAGAAAAAAAGAGTTGGAGTACACCAAGGATTAACAAAAGCTTGGAAAAAAGCTATAGTATCTATTGATACAAATCCAGCAGATGAAAAATATCTAGCTAAAGGTGGAAAAGAAACAAAATCAAATAGAAAATACAAAACTGAAATTGAAGAAATTAGTTCAGCATTTGGAAGTAGTAACTAGGAGGTATTAAGAAATGGGAATAAAATCATTTAAACCTGTTACTCCATCACTTAGAAATATGACAACATTAGCAAACGAAGAGCTTACAAAATTTTCTCCAGAAAAATCTTTACTTGCACCTTTAAAAAAGACTGCAGGTAGAAACGCTTCTGGTAAAATAACAGTAAGACATCACGGTGGTGGAAGCAGAAGAAAATATAGAATAATTGATTTTAAGAGAAATAAAGTAGATATGGAAGCTACAGTAATTGGTATCGAATATGATCCAAACAGAACAGCTAACATTGCTTTAATTGAATATGTAGATGGTGAAAGAGCATATATAATTGCGCCAGTAGGTCTTACAGAAGGTTCAAAAGTTATATCTTCTGATAAAGCTGATATAAAACCAGGTAACTGTTTACCAATAAGCTCTATACCAGTTGGTACAATGATATTTAACATTGAACTACACAAAGGTAAAGGAGCACAACTTGTAAGAAGTGCTGGTATGTCTGCACAACTTATGGCTAAAGAAGGTAAATACGCACATGTAAGAATGCCATCAGGAGAAATGAGACTTATATCTGTTGATTGTAAAGCTTGTATAGGTCAAGTTGGTAACTTAGATCATGAAAATGTTAAGCTTGGAAAAGCAGGTAGAACAAGAAATATGGGTATAAGACCAACAGTTAGAGGTAGCGTTATGAACCCTAACGATCACCCACATGGTGGTGGTGAAGGTAGAGCACCAGTTGGACATTCAGGACCACGTACTCCTTGGGGTAAACCAGCTCTTGGATACAGAACAAGAAATAAGAACCACAGAACAGATAAATATATCGTTAAAAGAAGAAAGTAATGGAGGGATAGAAAATGTCAAGATCGCTTAAAAAAGGACCTTATGTTGATCAAAGATTACTTGCTAAGATAGAAAAATTAAATGAGCAAGATAAAAAAGAAGCTTTAAAGACTTGGTCAAGAGCTTCAACTATATATCCTCAAATGATTGGCCATACAATAGCAGTACACGATGGTAGAAAACACGTTCCAGTTTATGTAACTGAAGAAATGGTAGGACATAAATTAGGTGAATTTGCACCTACAAGACTATTTAGAGGACACTCAGGAGATAAAAAGAGTAAAGTAAAATAAATCTTTAAAAAAGGAGGAGCTTTAAAATGGAAGCAAAAGCACAATTACGTCATGCAAGAATTAGTGCAAGAAAAGTTAAAATTGTTATTGATACAGTAAGAGGCAAAAACGCAAAAGAAGCAGTAGCAATATTAAAATATACAAATAAAGCTGCAGCTTCTTTGGTTGAAAAATTAGTTAAATCAGCCATAGCAAATGCAGTAAACAACAACCATATGGACGAAAGCAAATTATTTATTTCAGAAATATATGCAGATCAAGGTTCTACTATGAAAAGAATTAGACCAGCACCTCAAGGAAGAGCACATAGAGTAAGAAAAAGAACAAGTCACATAACAGTTGTAGTAAAAGAAGCGTAAGGATTAGGAGGTAATTTAAAATGGGTCAAAAAGTTAATCCACATGGTCTTAGAGTTGGCATAATTAAAGATTGGTCATCAACTTGGTATGCAAATAAACAAGAATTTTCTAAAAATCTTGTTGAAGATTATGAAATTCGTAAATATTTAAAAAACTTACTTAAACCAGCTGGTATTGACAAACTAGATATTTCTAGAAAAGGAAATTCGGTTAAAGTTGATATTTATACTGCAAAGCCTGGTATGATAATAGGTAAAGGCGGAGCAGCAATTGAAGAATTAAGAGCAAAATTAGGTAAGTTAATAAAAAAAGAAATTTCTTTAAATATAGTTGAAGTTAAAGAAATTGATTTAGCAGCACAATTAGTTGCTGAAAACATAGCAGCACAATTAGAAAGAAGAATTTCTTTCAGAAAAGCAATGAAGTCTTCAATGCAAAAAACTATGAAAGCAGGAGCTTTAGGTATTAAAACTGCTGTATCAGGACGTTTAGGTGGAGCAGAAATTGCAAGAACTGAGCATTATAGTGAAGGAACTATTCCTCTACAAACTTTAAGAGCTGATATCGATTACGGTTTTGCAGAAGCAAAAACTACATATGGAATAATTGGTGTAAAAGTTTGGATATATAAAGGTGAAATCCTTCCTGCAAAAAAAGAAGCAAAAGGAGGTAACTAAAAATGTTGTCACCAAAAAGAACAAAATATAGAAAAGTACAAAAAGGTAGAATTAAGGGTAATGCAACTCGTGGAACAGAAGTTACAGATGGAGAATATGGAATACAAGCACAAGAAGCTGCTTGGATAACAGCGAATCAAATTGAATCTGTTAGAATAACTCTTTCAAGATATACAAAAAAAGTAGGTAAAACATGGATTAAAATATTCCCTGATAAGCCTATAACTAAAAAACCAGCTGAAACTCGTATGGGATCTGGTAAAGGTAACCCAGAGTATTTCGTAGCTGTAATAAAACCAGGAAGAATATTATTTGAAATAGCTGGACTTAATGAAGCTACAAGTAAAGAAGCTTTAATAAAGGCTATGCATAAACTTCCAATAAAATGTAAAATAGTAAAAAAATCTGAAATAGAAACTGTAGAAGGGGGAGTGAGCCAAGATGAAATCTAATAAAGTAAAAGAATACGAAGCAATGTCTTCTGAAGACCTTCAAAAAGAATTAAAAGCAACAAAAAATGAACTTTTCAAACTAAGATTTCAACAAGCTTTAAACGGCCTTGACAACCCTAAAAAAATCACTTTAGTTAAAAAGAATATAGCTAGAATAAATACTGTTATAACTAAGAAAAATAGAGTTTAGTGGTAAAGGAGGAAATGACCGTGGAAAGAAATTTAAGAAAAGTTAAAGTTGGTATAGTTGCAAGCAATAAAATGGATAAAACTATAGTTGTAAAGATTGATACTAAAGTTAAAGATCCACTTTATGGAAAGATTATAAACAGAACTTTAAAAGTAAAAGCACATGATGAAAATAATGAATGCGAAATCGGAGATAAAGTAGAAATAATGGAAACTAGACCACTAAGTAAAGATAAAAGATATAGACTAGTAAGAATTGTGGAAAAAGTTAAATAATTTAAAATAAATATATTTGAAGGGAGGACTAATCCATGATACAACAACAAACATTGCTAAAAGTTGCTGATAACACAGGTGCAAAAGAATTAATGTGTATAAGAGTGCTTGGTGGACATCATAGAAAATGGGGAAATATTGGAGACGTAATAGTAGCTTCTGTAAAGAAAGCCGCTCCAAATGGAACTGCTAAAAAAGGTGATGTAGTAAAAGCAGTTATAGTAAGATCAAGCAGAGGACTAAGACGTGATGATGGATCATATATAAGATTTGATGAGAATGCAGCAGTAATAATCAAAGACGATGGCACTCCAAAGGGTAGCCGTATATTTGGACCTGTTGCAAGAGAACTTAGAGATGGTTATATGAAAATAATATCTCTAGCACCAGAAGTTCTTTAATTTTCGGGGGTGAAAGAAAATGATAGCAAAAATGAAATTAAGAAAAGGCGACATGGTTATAATTAATTCTGGCTCTGAAAAGGGAAAAAAAGGTGAAATAATAGCTGTATCTAAAAAAGATGCTAAAATTATAGTAAAAGGAATTAATATAAGAACAAAACATGTAAAAGCTAAAAAACAAGGCCAAGAATCAGGAATAATAAAAAGAGAATGTCCTATTGCAGCTTGTAAAGTAAGTTTCTATTGCGAAACTTGTGGAAAAGGTGTAAGACTTGGAACAAAAGTTGCAGAAGATGGAACAAAAACTAGATTCTGTAAGAAATGTAATGAAACAAAGTAAGGAGGGGAAATAGATGAACCTTAAAGAAAAATATAATGCTGAAGTATTACCTGAATTAATGAAAAAGTTCGGATATACATCAGTAATGCAAGCACCAAGATTAGAAAAAATAGTTATCAATATGGGAGTTTCTGACGTAAGCACAAATTCTAAAGCTTTAGATATAGCAATGGCTGATTTAACATTAATAACTGGTCAAAAACCAATAGTTACTAAAGCAAAAAAATCAATTGCTGCTTTTAAAGTAAGAGAAGGAATGAACCTTGGTTGTAAAGTAACTTTAAGATCAGAAAAAATGTATGATTTTGCTACTAAATTATTTAATGTAGCACTTCCACGTGTAAGAGATTTTAAAGGTGTTAACCCTAAATCTTTCGATGGAAGAGGAAATTATTCAATGGGAGTTAAAGAACAATTAATTTTCCCAGAAATTGAATATGATAAAGTAGACAAAGCAAGAGGAATGGACATTATCTTTGTTACAACAGCAAAGACTAATGAAGAAGCTAAAGCATTACTTTCAATGTTAGGTTTACCATTCGCTGAAAAGGGGGATAAATAATCATGGCAAAAAAATCTATGATTGCTAAACAAAAAAGAGAACCTAAATTTAGCACAAGATACTACAATAGATGTAAAATATGTGGAAGACCACATTCTTATATGAGAAAATTTGGAATATGCCGTCTATGCTTTAGAGATTTAGCATATAAAGGACAAATACCAGGAGTTAAAAAAGCAAGCTGGTAAAAAGGAGGTAAAAAAGCAATGATAACAACAGATCCAATTGCAGATATGTTAACTAGAATAAGAAATGCAAATACTGCTAGACATTCAACAGTTGATGTTCCTTATTCTAAGACAAAAAAATCAATAGCTGATATTTTAGTTTCTGAAGGTTTTGTGGAATCTATGGACGTTATAGAAGATGGAAATCATAAAACAATAAGATTAACTTTAAAATATGATAATAAGACAAGAGTTTTACAAGGACTTAAGAGAATTAGTAAACCTGGTCTTAGAATATATGCAAACGTTGAAGAACTACCAAGAGTACTTAATGGTCTTGGAATAGCTATAATTTCTACTTCTAAAGGTATAGTTACTGATAAAGAAGCAAGAAAACAAAACGTAGCTGGAGAAGTAATGGCATATATTTGGTAAGCCATAATATATGAAATTATATTTAATAAAAAGGAGGAAATACTCAAATGTCAAGAATAGGTAAAAACCCTATAGTTGTACCACAAGGTGTAGAAGTTAATATTAACAAATCTACAGTAACTGTAAAAGGACCAAAGGGTAGTTTAACTGATACTTTCTTAAGTGCAGTTGATATTAAACTAGAAGATGGCAAAATATTAGTTAGCGTAGCTAATGAAAAAAATGGCAATCTACATGGTTTAACAAGAACTCTAATAAACAACATGGTTATTGGTGTAACTGAAGGATTTCAAAAAGTTTTAGAAATAAATGGTGTTGGTTACAAGGCTGCTAAGCAAGGTAATAAACTAGTTCTTACTTTAGGTTATTCACATCCAGTAGAAGTTGAAGAACCAGAAGGAATAACTATAGATGTTCCAGCGCAAAACTCTATAATTGTTAAAGGAATAAACAAACAATTAGTAGGACAAATAGCTGCAAATATAAGAGAATATAAATTACCTGAACCATACAAGGGTAAAGGAATTAAATATGCTGGTGAAAGAATAAGAAGAAAAGAAGGAAAAACCGGCGGTAAGAAATAATCCTAAGTAAAAGGAGGGGAACTTTAAATGATAAACAAGAAAAGCAGAGCAGAGTCAAGAGAAGTTAGACAAAGAAGAGTTAGAGCTACTGTAAAAGGAACAGCTTTAAGACCAAGACTTTGCGTATCTAGAAGTTTAAAAAATATAACTGCACAGTTAATTGATGATGATTCTCAAGTAACTTTAGTTAGTGCCTCAACTTTAGATAAAGAAGTTAGCACAAAAGCTTCAAATATTGAAGCTGCTAAAGAAGTTGGAACATTAATTGCAAAACGTGCAATTGAAAAAGATATAAAATCAGTAGTGTTCGATAGAAATGGTTATTTATACCATGGAAAAGTAGAGGCACTAGCTAATGCAGCAAGAGAAGCTGGATTAGAATTTTAAAAGAAAAGGAGAAGCCAAAAATGACTGATACAAAACAAGAATTAAAAGAAAAAGTTGTTAATGTAAGCAGAGTAGCTAAGGTTGTTAAAGGTGGTAGAACTTTTAGATTTAGCGTACTAGTTGTTGTAGGTGATGGAGCAGGACATATTGGTGTTGGTACAGGTAAATCTGCAGAAGTGCCAGAAGCTATCAAAAAAGCAACTGATGAAGCTAAAAAGAACTTAGTTGAAGTTTCATTAGTAAATGGTACATTACCTCATGAATACGAAACTAACTTTGGAGCATCTAAGATAATATTAAAACCTGCTGAAGAAGGTACAGGAGTAATTGCTGGTGGAGCAGTTAGACCAGTATTAGAACTTGCAGGAGTTAAAAATGTAACAGCTAAGACATTAGGTTCTCGTAATAGCAGAAACGTTGTTTATGCGACAGTTAAAGCTTTAAAAGCTATGAGAACACCAGAAGAAGTTGCAAAACTTAGAGGTAAAACAGTATCTGAACTATTAAAATAGTTTTGACTTAAAATATTTAAGAGAGGAGGAACTTGTACATGAAAATGCATGATTTAGGTCCAGCTTATGGTTCTACTACTGAAAGAAAAAGACTTGGTAGAGGAACTTCAAGTGGAACAGGTAAAACAGCTGGTAAAGGACATAAAGGACAAAAAGCAAGAACAGGTGGAAGTATTAGAAGAGGATTTGAAGGTGGACAAACACCTTTATATAGAAGAATTCCAAAACGTGGATTTATAAATCACTTTGCAACTGAATATGCAATAATAAATCTTAGTGATTTAGAAATGTTTGAAAACGATACAGTTGTAAACGTAGAATTACTTCTTAAAGAAGGAATAATATCTAAGAAATTAGATGGAGTTAAGGTATTAGGTAATGGAGAATTAACTAAAAAATTAACTGTAGTAGCTACTAAATTTTCAAAATCAGCTGAGGAAAAAATACTAGCAGTAGGTGGAAAGATAGAGGTGAAGTAGTATGCTACAAACCATAAAAAGTATCTTTTCAGTTAAGGATGTTCGTAAGAAAGTATTTTTTACAATAATCATAATACTACTTTATAGATTAGGTACGTTTATAACTATACCAGGAATTGATAAAGTAACTATAATGGATCAGTTGGGAAGTGCTGCAAACGGATTTACTCAGATGATAAATCTAGTATCTGGTGGAGCATTTGGAAGACTTTCAATATTTTCTATGACAATTGGGCCATACATTACAGCTTCAATCGTACTTAATTTATTACAAGTAGTTATACCTAGTTTAGAAAGACTTGCTAAAGAAGGCGAAGAAGGTAAGAAAACTTTAAATAAATATACAAAATATCTTACACTTGCATTTGCACTTATAGAAGGTCTTGGACTATATTTAACATACAAACAATATTTACTTGTTGATTTAACATATGGAGCAGGAGCATTACTTGGTGCTATATTATTTATAGGATCTTTAGTTGCTGGAACTGCACTTCTTACATGGCTTGGTGACAAGATCACAGAAAATGGTGTTGGTAATGGTATATCAATAATAGTTTTCGCTGGTATCGTCGCTGGAATGCCATCAGGATTTGTATCAATATTTAACTATGCTAAAGGTGGAATAACAAACCTATTAATAAGTTTATTATTAGTAGTAGCTGTTGTCGTAGTTATAGCTGCTGTCGTATTTGTACAACAAGCTGAAAGGAAAATCCCTGTAAACTATGCAAAACGTGTAGTTGGAAGAAAAATGTATGGTGGACAAAACACTCATATTCCAATAAAAGTTGCTATGGCTGGTGTTATGCCAATAATATTTGCTATGTCATTTATGATGTTTCCATCAACAATAATTAATTTATTTACAAAAGGTAATCCAACAGGATTTTGGCATATTTTAAATAGTGTTTTCTCTGTAAGTCAGGGAAGTGCTTGGTACTATTTATTAGTACACTCAATAATATATATGTTATTGATAGTTGCATTTACTTTTGTATATACATTGTTTATTGTTAATGCAGTTGAAATATCAAATCAATTAAAGAAAAATGGTGGATTTATTCCTGGAATTAGAGCAGGTAAAAATACTTCAGATTATATATCTACAGTATTAAAATATATTACTGCAGTTGGTGCTATATTCTTAGCGCTTGTAGCAATATTCCCAATTCTAATTCAAAGTTTAATGCCAATTTCAATAACTTTTGGTGGAACTTCGGTTTTAATATTAGTAAGTGTTGCACTTGAAATATTAAAGAATCTTGAAACACAAATGGTTAGCAGACATTATACAGGTTTTTTAGACTAAAATAGTATATAAAGATATAAAAAATAACACTTTACTAGTGTTATTTTTTTATTCTTGTTTTAACTATTAATTTATGATAAAATATATTTTATATTAGAACATATATTTAAAAACTATTATAATAGATTCTAAATATATATGTAAGGAGAATTTATTATGCCATCATGGGTAATTCACTTAGCAACAGCTAATGAAATATGTAAAAAAATAAACATAGATAAGAATAATTTTTTTATAGGAAATATGATTCCTGATGCTGAAAGACATGTAGTGAAAGACTTTTCAGTATTTGTACCATATAACATTTCACATTTCTCGGAGATTGAATTGATAGACGGGGGTAAAGAAGTTTTACCTAATATTAATAAATTTCTAAGTAAATATAACGATTATTTGTTAAATCCAATAGTTCTAGGATATTTAACTCATTTATTAACAGACTATTTCTGGAATAAAACTGCATATGCTAGATATACAATAAGGGATATTAATGGTGAATGTGTTGGATTAAAGCTAAATAATAATACAAATATTAATTGTGATAGAAGAGAGCGAACATATATTAAACAAAAAGATTTTAGTGTTTTTGAAGAATCTATATTAGAAACAAAAAAATGTGAATTACCTGTATTTGAAAATAGCATAATGAAAAATATTAAACTAATTGAAGAAATCTCATTTAATGAAAGTGATATATGCAAAATAATTGAATATTTAAATATTAAATTTAGTAAAAATAATGAAATAACTACTCATGAGACCGAATATAAATTATTTACTAAAGAGCAAATAGAAAATGATTATATAAATAGCATAGATTTTATTTTAGATTTTTTAAAAGGAAATACTAAAAATATAATATAAATTTATTTTAATTATAAAAAATAAATAGCAAATACAGTCCATATTAGGCTGAATTTGCTATTTTTCTTCTGTATCTAAGTATCCACCAACTGAATAATAAAAACTGCTTATACAGCGTTCTACTTCGTTACTTAATATATCAATATTAGCTTTCCCATATTTTAAAAAATCGGGTATAAGTGTTTCACATTTTATCATTGTTTCATTAAATTCTATTAAGGATGTTGATAAATATGAGTCTACAAGATTTAATTTACTTTCTTCATATTCAGATAAATATTTTGAAGCAAGTATTAAAACTTGTAATCTAAATGTTTTAGAATCCATATTTCCTTGTTTAAATCTATCCATATAATCTATTAATTTAGTTATACACTCTATAAAAACTGATTTTATTCTACTTTCGTAATTTTCTACATACATGGTTTTCACCTCAAAAAATAATTTTGTAACATTATATCACATTATGTAAACTTTGTCAATTGCTATAAAATAAAAAAGATTAGAGATGATAAAATATCTCTAATCTTTTAAACTAAATAAATTCAATTAATTACTTATTATTCTAATTAGTTTTGAGATTGCATTTGGTTAGCAGCTTGAGCTACTAATTTTTTAACCATTTCTCCACCTATAGAACCAGCTTCTCTTGAAGTTAAGTCACCATTGTAACCTTGTTTTAAGTTAACACCGATTTCGTTAGCAACTTCATATTTGAATTTGTCTAAAGCTGCTTTAGCTTGTTTGTTTGACATTTTGCTGTTAGAGTTTGCCATAATATATTCACCTCCAATATATATAAACTAGTAAAACAATGAATTTATATTTGAATTTGTTTTACACTAATAATTTGTGTCATTACAAAAAAAAAATACTGGTAAAAAAAGGAATTAATGAAAAAAATAGAAAAAACTTGAAAAATAGCCAATTTCGACAAAACTCGATGGTTAAAATTATACATATTTACTTGATTTTTTTAAAAAAATTATATATAATTGTCTTACGCTATTAAGTGAAATTAAAAAATATTGGAGGAAATCTATATGAGTATTAAAACAAAAATCATGATTGTTGATGACAATAAAGAGTTTGTAAAACTATTATCAATGTATATTGATTCACAAAATGATATGGAAGTAGTTTCAACTGCTTTTGATGGTAAAGATGCAGTCAACACTATAAGAAGGGAAAATCCAGATATCCTATTACTAGATATAATAATGCCTGAAAAAGATGGTTTATCAGTATTAGAAGACATGGTAAAAGAAACCGATCTAAAAAAACCAGTTATAATTGTTATGTCTGCAATTGGACAAGAAAGAATTACACAAAAGGCAATATCTTTAGGTGCAACTTACTATGTAGTAAAACCTTTTGATATGCCAACACTAGTTGAGAGATTAAGAGATCTTATAGATACAGAAGTAGTATATGAAACTAACAACAAAGCTACATATTATACAAAATCTACAATTAATAGTAGTACAGGTTCAAGTACACCAATTGAAGTAAGAGTTACCAACATAATTCATGATGTAGGAGTGCCAGCGCATATTAAAGGTTATCAGTATATAAGAGAAGCAATAATGCTTGCAGTTGCAAATGAAGATATAATAAATGCTATAACAAAAACATTATATCCAAGTCTTGCTACAAAATTTTCTACAACTCCTTCTAGAGTTGAAAGAGCAATAAGACATGCTATTGAAGTTGCTTGGAATAGAGGACAAATAGAAATGCATGACAAAATCTTCGGTTATACTGTTAATTCTAATAAGGGAAAACCTACAAATTCAGAATTCATTGCCATGATTGCAGATAAACTAAGATTGGAAGACAAATCTGTAATCAAGGTATAAAGGCTCATATAAATACTTTATATTTATTAAGGGAATCTTAATGAATGTGAGGTGTTTTTTTATCTAAGTTTTATATTCGAAACTTTTTTTCATATAATGTTTTTAAATGTAATTAATTTGATTATTGATTTTATTTTAATTAATGTATATAATGTATAGTGAGGTATTAAAATGAATTTTATAAAAAAACATAGAAAATTAATTATATTATTTGTAATTTTATTAATAATTATTTCAATATTTATTTACAAAAAAATAAATAATAATAAAGAACTTGAAAGAACAGGAGGCACTAATAATCAAATTTCAACTCAAAGAAATCATGAATATAAATTGTATTGCTTTGGACTAGAAAATTGTGATGCCTGTAAAATTATGGAACCAATATATCAACAAGCTACTAAAGACTATTTGGAAAAACTCGACTTTGAGTATGCTGATGTTACTGAGAAAGTTGATCTTTCAAATAAATATGTTATTAATGTAGTTCCAACGTTTATAATTGTAGATAGTAATGGAACTGTTATTAGAAGAGAAATTGGAGTAATGTCTAAAGATGATTTTTATTCATTTATAGATAGTGTAATAAATCGATGAGTGAGTTGTTTAATAATTTTTCAAATATTATTTCAAACAATATGATAATAGCAATGTTAGTAACTCTTTTAGGTGGTATTATATCGTCATTTAGTCCATGTACTCTGAGTACATTTCCACTAATAATTGGTTACTTAAATTTAAATGATAAAAAAAATGATTTATCAAAGAAAAATAATAATCTTATACTTGCTTTGTGTTTTTCATTAGGTATAATAATAACATTTTCTGCTCTAGGTGTTATTTCTTCATTAATTGGGTATAGCTTTAGAATATGGGGAAAGTTTTGGTATTTATTGCTTGCAATAATATTATTAATAGTATCATTACAATCTTTTAAAATTATAAATATAAAAAAATATTGTAAGATTCCAATTCTTAGAAAAAATCCATTTAGTGCTTTCTTGCTTGGCATTCTTGGAGGAATATTTGCTTCACCATGCAGTACACCGGTGCTTATAGCAATATTAACGTTCATAGCTAAAGAGGGTAATATAGTATTCGGAATAACTCTTATGTTAATATATTCTTTAGGATATTGCGCAATAATATTTTTAATTGGAATATTTGGAGATATAATAAATAAAGTAAGTTATATTGAAAAATACAATAAAATTATCGAATATTTAAATGCAATATTTGGTATTTTTATATTGTTACTTTCTTTTTATCTGTTTTACATAGTTTTTTAATTATACATAAATAGGCAGTCATTACTGCCTATTTATTCGTCAAAATCAATGTATTACTTGACAAAAAGTCCTAAAAAGAGTACAATATATATATTATAAAGGGAGAGAAAATAAAAAATATGATGAGAAAAATTAAAGAGAATAAATGGTTCGATTTTAGCGTATTTTCCGTTAGAATTACTTACTTAATTTTAATTATAGTTTTTGCTGCCATTTTTTTAATTATAAAACCAGATACACTATTTATTGATTTGGCAATTATACTATTTCTTTCGCTTCTTTGCATTTATCTTTGTATAAGAGAAATAAAAAATAGAAAATATAGAATTGAGGAACTATCAACAAGTGTTGATATGGTATTAAAAGATAGCCTTAATTTGCTAGATATTCCTATGGCCATGATAAATTCTTCTAATCAAATTATATGGCAAAATATTTCATGTAAACATGTAATTCCACAAGAGTTTATGTATGATACTAGCATAAAGCTTGAAAAACAAAAAAAACAAAATAACTCACTAAGTGTAACAGAGGATATAGGAAATGGCGAAGTATATTCAGTAATAGGAAATAATATTAGATTTTCTGGATTTGATTGTATGTTAGTTACATATATAAATAGATCAGAAGAAAAAATGTTAAAAGATTTATTAGATAATACTAAAGTTGCAGTTGGAATAATTTTTGTTGATAATTATGAAGAAACTATGCAAGGACTAGACGAAGTTACAAAAGCAGAAATTGCATCCAAAATTGGAAAAGAATTAAAGAATTGGATAGGCGAATATAAAGGGGTAATAAACAAGATTGAAAAAGATAAATATGTAATTTTTGTTGAAAAACAATTTATATCACAAATGGAAGCTAATTCTTTTCAAGTATTAGAAAGAATTAGAAAAGTAACTGATATAACCAAATTACCTGTTACTGTTTCAATTGGATTTTCATACTCAGAAAATTCTTTAGACGATCGTTATATTGCAAGTTCTTCCGCACTTGATATAGCACTTGGCAGAGGTGGAGATCAAGTAGTAATAAAAAAAGATAAAAAATTTGATTTCTATGGCGGTTCTAATATAGGAATTGAAAAAACAAGTAGAGTTAGAGCAAGGACAATAGCTCAAGCATTAAAAGAAATTATAAAAAAATCTGATAAAGTATATATAATGGGACATAAAAATACAGATATTGACTGTATAGGCGCTTCAGTTGGACTATATAAAATTGCTAAATCAATGAAAAAAGATGCATATATAATAGTTGACACAAAATGCAATAGCAGTACAAAAGGTGTAATGAATAAGCTTAGTGAAAGTGAAGAATATAAAACAGCTTTTATACAAAAAGATGACTTTAAAAAGCATGATTTTACTAATTCATTGCTCATAGTTGTTGATACACATAAAAAATCATATTTACCTTATCCAGATTTATTAGATAATTTTGAAAAAGTTGTAATAGTAGATCATCACAGAAGAGGACCAGAATTCATTGATAATGCATTATTAACTTATCATGAAATCTATGCTTCTTCTACATCAGAATTAGTTACAGAATTGCTTATGTATTTAGACGATATAAAGCTTACAGCAAGCGAAGCAGAAAGTCTTTATGCAGGAATTGTAGTTGATACTAAGAATTTTATATTTAAAACAGGTGTTAGAACTTTCGAAGTTGCTGCATATTTAAAAAGGTACGGTATAGATTTAACGGAAGTAAAACAATTATTTCAAAATGACTTTGAAACATATGTTGCAAAGGTGGAAATTGTGAAAAATGCAGAGATAATTAGAGGTCAAATAGCAATATCTTCTTGTGAAGAAAATTATGAAGATATGCCAATAATTGCCGCCCAAGCAGCGGATGAACTACTTTCAATTTCTGGTATTTTAGCTTCATTCGTACTTTGTAAAGTTGATGATGTCGTAATGATATCTGGAAGATCAATGGGTGATATTAATGTTCAATCAATAATGGAATCAATTGGTGGTGGAGGTCACTTGACTTTTGCTGGAGCACAGATAGCAGGAATAACAATAGAGGAAGCTAAGAAAAGATTACTACAAAGTATTGATGAATATTATGGAAAAGAATAAATTATAAAATAAAGGGGGAACTATTTTGAAGGTTGTATTAAATCAAGATGTAAAAGGAATAGGAAAAAAGCTTCAAGTAGTAGAAGTAAGTGAAGGCTATGCAAGAAATTATTTACTTCCTAAAAAACTTGCGACTATGGCTGATAATAAGTCCATTGGTGAAGCAAAGACAAAAGGTGAAGCTATAAAGTTTAAAAAAGATACTGAGCTTCAAGAAGCAAATAAGCAAAAAGATATTATTGAAAAGGATCATATTGAGTTTAGACATAAAATTGGAGAAGGCGGTAGACTTTTTGGAAGTGTTACGGAAAAAGAGATTGCTGATGAAGTTTTAAATAAATTTAAAATTGAAGTTAATAAAAAGAAAATATCTATTAAATATCCAATAAAACAAATAGGTTCATATGTAGCAGATATAAAATTATACGAAGGAGTAATTGCAAAATTAAAAGTAGTAGTAGTCGGAATGTAGGTGTAATAAATGGAAAATGAAATTGTTAATAAGGTTCAACCAAATGATACAATAGCAGAACAAGCAATACTTGGATCAATGTTAGTAGATAAAGATGCAATTAGTGCTGCAGTAGAGGTATTAAAACCTGATGATTTTTATAGAGAAGATAATAAAGAAATTTTTACAGCAATGCTTGAATTATACAGTATTGGTAAACATATAGATGTAATCACAACTACTGAACAATTAAAACTTAGAGGTAGTCTTGAAAAAATTGGTAATATTGCTTATTTGGCTACGCTTATTGATAATGTTCCGAATACGTCAAATATTGAAAGCTATGTTAAGATTGTTGAAGAAAAATCGGTAATTAGAAAATTAATAAAAGTTGCTAATGATATATTAAAAGTTGGATATTCTCAGACAGAAGAAGTAGATACAATTATAGAACAAACAGAAAAAAGGGTTTTTGATGTATTACAAGATAGAAATACTAGAGGTTATTCAAGTATTAAGCAAGTTCTTGTAACGGTGTTTGATGAACTTGAAAGCATGTATCAAAATAAAAAGAAAATATCTGGTATAGAAAGTGGATTTATAGATTTAGATATGAAGACATCTGGTCTAAACCCATCTGATTTACTTATTGTTGCTGCAAGACCTGCTATGGGAAAATCTGCTTTTGTACTTAATATAGCAACATATGTTGCTATGCATATGAAAATACCAACTATGGTATTTAGCTTAGAAATGTCAGCAGATCAAATGGCAAAAAGAATAATTGCTTCTGAAGCAGAAATCGATAGCATGAAATTAAAAAATGCTGATTTAAGCTCAGAAGATTGGTTAAAACTCGGTCAAGCTAGTGGTAGAGTATCAGAAATTCCTTTATATATTGATGATACGCCAGGCCTTAGTTCTGCTGAGCTTCGTGCAAAATGTAGAAAAGCAAAATTAGAAAAAAATATAGGTTTAATTATAATTGACTATTTACAACTTATGGAATCAAAAACCAAAAGTCCGTCAAGACAACAAGAAATATCTGAAATAAGTAGATCTTTAAAAATACTTGCAAAAGAATTGTCAGTACCTGTTATAGCTTTATCACAGTTAAGTCGTGCAAGTGAAGCAAGAGCAGATCATAGACCAATGTTAAGTGATCTTCGTGAATCAGGGGCAATTGAGCAAGATGCTGATATTGTAATGTTTTTACATAGAGAAGATTATTATAATCCAGATACTGAAAAGAAAAATGTTGCTGAGGTAATACTTGCAAAAAACAGAAGTGGATCTACTGGAACTGTAGAACTTGCATGGTTAGGCCAATATACTAAATTTGCTAATTTATATAGAGGACCTGAAGCATGAAAAATATAAATAAAAACACAGATATTTGTGAAGTTATAACAAAAAATGTTGAACATGTTATAATTGATAACAAATTAATAGATAATAATGACAAATTAATTTTGGCAGTATCTGGTGGACCTGACTCAATGTGTTTGTTATCAGTATTATTAGAATTAAAGGAAATATTTAGTATTAAATATAATATAAATTATAATATCGTTGTTGCTCATGTAAATCACATGATAAGAGAAGAATCAGAACAAGAAAAAATATATGTTGAAAATTTTTGCCAAAATTATGGAATAAAATTTTATTATTTAAAAGAAAATATTCCAGAGCTTTCACATAAATATGGAATGTCTGAAGAAACTTGTGGTAGACATGTAAGATATGATTTCTTTGAAAAAACCAGATTACAAGAAGATGCTCAAAAAATTGTTGTGGCACATAATCAGGATGATAATGTTGAAACAATACTACTTAATATATTAAGAGGCTGTGGACTAAACGGATTACTTGGAATGCCTTATGTTACTGATAAAATAATTAGACCATTAATTGATATTGAAAAAAAAGATATTTTAGAGTATAATAATTTAAAACAAATTAATCCTTGTATTGATAAAACAAATTTTGAAGATATATATTTAAGAAATAAAATTAGGCTTAATCTAATTCCAGAACTTAAACAAAATTATAATTCAAATATATCAAGCAATATTATTAGGATGAGAAATATTTTATCTCAGGATGAGGATTTTTTGTCTAATTATACAAATAACATTGTTAGCAATTCAATATTAAAAAAAGATGATGATTTTATAAAATTTGATTATAAAGACTTAATAAATGAACATATATCTATTCAAAACAGGGCAATAAGGAAAATAATAGAAATGAATTTAGGCAATTTAGAAGGAATAGAAAATATACATGTACAAGATATATTAAAATTACTAAATAAGAATATACCTAAGAAAATATATATTATCGGTAATAAATTTACTATTGAAATAATATCTAAGAATATAGCAATTATTAAAAACAATAAGTAGGAGGGAAAAATGAAAAATAAAAAAACTGGATTAGTTGGTACTGCAATAACATATTTAATAATAATATCACTTGTTATGTATTTTATTACTATTCTTGGAACTGCTTCATCAAAAACTATGTCTTATACTGAATTAATGCAAAAAATCGATGAAAAAGCTGTTCAAAGTATAGAACTTCAAAGTGATAGACTTACAGCAAGTGTTGTGCTTAAAAATGAAACTAATGTACAAAGATCTGTAAAATTACCTTCAGCAACTACTTTTCTTGAATCAATTCAACCTAAAGTTACTGCTGGTGAATTTGAACTTAATGTTGCAGATAAAGATTTTATGGAGGTATTGTCGCCACTTATACCAAACATACTATTGCTTCTTGGCACATTCTTCTTATTCATATATATGATAAGAAAAACAGGTGAGGGTAATACTAAAGCTATGAATTTTGGTAAAAATAGAGCCAAAATGATAGATAAAAATGATAAAAACAAAATTACTTTTGATAAAGTAGCAGGTTTAAAGGAAGAAAAAGAAGAATTAGAAGAAGAAGTAGAATTCTTAAAAAATCCTAAAAAATATCAAGATATGGGTGCAAGAATACCAAAAGGGATATTACTTGTTGGTCAACCAGGTACAGGAAAAACATTACTTGCAAAAGCTGTTGCTGGAGAAGCAAATGTACCATTTTTTTCAATAAGTGGTTCTGACTTTGTTGAAATGTTTGTTGGTGTAGGTGCTTCAAGAGTAAGAGATTTATTTGCTGAAGCCAAAGCAAATGCCCCATGTATTATATTTATAGATGAAATAGATGCAGTAGGAAGACATAGAGGAGCTGGTGTTGGTGGAGGTCACGATGAACGTGAACAAACACTAAATCAATTACTTGTTGAAATGGATGGGTTTTCTACTAATGAAAGTATTATAGTTATGGCAGCAACAAATAGACCTGATATACTTGATCCTGCTCTACTTAGACCAGGAAGATTTGATAGACAAATAGTAGTACATGAACCAGATATTGGGGCAAGAGAAGAAATATTAAAATTACATGCTAAAAATAAACCATTTATTGAAGGTATTGATTTTAAAGTTATTGCAAAAAATACAGCAGGATTTACTGGTGCAGACCTTGAAAATATGGTAAATGAAGCAACGCTACTTGCTGCAAGAAAAGATAAGAAAAAAGTTGACATTGCAGATGTTGAAGAAGCAATGGTAAAAGTTATGATGGGACCTGAAAAGAGAAGTAAAATTATATCTGATAAAGAAAGAAAACTTACAGCTTATCATGAAGCTGGTCATGCAGTTGTATCAAGATTTTTACCAACACATGATACAGTTCATCAAATATCAATTATACCAAGGGGTATGGCTGGTGGTTACACTATGTATAAACCTAATGAAGATAAGAGTTATAGATCTAAATCTGAGATGAAAGAACACATAGTTTCACTTCTTGGTGGAAGGGTTGCAGAACAACTAGTTCTTGATGATATAAGTACTGGTGCATCAAGTGATATTGAAAGAGCTACTAAAATAGCAAGAAATATGGTTACAAAGTATGGTATGTCTGATAAATTAGGGCCAATAACATTTGGAACAAATCAAGAAGAAGTGTTCTTGGGTAAAGACATGAATAATCAAAGAAATTATAGTGAAGCGATTGCAGCTACTATTGATGAAGAAGTTAGAGATATTATAATGATGGCATATAACTATGCAGAAAGACTTTTAAAAGATAATATTGATAAACTTCATAAAGTTGCACAATTGTTACTTGAAAAAGAAAAAATTACAGGCGATGAATTCGAGGCTGTATTTATTAATTAATCAAAAAGAAGTAGATTTTTATCTACTTCTTTTGTATTTCAACCGTTAAGTTGACATATATAATAAAAAATGCTATAATTAACAAACAATGTTACTACAAAGAAATAATGATTATTATGGAGGGATTAAGAATGAGTGAGAGAAATAATTTTATACCCGTACAGGATGTTCAAGAAGAAATCTACAACAATTTCGGTAACAATCAGCCCTACGTTGAATGTGATATTGTGTTTGATGGCTTAATTCTTAAAAATTCAATAAGAATACCAGCATTCCTAGATGAGGTAAAGCAAAATATTATTGTAGAAATAATTAAAAGACTTACAACATATGATTCAACTGTGAATGATGGTGTAATTACATTATATGTTGCATAAATTTAAAAATAAGAGAAAATGTTAAAAAAAAACCGTCTACTATTGATTAGCAGGCGGTTTTATGCTATAATAAATATACTGTGTACGTTTAAATTCGTACATATTAGTGTATAATAGAATATATATTATACAAAGCACACACACAAGAGTAGCTTTATGCTTCTTCCATATTATGGACGCAGTGAAGCAATGATACTTGTGGAGGTATAAGAAGGAGGATTTTTAAAATGGCAATTATACCAATGAAATCATTATTAGAAGCAGGTGTACACTTTGGACACCAAACAAAAAGATGGGATCCTAGAATGGCTCCATATATCTTTACAGCAAGAAACGGTATTTACATACTTGACTTGCAAAAAACTTTAAAGAAAGTACAAGAAGCATATAACTTAACTAAAAAAGTTGTTGCAGATGGTGGTTCAGTTTTATTTGTTGGAACTAAAAAACAAATACAAGAAACTATTAAAACAGAAGCTGAAAGATGTGGAATGTATTATATTAATAGCAGATGGTTAGGTGGTACTTTAACTAACTTTAAAACTATCCAAAAAAGAATAGCTAGACTTGTAGAATTAGAAAATATGGAAAATGACGGAACATTCGAAGTTTTACCTAAAAAAGAAGTTATGGGTCTTAGAAAAGAAATGGAAATTTTAAATACTAACTTAGGTGGTATTAAAACAATGGAAAAAGTTCCATCATTAATATTCTTAGCTGATTCTAAAAAAGAATATATATGTACTAAGGAAGCTAGAAGACTAGGAATTCCTGTAATTGGACTTATAGATTCAAATTGTAATCCAGATGATGTTGATTATGTTATACCTGGAAACGATGATGCTGTTAGATCTGTTGGATTAATAGCTGGTAAAATAGCTGACGCTATACTTGAAGCTAAAGAAGGTAACTTAACTGAAGTTGAAGATGAAGAAATTGAAACAATGGAAGAATTAGTAAAAAAAGAAGGCGTTGACAAAATAGAAAGAAAACCAAGAACTAATAACAAAAATAAAGGTAATTTTCAAAGAAGAGAAAGAAGAGAAACTCAAGAAAATTAATTAAAACTAGTTTAAGATATAATTTTTTAAGTTGTATTTAAATAGAATAATTGTTAGGAGGTAATTATATGGCTGTAACAGCTGAATTAGTTAAAGAACTAAGAGATAGAACAAATGCAGGTATAATGGACTGCAAAAAAGTACTTGTTGAAACAGACGGTAATATAGAAAAAGCAATTGAACTTTTAAGAGAAAGAGGAATTGCAAAAGCAGCTAAAAAGGCAGGAAGAGTAGCAGCAGAAGGATTAGTTGAAGCATATATTCACAATGGTAAGTATGGTGCTTTAGTTGAAGTAAATTCAGAAACTGACTTTGTTTCAAACAATGAAGAATTTAAAACTTTTGTAAAAGATATTGCAATGCATATTGCAGCATCTGCTCCAAAATATGTTAGACGTGAAGAAGTTCCAGAAGCTATTGTAAATGCAGAAAAAGAAACTTTAAAAGCACAAGCCTTAAATGAAGGAAAACCAGAAGCAGTTGTTGAAAAAATGATTGAAGGAAGAATTAATAAATTCTTTGCTGAAATTTGTTTATTAGATCAACCTTTTGTTAAAGATCCTGATGTAACAGTTGGTCAACTTCTAACAAATCTGATTTCAAAAATTGGAGAAAACATAGTAATAAGAAGATTCTCTAGATTTGAAAGAGGAGAAGGAATCGAAAAAGAAGAAGTTAATTTTGCTGAAGAAGTAATGAAACAAGTTAATGGTTAATATAGATTAAGAGAACTAAATTTTTAGTTCTCTTTTCTTGTACATACTTGAAATATATATGTATATATTATATAATTACCTTAATTTAAATTTGGAGGATAATATGGAATTTAAGTATAAAAGAGTATTAATAAAATTAAGTGGTGAAGCTATTGGTAAAGAAGATGGCAGAGGAATAGATAGTAAAAAATTAGAAAAAGTAGTAGATCAAATTGTTCAAATTTCAAATAGTGGTGTTGAAATTTCAATTGTAATAGGTGCAGGAAATTTCTGGAGAGGTAGATATGGTGCAGAATACATGGAGCGTACTACATCAGACTATATGGGTATGCTTGCAACAACTTTAAATGCACTTGCATTGCAAGATATGATTGAAAGCAAAGGCTTATATACAAGAGTTATGACTGCAATTGAAATGAAACAAGTTGCAGAACCATATATAAGAAGAAAAGCAGTAAGGCATCTTGAAAAAGGAAGAATTGTAATATTTGCTTGTGGAACTGGAAGCCCTTATTTTACAACTGATTCAGCAGCCGCTCTTAGAGCAATTGAAATAAATTCAGATGTAATATTACTTGCTAAGAATGTTGATGGTGTGTATAACAAAGATCCAAAAACTAATGCTGATGCTATTAAATATGATAAGATAACTTTCATGCAAGCAATATCTGAAAAATTAGCAGTAATGGATACAACTGCACTTACACTTTGTATGGAAAATAATATACCAATACTTGTTTTTGCTCTTAATGAAGAAAAATCAATTGAAAGAGCAATAAGTGGAGAAAATATTGGGACTATAGTTAGTAACTAGGAGGAATATATATGGAAGAAAATGAATCTTCAATTTTATATCAAATAAAGCCTAAATTCAATCTTATATATGAATTATTTATGCCAACAGGGAGAAAAATACAGCAAACTTTAGTTATGACTTTAATTTTTATAATTGTTATTACAATTTTGAATTTAAGTTATAATAATATAGATATCTTTAGTACAAATATTGGAAATTATAATTTAGGGAACATTATAAACACAATATCGATAGCAATATTAGTTATATTGTTACTAAAACTTGCTTTGCATATAGTTTTTCAAATATTACAATATAATTTTATGAAATATACTTTCTATATTGATCATATGACTTATGAAGATGATTTTTTAAATCAACACAAAAAGAATATACAATATAGTAATGTAAAAGAAGTTGAAATAAAAAGAACAGTATTTGATAGAATAATAGGCTATGGAATTATAGTTATATATACTAGTGCTGAAAATGGTAAAAGTAATGGATTAGTAATATATAGTGTTAAAAATCCTAAAGAACATTACCAAAAGATATATGATATTGTTTTTGGTAATACACATAACGAAATCATAAATAAAAATTATACTAATAATGACACCGTTATTGTGGAAAGTGTTGATAAAAAGGAAGAAAATTTTGAAGATAGTTTAAGAAATATTAATAAATAGAAATATTTTGCTAAAATACTCTGATACCAGAGTATTTTTTATATAAAAATTAGCTCGAATATTGACTATATCTAGCAAAAAGAGTATAATAACAATGTCACAGGAGGGATAAAATGAAATTAAATAATATAATAAAAGTAATAGTAGCAGTAATACTAGCAATTGCACTAGCTTATGTGGCAATATTTGGTATTAACATATTTGGAAAACAAATTATAAAAGGTGCTAAATCCATTAAAACTGGACTTGATATAAGTGGTGGTGTATCTATAGTATATCAAGCACAAACAGATAATTATACAGAAATATCTGATGAAGATTTAAAGAAATCTGTAGCAGTTATAAGAAAAAGATTAGAAGCTAAAAATATATTTGATTATATTGTAAGATCTGATAGCTCAAGTAAGCAAATAAGCGTTGAAATACCAGCAGATATAAATGATACATCAAAAGATCCTTTACAAGCAGTTGAAGGACTTGATAAAACAGCAAAGATAGAGTTTAGAGACTCTGAATCTAATGTCCTTTTATCAGGTGATGATGTTAAATCGGCAAAATATAGTGAAACAGCAACAGATTCAACTGGATTACCATCACCACATGTTGTACTTACATTTAGTGATGAAGGATCAAAGAAATTTGCTGATGCAACTGAAAAATTAGTGGGCAAAGCATTATCAATATACTTAGACGAAACATTGATAACAGAACCAATTGTAAATAGCAAAATCGAATCAACTACTGCAATAATAACAATGGGACAAGGCAACTATTCTGAGAAAAAAGCCCAAGCGGAAGAATATGCTATGTTAATTGATTCAGGTACATTACCATTTAATTTAAATGTGGTTAGCAAGGAATATATAGGAGCATATGTTGGACAACAAGCACTTGATATAAGTGTGCATTCAGCATTAATTGCATTTATAGTAGTAGCATTGATTATGATTATAATATATAGATTACCTGGTATAGTTGCTACTTTATCACTTTTAATATATGTATCTATTACAATACTTGTAATGTCAAATACAGGTATAAGTTTAACACTTCCGGGAATAGCAGGTCTTATACTTTCAATAGGTATGGCTGTTGATGCAAACGTAATAATATATGAAAGATTAAAAGAAGAATTAAGATTAAAAATTTCTCCAATTAAAGCATTTGATAGAAGTTTCAAGCATGCGATGGGAGCAGTAATTGATGGAAATACAACAACAATAATAATAGCATTACTATTATATATATTTGGTGTTGGTCCTGTAAAAGGATTTGGTATTGTTCTTGCAATAGGTGTACTAGTAAGTATGCTTACAGCGATTATTATAACTAAATTCATATTAAAACAGTTCATAGGACTAGCAAATAAGAATACCTTCTTATTTGGAATAAAAAAGGAGGTTAAGCAAAATGACTAAATCAATTAATTTTTTAAAATTTAGATATGTATTTCTAGCAGTTTCGGCCTTAATTATTATTGGTGGTATTGTATTTGGAATGGTTACAGGATATAAATTTGATATAGATTTTAAGGGTGGAACAAGAATACAAGTTGATTTAAAAGAAAGTTTTGATGAACATGAGTTATCAAAAATAGTTGAAGATACAACTGGTAAAACACCAATAGTACAAAAAATGTCTAGTGGAGATTCATCAGTAATTATAACAACTGATTCACTTTCTAATGAAAATGCAGATAGTTTAGTTGCTGCTCTAAAGGCAAAATATACAAATATGGATGAACCATCTACAAAAAATATACAACCATCATATGGTAAAGATTTGGTTAATTCTGCAGTACTTGCTCTAACAGTTGCAATAGTTATATTATTAATATATATTGGAGTAAGATTTAGAAATCTTGGAATTAATGCAGCTGTAACAGCAATTATAGCATTAATACATGATGCTTTAATGGTAATAGCAGTATATGGAGTTATAAAGTTTCCAATAAATTCTACTTTTATAGCTGTAATATTAACAATAATAGGATATTCTATAAATGATACAATTATTGTTTATGATAGAATAAGAGAAAATAGGAAAAAAATTACTAAAGTAAATGATTTAGAAGAAATAATAAATATGAGTATAACTCAAACAATGAGAAGAACAATGTATACTTCTTTAACAACAATAGTATCAATTGCAATAGTTTATATAATCTCTGCAATAAATAACCAACAAGTACTTATGGAATTCTCATTACCACTCGTAATAGGTGTTATAATCGGAACATATTCTTCAATATTTGTAGCATCTTCACTATGGTATATTTTTGAAGAAATAAGAGAAAAAAATGTAGAAAAAAAATCATTGAAGAAATCTAAAAATAAAACTAATAAAAAATAATAAAAGGAACAGTCAACTGTTCCTTTTTCATGAAAAGAATATATAAATTTTAAATGCATATAATAAAAATATATAAGAAAGATGGGAATTATATGAATTTAAAACAATTATTAAGTTTTATATTTTATACATTAATATTAGGCTTTTTAGGTTCAATATTTGTAAATAAGGAGAGCTATAATTTACTTATTAAGCCAGATTTTGCGCCTGCACCTATAGTATTTGGTATAGCATGGACTATATTATATATTTTAATGGGAATTTCATTTTATTATATATATAATTCTAGTGATAAAGAAAAAAGAAAAAAAGCAATAAAGTTATATATACTTCAATTATTAGTTAATATATCATGGCCATTTATATTTTTTAAATTAGGTTATTTATATGTATCTTTTATATGGCTAGTAATATTGTTAATACTTGTTATTATAATGACTATAAAGTTCAGTAAAATAGATAAAAAAGCAGCATTACTGCAAATACCGTACATAGCTTGGCTAATATTTGCTGGTATACTAAATCTTAGTATATATGTGTTAAATAGTTAATATATTTTTAAAAGGAAAGGAAGCAAGTTAATTGCTTCTTTTTCAATTATATTTTTTATAAAAAATATAAAAAATACTTGCAAAATCAAAAAATGTATTGTATAATATATAACAGTTCCAAAATATGCGAGAGTGGCGGAATAGGCAGACGCACAGGACTTAAAATCCTGCGAGGGTTAAACCTCGTACCGGTTCGACCCCGGTCTTTCGCACCAATAAATAGCATATCACACAATATATCATAAGTTATTTTATAATCTCTTAAAGTGTTTTAAAGCTATATGAATACTATCTTTTACGGTAGTATTCTTTTTTTGTATTTTATTCTAATTTAACTTAAATTATCATACTTTATCTTGGTTTACTACATTCAAATTACATTCAAATAATTTTAAAACTACATTCAAATATTTATACGTAAATTTCTTTAAATTGTTATGGGCGTATATTTACATATCTTAAAATCATTTAATATCTAATTGTAACTTATAGCTATGTTAATTACATAGTAAGGTAAATTTATATTCGACAAAAATCAACATCTATTTTCTACAAAATATGATAAAATGAAATTCATAGTAAGGAGGATAATTATGAATATAGAAATAAATAATTGTAATAATATTGAAAATTGAATCTTTAAAGCCATTTAAATATTTAGATAATCCTACTATTAGTCCTGAAATTAAATGAGTAGACTCTATTAATAATGTTAGAATATTTGATGAAGATTATGTGAGTAATTATATATATAAACCTGATGAATTAATACAAGGTAGTATCCAAATATTTATAAAAAATGAAAATTATGATAAAAATCTCAAAGAAATAAATGATTTAATAGCTGATATTAGTGAAACTTTCTCTAATAATGAAGATTTAAATTTATTAATATCTGAACTAACTGAATTAAGTAATTGTTTTGGAAAACATACCAAAATTGGATATTCTGAATCAAGTCCACTTGCAAAGGGAATTGGCAAAGGTAATAAGCTGGAAAATATTCCAGATGAGCTAAAGGGCTACTCTGAATATTTAAAGTTTTTAATTATTTATTTAAAAATAAAAAGTTGTGGAATAGATTTATTGTAAAAGATTTAATTATATAATTTTTAGATAACATACAAGTTGTCGACAGATAGTAATTTGTCTGTATAATAATAAAAATAAGAGAAGTAGAAATTAATTACTTCTCTTATATATATTTATTTATACCATATTTAATAAGATTTGTTGCAATTTTAATAAAATTATCAATTGGAATTGCTTTTTTATCTTCAATCCATTGTTTACAAAGTGATAAATATGAAATGGTGATATGCGATGATATTACATTAAACTCATACTCATTTTGAGTTTTTAAAGGTGTATATATTTCTTTATGCAATGAAAGATATTCAGTTATATTTCTTGCAAGTATATAACTATAATTATCATTAGACATCATCTTTTCAAAGAATTTACCTTTTTCAACCATAAATAAAATATGTTCTTTTATTAAAAAATCTATGCTTTGAATATTAGATTTATTTATTTTATTGAAAAATTCTAAATTATCTTTATTTAAAATACTAAACAAAGCACTTTCTATATTTTTATAATGTAAGTAGAATGTAGTTCTATCTATACCTGCTTTTTTGCAAAGAGATTTAATAGTTATATTCTCAAAGTTATTATGGATTGCCATCTCTTTTAGTGTTGTAACTATTAAATATTCACAATTTATATATCTTGGATTATCTTCTTTCTGCATTTTAAAAACCTCCTTGTGTTCAACATTTTTGCATTAGATGTCTATTAACAAAAAATAATATTGTCTATTATTTCATATTATAGTATAATATAAACAGGAAATAAAATCAACACTCGTTGATTAGAGAAAAGGAGAAATGATGATGAGTGGTAAAATTGCTTTAATTACAGGCTCTACTGGTGGACTTGGAACTGAATTTGCAAAAATTCATGCATCAAGAGAAGGAAATTTAGTTCTAGTATCAAGAGATGAAAAAGAATTACAAAAACAAAAAAGAGAATTAGAATCTAAATACAATATTAAAGTTCTAATGACTATTGCAATAGATTTATCAAAAGAAAATGCAGCAGAAGAAATTTATGAGAAAGTAAAAAGCGATGGAATTGAAGTTGAATACTTATTCAATAATGCAGGTTTTGGTGGTAGAGGAGAATTTCATGTTAGAACAATGGAGCAAGATATTAGTATGTTAATGGTAAATTGTTTAACACCAACAAAACTAATGAAATTATATCTACCAGATTTCGTAAAAAGAGGTCATGGAAAAGTATTAAATACAGCCTCAACAGCAGCAGTTATGCCTGGACCGCTACAATCTGAATATTATGCAACAAAAGCATATATGAAATCACTTGGAAATGGAATTTGGCAAGAATTACAAGGAACAGGAGTTACATGTACTACCTTAATGCCTGGAGCTATGAAAACTAAATTTATTTCTTCAAGTGATATGAGCAATACAAAATTATTTGCACATCCAGTTGAACCTTATGATGTGGCTTTAGCAGGTTATAATGCTATGATGAAAGGTAAATTAAATGTTACAGCAGGATTAAGAGGAATACAAAAATTTGTTTTTCCACTTATGAAACTAGCACCTACAAAAATAATGCTTAAATCAATTTATAATATGCAATTAGAAGAAAAAAAATAAATGTCAAAATTTAGACAGCATTATAAAATTGACACTTAATCAAAATGGAGTTAAACTACAGTAATTTTACAACATAGTGAACTTAGACTGCAATTAACTAAAATGATGTTGACAGCAGGCTGGAAAGAATACTTTACAAAATGAAATGGAAAATAGTAGATACTCATACAGATAAATTACAATTTGTTTATTAGAAAAATATTTAAAGGTCGTTATCATGAGAATTGATAATGTCTTTTTTATTGTCTAGGAAAGTATAAAATTTTTCTAAGATAAGAATGATGAAATATAAGAATTTATGAGATATAATTTAAAGTAAGAGGCATGATAGAATGAGTAGAAAAATACAGGAAATATTTGTAAATCACTATGATGATTTTAGAAAAGAAAACATATATAGGACGAGAAAAGTATGTGATGAGGAAGTAAAAAAACTAGTTAGATGTAAAGATGAGAATTATGGTCACATATTGTATGAATATCCAGAATGTGGGGGGGAAAAAGAGGACCATTTACATGTAAAAGTAGGTTATGTACGTCATGTGGGAAAATAAGAACAGATAATTGGCAAAATGATATAAAAAGAAACAATATATAATGTACAACATAGAGGCATGTATCATTTACAATATCAAATTAGATAAAGCATTTGTTTAGACAAGATAGGAAGCTATTAAAGGAGTTAATGGATGAGGGAGCAAAACTAATACTAAAATATTTTGAAAGGCAAAGGAAAGCAAGTAGATGGATACAGGAATAGTGTGTGTATTGCGTACATTTGGAAGACCATTAAATTGGAATCCACATATACATATGTTAGTTACAGAGGGAGCAGTACTGGTTCGACCTCGGTCTTTCGTACCAGTAATAGCAAGGTTTTGAGAGAATATGAAAATATTCCCTCAATTTTTTTGTGAAATTGAGGGAAATAGTTGACCAAAAAGCGACTAGTAATATAATATTTATTAGTCTAATTATTCATGGTAATACTGTTATTCATGCTACAATAGGAATTGTTAAAGTAACCGAAATGCAAGAGATGATGGAGCATATCTTTTCACAAAATATTTTTGGAGAAGCAGAAATAACTGCATTAGAAGTTTACACATATCCAATGAGATTGATAAAAAGATTTGAATTAAAATCACACAATTAAAAGATTTTGCTTACAACTATTATAATTATTTAATATGCTATATAAAACAAAAAACAAGAGAAACTAAAATTTTAGAATCTCTTGTTTTTAATTAAGGTAAAATAATACTTTGCAATTGTTTTAAATCGTAACTAGTAACCGTTAAGTTATCGTTGCACTTGTAAAATATGCCTAATTGCCGACTTGTTTGCCTTAAGATATTTAAGTATTTTTTTATTATGATGTTATCAATATTTATTTTATCTACTTCCTTGAATAGGTCTCTCCTTAGAATACCATAATAATTGGCCCGTATTTGATGAGATAGATAACTTTTTTGTTCAAAAGACAAATTATCAAATTCTGATGCAATTTCAACCATTATTTTGGCATATGAATTAATGTTTTTATCTCTTATTGCATTATAAGTTTGTTTGTGTTGTACATCTTTTTCTAGCTTATATGCAAAAGTGATTTTTTGATTCTTTAAATACTCAATAACTTTTTTTGAAGTAAGTTTTAAATTTGAATCAGAAGTTATTTGTACACCATCAATAAAAGAATTTAATGAGATATCTAAGTTACTTTGATCATAAGAATTTTCTTTTAAGGCTCTTATAATTGATTCAAAGTCATTTCTATTCAAATCAAATTTTTCAGAATTTTGAACCATTAATTTTGTTGCATCTTCAATTGATGTAACTCTTTTACGATATTTATTGAGTAATATTATCGGATGAGAATCAATATATAAAACAAATTTTTGTGTACGAACTATTTCATTCTTTCTATTATCATTCATCGATGTATATATATAATTTTTATATGAATGATAACAATTAGATTTGTGTAAAAAGTCATAGGGCTCTTGTTTTACAAAATATAGTGCATTATAATCAGTTAAATAATGTCCATCTTCCACTTGTATCTGTTTAGTATATATTGGGTTAGAATTAGACATATCAAACATTTTTTTTAATGCTTTTTCTTCATCTTTTGTATAAAGCAATGTACGATAAAAACTTGCTATTCTTATTTGATGTTCTATTTCTTTTTGAGCAACTAAATACTCTTCACCAAGATCAGGAATCAATAGTCTATCAAGTTCTATTTTATCTTTATACTTTTCCATATATTTCAAATATATAGATTTGTTTACTACATGAGCGTATTCCAAGCCGTTATTATCAAATATTGCTGCAATAGATAATTTAAGCAAAAAGCATAATCTTGATAAAAAATATACATTATCGAATTTACCAAGTATTCTAAGGTTTTCAAGGTTTGGAGCACTATATCCAAGATATAAAAAATCATTTCCATAATAAGTATTAGGATTCTTGGCATCTATAGTAAGTTCAAGCAGTTTATTAAAATCACATTTTAAAAAAATATCTTTAAAATTAACTATACAGTCAAAAAAAGTAATACTTTTTGAAAATATTCTTGATGGAGAAATCTTTAGTATTTCACAGCGTCTAAAAGTATAAGTATTATTACTTAGTGAAAATATACTAAAATTTATTATTAAGGTAGACTCAAAACTAATACTTATATTATTTAAAGCTGAGAAATTACAAAATTCTAGAATTTTGCAATTAGAAAATTCTATCTGTTTTATCTTTTTGAAATATTTGCTTAATATCTGTATAAGTAAACCATCAACATCTGTATTTGCTATAGTTACTTTTTCTTTCTTAAATAATTCTTTTCTAGTATCCATGAAATTTAATTCATTTATCCAAATAAATTTTTCTGAATCTGAGTTTTGAAGCTCATTTATGAAATTAAGTAAGTTATTTCCTGCAATTCCTTTAAATGAAGAAAATTCAAAACCACTACCCATAGGATTATATACTGGTTTGAAATCAAATGAATATTTTATATAATAATCTTTTGAATTTTGATGTATTATACCACCATCATTAAAATGCCTCCGACTTTGTTTACTCCCAGAATTTCTTTTAAATGTCTCTCCTTCTTGATTTGTTAAAATTATTTCTCCTTTTGTTTTTTTATAATTAATAGAATTTTCTAATCTAGCATAAGTCATACTTAGCATATTCATATGGTTCCTCCTTTCTTAATTATCTTAATTATCTTAATTACAAGATAATTCTAACTTCAATTTCATACATTATACCATAGATACTTATTTTTTCAATAGATAAAGTGTTATATAAAGATTATTAATTATTATATGAAAATAGATTAGAAGCAATTATATTAAAATTTTATAATATAAAGATTTTTACACTTTTTATTAAATATATTTGATATACAGAAACTAAATAAGTTGCTATTAATTGACATTTTTTAATATATAATATAAAATTTAATGAGAATAATTTTAATTTTTATAATGTATAGGTGATAGTATGAAAAAAAGAGGTATAAGTCTAATAGTTTTAATAATTACAATAATAGTAATTATAATTTTGGCAGGGGTTATTATATTAAATTTAACTAAAAATAATCCAATAAATAGTGCAAAAAAAGCAAAGTTTTTAAATGATATAGATACATTTAAAAGTGAACTTTCACTTTATGAATTAGGTAAAATGACAGATACAAATGGAGATTACAATCCTAAACTGCTTAACTCAGGCACAGGTGGTACAACTGAAAATGGAGATCCAATAGATAAGGATAAAGTTATAACACATATAATAACAACAATGGAAAATACTAGGTATCCAGATATACTAGAAGTAATAGCTGGTGAATTAGTATATATTGGAAATAATGAAGAAGAATCAAATTGGGGAGACGGAGTAATACCAACAAAAGATTTTAAGATAAATATATCTACAGTACCTGATATGACAAGTATATCAGGTAAAATAACATTGTCTGGAGTATTAGTGGATGAACAAAAGATAGAGTATTACAAAATATATTTATCACAAACATCAGGTACATATCAAGAAACAGAAAATATAAAGATAACAGATAAGAAAAGTGAAGTGGAATTTAAGCTAGAAAATTTAATAGCAAATGGTGAATACTATATAAAAGTAGAAGTAAAAATGGATAATGAACCAGATGTAAGAATTTTAGAAAGTGGAAAAATAGTAACAAAACCAGATAATATAACGCCAAATACACCACAAATAATAGTACCAGAATACTCAAATAGATACCAAGTATCGCCTGTAACAATTACACTAACAGATGATGAAGGTGGAAGTGGAATAAGTGAATCAAATAGTAGATATATAATAGATCAAATATCAACAAATTATGAGGAAGATAACAATATATGGCAAGTAGTCTCAAGTGAGTTTAATCTAAATGATTTTATAGGAGATACAGCGACATTAGCATTAAATGTACAAATTGATGGTGAATATTATATACATGTATTATCAGTTGATAATGCAGGAAATAAAAAGTCAGGTGTATCAAGTAAAATAATTGTAGATACAACAGCACCAAATGAAGCATTAATAGTGATACCACAAACTACTACAAACAACAGCATACAGGCTACAGTAACAATGAGTGATAATGCCGGTGGAAGCGGACTAAATATATCTCAGTGTAAATACATATATTCAGCAGTATCATATCCATATGGAGATACAGAAAGCATATGGAATAGTGCAACAGCATTTGCGAGTGCAACACAGACAATAACGGTAACATCAAGTACAAATGATATTTATTATGTACATGTATTAATAGTAGATAAAGCAGGTAATAGAAGAGAAGTATTATCAAGTGGAGTAACAACAAATACTACTACACCATTAGCGCCTGTTATAACAGGAACAATAGCAGCAAATACATGGACAAATCAAAATGTAACATTAACAGTAAATGAAGTAACTTCTCCAAATATAATAAGGTATGAATACTCAATAAATGGAGGAGTATGGCAGACATATAACAGTACAAATAAGATAGTAATATCAAGTGATGGTGTAACTACAATAAAAGCAAGAGCAGTAAATAATATAGGAACAATAGGTGCAGAATCAATAGGATATATGGTAAGTATAGATAAAACAAATCCAACAGTATCATTTGGAACAAATGGAGGCTCAAATCTGCAAATTGCAAGCTCAGTTGTAACGGCATTAGATACAAGTGGAAGTGGAATCAATGCAAGTACATTGCAATACGTATGGAGTACAAGCACAACAGCCCCAAGTAGTGGATGGTTAACATTTAGTAATGGAACAATACTAACAAAATCAGGAACAAGTGGATCGTATTACTTATGGATAAAAGTAAACGATAATGCAGGGAACAGTATAACAACCAAATCAAATATATTTACAGTAATAGAATATTTAACATCAAATCCGCCAGGAACAGAAGCAAATCCTGGGACACCTAAAAATGAAAATAGTACAGTAGATGGAAAAACACCTACATATAATAATCCAGTAATACCAGCAGGATTTAATCCTGTAAACACTCAGGATGCAAGTTGGAATAATATATCAACTGATTGGAATAATGGGCTTGTAATACAAGATATATATGGAAATCAATTTGTGTGGGTTCCAGTAGATGGTACGAATGTAAAATATGAAAAATGGACAACATCAGGATTATCTTATACAAGTACAACAGATGATACATTACCAAGTGGTTTTAGTGTAAGTAATATAACTAATAAATATAAAGGTTTCTATATTTCAAGATATGAATCAGCTTTTGATTATAATGGCGGAAGTATAAGAGCAGCGAGCAAAAAAAGTTCAAATAAAGCAACAACAAACTGGTCGGCAGGTAGAACATCGCTGTATAATGGATTCTTATGGAATCATATATCATATTCAGATGCACTTACCTATTCAGTGAATATGGCAAATGCTTATGGGCACAACACATCATTTGTAGGGACAAATCTAATAACAGGAGCACAATGGGATACGGTACTTAAATGGGTACAAAACTCTGGTAAAAGTGTAACGGATAGTAGAACTTGGGGAAATTATGTGTATTCAAGTTCACCAGCAAATGTATCTGGATATGGTTCATTACAAATATCTGGATATAGTGATTATTGGAAAGCTAAGAATATATATGATTTAGCCGGAAACATATGGGAATGGACGAGTGAAAGATATTCAGTAGATTTTGTTTATAGAGGTGGTGCATTTAGTACTGATGGGGGTAATATTCCAGCAGCATATCGTAACCATTACGTTGATAATAGCATTTCCAGAGACTTAGGTTTTAGAATTGCACTTTATATCAAATAAATTTTTATAGTTCCTTAAAATGTAAAATGAAAGTAGACACTAAAAATCTACTTTCATTTTTTAAATGTTTTTTAAGATAAAAATTTAACTATAAAAGATTCAATATTATTTGTGATAGATTATACGCTAAAGGACATTTTTAGATATCCACTTTAAGTAAAATATTTTAGTTCAAAATAACTTGCTTTTTATTCTAGCAAGATAACAATTAATAATTGTATAAAATTATTGTTTTTAATATTAAGGTAATTCATTTAGTATATTTTCTATCTTGTCTTGTTCATTAATTACTGCATAAAAAGATATTACCTTTTTATCTGATTTAATAATAGTCCCAACAGTAGTATCAGTTTTGAATTTATACATTATATCTGTGTCAGTTATATCTATTCTATTATCTGTATCAGTGATCTTTCTATCAGATACCCATCCCTCAAAGACTTTTTTTGCACCATCTTGTGTTTCAGTCTCTATTAATCCAGTGCTAATATCTTCTGAAGTATAAAAATAATAGTTAAGTACTTTTGTATCAAATAAATTATCAAAATTTACAGAATCACTGGAATTTATTTTAGGAACTGTAATTCCTTGATTTTTAGTAGCATTTAGGAATCTTTCTATTGTAAGATTTGACAAATTATTATTGTTATTAGAATTCTCATTTAATATATCATTATTATTAGTAGTATTAATATTATTTTGTATATTATTAAATGTTCTTAAACTTGTAATAAAATAAACAGTAACAATCAAAAAAACACATATAATAAAAGTTATAAGAATTATTAATATATTTGAAATTCCTCTTTTCATAAATTTACCTCTCTTTAATACCATAAATATGTATATTATTAATTAATATATAATAAAAATGTATAATTGTCAATTGTAATCATATTATTACTTGTTTTACTTGAAATAATTAATATATATTCTTTTAATGTTATTGCTATTAATTGACATTTATATATATATGATATAGAATTTAATAAGAATAAATTTTAATTTTTATAATGTATAGGTGATAGTATGAAAAAAAAGGGCATAAGTTTAATAGTTTTAATAATTACAATTATTGTAATTATTATTTTGGCAGGGGTTATTATATTAAATTTAACAAAAAATAATCCAATAAATAGTGCAAAAAAAGCAAAGTTTTTAAATGATATAGATACATTTAAAAGTGAACTTTCACTTTATGAATTAGGTAAAATGGCAGACGCTAATGGGGATTACGATCCTAAACTGCTTAACTCAGGCACAGGTGGTACAACTGAAAATGGAGATCCAATAGATAAGGATAAAGTGATAACACATATAATAACAACAATGGAAAATACTAGATATCCAGAGATACTAGAAGTAATAGCTGGTGAATTAGTATATATTGGAAATAATGAAGAAGAATCAAATTGGGGAGACGGAGTAATAGAGTCTAAGGATTTTAAAATAAATGTATCGGTGATTCCAGATGTTACAAGTATAAGTGGTACTGTATCATTAGTAGGTACATTAGTGGATCCAAATAAATTAGAATATTATAAGTTTTACATATCAACAATTAGTGGAGAGCATGACGATACACCAGTACTAGAAATAGCAGAAAAAAGTGCAACAGTAGATTTTAATTTAACAGATAATATTTTGCCTAATACAAAATATTATATAACTGTTGAAGTAAAAATGAGCAAAGAATCCGGACCTAGAACAAGAGAAATAGAAGTAGTGACACAAAAAGATGAAATAATACCAGAGTTAGTACAAATAGCAAATCCAAATTACTCAAATAAATTAGATGTATCACCTATAGTAATAACACTAAAAGATAACCAAGGTGGAAGTGGTATAAGCAAATCAAATAGCAAGTGTATAATAAATAATAATTCAACAAAATATGGTGAAGAAGATGACATATGGCAAACTATAGGAATAAACTTATCAGAACAAGATTTTATAGGAGATACAGCAACAAAATTATTAAACGTACCTTCAGATGGAGAATACTATATACATGCATTAGGAGTTGATAATGCAGGAAATAAAAAATCAGCAATATCAGGAAAAATAGTGGTAGACACAATAGTGCCGAATGAAGCAGTAATAGTAGTACCTCAAACAGCCACAAACAATAGTATAGACGCAAGTGTAACATTAAGTGATAATGATGGCGGAAGTGGCTTAAATCTGCTTGAGTGTAAATATATATACTCATCAGAACCGTATCCATATGGAGATACAGAAAGTATATGGAATGATGCAACAGCATTTACAAGTGACACACAAACAATAACTGTAACATCAAGTACAAATGATATATATTATTTACATGTATTGCTAGTAGATAAAGCAGGAAATAGAAGAGAGGTATTATCTTCAGGGATAACAACAAATACAACAACTCCGATAGCTCCAGTAATAACAGGGACAGTGGCAACAAACACTTGGACGAATCAAAATGTAACATTAACAGTAAATGAAGTAACTTCTCCTGGAATAACAAAATATGAATATACTATAAATGGAGGGGCATGGCAGACATATAACAGTACAAACAAGATATTAATATCAAATGAAGGAACAAGTATAATAAGAGCAAGAGCAGTAAATAACGTAGGAACAGTTGGAGCCGACTCAGTTGGTTATATAGTAAATATAGATAAAACGGCACCAAGTATACCAACAGTTAATTTTAATGGTTATACACCAAATACATGGGCAAGTGGAAATGTAAATGTAACATTAACATCAACAGATAGTGCATCAGGAATATTGAAATATCAATATAGTGTAGATAATGGTACAACATGGTATGATATATCTGGAAACTGGATTATTAACTGGAATTATTGGGGAAATACCATATTTAGATCTGTAGATAAAGTAGGAAATGCAAGTTCAAACACAACAGCGTATATAATAGCAAGAGATGGGACAGCACCAACTTATACAAGTTATAATATAACAAATGTAACACAAACAGGATACGATATATATGTGTATGGCGTAACAGATGCCTTATCTGGAATAAGCAGAGTACAATTCCCAACATGGACAGATTATAATGGTCAAGATGATTTGCAAGCTTCATGGCAAACAAATTCACAAGCAACAGGACAAAATCTAGGAAATGGGACTTGGTATTATAGAGTAAATATATCTGATCATAATAATGAATCAGGACAATATCAGACGCATGTTTGGATATATGATAATGCTGGAAGTGCTAATGCTTTTGCTACAACCGGTGCTTTTATACCGGGCGAATATGATAGTGCGCAAGGATTAAATAGGCCAAAGCTAGCAACAGGAATGACCCCAATAAAATGGGATAACAATGGAAATGTTGTTACAACAACTGCCTCAGATCCTAATTGGTATGATTATACAAATAAAAAATGGGCCAATGCAATGACTGCTGATGGTTCAATGTGGGTATGGATACCTAAATATGAATATAAAATACCAACACCACATAGTAGTACTGCACAAACAATACTTGTCAATTTTATAAAAGCTTCACAAAAAACGCCTAGTAGCGGATATGTACTTAATTTTTCTGGTCAAGGTATTTGGGTAGGAAAATTTAAAGCAAGTGGGACTGCAGATGCAAATAGCACATTATCTGATGCAATAACAGTTAAACCTAATCTTACACCATTAAAACTTTCGGTAGATGATGCATATATTACATCTGGGAAAATGAGAAAAAATTCAATGTATGGTTGGGGAACTGCTGGTACTGAAATTAATACTCATATGATGTCAAATACTGAATGGGGGATGGTTGCATACTTATCTCAAAGTATATATGGAATAAACTCTGAAGTTTGGATAAATCCAACTTCTACATTAACAGGTCAAGTTGGTACTTATCCAACTCAACAAGACGGGACAACATATTCATATAACAATCTGCAGTATGGAGGTTATGCAAGTACAACAGGGAATTTCTATGGTGTATATGATATGGGTGCACGTCCAAATTTTGGAGAACATGTATCAGCATTTTTAGATACAACAGATGGTGGTGATTATCAAGTTCCAAATACTTTACCAAGATTATATAGTGATTTTATGAATAGTACATATGGAAGGCTTGGCCCTATAAATGTATATTATGATAATAGATTTAAAGGAGATTCTGAAGCTATAATTAAAAGTACATATGATGATTTGTCTCAAAATGCAGGTGATGCATTATGGGAAACATCAACAAATTATAAAGGTAGTACATCTTGGTATGGGAATGACTCTGAAATAATTAGGAGAAGTTCAGGAATTTGTTTTGTTCGTGGTGGATCAAGATCATCCATAGGGCACCCTGGTATATTTTCATTTGTATATTCAACAGCTACAAGCCTTTATGGGTTTAGACCTATTATCGCAGTATTGAATTAATGTGACGATTAAATACAAGACTATTAAAAAAATAATTGTTAACTAAATAATATTATAGCACACTATAATGAAGACAGGCATATATTATACTATAAAGCAGATTAACTGTTTTAGTAATAATGGAAAGGAGCCTTAAAATGCAAAATAGAAAATGTTGTAATTGTGGACGTAACAATTATTCTCCAGTATATCAAAATAATTATAGAGAAGACTATAATAATGAAGAACCTACAAATTTTGAATATGAAGAAGAATATCAAAATCAATATTCTAATTCTCGTCCAGATTTTGATAAATGCCAAAAAGAGAATTGCCAATGTTTTAGAGAAAAAAGACTTTGGGTTGAAGAATGTGTTTGGAAAAAATGCTGTAAATTTAGACCTGTTTCTTGCCCAATGACTGGCCCAAAATTTGACTAACAATATCTAAACAGTGCTGCACAAAAGTGAAATAAAATTGATATAAAAATGAATTTTATAGTATGTGTGTATAAAAGAGGATGCCTCCAGAATCGACATCCTCACAAGATTATATACATTCACTAAATGTAGCATACATAATAACATTAATCTATTTTAATACTTTCCAAAAAGTTAAGAGTTAAACAATATATTGTTTAACTCTTAAGCTTTTTCCATTTTCTTATTTTGGTTCTAAAATTTTTAAAAGGTGCAACTGTATTTATGTGAATCCATTTCCAAACAGGCCAGTTTGATGGAGTAGATGATGCCCATTTTCTTTTATTTTTTTCGAATAATTCCTCTTCACTATAACTTTCTATTAGATTAATTATTTTATCTTTTACATCTATAAATATTGTGCATATATCTTGTAACGAATAATTGGCATATTGATTATAAAAATCCTGATATAATCCACCTAGATTATTCCATTTATAATTAAGAGCTGGAGTTATAACTGTGTTTCCTTCTTGTTCTTCTTTTTCCCAAAAAAGAATCAGATTCATCCATCCTAGTTGATATGATATCATTTGTAATGGAGATCTATCCACTCCATCTACTAAATCAGATTTGTTCAGTTCATTAACGTTATAAAATTCTTCTATAAATAAATTTGCTTGTTTATTTATTTCATTAATTAAATCTTTTTTACTTTTATATTCTTGCATATTTAACCTCCTATATAGTCTATATTATATCATAAAATAATATAAAAAAGCTATATAATTAAAAAATGAAAAAGTATATTTATAAATGGGACATTCTATATTAGACAAGCATATAATTATAGCATAAGACAGATAAGCTGTTCTTTAATATGTAAAGAAAGGAGTCTATTTATGCAAGAAGAAAACTTTAATGGTTATTGTAGTCATTGCAATCATTGTAATTACAATGATCATAATGAAAACAATCAATTTGATGGGAATTATTATGAAGAAGATCAACAAGTACAAGAATATGATTATAAAAATGAAAAAGAATATAATCATCAAAATAAATGTAGTTGTGAATATAACAGACCTGAATATGAAAAACCTAGACCTTGTCACTGTAATCCACCTAAAATTGAAAGACCAAAATGTTGCAGACCATGCTGCTGCTGTTGTTGCAACAAATTCAAAAGATAAATTAATATAGGCTAATATACAAATTAGAAACTACAATTGACTGTAGTTCCTAATTTTAATTTTAATATATTAGTTTTTTATAATATATCTCCATTCTATACTTCTGTAGGGCTCTTTTGCATAGTTAATTCCTACTCTTTTAGTTGTAGTATAATTAAATATCTTTCCATCATCTTCTAACCATATTTCATCAGAATCAGATAAGTTTCTACCATTAAAATCAGAATTTATGTTTAAGAATTTGGTTAATTTACCGGGTCCGTCATAACCTTCAATACCACGAATTAAAACTGCTTGTGGTTCATTTTTCTTACCTGTAACAATATTTAAAAGGTAATGTATTCCGTAACATAAATATACATATAACTGTCCACCTTCTTCATATAATATTTTTGTTCTTGGTGTAACCCCAAATCTTGCATGACAAGCGGAATCTTCTTCACCTCTGTATGCCTCTACTTCTGTTATTCTAAATTTTAAAACTGTACCAGATGATAATTTTCTTACCAATAATTTACCAATGAGTTTTGGAGCAACTTCTAATGCATCTTGTTTATAAAATTCTGTATCAATTTTTTTATTCATTAAACACCTCAAATTTATATAGTATTATTATATGATATAATTAAATATATTAAAAGTATTATATGTTTTTTATAATTTTTGTAATCATTTTTTTTAGTTTGAAGTTATATATATTAATTATTGTATATCAATAACATTTACAAATTCTATCAAATATGATAAAATTGTCTTAAATAATGGAGGTGTGTATGGGAAATTTAAAGAAGATAAATAAAGGATTAATATTAACTATTTTAGTTATATTAGGTATATTTGTATATTTATTTAGTTTAGAATCATATAGAAGTTCACAAAAGCCTGCAATAAAATCAGCATGTGAAGAGTATATGAATGTAATAAATAAATATATGGTGTTACCAGAGGGATATAACAGTACTGATAAGAAAATTAGTACAGAAGAATTAAATAAATATATGTCAGATATAAAGACTGATATATCAAAGTATTTAGTAAATAATGATGGAGTTCTTAAGGTAGAATTAGATTCAATAAAATCTAATTTTCAAGATCAAATAGATACTAAAGAAATTATTACTTCTTATTCTAGAAAAATAGTTAATATAGCAGAATATTCATTTGATGATGATCAAGTAACTGTAAAAATAAATACTTTCTATGAATATAAAGTAGATAACAATACAAAATCTGATGATATTGAAAGTACTGTAGTTTTGAAAAAAGAAGAAAACAGTTGGAAAGTTGTACATTCTGATTTGATCAATTCTCAAGTTATAAAATATGCTAGTCCAAAGGAGGGAATTTAAATTGCACGAGAATATTTTAGTATTAAAAAATATTAGTAAATCTTTTGGTAAAAGAAAGATTATTGATAATATAAATTTAGAAGTAAAATCTGGTGAAATATATGGTTTCCTCGGCCCAAATGGTGCAGGAAAAACTACAACTATTAAAATGATTTTAGGACTGCTTTCTATTGATGAAGGTAGTATAACAATTAATTCCTATGATATAAAAAAAGACTTTGAGAAGGCTATGGATTATATTGGTGGTATAGTTGAAAATCCAGATTTATATGGTTATCTATCTGGACTTGATAATTTAAAACTTTATGCAAGACTTAGAAATGTAAGTGCTAAGAGAATAAATGAATTGGTAGAAATTGTTGGGCTAAAAGACAGAATAAAAGATAAGGTTTCAAAGTATTCACTTGGAATGAAACAAAGACTTGGCCTTGCACTTACATTATTACACTCACCTAAAGTATTAATATTAGATGAACCAACAAATGGACTTGATCCTGCAGGGATTAGAGTATTAAGGGATATATTAAAAAAACTTGCACATCAAGATGGAATTGCAATATTTGTATCATCTCATTTACTTAGTGAAATGGAACTTATGTGTGATAAAGTTGCAGTAATAGATAAGGGAAAAATTATAAAAGTTGAAAATATTAAAAATGTAATTGAAGGCAATGATGATGAGAAAGTAAAATATATTGTAAAAGTGGATAATATGGATAAAGCAATAGAAATTTTATCTGAGGGCTTTGAAAATCAAAATATAAAAGCAATAGAAGGTAATGAATTAGAGATAGAAATATCCATCAGTAAAGTAAAAGGTATAGCTGAGATATTAGTAAAAAATGATATTGGAATATTTGAAATTAAGAAACATAGCCAATCACTTGAAGATGCTTTCCTAAATATGACAAGTGGAGGTAAGAATTAATGAAAAAGATTATAAAACTATGTAAAAATGAATTCATAAAACTATTTAAGAAAAAATCAACTATTCTTTTACTTATAATTGCAATTCTATCTCTATTTGGTTCGGCAGCAATTTCAAAATTATCTGAAAAGACAGAAAGTGGCTATAATCAACAAACTAAATATGAATATATAAAATATGAAATTGAATCTTTGAAAAATCAAATGAATGAAGTCTCAGTTAATAAAGACGAATTACAAATTAGAATAGATATGCTTCAATATGCATATGAAAATAAGATTGATATGTCATATAGTCCTAATTGGCAATCAGAGTTAATCGAGAAAATAATTGCAAAGAAAGTAGATCTTTATAGAGCAAAAAAATCCACTGATGCAGATGTTTTAAAAACAGTAACATCTCTTGAAACTGATGTTATAAAATTGGATAATATATTAAAGAGTAGTGATTTTAATTCATATATTGATTTACAAATCGAAAGCATAAATAATTTATACAAAAATGGTGATTTGACTAAAGAAGAAGCAGATGAACAAATAGAATTAGCTAATTTAACCAAAAAGTATGAAATTGGAAAAGCAGATAAAGGATATACATGGAGAAAAGATGTTTTTTCTGAAATATCAAACATTAAAAGAAGTCTAAGACTAGGAATTGATATAAGTACTAATAAATTATTGAGTTTTGAAGATACACAAAAATTGAATGATAACCTTAAATTGGACTTATACAGATTGGATAATAATATTGAAAAAACAGCAGAGTATTATGGAAGTACTAACTACAAGAAATTATATGAGTCAATGGCTGAAAAAATGTCAATGATGTGTTTAGGAATATTCTTAATAATTTCTGCTGGAGCATCTATATCAACAGAATTTTCAAAAGGAACAATAAAGTTCCTAGCAATGACTCCAAACAAGAGATGGAAAATACTTATATCAAAACTTATAACATACACTATAGTATTAATAATAGGAACTATTATATTATCATTAATTAGTATATTTGTAGGAAATCTATTTTTCCCACAAAGCAATGTATCTGATTATATATACATGTCGAATGGGCAAATACATCAAATAAGTCATAATACATATGAACTTATTAGATTTATAAGTTATGATATTGATATATTTATTTATATATTATTTGCTGCTATGCTATCGGTAGTAACTAGAAATACTTCAGTAGCTATAAGTATTACTATTGCATTTTATCTTGGTGCAGGAATAGCAATGCAAATAATTAATCATTTTATACATTCGGAATGGATAAAATTTATACCATTTAACAGTATGAATCTTACTGATGTAATATTTTCAAATGATACTAATATTATATCAATTACATCAGGTTCGTCACAGCAAATAGATATATCATTATTATTCTCAGCTTGTGTCCTTATCGTTTCAGGAATCCTTATGATAGTAACAATGTTTGATAGTTTTAATAATAAAGATATAAATTAAAAATAAATGTAAATGTGGAATGAGATATTATTTAATATCTCATTTTTTATATATAATATACATCAAAATACTATATGCTACAAATAATAAAAATGATTTCTATTGTTATATGAAAAAAATAATGATATAATATTAGATAGTCAAAAATTTAAGGAGGTATATATATGATAAAAATTGCTTTTTTTGACACAAAAGAATATGATAAGAAATTATTTGAAGAGTATAATAATAATTATGGTTATGAAATAAATTTTTTAGAATCAAAATTAAATGCCGAAACTGCACCACTTGCTAAAGGATATGATGTTGTTTGTATATTTGTAAATGACGTAGTTGATGAGAAAACAATTCAAATATTAAATGAAGATGGCATTAAATTAATAGCTTTAAGATGTGCGGGTTTTAATAATGTAGATATAAAAAAGATGGTTCCTAATATAAAAGTAGTTAGAGTTCCTGAATATTCACCATATGCAGTTGCTGAACATGCTACAGCTTTATTACTAGACTTAAATAGAAAAATATATAAAGCATATCAAAGGACAAAAAAATATAACTTTTCATTAAATGGTTTACTTGGATTTGATATTAATGGAAAAACAGTAGGAGTTATAGGTACAGGAAAAATTGGTAAAGTATTTATAAAAATAATGAAAGGCTTTGGAGCAAATGTTGTTGCTTTTGATGTATACAAAGATGAAAAAGCAGCCCAAGAACTTGGATTTAGATATGTAGAACTTGATGAATTATACAGTACATCAGATATAATATCACTTCATTGCCCTCTTACTGATGGTAATTTTAAAATGATAAATATGGATAGTATGTCAAAAATGAAAAAAGGCGTTATAATCATAAATACAAGTAGAGGTAAGTTAATAGATACTGAAAGTTTAATACAAAAATTATCAGAAGGACATATTGGAGGAGTTGGTCTTGATGTTTATGAAGATGAAGAAGAATTTTTCTTAAACGATATGTCTAATTCATATATAAGGGATAAAGATTTGTCAATTTTATTATCAATGCCTAATATTGTAATAACTTCTCACCAAGCATTCTTTACTAAAGAGGCACTAAATAAAATAGCAAATGATACTTTTGAAAATATAAAAGATATATTTGAAAAGGGAACATGTAAAAACGAAGTTAAATAAATAAGTAACCATATAGTAATATATTACTGTATGGTTACTCCTGTATAATAATGTTGAAGTATTTGAATATATGAATAGCTTGCATTTGCCATCCCATTTGCGCCATATTGGCTCATTCCAACACCATGTCCATATCCTTTGGTTGTAAAAACAATATTACTACCATCTTGTCTTACAGTAAAATCTGCCGATTTAAGTCCAAGTAAAGTCCTTATTTGAACTCCAGTGAATGTTTTCCCATTAACAGTTACGTTTTTAACTCTGTCTCCAATTGTCTTGCTACCTATTACTATTTGAGATGCTGATGTTATATTTACGCCAAGTTTACTTGATATTGTAGACATTGGAATAGATTTTGTAGAAGTAAAATTAGATACACCAACATCCCATTTACTATCTACACTTTTTAAATATGGAAGTGAATTACCCCAGACGTTTACTGAATCTTCTGTTTTTCCATTACTTGTAGAAAAATATACGGCATCTATATATGCACCATTATATTTTATAGTTTTACCGGCTGTTGCACTTACTGCGCCCTTTACCTTGTTATAATTTGTAGTAAAGGAATTTCCCCAAAGTGTTTTAAGTTCACTTTCAGTTTTATATACCTGATCTGAAGTAGTTGCACTTAAGGTAGCTCCAGCTGCTGTTTTTTTCATTGCATAAGTTCTTGCAGCGACAGCTTGTGCCTTTAGTGCTTCTGAGTTAAATGAAATCGGCATTTCAGCAGATACAACTCCAACAATATAATCTTCTAAAGCAATTTTTATTGTACTTCCACTGCTAAGTTTAAGATTAACCGTTTGACCTCCAAGTGATGTAGAAGAAGTGTTATTATTTGATGAATTTGAACTAGAATTACTAGATGTTTTTGAAGATGTATTATTAGTAGGAGCACTAGTCTTTTGTACTGTAGTAGTATTTGATGTAGTGGTAGTTGGTTGTTCAACAGAGGCTGTTTGCACAACTTCTGGTTTTTCTTCTTCAACTCTGGTATCTACATTATTTACGTTTAAACTTTGTTCTACTGCAGGTGGAACTTGACTGCTTATTGATGCCTCCACTTGCACTTGAGCCTTATTAATATTTTCATTTTTAGCCGCAACTAATCCTGTAACTGCTAGACTTCCAATTATTACTCCATTTAAAACAATTAATGCAGTTTCATTTGACATATTTCCGATAGCTTTAAAAGCATATTCTCTAATTTTATCAGATACTTTAGCAACATTCTTTTTAATTGAGTCAAAATCAAGCCCAAATTCATATTCATCTGGGTAATTAACATACAAAACTAATTGTTCTTTACCATCTATTGTTTCAAGTTTATGTGTAATTTCCATTAAATCACCTAAAAATATGTTGTGTAAAATGGTAAAAAATATACAAAAGAAAAAGATGCTAAAAGCATCTTAAAAAATTATACAAAAAATTAGACTTCAATAGTTATAGTCTTGTTTGATAAATTATATTTTGAATATTTTACACCAGCTAGGTCAAACATTTTTTTAGAAGCAATTACACTATCTGTAGAAGCATATTTATCTTCTAAGAAAACAACTTCTGTTATTCCAGCTTGTATAATAGATTTTGCACACTCATTACAAGGAAAAAGTGTTACATATATTCTTGAACCATCGAGTGGTACAGTCGCATTAAGTATAGCATTAAGTTCAGAATGACATACATAAGGATATTTAGTTTCTAAAGGATTACCATCTCTTTCCCAAGAAATATCATCATCACAAACATTATTTGGCATACCATTGTATCCAGTTGCAACTATTCTATTTTTTGAATTAACAATACATGCTCCAACTCTTGTACTTGGATCTTTACTTCTTTCAGCCATAAGTTTTGCTATTCCCATAAATGCTTCATCCCAAGTTATATAATCTTGTCTTTTTGGCATAAATTTACCTCCTAAATTAATTAAGAATATAATAGCATATTATTAATTCAAATTCAACAATTAATGATAAATTTCGCTATAGAAATAATTACGAATATGAATACAAAATAAACAACAATAATGATATTTATCAAAATTGTTGTTTATTTTTTTTAGCTTAAGCTTTAGTTTTAGTGTATTGCGCTATTTCTATTACTTGCAAAATGTGAATATGTAGTTTTCTTCATAGGATATACTGATCTTATGCTAAACTTTTCTGCTAAATTAGCCTTTAAGAAGTATATTGCTGGCATCATGAAACCAATAATAGCTACACTAACAAAAACAGATATTAAAGACCATATATCCTTTGTAGGGTCTATGTAATTAGCTAGCGAAACTAAAATCAATAAAAGTATTCCAAAGATAATTGTGCCCGATTTGATAAATATAGAAAATGCTTCAGGCTTAAGAGCTATAAGCAACAATAGTAAAAATGTTACTACAGCGAACATACCGCAAGAAAAAGTTACAAAAGCCAATTCGTAAATATTCATAATTAATCCTCCAATTGTAAAAATTAATGGTTGATAAGTAATGATATAATTATATCACACTTTACATAAAAAGTAAACAAAGAATTGCTTATGAACCAAATATCTTAAAAAATTGTTTGTCACAAAATTTAATTATATTGAAAACATATATATTTGATGATACAATTAAATAAAGAGGTTAATAATAATTAAAGGAGCTGATGAAATTGAAAATTAAATTAAATGTAATGATAACAGATAACGAAACTATAATACAATTTGATAATAATAAAAATATATTAAAAATAACAGATGCCGAGAGTTTTAAAAGTAATAGTGACAAGCAAGAAATATATTTATTAATGAAAGAAAAACAAATTCTAAATATATGTGATTCTACAGAAAAAATCTCTGCGAAGTATAAATATGATTGTGTCATTACTATAAATACGCAAACAGAAATCAATTTACAATATTTAAAATATATTCTTGTAGAGCAATCAATGAAAATTGAAATAAAGGTAGATAATAAAATATTAAAAGAAGTAGAAATTCAAGAAAATAAAATTGATAGTGTAAATGAATATAAAAATAAAATTATGTTTATATTAAAGAAATTTGGATATAATTTATTTGAAATTAATGATAGTAATGCTGAAAAGGAAGAAAAAACGCCCCAAGGGAAAACAAGACATAAATGGACCAAAGAAATAAGCAAAATTAAATTTTATTTAAATTCAAAAGGTGGAGAAGGTGAAGCAATCTGGCAAAAAAAAGACGAGTTAGTTTTACTTGCCGGTGCAAAACTAGTTGAAACTCCACAAACAAATAAAGATGGAAAAATCAATTATTCAGCTAAATTTGCACAAAAAATTAGAAATGATCATTCAGATAAAATTGTAAATAATAAGACAACAGAAGATATAATATTTGATAGTCCAAATATGCTAGGAATGTTTTTATTCTTTGGTGGTCAAAATACATGGCAAGAATTAAAAGATGAAAATGGAAAAACATTAGATGATTGGAGTAAGATTGATTAATATACATACGAATAAATTATATAAAAATATTTTGAATATCAATTGTATTTTAATATGAACAATAGTGATTAACATTATTACTTGTGAACATTCATTATCTTGAAATAATTGCAATAGATACGAGGAAATATGAATCTGATCATAAAAAACATAATAATATATATAGTAAATTTAGACTTGTATATCAAAAGTCAAAAAAAAAAGTAAATAACTGTAGAATAAAAGCGATGTTTAGTGCCTAGCTTACTTTTCACAAAGAAAAAACGGAGCAATTACCCCGTTAATCTTTTTTTTCAGTAAATTCATCAATAAAATCTAGTATAGTAAAAACTGCAGTTGAAGCAAAGAGGTATATATATCCAAGTGCCAAAATTGTAAATTTAGCTTCTGCAAGTTGATACCAAAACAAACCAAGCAAAAAAGTGCAAATAAGTGAAATAATAAAATAACAAGATGCACGAATTAAATATTTTCTTGGATCTAAATGAACTTCTCTTGAATGAACCCCGTAACCTAAAGTAAATAGAACTATAAATCCAATGATAGCTAATCGATCCATTTTAAATCCCCCATTTGTTTGATTTAATATAAATTAATAGTTGCGTTATAATTATATCACACTTTACATAAAAAGTAAATAACCTCGGAATTAAATCAAAGCTTAGCGCCTCACTTATTTTAATATGTTAATTTATCATTTACAATATATACCTTATAAGTATCATACTTTTTATAATTATAGTTATCTTTTTCAAAATAACATCTAAATCTAACGTAATCCCATTTAGCACCATCTTGTTTTAGCTCGTCTTTCAATTCTTGAGCATTATAAACTATGTAAAAATAGTCTTTTATATAATCATCTATTGTAATTTTATTATCTTCTTCAAATAATTTATTTTTAAGCAATTTGGAATCAACTTGTAGTATATTATTTTTTCTAAGTTAATTATCACAAATTCTTTTCTTTTTCTTATTGTATCACTAATTGTAGTTAAAATAAATTTTGAGTTCTTATAAGTAATAAGTTTACCCTCTCTTACTTTATACCCTATTAAATTATCTTTATCTCTTATTATAAAATCCATATTAACTCCTTACACTAGCTTAAAGCTCTCTACCTCTACAGGTAATCTCATCAAATTATTAGCCCCAGTTGTAATCTCTATATATAACCCATGTGATCAATTACATTTTAATTCCTTGTAATACTCTTTTTCACAATACAAAAATTTTACATATCTATAAGCTACAAGTTTTACTTTTTTTCTTTTCAAATTCTCACCTTTTCAACAGTATAGTACAATAACCTACTTACTTATGTAGAAACTTTTCAAATGGCAGGTATAGAATATATAAATAAAAAGTATGGGTTGCATTAAAATTGCATTAAAATACACCTAAAATATTGATATTTCAATAGTTTTAGGTGTATTGTTATTGGTGACCCCTACGGGAATCGAACCCATGATTCAACCTTGAGAGGGTCGCGTCTTAACCGCTTGACCAAGGGGCCAATAATGAATTAATTATAACATAAAAATATATAGCAATCAATAGATTATAATAAAAATACTAATTTTGTTGAAAATATTAATAAAATGTTGTATAATAAGTATGTATTAAATTTTAATCTCTGCTGATTATGAAAGGAGAAACATTGTGAGTCCAATTAAGAACAAAATGGATTTCACGAATGACGAAAATCTCATAAAAGAAGTTATTGAGATGGCTGAATATACTATAGAGAATGAATCTACAGTAAGAAAAACTGCAAAAGAATTTGGAATTTCAAAAAGTACTGTTTATAATCGTTTAACACTTATGCTAAAATATATAAATTTTGATTTATATGATAGAGTACAAAAGATAATGCAAAAAAATAAAGAAGAACGGTCTTTACGAGGAGGCCAAGCAACTAAAGATAAATATAATAGCAAATAACTCATTTTAATATAGATAAAAAACTGTTGATAGAAATATCAACAGTTTTATTTTGCTATAGTATATACAAAAATACAGATAAGAAATGACAAACTGTACCGGCCAGTACAAATAAATGCCATATTGAGTGGAAATATTTTATATTTTTAAATAGATAAAATATTGTTCCAACAGTATATAGTATTCCACCTACAACAAGTAAGTAAACTCCATTCATAGCATTATGCACACTCATTATATGAACAATGTTTGGAAGTGCAATAACAATCATCCAGCCCATTAATATGTATAAAAATGTTTTAAGTACTCTAAATTTATTTATAAATATACTACTAAGTATTATTCCAAGTATTGCAAGCCCCCATATAACTCCAAATATGATCCATCCAATCATGCCATCTTGTCTTAATATAACTAGTGTAAAAGGAGTATAGGTTCCAGCAATTAATAAGTAGATTGAAGCGTGATCAAATATTTTAAATACTTTTTTTGCCCTTGTTCCAATTAAAGCATGATATAGTGTTGAAGATGTATAAAGTATTATAAGTGTTGCACCATATATTGATACACTAACTACTTGGCAAGCATTACCATATATTGATGCAAATACAATCATAAGTGTTAGAGCAACTATTGAGAAAATTACTCCAATTCCATGTGTAATGGAATTAGCAATTTCTTCACCTTTTGAATAACCCATAAATATCACCAAATATTTTTTATATAAGCTCAAATCTAATGAATATTTTTTTACCTTTCTTTAATACAATATAATTATTTTCAATTTCTTTAAAATCTATAATATAAGTAGTATCAGTTGTTTTTTTGTCATCTACAGAAATACCACCCTGCTCTATTAATATTCTAGCTTGGCCTTTAGATGGAGCAATTTTTGTAAATACAAGTGCATCTACAAGAGATATCTCATTATTTATAATATCAGCTTGTGATATTTGAATTGTAGGCATATTTTCTATGTCAAATCCTTTTTCAAATAAAGCTTCAGAAGTTGTCTTTGCTTCATTTGCAGCCTGTTCACCATGTATTAACTTTGTAATTTCAAATGCTGCAATTTTTTTTGCTTCATTGATTTCACTATCTTTTAAGGAAGATAGTCTTTCAACTTCATCCATTGGTAAATAAGTTAACATTCTTAATACATCTCTTACTTCTGTATCACCAATATTTCTCCAATATTGATAGAACTCATAAGGTGTAGTTTTCTCTGCATCTAACCATAAAGCACCTTTTTCTGTTTTTCCCATTTTCTTTCCTTCAGAATTTAAAAGAAGAGGACAAGTTAAACAAAAACTTCCATTTTGATGTATTTTACGTATAAGTTCAACACCAGCAAGCATATTAGACCATTGATCATCTCCACCAATTTCTAGTTTACATCCATAATTTTCAAATAATCTTAAAAAGTCATAACTTTGCATTAACATGTAATTCAACTCGAAGAAAGTAAGACCTTTTTCCATACGTTGTTTGAAACATTCTGCTGCAAGCATTCTATTTACATTAAAATGTATTCCATATTTACGAATAAACTCCATATAGTTTAAATCAAGTATCCAATCACCATTATTAACTATTATAGCTGCATTTTCCCCTTCAAAAGATATAAATTTACTAACTTGTTTAATTATATTGTCCACATTTCTAGATATATCTTCTTTAGTAAGCATCTTTCTCATATCAGTTTTGCCACTTGGATCTCCAATTAATGCAGTACCACCGCCAACTAATATTATTGGACGATGTCCACATTTTTGAAAATATGACATCATCATTAATGGTATAAAATGACCTATATGTATGCTATCAGCTGTTGGATCTATTCCAAGATATAGAGATATTTTTTCCTTTTCAACTAAATCTTTGAATTCTTCTTCAAACGCTATTTGTTTTATTAATTCTCTTTCTTTTAATACATTGTATATTGATAATTTTTTATCTGCTGTATTCATTTTTACCTCCTAAATCATATAGATAATTATAACATATTTTTATATAAACTTAAAGTAAATTATATCAAAGAAACAAAAATCAATTAAATTCGCATATCTTTTATTAGAATTTAATATTTTAATTACAAAAAATCAAATTAAATACATATAATAATTTTAAACAGGTTGCAAAAATGTCATAAATATAGTAAGATATAAAGGACAAAAGGAGTGAAATAATACAATGAACAAAAGATACGATAAAAAAAATAAGAAGAGTAAAAAGATTGGATTTTTCAGAAGATTAATAAGAAACTTCTATCCAACTTACATATATGAAAAAGTAGAACATATACCATATAAATTGATTAAGAAAAATGATATAAAACTAATTTTAATTGATATGGATAATACATTAGTAGATCATAACCACATATACAATGATGATCTAAAAAAATGGATAAGAGATATAAAAGAAGAAGGAGTTTTAATATATATATTTAGCAATTCTCCAATGGGAAAAACTGTTAAAAAAATAGCAGCAGAACTTGGCATAGAATATGAATATAATGTTTCAAAACCTGGAATAAAAAGATTTAAAAAAATATGTGAAGAGTTAAACATAGATAAGAAAAATATACTAATGATTGGTGACCAAATATTTACAGATGTTTGGGGTGGAAATAGATTTGGTATTAGAACTATTTTAGTAACACCAATAGGAGATAAAGAATGGATTCTAACTAAAATAAAAAGGCCGCTAGAAAGAATAGTACTAAAACATTACTTTAAAAAGAAGGAGGCAACTAAATGACACAACTGATACCGTATATAGTAATATCAATATTAGCAGTTGTTTTTGGACAAGCTGTTGCACATCTTAATAAAAAGCTTCCACCAGTTGTACAAGAAGAAATTAGTTATAAAGAATTTTTTTCTACTTTAAAAAGTGATTTCAAACTAGATATAAAATATAGTATAATATTTTTGATATTATTTAATTTAATGATTTATTATATCGGTAATTCAATTAGTACTTATTTATATACAATTGTAGCTTCATCTCTTGCTATTGTTTTCTCAATAGACTATAGATTTGAACTAATACCAGATGAATGTCATTTTATTATATTATTTGCAGGAGTAATTAACTTCTTTCTTAATCTAACTTCATGGTGGACATACATATTAGGTGCAATAGTTGGAGCAGCAATATTTTGGGGGTTAGGAAAGATAGCACTACTTATTTTTCGAAAAGAAGGAATGGGCTTTGGTGATGTCAAATTAATGGCAGCTCTTGGGTTTATATTTGGATTAAAAAATATATTAGTTATAACTTTAGTATCATTTTTTATTGGCGCAATAATAGGTGGCCTACTACTTATATTTAGAAAAAAAGATGCTTCTAGTTATATTCCATTTGGACCATTTATTGTGGTTGCAACAATAATATTGATGTTTATTGGACCGGACTACTTAATAGAACTATATTTACTACTTTGTGGAGCACTTGGAACTAAAATGACAGACCTAATATATTATTTTTCAAATAAATAATTATAATTAATACACATTAAAGAGAGGATGATAATAATTTTTAGTAATTATATAACATACATAACTATTTTCTTAATATCTTCACTTTTATTTGCTAGATACTATAAAGTTGCATCTCAAAAATCAAAAAAAGATGGTGCTCTTACCGTTTTATTAGAGCAAATAGCAGGTGTTTTTTGTATATTACTAATACCATTATTTGAATTTAAAATTTCACAAGATATAAGAGTATATATACTTCTTTTATTATCTGTGATTTTTTATGCAATTAATGATAGGATAAATACAAAAATTAGAAGAAATTTAGAAATATCTATTGTAGCAATTTTAAGGCAACTTTCAAGTATTTTTTTAATATTTCTAGGATTAATATTCTTTAAAGAAGAATTTATCTTAACTAAATTTATAGGATCATTCTTAATAATATTTAGTAATGTTCTAGTATTCTTAGATAAAGATAAATTAAAAATAAATAGGGATATAATATTTGGAATACTAGCAAATATATGCATATCAATGGCTATGTTTTTAGATATAAATATATCAAAAAGTTTTACGTTACCTTTATATATTTGGGCTACTCTAATATTTCCATCTATTTTGATATTTTTTGTTGAAAGATTAAAAATTTGTGATATAATAGGTGAATATAAAAGTGGAGAAAAAAAGGCAATAATTATAACAGGTGTATCATGGGGAGTTATGATATTTTCTCAACTTAGAGCTTATCAGCTTGGACAAGTTACAAAAGTAGCACCGCTTTGCGCTTTATCTATAATTATAAACGTAATAGCAGGAATATTATTATTTGGAGAAAAAGAAAATATAATAAAAAAAATAATAGCTTCTATACTTATTGTTTTCAGTCTTATTTTGATAAATCTGTAAAATATATATTTGGAATTTAGGAGATGATTTAATGAAAGTGCTATTTGCTACAACAAATCCAGCAAAAATAAAGTACTATTATGATCAACTAAAGAAAAATGGCATTGAATTACTTATTCCACAAGATCTAGAACTAGATTTGGAAGTTGAAGAAACAGGAGAAAATGCTATAGAAAACGCAATATTAAAAGCAAAAGCTTTCTATGAAGCTACTGGTATTACAACAGTGGCTATGGACGATACTCTATTTATTGAGGGATTATCTGAGAAAGAGCAACCCAAAACACATGTTAGAAGAGTAAACGGAAAAAGATTAAATGATGTAGAAATGATTGAATATTATACTTCTATTGCCAAAAAGCTTGGTGGACAAGCAACTACTTATTGGTTACATGGAGTAGCCGTTTGTAAAGATGGAAATGTAAATTCATATGATGTAAAGTCATATAATGTATTTACACAAGATTCAAGCCCAGTAATAGTGGAGGGCTATCCACTTGATTCTATAAGTATTGTTCCAAAATATAATAAATATAGATCAGAACTTACTGAGGAAGAAAGAGCAGTTGAAAAATTAGAATATAATCAACAGTTATATAATTTTATAACAAGTAGTATATAATCATTTATTTAGATTTAGAGAGGTAAATTATGTTTAAGGAATATATAAATCCTAAAAATTCATCAGCAGTAATTGGAGCGTATTCTCAAGCTTTAAAAATGGATTTGGGAAATTGTGAAATGATTTTTGTAACTGGTCAAATAGCACAAGATTCAAATGGTAATGTTATTTGTGAGGATATAGAAGGGCAAACAGAATATGTATTTAACCAAATAAAAAATATATTAAATGAAGCAAATTCTGATCTAACAGATGTAGTTAAAGTACAAATATTTTTAACAAATATAAATGATTTTTCAAAAGTATCGCCAATTAGGAATAAATATTTTTCTTTAAACAAACCAGTAAGCACTCTTCTAGAAGTAAGCAATTTAGTTAAAAAAGGATGCAAAATTGAAATAGAAGTTATTGCAATTAAAGAAAAATAAATTTGTATATAGAGGTGATTATTATGAAAATTACAAAGTATAATCAAGCATGTTTACTAGTTGAAACAAGTGGAAAAAGAATACTTGTTGATCCAGGAAATATTGGATATACTGATAATATGTTTGAAAAAGAATGGATAAATATTGATTATATATTAATAACCCATAAGCATCCAGATCACTGTATTCCTGAAATAATAAATAAAATAGTTGTAAGGGATAATGCCAAACTATACACAACTTACGAAGTAGTTGAAAATCAGCCATTATATGGAGCTAATGTTATTAAAGCTGGAGATATTATAGATGACAATGTTATAAAAATATATGTTACAAGAGCTATACATGGCTATTTACCACATATGAAAAATAACGAGGTAAAAGAAAATGTAGGTTATATAATTGATGATGGTCAAAAAAAGTTATATATAACAAGCGATACAATAGGATTTAATAATGATTATAAATGTGATGTTATATGTATGTCTTTTAATGGAAATGGACTTACCCTTGGAATATTAGATGGAATCTTATTTGCTAAGGAAACTGGAGCAAAATTAGTACTGCCTATACATATGCAACATCCAAATCCTATTATGAATCCTGATATAAAAATATTAAAGAAATCTTTACAAATAAATAATATAGAATATAAAATCTTAGATATTGGAGAAATTATTGAAATATAAATTATTTTATATCTAATAAAGATTACATAATGTTGACAAAATAACTCTTTTATGCTAAAATAGCATGGAAGAGTTATTTGTTGTACAATGTTATTATATTGTTGAGAAAAAGTAAATAAATTCAAAAAATAAAGTGAAAAGGAGTTGGATCAGGATGAAGTGTGAATCTGAAGAGGCAATAATGTCTTCTTCAAAAGCCAGTGATATTTTTACTATGAATGCTTCTACAATTGAAATGGAAATGAAAGAATATGTCAAACGGTTTAAGCCAAAGGATTATAGCAAAATAAAAAATTTTATATTAACACAAAAAATTAATTTTCTATATCAACAGGCTTTAAATCAATTAGGTAACAATGAAATAGAAACTATGGAAGTATGCCTTACAATTACAAAAATGGATGGTGAGACATATAAATATGATTGTAATTATTCATATGATATTAAAATCGGAAAGATGTATGTGACAGATGACAATATAATTTTTATTATAGATCAACAAAAAGAAAATTATTATAAGAATTATATTGAAAAAACTAAAAAATTTCCAAAATTAGATAAGGAAATTTGGAATAGTACTGAATATATGTTTCCTAAGGTTTCAAAGCATTTCCAAACAAAAGAAGGTAAGTGGGCTATTTTTGTTGATAAACCATGTCGGATGTATCCATTGAGAGAAATTTTGAATTATTTTAATGGAAAGTTAAATCCTCAATATGTGGCTTCTATTCTAACTAGACTATACTATTTTGAGTGTTATCTGGATTTAATTGGAATAAACCACAATGGAATTACTGTAGATAATATTTTTTTTGCACCAGGTAGAACTATTAAGGATGGTGAATCATTTACAGTTGATGATATGAGAATTGTTGGTGTTTTTGGTGGATGGTTCTTTACAACCTGGTCAGATCAAAAGCTGACTGGTTTGCCCCAAAAAATATTTGAATCACTTCCAACTGATTCAAAAACATCTGGCTTTTCTTCATTTAAGGTAGATGTGTTATCTATAAAAATGGTTGCTCGTGAACTTTTAGGAGATATTTCTGGGGAAAATTTAGTTGGTGTACCAGAAACATTTCTTTATTGGGTAAATAGTAATGACATAGCAAAAAATGCATATGAAGAGTTTTGTATTTGGGAAAAAGTTGTAACCCAAAGTTTTGGTGGGCATAGATTCGTTGAAATAGACGTTTCTATAGATTAAATTTATCTTTAGGAGGTAATAAAATGGGCGGAAGACCAATAGAAGCACATGAAATGCGGAGTTATTATTCTGAAAGATCTTATGTAAGCAGCGCGACAAATGCAACTCAAGTTTTTAAAGAAAGAGAAATGTGGGAGAAATTCGATCCCTCTAAAATGAAGCTTCCAAGAGAAGCTAGGGATTCAGTAGCTAGTCCACATTCAAGAGGAATTATCCTTTCAGAAGATATAACAGGATCTTTGGGGAGCTTCTTATTAAGTCTTATTAAAAATGAATTTCCAAGACTCATTACACAAATTTATGATTCTGTACCTTATGATCCACATATTATGTTTATGGGAATTGGTGATGTAGCTGAGGGTGATAAAGCGCCTCTACAAGTTACTCAATTTGAAACTGATTTGAAGATGTTAGAACAGTTAGAAAAGATTTATTTAGAGCAAGGCGGAGGCTCAAATTCTTATGAAAGCTATATCCTCTCTTGGTACTTTGCAGCAAAACATATAAAAATGGATTGCTGGGAGAAACGCAAAGAAAAAGGTTTTCTATTTACTTTTGGTGATGAAGAACCTACTCCCAGGCTTACCGATTGGGATATAAAAAAAGTTTTTGGTTCACAAGATGAACTCGTAGGACGAGTAATTACTGCCGAAGATTGCTTTGAGGCTGTTTCTGAGAAATTTTATTGTTATCATATTATCTTACACGGTAATGGATACGATAGTGACGTTGTTAGAAAATGGCGTAATCTCATGGGGAGTAAAGTATGTGATTTGAGTGATCATAGTTTCATTCCCGAACTTGTAACAACAATATTAAGAATGCATGAAGGACTGAACAAATCAGATGCATTAAACAGGATTCAAAATAGCAAAGCTAAGAGTATCGTTGAAAGTGCACTAAGATGGCATGAAGAAAATATTATTAGCCCAATTGATAGTATTGAGCATAATATTGAAGTATTTTAATTAACCAAAATATTTTATAATAGAATGATAAGGGAGATTAAATTCTCCCTTTATCTTTTTTGGAGGTAGGGATAATGAAAAAATGCTCTATTGTCATAGGAAGTTTGTGGGGGGATGAAGGAAAGGGCCACATGACCGACATACTCTGTAGTTTACAAAATAGTTTAAATGTTAGATTTAATGGAGGGGCGCAAGCTTCTCATACAGTGGTAACTCCTGACAATAAAAGGCATGCTTTTAGGCATTTTGGAGCAGGAACTTTTTCAGGGGCTAAAACATATTTAAGTGAGAATTTTATAGTAAATACGATGGCTTTTTCAAAAGAGAGAAACGAATTGATTAAATATTTTAATATAACTCCATTTGAATTTGTAAACCCTAACTGTCTTGTTACTACACCTTGGGATATTTATATTAATCAAGCTATAGAGGTAACTAGAGGGGAAAATAGACATGGTAGCTGTGGATTTGGAATTAATGAAACTGTTGAAAGAAGTAAAAATAAAAAATATAAAATAACAGTTATGGATTTACTTTATAAAGAAAAACTTAAAGAAAAATTATATTTAATAAAAAATGATTACGTTAAAATACGCTTAAGAGAAGAATATAATTTGGAAATAGAAGAATTATCTATTGAATTTCAAGATTTATTAGCCGATGAAGAAAATATAAGTATGTTTCTGTTTTATGCTAATGAATTTATTTCTAATGTACAAATAAATGGAAATAATGTAATAAATAAATTCGATAACGTTGTTTTTGAAGGAGCACAAGGATTAATTTTAGATCAAAATAATACAGATTATTTTCCACATGTAACATCATCTAATACTGGAATAAAAAATGTAATGAATATTTTTTTAGATATAAATTTTAATGGATTGGTAAATATTTATTACATGAGTAGATGTTATATAACTAAACATGGAGCAGGTAATTTGAAAAACGAATTAAAAATAAAACCTTATTCGAAAATTGAAGACTTAACAAATGTTCATAATGAGTTTCAAGGATCATTAAGGTTTGGATATCTGGATTTTGATCTATTGGTACATGAAATTAACAAGGATTTAAAAAATCTTATTTTACCTGCAAATATAAATATTGTATTCACTTGTCTAGATCAAATTGATAAGTATTTAAAATATTTTCAAAATGGTGAATTAAAATCTATTGAAAGTGAAAAATTTCTTGAGATATCATGGAATATTCTTAGTAATAAAATTGAAAATTTGTATAATATACACGTAACTAATGGACCAACAAAAGATTATATTATTTCTCATAAATTAGAATGTGACTTATGTTAAAACATAAGCCACATTTTTTCATACAAGTTATATGTAGTAATTGGAGAAATAATTATTTTTGTTAGTTTATAAGAGTATTAATAAAAAAGGAACCATACATAATAACGTAAGGTTCCTTTTAATAATATAAATTACATTTTTTGGGTATAAGATACACCATTTGTAATAGGAGTAGTTATACTTCCCTTAGAATTAATTGTTGTACCATCTGGCATTTTATAACTTATTGAAGTTATTCCACTTTTCCCGTAATTAGCATAAATTTTTGTTTTTTCAGAAATGAGCTTATCACCACAATCTGAACAAAAATTATCATCTAATTGATATATTATCTTTTTACAATGTGTACATCTCTTTAGGATTCTTTCTTGTAAAAGTATCCTTTTTCGAAAATTAATTCCCATAGAGTTATGCCTCTGAAGTTGTTACCGTATCAGTCTCATGAGTTTTTTCAGGCTGTGATACTGAAGTACGATTTTCAATCAAAGATGTCCCACAATTTGAACAAAAGTTTTCATTACTTGAAATGTGTTTTTGGCAACTCGGGCAAACATCCTTAGATACCTTTGAACCGCAATTGTGACAGAATAGAGCACCTGGCATAAGAGCAGTTCCACAATCCAAACAAGTTATTGATAGATCTTTAGTTTTTATACCACATTTTGGACAAAATTTTGTTCCTTTGGGATATTCAATATCACACTTTTCACAAATTACTTTGCCTTCAGCAGCTGAAGTACCAGTAGTCGCTGGCGGATTAATTATATTAGGAAATGATGAGTTGTTGTTTCCAAGTAATTGAGATAAGACAAGCATTTGCGTCATGCCGTTTGTATCATTGCTGCCGGAATTAGAACCCATCATCATTAGCATCGGAAGGTTAATACCACCATCAGTATTTCCACTAAATATACCACCGATATCTCCTCCATTCATAGCCATAATCATTGGCAAGCATGAACCCAACCCGTTAAAAGAATCATCATTGATATTATCGAGTGAAAATTCATCCTGATTATTATTTGTCCACTGCATCATACACATAGCAGCCAATACATTGCTGCTCATATTTTCTTTAGAAGAGGTATCTATCAGTGATTTAGTGTCAAAAGCAACAACTTTTGTATAGATAGTCATACCTGGAATGATGCTTTCTTCAGGAAGCATTTCACGAATTATTCCGTCAGAAGCTCCTAATAGAGTGATAGTGTTATTGGAATTAATTGATTTCACATAATAGTATTTACCATCCATTTTTACCAAATCACCGTTATCAAGCTTCTTTGTTGGTAACAAGAAAATAGGAAAATTTCCCATTGTCATGTTTGTTATGTTTTTCCGGGTATTTTTTAATGGATCAAAAGTATACCAGTTACCGGTCTCGGAATTTTTAACAGCTAACCCCATAAGTGTAGCAGAAATGTTAGTATCCTTTGAAATACCTAATTCAAAATTCATACCAAATATATTATTTTTATTCTTCATGCTTATTCCTCCTATAATAGGTTGTTGATTGCTTATTTCAAAATACGTACTTAATGCTTCTTTTATATCTAGTAAATTAAAGGAAATTGCGGCTAAAGTCATCTTAGGAAGACGTTTCCTTATCTGAACACAATCTTCATTTTTATCTAAACAGTGGTTGCAAGAATCAAAGTCGTGGTTATATTCTGGCTGAATATTAAATGTTATAAAATCAGAATTATCCTGAATAGCTTTTTTTAACTCAGATACATAAGATTCCAAAGATAGTGTATAGGGTCTAAATATAATCTTACCATTTGTACAGACACTACTGTATTCAATGGAAATCATATTTGGATTTACCATTCGAATAGTTAGATAATACTTCCCCATAGCAATAACATTATCCGAGAAAAATGGTTTATCTCTTGGATTTGGACAATTAAGTTTGTTATATCCATCAAAGTGATAACTTTTAGGAATTAATTGCCGAACAAGAGAGGTTTTGTCAAATGACATAATAATATCCTCCTTATAGTTTTATAGTTCTAATTAGAAAAAATTACAATATTTATATCGTTAATTATTATATCACAACTATTAACACAAGTAAATAGTTATGTAAATTATTGTTGGAATTTATATTACGTTTTGTTACTTTTAACATATTATAACCCTAATTATTATACTAATTTATATTAAATCAATAAATTTTAATATTATGATATTAAATTATTTTTATATTTGAGTCACTTGATATTATAGTGATATAAATTCATAGTCACATATTGTTTACAAATTGCCCATCACAGTGTATAATATATATGTTAGGTGGTAATATAATTGAAATTTGGAACAGCTGGAAATCCTAATGATTTCTATGATAAAAAATATAAAGCTTCAGAACAAATGCCTAAATATTTAAGAGACATGGACTTAGATGCTTATGAATATCAATGTTCAAGAGGTGTCAGAGTAAGTGAAGAAAAGGCAATTAAAATACATGATGAAGCTATAAAATATAACATTAATTTAAGTGTACATGCACCATATTATATTAGCCTATCTACACAAGATAATGATAAGAAAATAGGGACGATTAAATATATAACTGATACTATGGAAGCAGCCAAAAGACTTGGAGCAACTAAAATAGTAGTGCATGCAGGCGCACTACTTGGTCTTGATAGAGAATTTGCAGTAAGTAGTGCATGTGATTTATTAAAGCAAGCATATGAAGAAGCAGATAATTTAGGCCTTGGTGATATAATAATTTGCCCTGAGACTATGGGAAAAATAAATCAACTGGGCAATAGTAAAGAAATTATTAAAATGTGTAAAGTAGATAAAAGGATGATACCTACAATTGATTTTGGACATTTATATTGTAGAAATATAGGTAAAATAATAACAAAAGAAGATTGGATAAAAGAATTAAGTTTATATGTTGATGAGCTAGGATATGATAGAATGAAAAACTTTCATTCACATTTTAGTAAAATGGAATATACAGAAAAAGGTGGAGAAAAAAGACATGTAACGTTTAAAGATTTGGAGTTTGGTCCATATTTTGAAAGCGTTATAGATGCACTTATTGAACTTAAACTAGAGCCGACCATAATCTGTGAATCTGCTGGTACTCAAAGTATAGATGCAAAAATCATGAAAGATTATTATAATAAAAGGAGAATTTAAAAATGAATAAAGTTGAATTACTAGCTCCAGCTGGTAGTGTTGATAAAGCAAAAATTGCTTTTAAATATGGAGCAGATGCTGTGTATGCAGGAACTGCAAAATTATCTCTTAGAACAAGAGCTGAAATGAATAGTGATACACTAGAAGAAACAATAAAATATGCACATAGTATTGGTAAAAAAGTGTATGTAGCACTGAATATTTATGCTCATGATGAAGACTATGAAGAAATAGAAAGAGAAGTAAAAAGACTAGATTCTATTGGAGCAGATGCAATAATAGCAAGCGATGTTGGGGTAATAGAAAAGATAAAAGAAGTTGCTCCAAGTATGGAAATACATATTAGTACACAAGCAAATAATGTAAGTTTACAGTCTTGCAAATTCTGGCATAAGTATGGTGCAAAAAGAATAGTGCTTGCTCGTGAATTAAGTAAAGATAAAATTAAATATATAATGGAAAATAAACCTAAAGATTTAGAAATTGAAATTTTCATACATGGTGCAATATGTTTTGCATATTCTGGTAGATGTTATATGAGTAAATATCTATCAAATAGATGTGCTAACCAAGGTGATTGTGCTCAAAGCTGCAGATGGCAATACAACATAACAGCAAGTGAAGTAAATAAACCTGAAAGCAAAATGGATATTGATTTTGATGAAAAAGGAACATATTTATTTTCTTCAAAAGATATGTGTTTAATAAGACAGATACCTTCAATAATTGATATGGGAGTAGATAGCCTTAAAATAGAAGGTAGACTTAAAACAGATTACTATTTGGCTACAGTTGTTAGAACATATAGACAGGCAATTGATGAATATTTAAAATTAAAAGAAGAAGGAAGAGAATCAGAATATAATGCAGATAAATATCTTCCAGAACTAACGAAAGTAAAGACAAGAGGATTATCTGAATTCTATTTTAGTGATGAAAATAATCAAGATATACATGATTTTGATGGACAAAGTGAAAATCTTGAATATGAATATGGTGCAAAAGTATTAGAATATGATACAGTTAAAGATGCATACGTAGTTGAAATAAAAAATAAATTAAGTATAGGGGATAATTTGGAAATACTTTATCCTAATACTATAAATGTAGATAAATTCAATATTGAAAAGCTTTATGATGTTAAAACTGACGAAGAATTAGATACTATAAATCCTGGAAAAAAAGGACAATTAGTAAAGCTTAAAATACCATATAAAGTTGAAGAAGGTACTGTTATTAGAAGAAAAAAATAATGCTAAATGTTATTTTAAACATAGAAAAAATAAAGAATTAGTTTAACTAATTCTTTATTTTTATTCCAAGTAATTTAACAAATGACAATGCTTGCATTTCATTCATTAAAACACCTTTTAAATCTTCAGTGTACACAATAATACCATCAATTATTGAGTTTGAAAAATCAATATCATTTAATTTACTCTTGGCAAAATTACATAAGGTAAAATCACATTTAAATATTTGAATATATTTAAAATTCACATAGGAAATACTACTATCTTTAAATGAAGATTCTTTAAAATATGTTGAATAGATACTACATTGATCTAAATACATTGAACGTGCATTACAATTGTCAAAAGTTACGTTTTCGAAATAACATTCAGTAAAATTTGAACCATTTAATTTACAATCTTTAAATAGTACTCTTTTAAAAGTAGATTTTGATAAGTTTATATTTGATAAATCACAATTTTCAAATATGACATCAGCAAAGTATGATTTTTCAAAAGAACAACTTATAAATTTTATATTCTTTAACTTACTTAAAGTTATTTCAATATCTTCTTTTACACTGTTATATAGTTCTTCATTTGATATTAATGAACTACATATAGAATCTTTATCTATTAAGTAATCTTTTATATTATTTAGTTCATTAAGATTATCAGAAACTTTGGGTTCTATTATCATATTATCACTCCCTTAAAATATAAATGTTGGATCTATATCATTTCCAAATCCACTGGCATGTCTTAATTCAAAATGTAAATGATGGCCAGTACTATTACCTACATTTGGATCTACTCCAGGCTGTCCACCTTCATTACCAATTATTTGTCCTTGTTTTACACTATCATTTACCCTTATAGTTATTTTTGATAGATGAGCATAAAAGCTGTATATAGTTTCATTTTCAAATTCATGTTTTATCTCTATACAGTTTCCATATCCATTTTGACTCCCTGAAAAAGTTACTATTCCATCTGCTATTGAATATATATTATCTCTATGTGTATAACAAGAAATATCAATTCCAGTGTGCTTTGAATATGTACCATTTATTGGGTCATTTCTCATACCATAGTTTGATGTTATAACTCCTTTTGCAGGTATAATATACTTTGAATTTTCACTTTGTTTAAGAGAATCTTGAAATGAATAATTATAAAATGAATTGGTAGCATAATAATCTTTCTTTTTGTCTAGTATATTTGCAAGTATTGTAGTTGGTTTAATAAAGAATATTAAAATTGAAAATATTATTAACATCAGTATACATGTAATTAATCGTATTTTTGATATAAAATTTTTATCGTTATTTTGTATCCTATACTTTAACAAAAAAATATTAGAATTCATATATATAACCTCAAGTTGATTTTATCACACTAAATTAAAAATAACAATAATATTTGATTAAAAAACTTTACATTAAATAACAAGTATTGTATAATTTTGTCATAAATAAAAAGGAGAAAAAAATGAGTAATAAACCAATTACCACACTATTTATGTTAATGTCTTTAGATGGGAAAATAAATAGTGGTGCAAGCGACAATCTTGATGTTGATAAAGATTGGAATAAAATAGATGGAGTTAAAGAAGGACTACATCAATATTATGAAATTGAACAGACAACTGATGAATACTCTTTAAATACTGGAAAAGTGATGGATAAAATTGGAGTAAATACTAAAGAAATTCCTAACTATAAAATGGGTGTTAGTTTTGTTTTAATAGATAGCAAACCACATTTAACAGAAAGAGGAGTAATATATTTATGTGAATGGCTAAAAAAGGTATATATAGTAACAAGTAATAGTAGTCATCCCGCATTTGCTCTAAAAGAAAAATATAGTAATCTAGAAATAATATTTTATAATGACAAAATAGATTTAGAAAAATTAATGATTGATTTAAAAGAAAATTATGAAATTGAAAAAATAACTATTCAATCTGGTGGAACATTAAACGGAGCCTTCTTAAGAAGCAATCTAATCGACTATGTAAATATAGTTATAGCACCAGTTTTAGTTGGAGGGAAAGATACAAATACTTTAATAGATGGGGAATCAATAACAAATATTGAAGAACTAAATAAGATTAAAGCCATGCAATTATTAGAATGTAATAAATTAGAAGATTCATATATTCAATTAAAATATAAAGTTATAAAGTAGAAGGTGAGATAAATGGATTTTTTAGGAAATATAAAAAGATATGTTCCTATTAATGAACAAGAAGAAAAAGATAAAGAAGTAATTATTAAATATATAAATGATTTTCCAGAAAATATTTTAACTAGAGCAAATGAATATGCGCATATATCAAGTTCAGGATTTATATTGAATAAAAATAGAGATAAAGTTTTATTAATTTATCACAACATATATAAGTCTTGGGCTTGGACTGGTGGACATGCTGACGGTGAGAGTGATTTACTTTCAGTTGCGTTAAGGGAAGCAAAAGAAGAAACTGGAGTTGATACAAAGCCAATATTAAATGATATCTTTGTTGTTGATATTTTACCAGTAATTGGACATTTTAAAAGAGGTAAATGGGTTTCAAGTCACGAACATTTAAATGTAACATATATTTTAGAAGCTGATGATACACAAAAGTTATTTATTCAAGAAGATGAAAACAGTGGTGTTAAATGGGTACCAATTGAAAAAGTTGTAGAGAGTTCTAGTGAAGAAATGATGAGAGTAGTATATCAAAAGATTATTGATAAAATGAAATTAGAAAATATAATATAAAATAAAAGTATTTAATTAAAAGAGTGATAATTTATTACTCTTTTTTGCTGTAATATAACACTAAATATAATAAAGGTTGAAATATTTTTTTATTAATGTTAAAATTAAATTGTAGAATTTATATATTATTAAATTCATATATATTCATAGGAGGAAATTTCATGGAAAAGGTAAAAGAACAAATTGAAATAGATAATTTGGTTGAAAAGGCACATATTGCTGAAAAAGAATATGAAAATTTAAATCAAGAACAAATAGATAATATAGTTAAAGCTATGTCTGTTGCGGCTGTTGAAGCACATATGAAACTTGCTAAGATGGCTGTTGAGGAAACAGGCAGAGGCGTATATGAAGATAAGATAACAAAAAATATGTTTGCAGCTGAGTATGTATATCACAACATAAAATACAACAAGACAGTTGGAATAATAGAAGAAAATGAATTAGAAGGATACGAACTTGTTGCAGAACCAGTTGGAATTATAGCAGGGGTTACACCTGTTACAAATCCAACATCAACAACAATATATAAATCTTTAATAGCAGTAAAAACCAAAAATCCAATTATATTCGGCTTTCATCCATCAGCTCAAAAATGTAGTAGTGAAGCAGCAAATATAATTAAAGAAGCAGCAATTAAAGCTGGTGCACCAGAAGGTTGTATTCAGTGGATAGAAAATCCATCGTTACTTGCAACTAGTACTTTAATGAATCATCCAGATGTAAAATTAATACTTGCAACTGGTGGATCTGGTATGGTTAAATCTGCATATTCTTGTGGAAAGCCTGCACTTGGAGTTGGACCTGGTAATGTTCCTTGTTATATTGAAAAAACAGCTAAATTAAGAACTTCAGTAACTGATTTAATCCTTTCAAAGACATTTGATAATGGAATGATTTGTGCATCAGAACAATCAGTAATAGTAGATAAAGAAATATCAAAAGAATTTGAAAAAATGATGAAAGAATATGGATGTTATTTTTTAAATGAAGAAGAAACAAAGAAATTAGAAAGTGTAGCAATAAAAAGAGATAAAGGATACTGTTCAATAAATGCTGATATTGTAGGTCAAAGTGCATACAAAATAGCTAAAATAGTTGGAATAGATGTTCCAGAAAATACTAAAATTTTACTTGTAAAATTAACTGGAGTTGGTGATGAATATCCATTATCAAAAGAAAAATTAAGTCCTATTCTTGCATACTATGTAGCCAAATCTCAAAATGAAGCTCTTGATTTTGCAGAAGCACTTTTAGAATATGGTGGACTTGGTCATTCAGCAGTTATTCATACTGAAGATAAAGAACTTATTTTGAAATTTGAACAAAGAATGAAGGCCGGTAGATTAATTGTAAATTCACCTTCAACACATGGTGCAATTGGAGATATATATAATACAAATCTACCATCACTTACACTAGGTTGTGGTACATTCGGAGGAAACTCAACAACAGCCAATGTATCAACTGTTAATTTAGTAAATATAAAAAGAGTTGCTAAAAGGAGAGTAAATATGCAATGGTTTAAGGTACCTAATAAAGTATTTTTTGAAAAAGGTTCTATTCAATATTTAGAAGTAATGAAAGATATATCAAGAGTATTTATAGTAACTGATCCATCTATGGTAAAACTTGGATATATAGATAAAATATTATATTATTTAAGAAAAAGAAAAAATCATGTACATGTAGAAATTTTTTCAGAAGTTGAACCTGATCCATCTTTTGATACTATAAAAAGTGGTGTTACAATGATGAATTCATTTTTACCAGATTGTATAATAGCACTTGGTGGTGGTAGTGCAATGGATGCTGCTAAAGGAATGTGGTTATTATATGAACAGCCAGACGTTGATTTAGATGCATTAAAGAATAAATTTATTGATATTAGAAAAAGAGTATATAAAATTGAAGATTTAGGTGAAAAGGCAAAATTTGTTGCTATACCAACAACTAGTGGTACTGGTTCAGAAGTTACTTCTTTTGCTGTAATAACAGATAAGAAAAATAATATGAAATATCCACTTGCAGACTATGCATTGCTTCCAACAATAGCAATAGTGGATCCAGAACTTGTATATAGTCTTCCTAAGACAATTGTCGCAGATACTGGTATGGACGTATTAACACATGCTATAGAAGCATATGTATCGAATATGGCATCTGATTATACAGATGGTCTTGCAATAAAAGCTATAGAACTTGTTTTTGAATATCTAGTTAGATCATATAATAATCCAAATGATAAAGAGGCAAGAGAAAAGATGCATAATGCAAGTACAATTGCAGGTATGGCATTTTCAAATGCATTTCTTGGAATAAATCATAGTATTGCGCATAAAATTGGTGGAGAATATCATGTACCACATGGTAGAGCAAATGCTATTTTATTACCTTATGTAATAAAATATAACGCTAGTATGCCAACAAAGTTTGTTTCATTCCCTAAATATGAGTATTATATTGCAGACAAAAGATATGCAGATATAGCAAAAAGACTTGGGCTACCTTCTAAAACAACTGAAGAAGGAGTTGAATCATTAATAAATGCTATAAAAGAATTGATGAAAAATTTAAATATGCATAATAATTTTTCTCAAGAAGGAATAGATGAAAAAGAGTATGTGGCAAAAGCTAGTGAATTAGCTGAAAAGGCTTTTGAGGATCAATGTACAACTGCAAATCCAAGATTACCTCTTGTAGAAGAATTAAAACAAATACTTTTAGAATCTTATTATGGAAAATAGATAGTGTAATAAATTATAATAGTTTATAGTAAAAAAAGAATTAGTTAGTAAAATTACCTAACTAATTCTTTTTCTATTTATACTGTAAAGACACTTATAATAGTTGCTAAATCATTTGCATTACTACGAACTGCCATCGCTTCTGCTGCAACATCCTCGTTTGCCTTTGATTGCTCTTCAATAACTTTCAAAAAGTTCTCAGCAGCATCTTGATTTTCTTTTGATGAATTTGATATTTCTTCCATAATTCTCGAGAAAGTTGAATTTTGTTTTTGCATATTTTCGGTTTCTTTGTCCATGTAGGACAAAGTTGATTTCTGATCCACTATTAGAGTTGCTAATACTTCAAATATACTAATTAAATTGTTTAAAGATATAATTAGTTTATTTACAATTTCTTTTGTAGTTTTCATTTCTACAATGGTAGATGCAGATTTTTTAGTAACTTCATCGACTATTTTTTGTATATGTTCAGATGACTCTTTACTTTCAATTGCAAGTTTATTTATTTCAGATGCCACAACAGAAAAACCTTTACCAGCCTCTCCAGCTCTTGCTGCCTCTATTGAAGCATTTAGAGATAAGAGCTTAGTTTGATTAGAAATACGTTTACTAATCTCTAGTATTTTATTAATATCAGACATACTTTCATTCATGTCAGCCAAAGAATTATAAGTATTCTCAATGGAATCAGTTGTTTGTAAAGAATTAGTTGATAATTCTTTAACTGTGTTATTTGAAGTATTTAGACTTTCTTCCAACTTAATTGAGAATTTCATAATTTGGTCAATTCCAGAAACGACTTTTAAGATACACTCTGTTAGCAAAGCGCTGGATTCTGAGCCACTAGCTACCAGTTCAGTTTGTTTAGTTGAAGATTCAGCTATTTTTGTACCTATATTAACAGAAACCTCTGAACTTGCTGCACTTTCTTCAGCAGCTGCTGCAAGTGAATCCGAAGAAGAAGTTAATGATTTTGAATAATTAACTATACTTGAAATAATTTCGCTAAGTGCAGACCTTACACTTTCAAGTTTTAATAATATTTTTCCTAATTGATTTTTGTCATTTCCTTTTATACTCTGTGATAAATCTCCGCTTTCTATGGAAATTAGATGACTTGTTATAGGTTTTAGCTGACGTAGCTCTATAAAAACTATTATTATTATTATTACTAAAATTGAAAATGAAACTACTGCATTGATAAGGAAGTTCATTGATGCTATTTTATCTGATAATAAGTTAACATGGGCAATCGGTTCACCAATAAATAACATTCCTATTATCTTATCATTAGCATCTTTTATGGGTGTATATATAGCTTCATAATCTTTTTTACTTATTTCTATTTTCCCAATATAATCTTCACCATTATTAAGAACATTTTCTATCACAGTATTTGAAGCCTTTTGACCAATTATTTCTTTTCCGTATTCATCTTTTATCGATGTTGCAATCCGAATATCATTTAAAAATACTGTTACATGAATACTATCTTTAATATTCATCTTTGTAACTTTTTGTTCACCATTAATTTTGGTATCTCCTTTGTAGAGAGAATTATCCTTAATTTTCCATTCGCCAGGGTAATTCGCATTGAATAATTCACTTATTGCATTTAACTTGAATCTTAGTTCAGTATCTTCCTTCTCATACAGGATTTTTGATATGTAAGCTTTTGATATAAATATTATAACAAAGCTGCTCAATATCATAGCAATAACGATTGTGCAAATAATTTTAAAATTTAAAGTCTTAGTATCAATTTTTCTTAATACTTTCATACTTTTTTCCTCCTTTGAATTTTCTCTAGAATTTCTGTAAATTACACTGATATTATACACTAAAATTACATAAATATCAATATGCAAACATATGGTAAAAATTTACATTTATGATATAATTAATTACTATCTGTAACAAAAAATTAGGTTGTCCAATATAATATAATGGGTGATATAATAATGGAATTCGAAGATTCTTTAGATCTTAACAAAAGCGAAGTCATAGCGGTAACTGATCAAGGTTCCACAAATGTGAACCTTACATTAGCGGAATCACAAGCTTTAGCACTTGCTGCAATAACAGGTACTGTTTATGATACACAACTTCTTACTGGTACACCTGTAAGCGATGCTACAGTGCTTGTATATAACGCTGCAGGTAATGTAGTAGGATTTGGGAAGACTAATATACTAGGAGTTTATACTATAACAGGTTTAACTAATGCAACAAGTTATACAGCAGTTGCAGTAAAAGATGGATATACTGCTACAGCACCAAATGCATTTACAGCAACAATTTTATCTATTACAGTTATGAATTTTGCTATAGTACCAAATACAAACTTTACTTTAAATACAGTTTATGGAATAGTAGAGGATAGTTCTAATACTGCTTTATCCGGAGCGACTGTAGTTTTAGAAAATTCAGAAACAAATGAAATAGTTTCTATTACTGAAACAATTGATGATGGAGAATATGTATTATATAATGTCCCAGAAGGTAGTTATATTTTAAGGACAATTAAAGATGGGTATTATAGTGTGGTATCAAACACAATTGAATTAACTACATCAGAAAACCATCCATCTAATGTAACAATGGAAGCTGTTACGGATGTTAATAGTGGTGTAATATCAGGGATTATAAAAAATAGTCAGGATCAAGTTGTTGCAAATGTATTTGTCGCATTGTATACTTTAGCATCTGGAAATGTTCCAGAGACATTGATTGACTACACGTATACAAATGCAAATGGAAGATATGCATTTGGTAATGTAACACCAGGGTCATATATAGTAAAAGCAAAATTATCAGATTAATAGAATTGGGTGATTTTAATGAATACCGATATACCAATACTTGTGAGATCAGGTATAATTAAAGTTAATGAGAACAGTAATAGTGTAAGTATAGATTTAAAGTTACCATCAAATATTGCAAATGGAAATGTTTTGGCTGGTACAATAAGAAGTATATTTAATAATTGTCCAATTGGAGAAATTATTATAAAGTTAATAAAAACAGATGATTGTAGTGTATATTCAAAGACAATCACTAATTTTCATGGTGAATATGTACTATATAATATTCCTATTGGAGAATATGAGTTAGTAATGCTAGATGAAACAGAAAATGTACGATGTTACTATTATGTGGATATTGGTAGTAGATTAATAAACATTTATAATTTTAGTATATATTAAAAGATAAGATAAAACTGTCAAATAATTTTGGCAGTTTTAATAATATTAAAATTGTTGTTATTATTAAATATAGACATGCAAAAAATGTCGATTACAGCATATTATTAATTAATGTTAGGAGGTAGTATGCTTTTTTCGTTTTTTTCAAATATTTTATCATATATATCATGCTTATTTGGGTACATACAAACGTCAAATTTATTTCCGGAGCCACTTAGTAAAACAGAAGAAGAGTATTATTTAAGAAGGTACTTTGAAGGTGATATGGAGGCAAGAAATAAATTAATAGAACACAATTTAAGATTAGTTGCGCATATAGCTAAAAAATATGCAAGTAATGAGCAAGATATGGATGATTTAATATCAATAGGTTCAATAGGATTAATAAAAGCAATAAACAGTTTTAGTCAAGATAAAAATTTCAAAATTTCAACATATGCTTCAAAATGCATTGAAAATGAAATTTTAATGAACCTAAGAAGCACTAAAAGACAAAAAACAGAAGTATCAATGAATACAATAATTGGTACTGATAAAGATGGAAATGATATGGAATTACAAGAGACTCTTGATGTTGAAGTAAAAGACACAATAGACACTATATATAACAAAGTAATGAGTGAACAAGTAATTAAATATATTAATACAAAACTACCTGAAAGAGAAAGATATATAATGAATCTAAGATATGGTCTTAATGGGTATATTGCAAAAACACAGCAGCAAATTGCAGATGAACTTAACATATCAAGAAGTTATGTTTCAAGAATTGAAACAAAAGTCCAAAATAAATTAAAAAAATATATAAAATGGGAGGAGTAAATTTTAAAGATAAATAGTTTATGCTATTTGTCTTTTTTAATGTTAATAACATAACTGCAAAATATTTGATATAGAAGAAAATGTGTGATATACTATTAATATATTAAATTAGGTGATTTTATGGAAAAAAAAGAAAAAGCACTTCTTATTGGAGTAAATATAAATAATAAAAATTTTGAACATTCTATGGAAGAATTAGAAAACTTAACTTTGGCATGTGATATTGATGTTGCAGGGAAAGTAGAGCAAAATCTGCCATCTGTTAATGTATCGATGTATCTTGGTACTGGAAAAGTAGATGAAGTAAAAAGTCTTGCAAAAGATCTTGAGGTAGATGTAGTGATATTTAACAATGAATTAACTCCATCTCAGCTTAGAAACTTAGAGAAAAGTTTAGATTTACCTATATTAGATAAGACTGCTCTAATACTGGAGATATTTTCAAAAAGAGCAAATACTAAAGAGGCAAAATTACAAGTTGAAGTTGCAAAACTAAAATATATGCTTCCTAGATTAGTAGGTTTACATGATTCACTAGGAAGACAAGGTGGAGGTTCTGGGCTTAGTAATAAAGGATCAGGAGAAAAGAAACTAGAACTTGACAGAAGAAGAATTGAAGATAAATTAACTGAACTAAATAAAGAGCTTGAGAAGCTAACAGTAAATAGAGAAACTCAAAGAAAGCAAAGGAAAAAATCAGAAATACCTACTGTAGCACTAGTTGGTTACACAAATGCTGGTAAATCTACACTTATGAATAAAATAATAGAAGAATATAAAAGTGATGATAGTAAAAAAGTATTTGAAAAAGATATGCTATTTGCAACACTTGATACTACAGTAAGAGATATTGAAATTGAAAATAATAGAAAATTTTTACTTGCAGATACCGTAGGATTTATAAGTGAATTACCGCATACTTTAATAAAAGCATTTCGTTCTACATTACTTGAAGTAAGAGATGCTGATTTACTTTTACATGTTGTAGATTATTCAGATGAAAACTATAAACAACATATTGAAGTTACAAATCAGACATTAAAGGAAATTGGTGCAGATAATATTAACATGATATATGTTTTTAATAAATGTGATTTAAAATTTGAAAAATTACCAATAGTTGGAGATAAAGAAATATACATTTCAGCTAAAAATAAAATAGGTTTGAAAGAATTAATAAATATGATTTCAAAAGAAATTTATTTAAATTATATTGAATGTAAATTTCTGATTCCGTATAGTGATGGTTCAATTGTTACATATTTAAATGATAATGGAATTGTATTAAAGACTGAATATGATGAAATGGGTACAATATTAACATTGTCGTTAAAAGAAAGCGATTATAACAAATATAAAAAATATGAGATATAGTTATTATAGAAAGAGACTTAGCAAATAATATTTGCTAAGCCTCTTTAAAAAATTTAATTATCTCTAAAAGTTATTTTAAAAAAGGGTAAATCAAGATTAGCTGTTATTCCTGCATGACTAATCATGTGCGAGTAATACAGAGCATTTATAACACATTCTGCGAGTTGGTTCCCATCAAAGATAATGATGCTATCTCCTTGAAAAGCTGTTAAATAACTGCAAAGAAATTTACAGAATAGTTCTTGATTATCATCATCAAAGCGATCTGCAATACCTGAACTTCTAATCTCCTCCATACAGCACTGTGCAATAGGCATAAATAATCTTTTATTCATATTAGTAGATTCAGATTCAATTTTCATAATGCTCCTTCCTTATCTGTGTTACACAGATAAATAAAAAATATATATTAGATGCATTATACCATACTTATGTTAAATGTTCAACTTATTTTAGACTATAAATAAGTAAATTATTACTATTATGTATAAAATGAATTAAAATTTTTAATTTGTAAATAATAATATTATGATATATTTTATTGGTTTGATAGTTGGTATATTAAATGGACTATTTGCTTCAGGTGCTGGTCAAGTATTAGTGTTCTATCTTGTTTTTATTATAGGAAAGGAAACTCACAAAAGTAGAGCACTTAGCGTAGCTATTTTATCAATTGCAAGTATTTTTGCAGTGTATGGATATTCAAAAATAATAAATTTTGATTTTAAAATAGTTATACTATTAGTTATTATATCCATATTTTCTGGTATTATAGGTAGTAAAATTATGAAAAAAATCCCATCAAATTACTTAAATCTGATTTCTGGTATTTTAATACTTGTTCTTACGATATATAAATTTGTCACTAAGGGGTGAGTTGAATATGTGGATAAAACTTATACTAATATCATTATTTAGTGGAACAATAGCAGGCATGGGAATTGGAGGAGGAAGTATATTTATACTTTTATCTACTATATTTGATTTATTCGAACATAAACAAGCTCAAAGCTATAATCTTGTTATGTTTATAGCAGTTGGAATAAGCGCAACTATATTTAATCTAAAAAATAAAAATGTTGATAAAAATTTATTAAAAAAATTGATAATTCCAGTTTGTATAGGAAGTATAATAGGAATAAAATTAATAAAATATATTAGTGATGAAACATTAAGAAATTCTTTTTATTTTTTTATGGTAATAATAGGAATTTATGAAATAATTTCAAGTTTAAAAAGTATTTTTAAAGCAAAGAATAATAGTGTTGAAAGGAGTTGAGTATTATGAATTTTACAAAAGGTGCATTACTAGGCATGATGGCTGGGACTATTGTAGGAGTCATGAATAAGGATGGAATTATGGGCATGTTTAATAAGGGGCAAAGAGAAATGAGAAGAGTGAGAAGAAAATACGGAATGTAATCTCATTTATAGTAGCAATTGTTTTGCTACTATTTTTTTGTATTTAAAATTGTTTTTAAGTTGAAAAAAATCAAAAAATATAATATACTATTAGTATTAACGGAGGTATTTTATGACAGAAGATATAAAATTTAAAGAATGGGAAAACTTTAAACATGGCATTTGGTGTCAAAATGTTGATGTTAGAGACTTTATACAAAGAAATTATACTGAATATATAGGTGACGAAAGTTTCTTAAAAGGACCTACTGAAAAAACAGTAAGATTATGGGAAATAGTTTCTAATCTTATGAAACAAGAAAATGATAAAGGTGGAGTATTAGATGCAGACACTAACATTGTTTCTAATATAATTTCTCACGGCGCAGGATATATAGACAAAGATTTAGAAATTATAGTTGGTCTTCAAACCGATAAACCATTGAAAAGAGCAATATTACCGCTTGGTGGAATAAGAATGGTAGAAAAAGCTTTAGAAGAATATGGATATAAACTTGATGATAATATACTTGATAAGTATACAAATCATCGAAAAACACATAATCAAGGTGTTTTTGATGTATATACACCTGAGATGCGTGCATGTAGAAAAAATGGTATTATAACTGGGTTACCAGATGCATATGGTAGAGGAAGAATAATAGGTGATTATAGAAGAGTTGCATTATATGGAGTTGATTTCCTAGTTCAAGATAAAATCAATCAAGGTAAGCAATTAGAAGTTGATATAATGGACGAAGAAGCAATAAGACATAGAGAAGAAATTACGGAACAAATTAATGCACTTAAAGAATTAAAAGAAATGGCTTTAAAATATGGCTATGATATATCAAAACCTGCAAATAGTTCTTTTGAAGCAATACAATGGACATATTTTGCATATCTTGGAGCAATAAAAGAGCAAAATGGTGCAGCAATGAGTATAGGTAGAATATCTACATTTCTTGATATATATATTCAAAAAGATTTAGAAAATGGCATTATTGATGAGGACCAAGCGCAAGAATATATAGATCAATTAGTTATAAAACTAAGAATGGTTAGATTTTTAAGGACAAAAGATTATAGTTCACTATTTGCTGGTGACCCTAACTGGGTTACTGAAGCAATAGGTGGTATGTCAACAGACTCTAGAACTTTGGTAACAAAAAATTCATTTAGAATTTTACAAACTTTATTTAATCTTGGACCAGCACCAGAACCAAATTTAACTGTACTATGGTCAAACAAATTACCAGATGGATTTAAAAGATTTGCTTCAAGAGTTTCAATTGAAACAAGTGCTATACAATATGAAAATGATGATTTAATGAAAGAATATTATGGAGATGACTATTCAATTGCTTGTTGTGTTTCTGCTATGAGAACTGGAAAACAAATGCAGTTTTTCGGTGCCAGATGTAATTTAGGTAAAGCATTACTTTATGCAATAAATAATGGAAGAGACGAAAAGACAGGTGCACAAGTTGGGCCTATAACAGAACCAATTAAAAGTGAATATTTAGAATATGATGATGTAATGAAAAGATTTGATAGTATGCTTTCTTGGGTAGCAAGAGTGTATATGAATACATTAAATGTAATTCACTATATGCATGATAAATATTCTTATGAAAGATTAGAGATGGCATTACATGATAAAGAAGTATATAGAACTATGGCTTGTGGTGTTGCCGGACTTTCTGTAGTTACTGATTCTCTTAGTGCTATAAAATATGCAAAAGTTAAACCTATTAGAGATGAAAATGGAATTGCAATTGATTTTGAAATAGAAGGTGATTTCCCTAAATTTGGAAATGATGATGATAGAGTTGATAATATTGCTTTAGAGGTTCAAAAAATGTTTATGGAAAAATTAAAACAACATAAAACATACAGACAGGCAGATCCTACAATGTCAATACTAACAATAACTTCTAATGTAGTATATGGTGAAAAAACTGGAGCTACTCCAGATGGAAGAAAAGCAGGGGAACCTTTTGCTCCAGGAGCAAATCCAATGTACAATAGAGAAAAAAATGGTATAATTTCAGCATTAAACTCAGTTGCCAAACTTGATTATAACGAGAGCAGAGACGGAATATCATATACATTTTCTCTTGTGCCATCAGTACTTGGAAAAGAAAATGAAGAAAAACAAGAAAATCTTAAAAATATATTGGATTCATATTTTGAACAAGGTGGACATCATATAAATATTAATGTTTTTGATAGAGAATTATTGCTTGATGCAATGGAACATCCAGAAAAATATCCTCAACTTACAATTAGGGTATCAGGATATGCTGTAAATTTTGTAAAACTTTCTCGTAAACATCAATTAGATATAATATCTAGAACATTCCATAATAAATAAAGTAAAGGTGATACAATTGGTTGGAAGAATACATTCAATAGAAAGTTTTAGTACTGTTGATGGTCCTGGAATAAGGTATGTTGTATTTATGCAAGGATGCAATCTAAGATGTAAATTTTGTCATAATCCAGATACATGGAATACAAATTCTGGAATGCAAATGGATGCAAATGAATTAGTAAAAAAAATTCTAAAAGCAAAAGTTTTTTTTAAGAATTCAGGCGGAGGGGTAACCTTTTCTGGTGGTGAGCCGCTAGTACAAGCTAAATTTTTAATAGAAGTTTGTAGAGAATTAAAAAAGCATGATATACATATTACAATTGATACTGCTGGTAATTTTGATGTTGATGATGAAGATATAAATGAATTAATGAAATATGTAGATTTAGTTCTATATGATATTAAGCACATAGATAGCAATGAACATAAAGATTTAGTTGGAGTTGATAACACTAAAATATTAACTATGGCAGAATATATTTCAAATGAATTAAATATGCCAATGTGGATAAGAATTGTATATATTCCTGGTATTACAGATAAGGATGATTCTTTAGATAGATATAGGGAATATATAAAAAAATTAAAAAGTGTAAAAAAGGTTGAAGTTCTACCATATCATGAACTTGGAATATATAAGTGGAAAGAATTAGGCATGGAGTATAAATTGAGTAATATACGTATACCTTCTAAGCAAGAATGTAATAAAATTGAAGAGTATCTTAATTTGAAAGAAAATTAAGATAAGATAAAAAAAGATAAGATAAGAGCCATCTCATAGACAATAGTCTTTTGAGATGGCTTTTAAGTTCAAACAAATGAACCAGCTAAGATTTTGATATTCTTTTTAGTTTCAGGATCTTCATAATAGTCATATTGTATAGTACCTTCAGCTAATTCTAAAAGATTTAATACAGTTCTTTTAAACATAACAATACTTATATCAAGCAGTTCTGTAAAGTTGGCTTCAGATAATCTTAGTATGTTTCTTGCACATATACCACAAACTATGCAATTTGAAATTACTTCTAATGCCTCTTCTGCGTTGATAGTTTCCATATCTTCAATATGATTTAATAACTCAAATACAACTGTTTCATCCCCTTCACAAATACTTGTGGCAAGTAATTCTGTTAGTTCTGAAATGATAATTTCTTGTTCTTCATCTGGTAAGTACATATTACTCCTCCTTAAAAAATCAAATTTGATTGGTTACATAATAAAATATAATATTGTAATTATTATATTACAAAAAATATATATGTCAATATAAAATACCAAATTTTGTTATAAATTGTCGAAAAATGTAAAACGCAAGAGATATTTTATATGCAATATTCATGAATTATTGTGTAAATAAATGAATTATGTTAAAATAAATTTATATAATATGGGAGTATTTAAATGAGTAGATTATCAAATGCAATTCTTATGTTAGAATTGCTTTCAAATAACAAGAAGTATAGTATAAATGAGTTGGCAAAAATATTAGAAGTTTCTGAAAGAATGGTAAGATGCTATAAAAATGATTTAGAGATGGCAGGTATATATATTGAAACAATAAAAGGAAAATATGGTGGATATATTTTAACAGAAAAAAATAATATTCCTAAATTTGGATTTAGTAAATATGATATTGAATTATTTGAAAGAATTACAAATGATATAGTAGATAATGAGTTAAAATTAAAGTCTAATATTTTGCTAGAGAAAATTAAAGGTGTATATCAAAGTAAAACTGTTAAAGCAAGTAATATTGATATTATAAAAGCAGATGATTCGGAAAAATACAATATTTTATCTAGAGCAATTAAAGAAAAGAAAAAAGTATTGATTACATATAAATCAATTAATGAAAATGTGTTAGAAAGAAAAATACATCCATGTGATATGTATTTATATGATAATATAAACTGGTATGTTTCAGCATTCTGTGAGCTTAGAGGTGAAATTAGACAATTTGAATTAGAAAGAATAAAAGATATTAAACTTTTAGAAGAAAATTATTAAATAGACCATATATTTCCTCTTTTAATGATACGATAGTGTTATTAAAGGAGGTTATTTTATGTGCAAAAGTTATTTATTCGTTGGATGTGGAGAATTAATAGTAGATAAAATATATAAAAAGAAAGAAGATAGTTTTAATTTAATAAAACAAGAAGGAGGTGGAACAGTTAGCAATATATTGGCAAATTTAAGTTATAATAATCAAGAAGCAATATTAGTAGGTACATGTGGTAATGATCAAGAGGCAGATATAGCTATAAATTCACTAAATAAATTAAATATTGATACTAATTATATAAACAAGACAAAGCAAAAAACTAATTGTATAAATATTATAATTCCAGAAGGTGATGTATCAGATAACTCAGTTAAGCATAGCATTATTAATCCAATAACTAATGATATCACTTATAAAAATAAGACCTTAAAATATATTAAATTTTCAGAACAAATACTAAGTAGAAATAAAGTATTTATTTTTGATAGATTAAATTCTCAAAATTTAGATATTATAAAAAATAAATCTGGAATAAATGATATGTTCTCAATTGATATAGGACATAGAGGAATAATTAGGTTTTTGAGTAGTGACTATATAAAAAGTTTTTTGGATAAAATGTCATATGTTCAAGTCAATATAAAATCATTAAAAATGCTATTAAATAAATTTAATGTAGAAAATGAAGAAGAATTGTTTTCATTAATTAATACAGAAGTATTAACTATTACTAAAGCAAGCGAAGGCTCAAAAACATTATATAGGGATAAGAATAAAGAAACACATGACTTTAATTATAAAGCCATTAGCACAAATGTTATAGATACAAGTGGCGCAGGTGATGCATTTTTTTCAGTTATGCTAAAAAACATTGCTTCAATAAAATCTGATAATATTAATATTGATAAAGAAAATATTGAATGTTTTGTTAAGGAGGCAAGTGAATATGCAATTAAAGCAATAGCATATGTTGGAGCAAGAGGCCATATAAACATCAAAGCGTCTAACCGTATGGAATATAACTATAATAAAATATTTGAAAGAGTAAGTGAAGCACATGAATTTAATAAGTATGATATGTTTAAAGAAAGATTCGATAAACTAAGTGGAAATATATTAGTTGTTGGAACAGGTGGTTCATATGTTGTGACTCAGTATATTAAAGAAATATTAAGTGATGATCAAGATAAGTTTGTAGTTTGTATGAAGCCACGTGACGCACTTTTTGAAAATGTTAAGAAATATGACCATGTTATAATAATAACATATTCTGGAAAAACACCTGAACTGATAAAAGTCTTTAACAAATACAAGAAATATAAAAATATTAAAGAAATATTAGTGATCACAAGAGCAAAAGAATCCGATATCATTGGAAAATGGAATCCAAGAGGTTGTGATAAAATAATATCATATTATTCTACATTACCAAGAGAAAAAAGTTTTATATCAATTTCTGCAACAATAATACCAATTAGTTATATGTTTAGATATAAAAATAAATACAGCTATGACATTTTTATAACTGAATTTAATAGAATAATAAAAAAGTACAGTAATGAAAATAATTTTTTGAACTTAACTAATATAGAAGAAAACATACATATAGTATCATCAAAAGAAACAGTATGCAGTGCAGTATTACTGGAATCAATTTTTATCGAATCTGGTATTGCAAATGTAGTAATACATGAAAAGAAAGATTTATCACATGGGAGAGTTACTATATTTGATAAAGAATTTAAACAAACAGTAATTTATTTATGCAATAATGTAGTAAGGTATGACAATGTTTTAATTGAATATTTAAAACATTATAAAAATATTAAAATGATAATGTTAAATGAAAGAATCACAGATAAATTTGAAATGTTAATTGAAGTGTTTTACTTTTGCAAGCATGTAGCAAATATAAATAATATTGATTTATCAAAAATAAAATATTTTCCTGATGTTAGAAAAATATATAGCTATAATAGCAAACTAATATAAATTTTACCCAACTATATAAAGCATAGTTGGGTAATTAGATATTTATAGTATTAAATGTATAATTTTATAAATATAATTGTCATTATCATAATTTAAATAAAATATAAAAAGGTTAGAAATAATGTAATAACGATAAAACCCTTTAGATTAAAGGTGGGCATCTTGTTGTATCTTTTAGGATCCTCTTAGATATAAATAAAGAGTATTCAACACCGGATACAAATTCCCGATTCCCTATCGTATGCTTGTAGATTTTTCATATAACTACATTATTTCTAACTATATTTATTATACCATCAAAGCAGTAATAAGTAAATAATTTTATATAAATATAATTTTAACAAATTTTACTATATAAAATATATTTCCTTTTTCAATTGATTTTAAATTCATGTCTATAAAAACATTTAAAAAAAGAAAACATATAATATACTAGGAAAAGAGGTGATAATTTGAAAATTTTAGTATATAACGATGCAACAAAAAAAATGGAAACATACAATAGAAATTTAAGTGATCCTATGCCATATTCAAAGGATAGATACTTAAGTGTTAGAGAATTTAGGGGAGCATCAAAATCTGATGTTCTATGGACTGATAGACGTACTATTGAAGCATTTAATAAGCTACGTGCATTATATGGAAAACCAATACATGTTGGTTATGCATTTAAGAGAATTGGAGAAGGTGGGCATGGATTACAATCACAACATTATGCTGGTACAGCATTTGATATAGGTCAAAATTTGAGTAATGCCGAAAGAGATAATCTTAGAACGGTAGCTGTAAATAGCAAAGCTTTTACATATGTTGAACCTAAATCATTAACACCAACATGGGTAAGTGCTAATTTGGAATAGAAGATATTATTATTTATCTAAAACTAAATAAAATAGGATAACATAGTAATATATTGGAGTTATCCCCCAAAATTATATATAGTAAAAATAAAATTTATATACTTTTATAAATATGAAAATAAGTTTACAATATAAGGAGTTATAGCTCCTAATAAATAGAATATAAGTCCCAAAATAATATCTTTTTTATATTCCTCCCATAATTTATTATTTTTATAAGGAATATATTTTTTGAAAAGAGATATAAGGAGTATTATTAAAAGAAAAGTACCTATGTATATAATATATGAAAATATAGATTTTATAATAAGATTTTGAATATTATCATAAAATTTACTAATTGCAAAAAATAATATTCCAATAGTAAAAGTTATCCATGTATTATGGGAACTCACTAGTTGTTTAATTTTATTTGTCTTAAAAAATTGTCTTAATTTATAAGCGAGGCTATTAGTAATGTTAGTTTCATTAGTATATCGTAGATACCAATTTTTATCATAGTTATAATAATAATTGTAATCCAATATTATAACATTATCATTATTATATAAAGTTATTTCAATTCCTTCTATATTTCTTAATAGTATAATATGTTCTAGTAATTCCTTTGAAGATGAAAAAGTTTTTTCACAATTTTTTTTAAAGTTCTTGTTTTTTTCATTATAGTTTATTTTTATATTAATGTTATCTATTCCATCTATTGATTCTAAAATATTAAAAAGTTCTTGCATTTTTTTAAAGCTTAAGCTTCTATCAGATAAGTACATTTTATATGTTTCTTTTGGTTGCATTATGTCATCCCCTAATTATTGATTAGTATTATTCTATCATATTTGAGCGGATTTTCAAACAAAAACAATACATTTAAGCGTAAAAAATTGAAATATGTAAGAAAATGTAAAAAATAATATCTAAAACGACATTATTCGACAATCATTTTGAGTCAATTAGTATATAATCTAAAATATTAGGAGATAATTTTTATGATAAAAATAAAAAAAATAGGGGTAATACGAAAAAATATATTAATAACTGCTTTAATTTTTACTGTATTTATAATAGCTGAAAGCTTTTACAATTTATATAATATTATTAATATTGATTTAAATAAAGTAATAGAAACAATATCAAATATTATAGGAGTTATATTGGGTATAGTATTTGCATTATATTTTTTTGTATTAGAAATGTTTAGAAACAAATATCCTTTAGAATTTGTTAGAATTTATGTAGAGAAAAATCTTAAAATAATATTAGGTCAATGTATATTAAATTTATTGATAAATATGTTCATATTGGTATTTAGTAAGAATTATTTCTGTACATCTATATTATGCATTGTTCAATTTATTTATATATGTTTCCTACTATATAAAATATTTGAAAACTATAATATATTTTGTTCTGATAACATTGTTCAGAATGAAAAAAGATACATAGATAATATCATTACTTCTGATAACATTGATATTGACAAAATAATTGATAGTTTAATAAAATTAAATAAATATTCAGAGGAAGCTTTTTATAGTAATAACCTTGAAATTGTTAATAAAGTTATAAATTTGAATAAGGAGTTAATATATAAATTGATAAAGACTACAGATTCCCATTTAATTGAAAGTGAGTTAGGTGATGAGAAATTTAAAAAAATATCTGGTCTTATAGTCAATAATATTATGTATCAAATAAAATTTGGAATAAATCATAATAATACTAATTTTGTTGAAGAATCTTTTTATATTGTTGAAGATATAATCAAAAAAGTTATATTATGTCAAAAATTGTCTTTGTTCAATAAATTTGAGGAAAATATAAATAGCATATATGATTATTGTAACGACATAAATCAGATTTATTGTCTTAGTATAATTAGAATGTATTCAAGGATTGGTTTGGACATAATAACTGATGAAATAAAATTAGAATCTACTAAAAACGAATGGTTAGATAAAATATTAAAAAATTTAAATAATTATAGTTTCTTAAATAATATACAATACAATTACAATACAATAAACTTATTGATAAAAATATATACAGCATTTACATTTGAGTTTATAAAAAATAATAATAAAGAATATTATAAAAAATTATTAGAAATAATAATGCTGAATGTTGAGAGAAACAATATAATGTCAAAAGATGATAATAATTTAAGTTGCTTTGTTATATATAATATAGCCGAAGTCTTAAATGAAAACAAAAAATATCAGTGGATAGAAGAATATTGTCAAGATATATATAATATTGCTATACGTGCGATAGAAACAAATAATGATGAATTAGTATTAATAATACTATCATGTTATAAATTGTTTGAAAATTGCAATATTAATATACAAGACATAGTAAATAAACATAGATATGATTTGTCTAAGTTTGCAATTGATTTAAAAGATGAATGGATTACAGTCTTTTTACCTGATTATAAAAAAATGGTTGAAAAAGATAAAAATAATCAAATATTAATAAATAAAATAAGTGATGACTTTAAAGGATTATTATATAAAAGTCTTATTAAGAAGAAAGTAGAGGCAATATTTTATATATTTGAAACAATTAATGATATAGCAAAACAGTATGAAAAAAGTGATAGAGATAAGCAAAAAGTAATATTAGATATTTATAGTAAGTTTATGAGTGAATGTATTAGAATGACTGAAGAAGAAAGTTTTAATGTAGCTCTTGAACAAATGAATACAATAATAGAATTTTGGGATAAAGAAAACAACATAAGTGTTAATTTGGCTGAAACGATAATAATGAAGTTATACGAACTAAGTAAAGTAGCATTAACAGATGGACAAGTTAATTTATGTATTAGTGCAAATAAATTTTTATTTTTTGTTGAGAAAGAATTAAAATTTGCGTTAAATAATACTGATATTTATTTAAAAATCTTACAATATATGTTTCAAATAGCAATTGATTCAATTGAAGTAGAAGAAGACAAAGTGTTAAAAAATATATCTAATATTTTGGGATGGTTAGGAAAAGAAATAATCGATAGTGGAAAATATGACACGTTTATTGAAATAATAGATATAGTTACAGAAATAATTAATTTATATTGTGATATTAATATCGATGACAATGAAAAAGAAATAACTAACAAAACAATAATATTCTTTGGTACTTTATTTATAATATTAGGAGCTTATTGTTTATCAGAAAGGAAAGATAAATACTTAAATGTAATTATGGAAAATGGTATACTTAGATTAAATAATAAAAGTTTTCTAAAATACTCTAAAAAGTTAAGATATTTTGAAAGTGAAAGATGGAATGAAGTTATAAAAAATGAACCTAAAAAAAATATTGATAAGTTTTATGGATATGTAGAAAGACCAGAAAAGCTAGTTTTAAGCAAATCCATTAAACCTAATTAAAAGATAACATTTAATAGAAAAAGAAGCTTTTTAAAACCTCTTTACTCATCTAAATTATTCAATCCATATTCTAAAATTTGATTTACAACAGCATTGAAAGATATGCTGTTTTTTTCTGAAATATTATTTATCTTATCATATGTAGAACCACTCATTCTTATAGTTCTTGTTATTGTATCATCATTTTTACTGTTACCTATTATCTTTAATTTATCCACTATTATCACCTAAAATAATTATATTATAAAAAAATAATTATTTTAGTGTACAAAAAGTGTACAAATAATAAATTATATGTTATAATTTATATATATAAAGGAGAGATAGTATGAAATGTTTGAATTGTGGAAATGAAATTATTGATAGTATTTATGATAATAAATTGTGTAATAATTGCAATGAACTATTTAATGAACATAAAAATAATCCCATTAATAGTAAAAAATATGAGTTTGAAAAAGAATTAGAGAAAAGAAAAAATAACAATTATAATGAACAGTTATTATATAAAAATAAATTTAGAACAATTGCTATATTTTATTATGCTCTAGCAATAGTTGGTGGAATTGTATCAGGATTTTTTCTTACAATAAATGGAGAATTTAATTTAATTAGTTGCTTAGTATTTATGCTTGTTTCAGCATTTATAGGTTTTATATTTAGTGGAATCTCAGATTTATTAAAAGTACTAAAAGAAATAAGAGAGATACTATATAAAAATAATATAAAAAATATTGTAAAATAAAGAGGAATATTCCTCTTTATTTTTTGTGTGTGATTATAAGTGCTATCATATATTGTGCTACTAATCAATTGTTGAAGTTTGAAAATATGCCCCCCATTAAATAAGCTTTCGTAAAAAACTTATATATAAATAAAAAAAAGCTTTTTTTATAATATTTCAGATCTTATATAGTAACTGATGTTTGTGATTATAAGACATTTTAAGCTTTAGAATCGATTTAAAAAACATAATATCTCGCGGTAAAGTAATTCTATTAATGAGTAATAAAAATACATTTTTGAACCGTTTTTGACTCTCACAGTGGCATTCAAAAGTGAATAATAAACAAATGTTTTGCTGACGTGTAAAATAAAGTAATTGTATGTGTAATAAAGTACTTATGATAGCATGCTGTTATATCATGAAATTATAAATGATAATCAATACAATGTAATATAAACCCATGAACAAAGACATATTAGTCATGAACAAGAAAAAATACTGTACATGAACATATAAATACAAGAGAATAGTTAATAAATTATAAAAACACTAGAGACTGTAAGAAAGAAGAGTCCTTCCATTGAGTGACTGAAAGGAACGAAACCTGTCGAGCTTAGAGCCTGTAAGGCGAGAGGGTTCGCAGAATTACTAAGGACTATTTTATTACTATTTCTATTACTATTTAATATGTACTTTTTGAACAATCTAGACGACAAAATTTATACAAATAGACGACAGAATTTGAACAGTACTCCATTTTCACTAGTACTTTTTGAACACTATTATGCAAACAACCCTATATAGTTAATAATTATTTCATATAGGTTATTATGTTTTTGGATACAAATTCATTATCTTTATATTCAGTAGTATACTTTAATAATTTCATTTTAACTAGTCTATTTAATATATTTTTTGTAATAGGATAATTTTCTCCACTTTCATTAGAATATCCTATTTTATCTAGTAAAAAACATTGTGTAAAATGTGCATTGGTATTATTTGTTCTATAGAATTTTAATAATATACAATAACATTTTATTATATTTTTTTCTTCCGTATCCATTAATTTTTCCATAATATCTGAATCAACCAATATATATGATTCACTTATATCTTCTAGTACATATGACTCAAAATCTTCATTTTCTTTTAAATAACCAATTGATAATAAATTATCAATATAATTATATACAGTTGATCTTGAAATTTTAAGCAGTTTGCTTAATTTAGTAATATTTATAATTGCTTTTTCAATATATCTTGTATTCCATTTTTTGTTATAAAAACTATTATAATATAACCATGTATAGAGTAAATCTGATATTTTTTTATCTTTAATAAATTCTTTATCCAATGGGAATCTAATTTTAAAAATACTATTCATAGCATACCTTCCTATATAAAATTATTACATTCTATTTTATAAAAATAAAAATATTCATAACATGTTTTAGCATAGTAAACATTTTTGTGTACAAAAATGTAAAAATATGATATAATATTGCAAAAAAAGGTGGTAAAATAAAAATGAAACATTTTATATCAATTATTTTATTAGTTATATTATTTTTTATATTGATTGTTGCTATTATTAAAATAATAAAAAAGTTTTGCATATATATATATGGCATTCATGAAAATGAAAGAAAGTCTACATATCTTTATGATAATCCAATAGGTTCAATAGATAAAGATTATATAGGTGTAAATGAATATGTATCAGCTCTTGATAAGTCTATAAAAAATAATAATAGATTTATTGGTTTAATATCAGAATATGGAGCTGGAAAATCAAGTGTAATCTCTTTATTAAAAAACAAATATGAAGAAAGATATAAAATAAGAGAAATAATTGTAAAATATTTTACTACAAATCAAACTTTTACAAATACAATATTAAGTATATGTAAAAATATAGATCATAAATTAGTTAATAAAAAAATTAAATTAGTTAAAATAAATTTATGGAATAGTAATTATAAAGATGGAGATAAAGTTAGAGAAGAAAATGCAATATGTGAATTGCATAAAAGTTTTCTTTACCAATTATCAGATAATATAGGTAGATATAATAAAAATTATATCAATCAAAAATTAAATTCAAATTATAACTTTTTTAAAATATCTGTGCCACAAAAAGCAAGCTTATTTTGGCTATTTGGTCTCACATTTTGCTATATATTCTATATGATTGATAAGAATTTAAATGTTTTTTTTACACCAGTGATTGAATCTTTAAATTTTGATGTTTATGGTATATCTTCAAATGTTATATTTAAAATACTTTTTATAGGCGCTTTTATTATATGTTTATTTAAGGTATTCGTCTCTGAAATATTAGTATCTTTCATTAATAAGGAAAGAAAAGTAAAAGATAGTTACGAAAGTATAGTTACAGAAATATATAATCAAATTATTGAGAGTGCTAATAAAAAATATAAAAAGATAGTTATAGTAATAGAGGATTTTGATAGAATTAATAATGAAATTGCTATAAAGCGCTTCTTAAAAGAAATGTATAAGTATTATAGTGAAATTAATTCAAATAATGTAAGTTTTATTATAGCTATAAAACCCGAAAGTTTACTAACTGAAAATGTTTTTGAACAAAGGAATAAGGAAAATATTTATGATAAAATATTTGATTATGTTGTTGAAATTCCAAAAGTAAATAGTTATGATTTTGATATTATACTAAAAAAAATGATTGAAGAAACTAGAGTTATTGATGATAAAATAGGAAAAATGTTAACTCTAGAAAATTTAAGCAAATTAGAAAAAGGAAAAAATCTAACAATTAGAAATCTAAAACATAGATATAATAATACTATACTATTGTTTCAATCTTTAAAAGTGAAATTTGGATTAAATCATAACACTAATATAAAGAGTTGTGCAATGGTATCATATTTAAAAGACGAGTATAATCAAATATATTATACTATTATAAACGATGAGATTTTTATGAGTAAACTTATATATAAACTATTACAAAATAAAAATATAAAGGACAATGAACTTATAGAACTAATTATAAATAAATATATAGAAAATGACGATTTCAATAATTTGGTGGGAAGCAATGAAATAATTGAAAATGATATCAATATTTTATTAGAAAATTTAATTTTTGATTTGAAGTTCTTCGTGGAAGAAAATACTTTAAAAGATGATTATAGTATTTATTTTTATAATTATCCTAAAGGTGGTAATGTTAGAAATATATATGAAGATAATTTATATAATTGTATAATAATGGATAATTCTGATGATATAGATTTATATATATTAGAGTTTAATGAAAATAAAACAGAAAATATGAAATATATAGATGATATCATAGTTAGTGCTTTAACCTCTCATTTTAATCTTTATAATAAGTATCCTAAAATTATTTTTAATAATGAATTATTATTTAATATATCATTAAAAAATAGTATTGATATATTATTAAAAAGCTTTGAACATTATTGTAGTTGGGAAGAAGGAACTTATAATTTTTCTCTTGATTTATTAAAAAATATTAACGAATTTAATATTGACGATAAATATATATTTTATGTTAGGTTAAGTAAATTAATTTCTAAAGAATTAAGTAATAATAAAATTATTAATGAAATTAGAGAGAGTATTGTTAAAATCTTTAATAATAATATGTATTACTTTAAAGAATTATTTTTTAATGGTTATCCTAAGATAACACGTAAAGAAATTTTAGAGTTAAAAAATTTAGAATTAGTAATTAAATTATTGAATACTCAACTAATAAATGAAAAAGACATAATTTATTTATTAGAAATATCTAATAACAAAATAGAAAATATTAAATTGATAGATAATCTGATAAGTGAAATAGGTCTATTAGATACTGATGTTTATGAAGACTATAAAACGGTTATAGAGTGCTTAATTAATATTATGATGGTACATCGTAAATTGAATAAAAAATATATTCAATATATAATTGAAATAAATGATAATAAAGAAAAAATAGATAAACAAAGTATTATCAAATTATTTAATTCTATAGATAATCAAAATATTAATGAAGATAATGTTGATAATATTATATATTTTGATATAGATTATGGCTTAAATGAAAACGTAATAATAAAATTATTGGAGTATAGAAAAACTTTATATTATATTTTAAATATGTATGACTTTGATATAAATAAAATTGATTTTGAAAATGATAAAATTAAAGAAAATATTGTCAGCGATATGAAAAAAATTTATAATGATATAAATGATAATATTTTCTTTGATATAAGGCTAGCTTTATTAAAAAAAGATATGGATTCAGTAGAAAATTATATAAGATTGTTTTATGAATTTGAAATAATTAACGAGAATGAGTTAAAAGTTATAAAAACAGTTCCTAGATTATTAAAGTATTTAGATGAAAAGCAATTAACAATCTACAATACTAGTTTATATACTGACTTTATAAATACAAATTTGAAAATAGAAGATAAAAATAATCTATTAGAGTATATAAAAAACATTAATGATCAAGAGATTAGAAATTTATTTATCAATAATATTTCATGGACATCCTTTGGATTTAATAAGGCTCAAAAGAAAACTATAGCAGATACACTGTTTTACATGTGGAATTTAAATACGGATGAATGTTATAGAGCTATAGAATTAATGGATATGCTAAAATACTTATCAATTAAGTTCGAGAAGATGATTCTTAGGGAATATTTAAAGAAAAAAAATAATAATGATTCATCTTTTGAACTCTATGATAAGTATAAAAATTTACTTAATAATCTAAAATATATTACACATGCTAGTATTGATTTTATAAAAGGTGTTTCATATTATACACCTTTATGTGATGAGATTACCGATATTTTATACAGAAGAGGTAATTTATATCAATATGTTTATTGTAAATATGCTTATTATAAAAAATTTTTTATAGAGTCTAATAAATTAGAATATTTAAAAAATTATTATATAAAAAATTTTAAAGAAATTTCCACAATATCTAATCGTATTATTGATTACGATTTTATTAAATTAATGTATAATAATGATGTATTTGTTGATAAAAGTTTAAGTGATGAAAAATTATTACAATTTGCAAGAGTTAAACAATCTAAAAAATTATTAAATATAGTATTAAGTAAGGATAATGATTTCATTAAGAAGTATTTAAGCAAAGTAAACGATTTAAGTGATTTAGACGATGAAAGCATAAATTTATTAAGATCATTCTTTTCAAAAGATGATAATAATATATGTAAGAATATAGATAGAAATTTAGAATCGCATATCATAAGTATCTTACCAAATAAAAGTAGCAAGTTATCAATAGGTAATATAATAAGAAATAGAAGATAATTAAATATAAAACAAATTATAATTTATAAAATAATCACAAAACAAAAAAAGTACCAAACAAATAATTTGGTACTTTTTAATATATATTTTAAGAGCTATATAGATAGTTGTGATATTCTTAGACAATTTTATATACTCTCCTCAACACAAAAAGGACAAATATTCTTTGAGTTTTTATCAATACTGCATTCTCCTGGGCATAGTGTATAAGAAGTTTTTACACAATCATTATTGCAATTCCATCTTTTAGTTACTTCGTCTTCTTTTTGAAAAGATGACGCCAAAAGAATTTCTACTGCTTCCACAAATTCATTTATATTCACCCATGAGAATGGAGCTTGTAGTTGATTTCCAGGATTCCTTTTATTAAATAACACTTCTCTAATTTTAACACATGCTTCTTTTGGCCCTCCTTTTAAATAATAATTAGATGATATTACAAAATCAAGTTTAGCTCTTTCCATAAAAAATTCTCCTATACTATTATTATTGAGATAATTATTTTTTTAATATTATAGCAAGGATTATATTGGGATTCAATGTAATATCTGAAAAATGATATTTGTTATATAATATCTTTTAAAAATAAAAATGGGTATTATCTATCTAATTTATGAAATATATATATATTACTTTTATAGTTTAATAATTACACAAAAATTTGTAATGTGACAAAATAACAAATATTACATATTATATAGTATACCAAGAAAGGGGTAAAAAATGGATAATATTTCAATACAGGTCGCTAGGTTAACTAGTGGCTCAGTACTAATGAATAATAATGTAATATACGATAGTACTATTGAATCAGAAGGTAATATTAGTTATAACACTGGCACAGGATTAGTAACATTATCTGAAACTGGAAAGTATGCTGCATATTGGTGGATAGCAACACAAACAGGTCAATCAACTAATGGGATGGCATTTGATTTAGTTACATCTCAAGGTGATCAAATCGCTGGAAATTCACCTATTAAATCAGATGAGGTAACAGGATTTGGAATAATAAATATTGATGCAGCTCCAGTAACTTTATCTATACAAAATACAAGTAACAACACAATATACTATTCTACATCAGTGGATACAAAGGCATCTTTGATGATTTTTAGAATACCAGAAGTACCAGTTATATCTACTGTAGCGTATGGTGGGTTATCAGATAGTTTAATTGCACCTTTTAATCTTGATCCAGGTGAAACAGTTCAAGTATCTATAGCTGATGAAATGGTATCTGAAAATTTAGTATATGGAACAAATAGTATAACTATAACTGTAGCTGGGAATTACCAAGTATACTATATGATTAATTTTGTAAATGCTGGAAGTGGTATTACAGTTCAACCAGATGTTAGAGTAAATGGTACAACAAATATAACTGAGTTATCTCAAGCTGCGAATTTAGGAAACACATCAAGTAGCATAATATCTGCTAGCGCTATTGTTACTTTAAATGCAGGTGATGTAGTAGAGCTATATTTGACAAGCGCAACAGGTGGAATAATATCACTAGTTCCAGATACAAATGTAATACTTACTGTAAATAAAGTAAGTTCTAATTAATAATATTATTAGTTTAAATTTTTAAGAAACATTGAATTGAGAAAAAAATCTCAGTTCAATATTTTTTTATAAAATAATATAATTGATTTTGTATACAATATATTTATAAAATAATATGTATTAAAAAAGCAATTACAAAAAAAGTTGTTCGTTTTGCACGCTTTTTATATGATACAATATATAGTATAAGAGTAATTTATTTGCGATAAGCAATGAGTTAAGGTGTTTATGATTTATTATAATAAATTTGTATATAAAAATAAGGAGTGAATTTTAAAAATGAGTATATTAACAATTATGGATATTCAAAAATTTTGCAATGAAATGTATTATATAACAAAATTAGAAGAATATGATAAAATAATCAGAAAGTATGAATGCAAAAATGCTAATGGAAAAATAGCAGAGTAATTAAATAAAGAACAAGCCACTACAACATGTGCAGTGGCAGTGAAAAAAAGTGATTTTTTATCCATAGTTACAGTCATTATCTGGATAAATGTCACAACTATAAGAATTTGAAGATGTTACTGTAACTTTAATAATAAAGGAATCAAAATCTGTAGCAAATACATTTACATTGTCATGGTTTGTGGGAATTAAAACCATATCAGAAATTATATCAGATGTTATTTCATTTTCGTAAGAACCAGCGAAAAATGTAATACGTTTCTTAATTTCATAAAAAATATTAGCAACAACACTTGCAGAAACAGCTTCGCTTAATTTCATAAATACCTCCATTAGGGTTATTTTAAAATAGTTCTATAACAATTATATATATTATAACATGGATTATATAAAAAGTAAATTTATGGCTCCAGATTTCAAAATAAAGAAACAAGTCAAATTAGTGGTAAAAATTAAAAACAACTTATAATATAAAATTTATAAGTTATTTTTATTATAGGTACGGAAAACTAACATATATTTTACTAAGTAGGTGATTTATATGCAAAATATTCATATAAATACAAATGATGATTCAATATTTGATATTAAGATAAACTTTAATAAAGACGGAAATGATATAAATACTTTAATGAAAGATATATTTAATCAATATATCTTTGAAAACAGTTCAGAGATTGGACTAGAGAAAGAAAATATGATATACTTAAGTAAGATAAATAATAATAGTTTTTTATAACGTTATAGGAGGGTAACGATGATAAAAGACTACAATATTACATCTACAAAAGTATATAAAGTAGGAGCTTATGTAAGGCTTTCTAGAGAAGATGAAGATACAAGTAATTTTGAATCCCAAAGTATAACTAATCAAAAAGAATTTTTAACAAGCTATATTCTAGAAAATGGTTGGAATTTAGTTAATATATATTCAGATGATGGATATAGTGGTACTAATTTCAATAGACCTGGCTTTGAAAAACTTGTTGAAGATATTGAAGCTGGTTTAATAGATATGGTTATTACAAAAGATTTATCTAGATTTGGTAGGGACTATATTACAACTGGATATTATCTTGAAAAATATTTTCCCGAGAAAAGAATAAGATATGTTGCCATAAATGATGGGATTGATACTGCAGTTGATAATACAAGTAATGATATGACCCCTTTTAGAGCAGTATTTAATGATATGTATGCTAAGGATATATCAAAGAAAGTTAGGACATCTCTTAAAACAAAACAAATAAAAGGTGAGTATTTAGGTACTGTTGCACCATATGGGTATAACAAAGATAAAGAGGCAAAAGGAAAACTTGTTGTTGATGAAGTTTCTTCAGTATATGTCAAAAGAATATTTAGAGAGTTTTTATCTGGTAGATCTATTAATTCAATTAAAGATGGATTAATAAAAGATTCTATACAAACACCATCAGGATATAGAGGAATAAAGAATTCTCAAAAGTGGATGAAAGGTGTTTGGTGCTATACCACAATAGTTAGAATACTAAAAAACGAGGCATATATAGGACATACAATACAAAATAAAAAGAAGAAGATTAACTATAAGGTAAAAAAACAAGTTGATATACCAAAAGGTAATTGGATTAAAGTTGAGAATACACATGAACCTATAATTTCTTTAGAAGATTTTAATAGAGTACAAAAAATACTTCAAAATAGGTCATACATACCAAACAAAGGAAAACCTCATTTGCTAAGTGGATTATTATTCTGTGGACAATGTGGAGCAAGAGTTACTTTTTTGAATAGATATGAGAAAGGTAAATTCAATTGTAAATGTGTTATAGCTAAAAATAACAATAAATTAAAACTTTGTGATATGAAGCCTATAAAAGAAGAAAATATTGAGTTTTGTTTAAGAAAAACATTAGTTAAACTTTCAAAAGAATATGTGGATGTAAAAGATATAAAAAAAGTATCATGCAAATCAAATATTGATAAGCTAATAGATACAAAGAAGTCTGAAAAGAATATATTAGAAAATAAATTAAGTGATTCTAAGAAAATACATTTGAACTTGTATAAAGATAAAGTAGCTGGAATTATAAAAGAAACTGAATTCTTAGAATTTACTAAAGAGTTAAATGATGAAAAAGAAAATTGTGAAAATAGAATAACAGAACTATCAAAAGAAATAGCAGGATTAAAGGGTAACAATATAAACGATAGCAAGTTAGAAAAAATAATTAAAGAGTTTTTACAATTTAAAAAGTTAGATAGAAATATTGTTAGACAATTAGTTAATAGGATAACAATATACAATGATAACAAATTAGAAATAGAGTTTGCTTTTAGCAATCCAGAAACTATAAAATTGAAGTAAACAGAAAACGTTATGGAAAAATCTTTTCCGAATTTGCGACTAGGTGGGTTCATGTTGATAAAAGAGATACCAATCCTGCATGATGTGTGTGATTTAAAGTATCCTATAATAATTAAAATATCATACTATATGTATATAGTATGATATTTTAATTTTAAAAATCAATAGAATGATGGTTAATTATACTATTTCATGAATTGACCATGTTGAAGTTAAATTTAAGGATACCGTTAAACCATTATCCAAATATTGTAATGATACAATGTCTCCAGCATTTAATTGTACATCACCAGAAAGTGTTACACTGCTATTTCCAAGTATTGTTCTAAGTGTTAATAGAAGTGCTATATTTACATTTAGTACTGGCATAAGTCCATTTAATAATGTCGTGGTTGTTGGTGACGTTCTTCTAATAGCAAATGATGGATTTATTCCTGAACCAAGTATTACTGATATTGCAGCTACAGTTGCAGTGTTAATTATTGCAGACATTGAATATTTACCAGTAGTAGGAACAGTATATTGTCCAGTTGTGGCATTAAAATTGGCATTTCCATAATATGGAGATGTTACTGTCCAATTTGTAAAAGTTAATCCAGTAGAAATTCCAGTTAATGATGTTGTAGCAGAAAATCCCTGGTTAGCAACATTTGGCCCAGTAGCTCCAGTTGGTCCCGTCGGCCCAGTAGCACCCGTTGACCCAGTCGGACCTATTAAGCCAGTTTCACCCGTTGGCCCAGTAGCACCAACGGCACCAGTTGGTCCAGTCGGACCTATTAGTCCATCCTCACCAGTCGGTCCAGTTGGCCCGGTAGCACCAGCTTCACCTGTTGCGCCAGTCGGCCCTGTGACACCAACAGCACCAGTTGGCCCAGTTGGACCTATTAGTCCATCTTCACCAGTTGCACCTGTCGGCCCAGTAGCACCAACAGCACCAGTTGGTCCAGTCGGACCTATACCATTATCATTTAGACTTATTATAGCAAGTGTGGATTTTAGTGGTACTTGTGAAGAATAAAATAATTCTGCTGTACTAACATTATACAATCCTAAAGTTGCAGGAAGAGATAAAATCTCGATTATCCCAACACCATAAACCTCTGATATTTTATTTGGAGAATTTCCTTCCAAATAATCTCCTTGTGATGAAATTAATGCTAAAACAACTCCATTACTTGATTGTGTACTTTGTATTGCCGTCCACCAATTTATCATATATTTACCTAATTCATTAAATGTTATTGTTCCAGTAAAAGTATCATAATTTATATTACCGCTTGAATACACAATAGAATCAAATAATACATTTGAATTTAACGGTATACTTCCGCCAACTTGTCGCTCTATTTGAAGAGCAATATTACTCATAAATAAAAATCATCCTTTCTTAAAATACTAAAAATATTATCTAGTTGTTAACAATTTAAACAATAAATATTTGTACTTTATATAGTATATTCTTGTATTTTTAATAAGGTTAAGATCTTTATTTCATCATAAGATAATATTAGTAATTTTAAGAAATATAGTTTATGTTCTATAAACATATTAAATTAATAAAATATAGTATTAGGAATTGGTATGGAGTATAAAATGGATATATTTAATGAATTCAATATTATAGAAATATATAAAGATGAAGAACCTAAAACTCGAATTAACAATATAAATAATATAGTCGAGAAGATGCTGGCTGATAATATAAATAGTAAAAAATCTTGTGATTAGTTATTAATAATAGGGGGCAGTATGAAAGTAGCAATATATTGTAGGATATCACATGAAGATAAAAATAAGTATAATGATAATGATGATAGCGAAAGTATACAGAATCAAAGAAGCTTGTTGACTAACTATGCAGTTAATAAAGGATGGAATATATACAAAATATATATTGATGATGATTATTCAGGAATGGATAATAATAGGCCATCATTTAAAGAAATGATTAATGATGCCAAAAATAAGAGAATTGATGTGATACTTTGCAAATCTCAATCCAGATTTACTAGGGATTTGAGTCTAGTAGAAGAATATATAAATGACAAATTTATTCAGTGGGGAATAAGATTTGTAACTATAGTTGATTATGTTGATAACTTTTTAAAAGGCAGTAGAAAACAAAGACAAATTAATGGACTTGTTAATCAGTGGTATATAGAAGATACTTCGGATAATATAAGGGCTGTTTTAGATAATAAGAGAAAAGAAGGATATCATATTGGGGGAACAGCAAGATTTGGTTATTTAAAAGATCCTGATAATAAAGGAAAGATTATTATTGATCCAGTAGCTAGTGTAATTGTAAAAAAAATATTTTCTATGGCTGAAAATGGACTTTCTACTATACAGATTGCTAAAGAATTAAATAGAAAAAATATATTAAAACCAGCTATATATAAAAAAATTTATATTAATAAAAAATATAAAAATGCAGCTATGAGAACAAATAGATGGACTGATAAAATAGTAAGAAATATATTAAAAGAGCCTATGTATTTGGGGAATATGGTACAAGGTAGAAGTACTAAAGCAAGTATTAGGTCATATAAAAAGAAAGAAGTAAGTAAAGAAAAATGGATTATAAAATTAAATACACATACCCCAATAATATCACAGGAACAATTTGATAATGTTCAATTAATAATAAATAGTAGAGGAAAAGTTTCAAGCATAGTAGGAAAAAAACATATTTTTTCAGGTAAAATAAAATGTGGATATTGCGGTGGTACCTTAAAAAAATTAAAGAACGGCAGTGGAAATTATTATTTTAAATGTGCTAGATCTCTTTCTCCAATTTTTGAATGTGATCCTAAAGTTAATATATCTTATAATAAACTTACATATATAGTTACTGAACTAATAAAAGAAAAAATAAAAATATATTGTGATTTTGATAAAATTTCTCATGATTTTAATGAATTAAAAGAATATGATAGTTCTACTGAAATAAAAAAATCTATAGATAAATTAAAAAGTGAATATGAAAAGAAATCAAGTATTTTGACTAATATGTATACTGATAAAATATCTGGTCTAATATCTGAAAAAGAATTTTTATTAATAAAAAATAAATTATTATGTGATATAGAATATATAGCAAATGAGATAAAAAGAATAGAGGAATCGTTGTTATTTATTAATACAAAATTAGATATTGACAAATATAGAAATGAATTTAATAAGATAATTAATATGGAAGAAATAAATTATAGATTAATAAATGGATTTATAAAGAAAATAGTTGTTTATAGTAAATCGGATTTAGATTGTGACCATAGACAAAAAATAGCAATATATTGGAATTTTTAAACTTATTATCTTAAAAGGAATATTATAAGTCATTCCACATGTGCTACAGGGGGATTTCCTCTTGTAAAATATGGTAGTAAGGGAGTATATGTAGCAACACTGCAAGATGCACTTAATACTTTAGGATATGATTCTGGTACGATTGATGGCAATTTTGGCAATAACACAAGAAATGCTGTTCTTAGATATCAAAGAGCAAAGGGATTAACTGTAGATGGTGTTGTTGGGTGCAATACTTGGAGGGCAATAACTACAGATGTAGCAAATAACAGATTTAGTATATATACATTAGAATATAAACAATAAAAATAATTTATATTCAAATATTCGACATTTTTTTCTTTTCATAAGATATACAATAAAAGAAAAAAGCTTTTGTGATAATTTGTGAAAGGAGAATAATGGCGCAAGAATTAGTTCTTGAAAAATTAAATTTATCTAGAAAATTAATAGATTCAATAAAAATCATAAATTTGATTTATAATGAATCTATTATGTGGTTGTATTTAAAAAAGATAGGCATTATAGAAAATTCATTGTTCAGAATAATGCCAGATGGAAGAAAAGTAAAGTTAATAGACACTAATTATATGTGGCTAAAAATAATTTTTGATAATGAAGACTATTCTATCACAGCTATATTTAATGAAAAAATGGAACTTGTAGAGTGTAATTTTGATATTAATTTAAAATCATACGAAAATAATATCATTATTCCATCTATGAAGAATTTTTTTATCAATATAGTTATAAGTGCAGATGGGAGATTCTATATTTTAAATGAAAATCTTTTTTTAAATGCAAGAAAAACCGGACTCATTACAACAGAAGAATATGATAAAGTATGTACAACAGTATTAGGTATAAACAGTAAATACTATAACTTTGGAGTATTAAAAAATGTATGTAATGAATATTTGAATTATATCTTTTAACAAATGTAGCAATGTATAAAAACATTGCTTCTTTTTTTATTGACAAATGTGATAAAATATATTAAAAAGTATTTATACCAAATTTACACTTAAAGGAGGTAAGATTATGAAATTAAAAGAGTTATGCCGGAATGAGTGGAAAAGAATAACCAAAAAAGAAGTATATATAAAACATACAAAAATTGGAAATACAAAACACTTTAGAAATGTGGAGTGCTATGTTGTTTTAATTGATATTCTTGAAGTTGTTTCACCTCTTATAGTTGAAAAAAAGGTTGATAAGAAAACTGAAAATTTCAAGAAAGAAAGAATTACCGTCCTTGATGCGGGCTATAAACTTGTACAAATACTACCAAAAGGAAGAAATTATTGCATAACAGCTAATATTAATGAGAAAAATGAAATAGTTCAGTGGTATTTTGATATTTTAGATAGTTCTATGATTAAAAAAGGAGTTCCTTATTTTTACGATTTATATTTAGATCTTATTGTCTATCCAGATGGAAATACTTATACAAAAGATAAAGAAGAATTGAACGAGGCACTAAGAGATAAGTCTATTACATTTAAACAATTTTTGAAAGCTAAAAATACACTTTATGACGAGATATTGCCATTTTTTGTAAAAAATATTAAGGGTTTAATTACTACAACTATGGAAGCATTAGGCTTGTTTCAAAAATAGAATAATTTTATTAAATAGGATAGTGGAATATTGATTTCATTATCTTATTTTTTTGTAAACATTTTATTGACATTAGCATATTAATATATTATAATATACTTATATATTAATATATTTGCTTTATTTTCCTAGAAAGGGGAGATTAAAATGAAAGAAGAATTAAACAAAAATGCTGAATTATTCAAAATGTTATCAAATCCAGTGAGACTTTGTATACTAACAAATTTAGCAAGAAATAATAGAAGAAATGTATCAGATCTTATTGTTTGTTCTAATGTAGCTCAAAGTCTTGTTTCGCAACAACTTTCTAAACTAAAACTTGCTGGAATAATAACTAGTGAAAAAATAGGAAATGAAGTATACTATGAATTAAAAGATGAAAAAATATTAAAGATTATTAAAACAATATTTGAAATATAGGAGGTAAATTATGTTAAGACATATAAATGAAAAAGAATTTGAAAAGGAAGTAATTCAAAATAAAGGAATCGTTTTGGTTGATTTTTTTGCAACTTGGTGCCCACCATGTAAAATGCTAAGTCCAGTGCTTGAAGAAATCTCAGAAAGTAGAGGACCTTATGAAATAGTAAAAATTAATATAGATGAAAATTTGAATGTTTCATCTGAATATAATATTGAAGTTGTACCTACAATGTTAGTTTTTAAAAATGGTAAAGTAATTGATAAAGCAGTTGGATATATGCCTAAAGATGAAATTGTAAATATGTTAAATAAGCATATAGATTAATATTATAGGGGGTCTAAATTATGAAAACAGTTATAGTTGGAGGAGTAGCTGGAGGTGCTTCGGCTGCAACAAGACTTAGGAGAAATGATGAAAAAACTGAAATTATAATGATAGACAAAGGAGAATATGTTTCTTTTGCAAATTGTGGATTACCATATTATATTGGTAATGTTATAAAGTTAAAAGAAGATTTAATATTACAAACGCCAAAAAGTTTTAAGAAAAGATTTAATATTGATGTAAGATTAAGAAGTGAAGTTATTTCAGTAGATACAGAAAATAATTCAATTATAATAAAAGATTTAAATAACAACACTACATATGTTGAAAGTTATGATAATCTTTTACTATCACCGGGGGCAAAACCTTTGAAACCAGCTAATATTGATGGTATAGAAAATAGCAATGTATTTGTGCTTAGAAATATAAAAGACATGGATCTAATAAAAAATTACATTGATTATAAAAAGCCGAAGAATTGTACTGTAATTGGTGGAGGATACATTGGCTTAGAAGTTGCAGATAATATTTCAAAACTTGGTTTAGATGTAACAATTGTAGAAGCCTCTTCACATGTTATAAATACTCTTGATCTTGATATGGCACATTTTGTTCATAATCATATTAGAGATAATAATGTTAAATTACTATTAGGAAAAACTGCAACTAAGATAAATTCTAATTATATTGAGTTACAGAATTCTGATAAAGTATTTTCTGATATGGTTATACTAAGTATAGGCGTTATACCAGATACTTTTTTCTTAAAAAATTCAGGAATCCTACTTGGAGATAGAGGTCATATAATAGTAGATGAATATTTAAGAACAAATATATCAAATATCTATGCTGTTGGAGATTCTGTTTCAATAACAAATTATATAGATAAGTCTAAAGCCGCAATTCCTCTTGCTGGTCCTGCAAATAAACAAGGTAGGATTGCAGCAGATAATATATGTGGAAAAAATATAAAGTACAATGGAACCCAAGGAACAGCAATTGCTAAAGTTTTTGATATTACTGTTGCTGTTACAGGACTTAGTGAAGAATACTTGAAGAAAAATAATATAGAATATTTAAAATCTATAACTTATTCTTATTCAAATGCCACTTATTATCCAGGAGCTAAACCTATGAGAATAAAACTCATATTTAATAAAAGCGGTGATATACTTGGCACACAAATAGTAGGATATGATGGCGTAGATAAAAGAATAGATGTTATTGCAACAGCAATAAGAGGAAAAATGAGTGTATATGATTTACAAGAACTAGAACTTGCTTATGCACCACCATTTTCATCTGCCAAAGATCCTGTAAATATGGCTGGATATGTTGCTGCAAATATTTTAAATGGTTATACAAATCCTTTTTATATTGAAGACGTAGAAAATATTGAGGATGATTCTATAATTTTAGATGTTAGAACGGATGAAGAATTTAGAAGAGGAAATTTGGATAATTCTATAAAAATATCTATAGATGAATTAAGAGAAAATTTGAATAACATTGATAAATCAAAAAAAATATACCTTTACTGCAGAATAGGTCAAAGAGGATATATTGCTGAGAGAATACTTAGACAAAATGGATTTGAAAATGTATATAACTTAAGTGGCGGATATTTAATGTATGAGGATATGATTAAAGATATAGAAATATAAATTATTAGGGGGATTATAATGGAAGAAAATTATGATAAAAGCTTACTTTTTAAAGTTCCATATGGTGTTTATTTGGTTACTACTGCAAATGATAATGAAATGTGTGGTTGTATAATAAATACTTTTTCACAAATGGCAGATGGTCCTGCAAAAGGTGTTATATCTATAACTAAAAGTTCAAGAACAGCTGAATTGATAACAAAATCAAAGAAATTTAATGTTACTTTTTTATCTAATGAAATAAATTTGGATATAATATCACATTTTGGAATTAAGAGTGGAAATAATATAAATAAATTTGAAGCTGAATATTCAGATAAGCTTTTTAAATATTCAATAGAAAAATATGGTATTCCTGTAATAAAAGATAATGTTATTGGTAATGTGCTATGCAATGTGCTAGAAATCCTTGATTTAGGAACTCACTATTTATTCGTTTTTGATATAGAAGATATAAATTATGAAAATAAAGACGGAAAAATTTTAACTTATGAAGAATATAGAAAAAGAAAAAGGGTAAATGATAGACCACAATATGCATGTGCAGTATGTCATTATATATATGATGGCGAAGAAGATTTTGAAAATTTGCCAGATGATTATGTATGTCCTGTTTGTGGAATGCCAAAAAGTGCATTTTATAAAGAAGAAAAATAAATTAACTATGGATAGAGGTGATAGAAATATTGCCTCTTTTTTGAATTGTATAGGAAATTATATAATTATTTAATTAAAAGAAATTTGATGCATCAAATAAAACAAGGTATAATTTTACAATAGAAATTTTCAAAACGGGTTAAAAAAATCATAAAATATTTAAAGAACAGTATAAAAATAAAAAGTTAAACTAAAACTAGAACCAAGAATATTAGAGACCTTGATCTAGACTTAAATAAATCAATGCAGACAATAAAATAAATTAAAAATTAGTTGACAAAAAAATATATATAATATAAAATTTAATAAGAAAGTGAAAAGTAAATACTTTTTTAGATTGGGGAATGGTATATGAAAAACAGAAGAGGAATATCACTTATAGTATTAATAATAACAATAATAGTGATAATTATATTAGCTGGAGCAGTGATACTTAACTTAAGTAAGAACAATCCATTAGAGAGTGCTAAAAAAGCAAGATTTCAAAGCGATATAGATACATTTAAAAGTGATCTTTCATTGTATGTGTTAGGAAAATCATCAAATACTGAAGGAAACTATGATCCAAAACTGCTTAATGCAGATAAAGGTGGATCAACAGAAAATGGAAGTCAAACTATTGATACTACAAGACCAATAACTGAGATAATATCTTCAATGAAAGGCACAAAGTATGATGAAAAGCTAAAAGTAGAAGCAGGAGAGTTAGTATACATAGGTGATAATATACAAGAGTCAAATTGGGCGGATGGATTAATAGAAGTAAGAGGGTTTAGTATAAATGTAGCACTAACACCAGGAAATACAAATATAACAGGAAAAGTATCACTTACAGGAGCATTAGTAGATATAACAAAACTAGAATTATGTAAGATATATTTAAGTGAAGAAAGTGGAAAAAGACCAGATACTCCATCATTAACAATACCATCACAAGATTTAAAATCAGAAATGGTATTTGATATAACAAACGGAGTAGAGCCATACAAAACATACTATGTAATAGTAGATGTAAAGATGAGCAATGAAGGTAGTGTAAGAACAAAAGAAATAAAAGTAACATCATTAGTAGATAATTTAGCACCTCAAACACCACAAATATCAAAACCAGAGTACTCAAAAGATCTAACAATATCACCTATAGCAATAACATTAACAGATAATGATGGTGGAAGTGGAATAAGTAAAACAGGAAGTAAATATGTAA
>JAEWRE010000022.1 GCA_023460235.1 Bacillota bacterium
CCGTGTAGGTCTCGGTGGTGGTGCCGTCGGGGGCGGTCACATTAACCTTCACGGTGTTGCTGCCGGTGGTCCAGGTGGCTGCGGTGCCGTTGTCGATCTCCACATCGTTGACGGTGACCTTGATGGCCGCAGCAGCGTCGGCAGGTACAGCGGTGATGGTGTTGGTGGCGTTGCTGGTGGTGGCCGTATAGGTCTTAGTCCCGGATGCAAAGGCGGGAGACAGGGCCAGGGAGCCGATGGACAGGGCGCTCAGGCTGGCATCGCTGGAGGGCGTGGGCGCGGTCACCTGGGTCACCTTGTAGGTGGCAGGCTTCAGGCCGGAAATGTCCAGCACAAGGAAAGCGTTGTTGTCCAGAGGCATACCGTTGGCGTAGGCCTTGATCAGATACACCCGCTCGTCCTCAAGGAAGCGGTAGTGGTCGCTGTATTCAACCCGGCCCTCGGGAGAGGTGCCCGCCATAGCCAGGTAGCGGTAAGCAATACCCAGGACAGCCTTACCGCGGGGCAGAGCGGCCGTCTGGATGATGTCCATGGGATAGGGCATCACATCGTTGCGATAGGTTCCATCGGGCGCCATGAGGGTGGTGGCAGGCATAACCTTCTGCAGATAATCCTGGGGATTCACCAGCAGGATCACATCGCGGACCTGCCGGGGCTTTCCGTTGGGATCGGCGGCCAGGATGGACAGCAGATTGCCCACGGTAGCGGGCTCCAGGTCATTGACGGCCACGGGCTTCTTCTCGGGATAAGCGCCGCCGGTAACCACCACATTGTCACCCACCTGACGGGTCATGCCGATGGGTTTCTTGTTGCCGTCACCGGTAACAATACCGGCCTCCAGGCCGTTACTCAGAGCCTCATACAGGGTCTGCCGGATGAAGTTGTCCAGCCATTCCGGCCCCAGGTCCAGCATGGCCTTGCATACGGGCAGGAATGCGGACAGCTTCAGCAGTGTGGCAGGAATCTTCTTGATGCCTGCGGTCAGCTCCTTAACGATGTCGTCGCACAGGTCGCCCCAGGCGGCCTCCTCGTAGCCGTTGGTGTTCACCATGATCTCCACCGCACCGCCGGTGGCGCGGAAGTTGATGCGGCCCAGGAGTGGATGACGGGTCTGCAGCTCGTCAAAGACGGAATCGATGACGGTCTTGGGCAGAGCCACATTCAGGCCGGTAACAGCCTGGCGAGGATCGGGGGCCTTCATGGCAGATGCCAGCTTCTGGTAGTAGGCCCGCTCCTCAGCGGTGAGCTGATGCACGCCGCGCTGGGCCAGGATGCGAGAATCCAGCTCCTCCTGCACGCCCTGGAGCTTCTGGTCGTACTCCGCCTGCAGATCCAGGGCGATACGCTGCATCAGTTCATCAAAAGCGCCGGTAAAAGCGCCGGAGTCATTGGCGGCGGCAGCCGCCTGCATGGCCTGTCGCAGCTCGTCGCGGGTGCGAATGTCGTTGTTATTCATGTTTTTCTCCTTTCGGTTCTCAGACAAAAAGACTGAGGATTTTATTTTTCTCAGGGGATTCTGCTCCCTGCTGGGGCACGGGGTCTTCGGTGGTGGCGCCGGAGGACTGCTTTACCAGCTCCCGGAGCTGGGCGGCCAGCTCCTGCTGGTAATGGAGCCGCTGCTCCAGGCCGGTGTTCACCTTCTGGAGGATGGCCGAGGCCTTACTCATGTCAGCGTCCTGGTCGGCCAGCCGGTCCGCCAGGCCGTATTCGACGCACTGGGCTGCCGTGAGCCAGGTCTCCGCGTCCATCATCTCCGCAAGCTTCTCCTCGGTGAGCTTGTTGCCCGCCTTGGACAGATATGCCTGACGGCCTGCGTCGTTGATGATGTCCAGGTCGTCCGCCGCCTTGCGCAGTTCAGCCGCATTGCCGCATACACAGCTCCACATGTTGTGGATCATCATCATTGTGTTGCGGGGCATAACCACTTCGTCACCGGCCATAGCGATGACGGATGCGATGGAACAGGCAAAGCCATCCACATACACCGTCTTGTGGGCCGGGTGGCGTTTGAGCTGGTTATAGATGGCCGTACCCTCAAACACGCTGCCGCCGTAGCTGTTGATGTAGATGCGGATTTCGGATGCGTTCGGATACTTGGCCAGCTCCTCCCGGAAATGCTGGGCGCTGTTTTCGCTGGCTTCATAGCGCCACGCCTCCCAATTAAAGGTCTCCGCTTCCACATCGCCGTAGATGTAGAGCTCCAGCACACCGCCCTCCGCGGCCTGCTTTAGCTCCCAAAGTCTTGCTTTCATTCGTTGCCTCCCTTCGCGGCACTGACAGAGGTGACGGACTCGCTCAGCGTCGCAATATTTTTCGTGAGATAGTGTTCATCTGCCCAGGGATCCGGGATGGTAGGCAGCCCGGCCGCTCGGAGGATGTCGTTGACGGTAAACACCGCCGAGCCCACCAGCTTTTCCACATTGGCGGCATTGGCGAACATGTCAAAGTGCCGGATGCCACTGGTGTCGATGCGGAGATAGTCGCCCCGGCGCATAGCCTCGTAGCCGTAGCGCTTGCGGTTGATCTCCTCCTGCAGCTGATCGCAAATGGGATCGATGCAGCCGGTAAGGAATCGGGCCTGAGCGTCCTCCGTGCCCTGGACGGCGCCGTCGATGAGCACGGCGGGGATTTGCAGAGCCTTAGCCGTAAAGGCAAAGATGTCCTTCGCCTGGGCCTGGATGTCCGCAAGATCCACGGTGGACTTGCCGCCTTCGTTGGTGTAGGCGTAGCCGTCAAACTCCGGGAGGATCGCGCCGTTGGAATCCAGGAATACTTTTGCCTGCTCCTCTATCATGGAGGTAAACTTTGCGGTAAAGTCGTCTTGTCCCTGGGCCAGCTGATTCACATGGACTTTCCAGTGCTGCCCCTTCTCCCACTCGTACCGCTTCATGGCGGCGTTGATCAGGCGGCAGTAGGATGCATACAGGCCATCCAGCACCGGCTTGATGTTTACATGATTCAGCCGGAGATGGAGCACCTCGCGCTCCCGGAAAGTCTTTTCGTAGCTTACATCGCCCACCTGCACATTGGTGTACTCGTTCTGCTTGCTGGGGTAGCAGCCGTTAAGCATATAGCTGTCGGCCACCACCAGGGCGTCGTAGCCTTCCCGCTGGCGGGTGCTAATGACAAGGCATTCGCCATCCGTCAGCAGCTTGGCCACCAGCTTGTGCAGGAACGCCGTGGAGTTTTGGTTTACATTGGGCTCCACATTCCACAGGTAGTGCTCTCGCTCCTGGATTTCTTTGCCGTCCCGGAAGGTGCGGAACTCGCACCGAGCCACGGCATTGGCGATCATATTTGCGCAGGACCAGAAGGCCAGGTCTCGGAGCTGGAACTCCTGCGCGGCTGCCATCAGCTCCCGGCAGGTGATCTCCACCATGGTGGGAGACCGAGCCTTGCATCCGGCAAGCCATTTCCAAAAATTAAGGGCCATTTGCCACCTCCTCACAGCCTGATCGCGCCGATGGGCGGGAGCTTAACCGGCTCCCCGGCGCCCAGCACCGGCTCCTCGGTCATGCTCGCTACCAGAGCCATAAACGGATCCGTCTTTCGGCTCTTCGGCTCGATCTTGGCATAATAAAAATTACCTGTATCTGTACCGGCCTTGCGGCCGCTGCGTACTCGTTTGGTATTGTTCACCGCCCAGCGTAGTGGCGGAGTGTCGCCCCAGGTGAACAGGTCCCGGTCAAAGCACTCCTGGATCACCGGGTCCACCTGCATGATGTCCGAGGGCCGGACCAGCTTCACCCGGGTCTTGTCTTTGGCGTCAAAGCCGATGCCCCGCATGGCATCACCCACCAGCGTCCAGCGGAAGTGATCCATTGCCAGCTTGACGATGTTATACTTCAGGCCCATCGCCCGGAGATACTCGGCCAGGAGCCGGGGGTCAATGCTCACATCGTCCACCACGGTCAGATGACCGGCCTCCGCCCAGGCCCGCCAGGGCGCCACCACCCGGGAGAGCGTCCGGCTCTGGAGGCACACCCAGGAATGATTGATGTCGTAGCGCTGGGAGCCGACGCGGAAATGCAGGTTGACGCTGGCCCAGTCGCTGATCTCTGCGTAGTCGATGCCGGCCACGCAGGACTTACCCGTCAGGTCCGGAAGGGCCCGGTTGGTCGCCTTCACCTTGGCGTAGTCGGTGACGCTGATTTCCAGCTGCCCCGCCCGGAGGCCCATGCGCTTGGTAAGGAAATCGCCGTTCTGTTCCGGGTTATTTTGCCAATCGGAATACTCGTCCGCGATCTCCTGCTGTAGGTGCGGGGAGTACGCCAGGGATGGGTTGGCCATGTGCCAGTTCTCCGGGTCATGCACCTGCTCCCGATTATCCAGGCAGCAGATAAACGGGAGATACCCGCCCTCCGGCTCCGCCTCGCCCTCAAAAAGGATTCTCCGGCCCTGGGCCAGGAAGTCATCCAGGGGGCCGTCCGATACATCGCCGTTTGACGTAAACATCCCAATTCGGGGCTGGGCCACCTTGCCCAGGCCGGTGACAAAAACCTTGTAGTTGTTGTAGTTCTCAAAGGCGTGGACCTCGTTGAAGATCACCTTGCCGGAGCGCATACCGTCCCGACCCTTTGGGTTGTTGGTGCGGCCCTTCATGATGCCCTTGTTGCGCACGCCCTGGACCATTTCTTTTGTGTGATAGTAGTGCTTGCGCAGTTTCGATTCCCATTTGGGGGATTCCAGGGCATCCGACAGGTCCTTGACGGGCGTGACCGCTTGCTCCTCATTGTTGGCGCAAACATCCACATTGTATTTTTTGACGGGATTGTAGGGAGAGATGGAGCACGCTCCGTCAAAAGCGATAAAGCCGTCCTTCCCTGCCCCACGGCCCACCATGCACAGCAGCTTTTTCCACCGGGGGCGCCCATCGGCGCGGTAGGTGCAATCCCACAGAGCCAGGAGGAATTCCTCCCAGGGGAAAAGCCGCTCGTAAGGAAAATACTTCACCAGGCCCAGGTAGTGCCGCAGCTGCTCCGTGTCCACATAGATGTCCTCCTCGGCAAACACGCGCCGCACATAGGACACCAGGGCGTGCTGCTCCGGACAGGCCCGGGGCGTGTCTGCCTCTACGGCCTCCATGTAGCGGAGCACCTGTGGCGGCAGCTCACAGCTCATCGTCGTCCTCGCTTCTGCTGCCGGAGGCCAAAGCGTCCTCCTTAAAGCCCAGGGTGGCGAAGATCGCCAGCATCTGCCGGGACACCTGAATTTCCAGGGATACGCTGCGATTCTCCGACAGGCGGCCCCGGTCGTCCATGACGGTCAGGCCACGCTTTGCGATGTCGTCCCGCAGCTCCTGCCGCCGCACCCAAAAGTCCATGTACTCCTGGACCTTGTCTCGATACAGATCTTCGTCGATGCCCCGGAGGGCCAGACAGCGCAGCAGACTTTCCCGCAGGTCCCGGTATGCTTTCGTCCGGCTGTAGTCCCTGGCCTTTTCCGCAGGCTTCTCCTGCCGGGCCAAACGGCCCTCAAGGTATCGGCTCATGGTGGGATTCTTCTTGGCGGCCACGACCTGGTCTCGCCGAAGCGCGATCCGCCCGGCCATCGTCAGGCGGTCAAAAGCCTGCGTAAGGGACTCACCGTACTGCTCCATGCACCAGGCATCCAGAGCCGCCTCGTCACAGCCAAACCAGCCGCAAAGCTCATCCACCGAGCACTGCATACCGCACAGGCTCTCAAATTGTCTCGGCTCTAACTCTCGCTGATGCGCCATAGCTTTCCTCCTAATCGTTTATCAAAATAGCCTTTCCTCCCGTAAACCGCTCCCAGCGGTCAACGATCACATCCACATATCGGGGATCAAGCTCCATGCAGTAGGCCGTCCGTCCGTTTTGTTCCGCCGCCATGATCGTGGTGCCACTTCCGGCAAACAGGTCAAGCACCACATTTCCAGGCCGCGAGGAGCACTGCATTTGATAGTCAAATAGTTTAATGGGCTTCATGGTTGGGTGTTCTGCTGACCGGGTTGGCTTATCAAAATTCAATACAGATGTTTGCCGTCTGTTTTTGAAGAAATAATGCTTCCGACCTTCAGTCCATCCATATAGACACGGCTGATATTCTTCGGCTTCAACTTCCAGCTCGCCATACAAGCAAGGCTCGTGCTTCATTTGGAAATCGCAACGACCCAAGACAAGCTGAGACTTTACCCAAATCAAGCACTGTCGAACCCGAAGTTTGGCATCCATACAAGCACCGCGGAACGCATAGCCTTCCGAGTCCGAGTGCCAAAGGTAAAACGGTGCGCCAGGCTTCATAACAGCCGCTGCATTCTCCAGTGCGCCGGAGATAAATTGCCTAAAAGCTGCCGACGACATAGCGTCGTTCGCCATCTTCCCGGCGGTCCCCGAATAGTCCACATTGTAGGGTGGATCGGTAAGAAGCAAGTCCACCTGTCCCCCCCCCCGTGAGCATTTGTACATCCGTCGTAGATGTACTGTCTCCACACATCAAGCGATGTCGGCCAAGCTGATAGACCTGGCCGGGCTTTGACTTTGGGGCAGCCGGAGGATTAGGGTCATAGTCATCTTCAACAACGCCGTCCTTTAACTGGTCCGGCAACCCCCACTCAAAATCAAACCCACTCAAATCCAGCTCCGGCAGCTCCTCCGCCAGGAGGTCCAGGTCCCAGGGGCTTTCGTTGGTCTTGTTGTCTACCAGGCGCAGGGCGTTCACCTGCTCCGGGGACAGATCATCCACGCAGACGCACGGTACCTGGTCCAAACCCATTTGCTGGGCCGCCAGAAACCGGCAATGGCCGATGACCAGCACGCCCGCCGCGTCCACCACCAGGGGCTGCGTCCAGCCAAACTGGCGGATGCTCTCGGCCACATTGGCGATCTGCGTCGCGTCATGCCTTTTTGCATTGGCGGCGTAGGGCGTTATGGCATCCAGCCGCCGCATTTCGATGTTCACAATGCACTCCTTCCCGTGCCCGACTTGGGCACCGTCACTCTGCAGCTTTGCGGGACGGGGCAAAGCCCGCCCGCTCAGGAGGAAGAAGCAGGGTAGCAATCTGGCGCTGCCGCCCCGCAAAACCGCAGATTTGTATGAATTACCCGGCCAAACTCGCGCCCACACGCTGCGCGGCACCGCGCAGGCC
>JAEWRE010000023.1 GCA_023460235.1 Bacillota bacterium
TGTATACAACGTATTGGTCGTCGTATAGAATATATTAATGATAGTAATATATATAGTGATGATTTAGCACAACAACGTGCGGATTACGAATTAAGAAAGTTTGGTATTCTAAAAACAACAATGAATATTAACGTGTCATTTAATCCATTATTATTTGTTAATAATTTGATTAACATTACAGATAGTTTTTATGATTTAGATAGAGAACGTTTTTTAATTCAGTCTATATCTTATACTATTGGAAACGAATGTCAAATGACAATTAGTTGTTCTAATATTGTCAACTTTAATCAGTTAGAAATTGGGGTGATGTAACGTGAATTTTGATGCAAAAGATATTGCTAGTTTTAAAAAAGTTATCGAAGATATTGTAGATGCTCGTTTACAAAACTACGGTATAACATCATTTATTGCGGCTGTTGTTACAAAAGTTAATGATGATGGTACAGTAAACGTTACAATACCTCCTGATAACAGTAGATTTGTTAATAATGTTTTAAATAAAAGTAACGAGTCTTTGTCTTCTGGGGACTCTGTTGAATTATGTACTAAGAATGGAAGATTATCAAATTCTTGGGTCGCTATAAAACACGGGAAAAGTGCTTCTAGTGGTTCATTAGAAGACCGTATAAAGTATCTTGAAGATAATGCACTTATTTTCGTAAAAACAGGAGAATATAATGAATAAAAGGAGTGAATAAATATGAGAAATTACTCGATTAGGGGGGGCGACAGATCAATAAGATTGTTGTGCCCTCTAACTTTAAAAAGAAAGGAGGTATGTTATAGTTTATATACCTCTTTTTGGTATAACAATCTTTGCGATTTATTTTATGGATAAAGGAAAAACATATGTAAAAAATAGTCCCGTCCTTATAAATGCAAGTTCGATATTGTATGAGGGGGGGGGCAGGACGTTAGCTGACTTATTGGATTTAGTATATCCAATCGGTTCCATTTATATGAATACTAATAATGTCAATCCCCAATCTATATTTGGTGGTATTTGGCAAAAAATTGAAGGTAGGTTTTTACTAGGTTCTAGTGGCAATTATACTTTAGGGTTACTCGGAGGAGAAGCCACACATACTTTGACTGTAGGCGAAATGCCGAAGCATAAGCCTTCAATATTATTAAATACACAAGATAGTTATACCACTGGTTCTGCTGCAAATTGGCAGGTAGTAACTAATGGTAGGTATTATGCTGGTGATATGTTTTTGGAAATTGGTGGTAGCCAAGCTCACAATAATATGCCACCTTATTTAGTAGTTAATATTTGGAAACGAACAGCATAGTCCGATTTTATGACTAAACCTTATGGAAGAATTTATAAAAATAAAAAAAACGTTTCTATAGATGCATTGGACTTATATAATGTATGGCCAGTTGGTTCAATATATATCTCAGTAATAAATGTTAATCCTTCAGAATATTTTGGAGGAACCTGGGAGTCTTTTGCTACTGGTAGATGTTTAGTGGGTGTTGACGCATCACAAACAGAGTTTAATACAGTGATGAAAACTGGTGGAAGTAAATACTTGCAAAAACATACTCACACACAAAAACCTCATTACCATAATTTTAGAACAAACGAATATAACCCAGTATCAGTTCTTTATGACAGTGGGCCAAATCAATGGTATGGAGTTGGTGCATTTAGCCGTGATTTGTTCAGTGCCAAAACTTTAGGCATTACGGAGGAAACTGCTGTAAATAATTCTACAGGAACTGGTAATAGTGAAAACTTACAACCATACATAACAGTTTATATGTGGAGACGTACATCTTAAAGCAAAGATAAAACTATAACGTAATATTATGGATTACGGAACAATAAAACATAAAAATAATAATACGCAACTTCTTTCTCAATCAATTTTACACGAATATGAAGGGGGGGGCAGCGTAATCTAAATCTAATTCTTGATAATATATACCCAGTTGGTTCTATTCATTTAACCATAGGAGATTACAATCCTTCCCAATATTTCGGTGGGAATTGGCAAAAGTTATATGGTGGATATTTATATGCAGCCAATAACAGTATCAGTAAAACAGATTATATGGGATGGGGTACACAATCTCATACATTAACAGCAGCCCAAAGCGGTCTACGCTCTCATACACACGATATGTCTGATAGCACCTATGGTGGATATGTAAACCAGATGGGTGTTCGTGGTGATGGTGGAGGAAGTAGTCACTGGACTCCTTCTTATTCACAAACAAATAGTCATTCTACATATAAACCAGGATATACTGGAGGATGGAATGCAGAACAAGGACACACCCACAATATTGCAACTGTGGATATATATGTATGGAAAAGAATTAGTTAGATGTAGCTAATATTATGAAAAATATTGGTAATATAAAAAATAAAAATATAGATGCTCTCTTGAACTCAAGCAATATATACTATGAGGGGGGGGCAAGACTTTAAATAATATAATTTACCCAGTCGGAGCGGTTATTATAAGAGTTGATAGTACAAACCCCGCCACTTGGTATGGTGGAACTTGGGAATTATTATGTCCAGGTAGAACTTTGGTTTGTATTGACACTAGTGATGGTGATTTTAACACAGTTAAGAAAACTGGTGGGGAAAAGACACATAAATTAACAGTAAACGAAATGCCAAGTCATAACCATCAATACGAAGATATTACAGGAAATAGGTCGTTAAATGGACAATTTGGAAGAAGTGGTTATTATGAATCGGAAGCTTATATGGGGGTAACTAACTCCGTAATAGCATACGCAGACGCTGATTTTAGAATGACTTATGTTGGTGGTTCTGAATCACATAATAACTTACAACCTTATATGGTCGTTTATATGTGGGTAAGAACAGCTTAATTTAAAGTCGAATTTTATGAATAAAGGAAATACTTATAACAGAGG
>JAEWRE010000024.1 GCA_023460235.1 Bacillota bacterium
TTTCTTTAATGCAATTTTATTATCTTTCACTGTTATTTCCATATTTTATTCCTCCTTATTTACTAACTATTCAACTGCAGTTGTTGGAATTTCTGGTATATCAATACTTGTTGTAATATCCAAACTAATTACTACAGATATTTCAGACAAAGAATACGTATCTAATAATTCTGTAATTTTATTAATCGCCTCTGTTTTGTCTGTTGTTGACCAATCACCTTCAGATGGTGAAACTTGATAGTATTTATAATAATTTACATTATTACTCTTAGATAATAATAAAATTTTATACTTCATTCTTTGACCTCCTCATATCTTCTATATATGCCAAACCTAAACAAATCGCTTCAGCCTTATCATCGTCTGTATGACGCGTTTTTGTTTCGGTAGCATTATAAACGAAATCTAAATCATATAACTCATTTATTTTATCAACAGCTTTTTGTTTTTGTATATCTCTCTTCATACCCTGTCTAGTACCATCATATGTGCCAATAATACTACGCCAAGATGATGGAGCATAAAATGAATATTGTATATTATATTTAAAACACAACGCCAAAATAGCTCCCTGTAAAATACACAAATCCTTACCAGTTTTTAAATTATTATGACTAGTTACAGGAACATCCTCTAAAACCACGTGAGTTATATTATTATTATTAATAATATCTTCGATAGCATCATATACTTCTCTTATTCTATCTCTAGGCTCGTTGTTTATGGTTCTAATCACACCATAATCATATAAAGTAGCCTCTTCATCTAGCAGACCGTATCCTGTTTTTTTGGTTGCCATATCAAGACCCAAAATCATTAATGCGGCCTCCTTTCTTATTTTAATAGTGTTTTGCCTTGATTGCCTTTCTTCCTTTGTTTCATATCCCTCTTTAATCTCTCGTGTTTCTCTTGTTCTTTTAACTTTTCTTCTATATATATCCAAATTTGTTCTTTAAATACGTTTACACATACAGGTAAAACAATTAAAAATAACACTAAAATTAATAATATAAATTTCAGGACTAAATCAATCACTTTCAATCACCTAACTTTTTAAGACTATTTATTACATTTCTGATAATTTATTTTCCACAAACCAGGCAAATTTTTTTACTGCGTCCTTATTTACAAAGTGTGAGTCACTGCTACAAAACTGTACCGCTACAAACCCAACTGGCTCTCCGACCTCATTACGAATAACTACATCATAAAAAGATTTAATACCCATAGTACCCTTTAAAGCATATGTAGATGGCATTGTAGGCTTAATATCTTCTAAATCTTTTACTAATAATTCCCCTTTATCTAATAATGTTTTTATAAAATTAGGAATAATACTAAGAGGAATACCAGATAAAATATTTAAACAACTTGATATTCCATAACGACAAGTTTCATAAGTACAAGTAGTTTTTAATGCACTCCTACCATTAGCATAATGGGTTCCATTATGAAATTCGTATACTTGCACCCTATCAGCATTTAAAAACTCTTTTAGTTTTTCTGCCTCCTTCATTATCAAACAATCTATCTCTGATTGTTTGCCTATCTTCTTAGGAACGTCAGATTTTTTTTCATCCATCACCTTGTCTAGTTTAGTTTTAAAAGTTCTAAAAGACATATATACAGTAAATAAAACAGTCCCACAAATTGTTGCAATACGTTCTAAATTTTCTATAGAAAATATCTCACTCCAATTCATCGAACCCCTCCTATTTTTTCTGTATTCTTCTAATGGTATAGAGTTTGGGGTTTGAACCCAATTAATTCCCAACTGAAACTCTATATAAAAAAGAAAAGAAATTAATAATAAATTTCTTCACCCTTATGATAAGTATTCTTTTTATTAATAGTAATAGTTTCGCCATTTTTATCAATAACAAAATAACTAGGTGTAGCAACAATAACTCTGCAAACAGATTTTGGTGCTTTCTTTATATTTCTAGTTGTTGTTTTCTTTTCTTCTACTGGAGTTGTTGGCTCAACTGGCTTTACAATCTCAGTAGTTTTTGTTTCTTCTATTACTTCTTTTTCTTTATTTTTTTTGTTTTGAAATACTCTCATTACTATTCTCCTTCCTTACTAATCTAGGACATTGTTCCCAGTCGTCTGTATGTACCACTTTATTTTGCTTGTGACAAAACTTTTGTTTTAAACAATAATCACACGTTAAAGAGCAGTTTAAAAACTGCTCAAAAACGCTTTTTGTGATATATTGACTATATTTGCAATACATAATTATTCAGTTACTGTTACAACAACGTTAGCGTCGATTTCAGGAACTTCTGTGATAGTAGCTTTGATTGTACTTGAACCAGCAGCAACACCAGCAACAATACCACCTTCAACAGTAGCTTTTGATGTTTCAGATGAAGCGAATGTTAATCCACCTACAGGAGCTAAGAAAGCAGCTGAACCATCATTTTTGATAGCATATACTTGAAGTGTTTTAGAGTCTCCAGATTTTAAATCAAAGTCTCCACCTTTAATAGCTAATGCGATAAC
>JAEWRE010000025.1 GCA_023460235.1 Bacillota bacterium
ACAATCAACACCGTATTGTTCGGTATCCTGCTCTTGGCCTTTTAAAATAGTTACATTTTTTGTATCTTTTAACATTTCGTCAAGTTCGTCATATATTCGTGAACCTTTACGATTTTTAATGCAATGTGGAGGCCATTTACCACCATTAGTATTAAATGAACAATGATCTTTAGGATGCCAATCTTTAGTAACTACATAATAATCATAATCTTTAAAAATTGACTTAATATTGTTAAATGCAACATTAAATTTTCTTTTACCTACTCCTAAACTACCATTGATAAAATCATTTTGAATATCTACTAAAACTAAAACCTTCATTTTAAATTCCTTAATTGTGTTGATGATATATTCATGTTTAAATTAATAATTTTATTAATAATAAACTTATAATTAATTTCATAATTAGGTCTAGTAATAACTACTAATTTGACAAGTTTTAAAATTTCTTTATAATTTTTCCAAGTATCCAACATATTATATTCATCACTTCCTAATGCTAATGAAATATTAGTATATTCTTTAGAAATGATTTTTAAAACATCATAAAATGATTGAGTAATATTTGTTCTTTCAATATCAGATACTTCGACATTAGAAAATGTTTTTAATTGTTTTTTAACATTGTCAAATCTAGTTTTAAAATCAGTAATCTTGTGATTTTTATAATATGACACATTAGTTGGAATAACCAAAACTTTGTCAAATTCTTTTGATAAAGATTTAACGATTTCAAAATGACCTTGATGAAACGGATCGAACGTTCCACCAAAAATAACTACACCTGTGGAATCCATGTTATATTTAATAATTTTTTTAATCGTCTGTATTTTTCAAATGCTAATTGCTGCGAAATACCAATAAGTTTATCTTTAATTTCAAATAAGTCGTCAATTTCAACAGTTTCAATATCTTCAAACTTATCTAATTTTCGTTCTTCCCTTTCACCTGAAACTTCAATATAAAAACAGGTTTGGGTATTATCCATGAATGCGGTATTCGGATTCCCCTCGAACAATTTGCATACAATTTCACCATTGTACCCTGTTTCTTCCTTTACTTCTCGTAAAATTGCCTGTTCCGGTGTTTCATTTTCCTCAACAGTTCCTGATGGAAATTCTAAACAGTAATCGTTAATACCGTGTCTAAATTCTTTATTTAATATGAATTTTTTAGTGAACTACATCTACCCTAAAGGGTAGATGCTTCATGCTTCCCAGATTGAGCAAACTTTGAAATTGCTTCCAAAATTTGTGCCTCAATCTCCACACGCTTAAATTTGGTACGTCCCATACCTATATTATTCTTATAGAAAAATATCATATTCTTAGATGCGTGAATATCTCTATCTTCTTCAACTCCACATTCGCATCTAAAAACTCTATCATTAAGAGTCATTTCATCATGATATTTTCCACAATTTCTACATACTTTAGTAGTTGGAAGAGTGCTAGAAATAACAACACAGTTTGGATTGTTCATAAGTTTTTGTTTAACTCTACCTAAAACACTATGTTGTATTTTCTTACCGAATTGATGTTTCCACTTAGAAATTTGTTCATCTTGCATAACACAGATCTTTTCATCTGTTAAATCGTGTACAATTTTGTTAGCAAGATCATTCTTCTTATTGGTCATCTTTTCATACTCTTTCTGAATTTTCAAACGAGTTTTGTACCTATTCTTTGAGTTTTTCTCTTGACGTTGCAATTTGCGTTGCAACATTTTTAGTCTCTCAGGTTCTTGAACAAGCGCATCAATCTTTTGTCCTTCAGATGTTGTAATAGATGTAGAAATTCCTAAATCAATACCGATAGTTTTATAATTGGTTTTATCAATATTTTCTTTATTCTTAAAAGTTGTTAAATGGATATAATATCCAGATGGCTTCTTTACTAACTTACAGTCAGCATATTCAACTTTACTATCGTAGATGAATTGTTCTAATCCGTGTACATATACTGTTCCAATTTTCTGTAGTTTGAATTTGTTTTTGCCAACTATTTTATGAGAAACACCATATTGCTTGTACGGAATAGTAGTTTGATCTTTCTTATATCCTATTCTTCCAACATTTTTACCTTTCTTTTTTAAAGTTGCTAAAGTTTTACAATTGGAAATAAAAGTTTTTAATATACCGTCTTTTGACTGCTGTGATAAATGTTTATATTCAGAAATAATTTCGTTATGTTCTTTATCGAAATGTTTAACTGTTTTCTCTTTAATATCAAAATCTTTAATGTTATTATTTTCTGTAAAAGAGATAATAGAATTCCAGAACCACTTTCCTTCAACAAACATCATCTTTAATGAAGTAAGTTGTTTGGAAGTGAGTTTTCTTTCGTTGATTTTTAACTCATAAACAGTGCATACCTGTGACTTTCTCTTTTCACGAGTTGCCTTCAATGACTGTTTAATTTTTTCGTTTTTCTCAACGTCGGACATTTTACTTTCTCATTAAATTTATTTATAATTTGGGTGAACTACCGACACCCTAAAGGATTACAGTTTCCCACTTCAACGACCAGACTTGCTGAAACTGTCATTTCACGACAAATCAAGCAGAGGTCAGAATCTCCACGGGCGTTAATTCAATGCGTTCCATACCTACTGTAGTTTTAGGTGAACTACATCTACCCTAAAGGGTAGATGCTTCATGCTTCTCAGATTGATTAGATCTCTGAATTGCTTCAGAGATCTTTTTATCAATCTCCACATGCTTAAATTTGGTACGTCCCATACCTATATTATTCTTATAGAAAAATATCATATTCTTAGATGCATGCAACCATTCACATATATCCCTAAAGGGATATATCTATCTGGTTGTTAATTATGTATAAAATCAAATAAATAATTTAAATTATTATGTAGTTTTATACCCAAACTACATAAATATTTATATTTTACAAATTTTGAAAATCATTGATTTTGACTCAAATCGGTAAAAATTATCGAAAACTTTGACGGAGGTCAAATTTTTATGAAATATAAATCACTCAATCATAGAAAGTTTAGATTACAATATCATATCATTTTCAGCACAAAATATAGAAAGAAAATTCTTGAACCGATAAGAGATAGTTTATTCGAGAGTTTTCACAGATCTGAAACAATAGGTGAATTCACAGGTAAGTGGGAAATTCTTAAGATGAATATTGACAAAGATCATATTCACTTTTTGGTTAGTGCTTATCCTGAAGTACCTATATCATCTGTTATAGCAATTATGAAACAGACATCAGTTTATGATATGTACCAACAGAATTACGAATATATGAAGAAATTTTATTGGTGTAAGGAACACAAACTTTGGACTAAGGCATATTTTGTTTCTACTATAGGTGAAGTGTCTGAGAAAACAATATTAGATCATATCGAAAATCAAGGATAGTCCTTTACTTTTATTTAAAAGTTAGATATATTATAACTAAGTTTAAAAGATGGGAGGATGCAACCATTCACATATATCCCTAAAGGGATATATCTATCTGGTTGTTAATTATGTATATGTATCTGATGATTTGTTAACAGAAATAACATCAAAAATAGGTGTATGTAACGTTAAATTCTCTTGATTTACTTTCCACATTTAATTTGCTCCAAAAATTCTTTAATTTCTTTTTCGGTTAAAATTTTCTTAGTATAATTTTCATACGAAATGTCAAATGGAATATTTTTTATAATTAATCCAAATGGTGCATGAATATTTAGAATATTTGTTTCTTTTGCTAAGTCTTCTAAACTTTCATTTTCATTAATCAATGTTCCAAAATCTACATGAATACCATCTAAATTATGTTCCTTTGTAAATTTGATCAACTGTTTATGATTTGGTAAAAACTTAGAATTCGAAATTGCTTCGTATAATAATTTCATATTATAATCTTTAGCAACATCTAACAGTTCTACAAAGAATTTTAAAATATCATTATTAATTACTTTTCTAAATCTTTCCATACCAAACATAAGTTTGGAACAACCTAAATCATTAGCTAAAATACAGGTTTCCTTAAACTCTTTTAGAAATCTATATCTATCACTTTTATTTGTTAAATCATATTCATTTACGATCAATGAACTAAATGTTTGACATTCAATTCCAATATCTAGCAATTTGAGGTAATTCTGTAATAAAAATGGTTTTGTACATTCATAAGTATCAATATCTTTTTTTAAATTCTTTAAGATATTAATATCATTATTAAACGTCATTGAATTTAAGCCGATTTTAGCCATGGTAGTTTCCCTTTTAACACCTTTTCGTCTTCCATCACATAATAAAACGCAAAGACGGTATCGAATAAATAATCTGTAACTTTTTTACAACATTCATATACATTATAACCAAGAAAGGAATCAATGCAAAATTGATTATTTGCAAGATCATCTAAAAAGCGATTTTCAGTCATTTCAAGGTAGAGTTGAAAATTACGTATATGTTTATTTACTACATAATTATAATTTTGTTTATTGTACTTTAAAGTTTTAATTGCATTATAATTTAAAAATTGCTTTGTTTCTACACTTTTACGAATTAAACAATCAATCATTAACCCGCTAAATGCTTTGTATTGATTAATTAAACCACAATGATCGACATGTGTTAATGTAAAATCGTAAAGAAATTTATCATATAATGTTTTATACTTATTATATCTAAAATTATATAATACTTTATATATAATATAATTAATCATATAATGTTTTATACCTATTATATCTAAAATTATATAATACTTTATATATAATATAATTAATTCGCTGTGTTGTAGAAAAGTATTGATCTGCAACTTGTATAGTATTTAACTTACGTTAATCCTATATGGTCTAAGGATAAGACCTCTATCAATTATTTCCTGTATAACAGGAAACTCATTGACTTCTTTTAAATGTAGATATTTACGTAGAATATTTAAAGCTCCATTAATATCAGCGTTAATAGCTTTACCTAATGAAGATAAA
>JAEWRE010000026.1 GCA_023460235.1 Bacillota bacterium
ATTGCCGCCATGGCCAGCAGCAAGGCCGACATGACAATGGGCATGTATAACACCCCTGAACGGGCGGAAAAACTGCTGTTTACCGCGCCTTACTTTTCTAATCCTCAGGTGCTGGTAGCTCATAAAACAAACAAACCAGCTCCCATAGCTGCGATAAATCCGGAAACAGCCCGCTATGGTATTACCAGTGTAGTGGCACAAGACTATCTCAGCGACAAATATCCCAGCGCCAAGCTTTCCATGTATTCCGCCGCTGCTGATGCCTTGTTGGCTCTCCAGGGCGGCAGGCTGGACTATGTCATGACCTCCCGTTCCACAGCTTTTTATATGATGAAACAGGATACCAGCCTCAAGGTTGCTCAGGATGGGGTGTTGGATGAGGCATGCTATATCGCAGTGTCCAAGCAAAATACTGCTCTAAAAGAGCATGTTGACGCGGTACTGACTCAGTTTAAGGGAGATGGAACCCTGGACGAGCTGATCGGGCGTTGGGTGGCGGATGGACCAGACTATTATCGCACGGCAGAGATTCCGGCGTCTGATGGGAGAAACGGGAAGTTGAAAGTGGGAATTTCCCCGGATGTGCCGCCCGTCTGCTTTATACAGGACGGCGAAAACGTTGGTATTAACATTGAGCTGGTTCAGCGCATGGCTCGGGAGCTGGACATGACAGTGGAATTTGTCACCATGGATTTTGATGCGCTGCTTCCTGCCGTTCAGTCTGGCAAGGTGAACCTGGCTATTTCCGATATCAACGCTACTGCGGAGCGAAGTAAGCTGGTGGATTTTACTCAGTCCTACTTTGCGAATCCTCAGGTGTTGGTGTCCAGACAGAAAATCGTAACAAATGCAGGTGCCCCTGAGTATTCCGCGCTGAATCAGTTATCCGGCAAGACTGTGGCCTGTCAGACCGGCAGCATTGCGGATATTTTGGTTGACAGCGTGGTTCCTGATGTGACCTATAACTATTTCAATACCCGCGCCGACATGTTTGCTGCATTGGAAAACGGAAAAGTTGAGGCAATACCGGTCGATGAACCGGTAGCCCGGCTGGCTGTGGCAGAAAACCAGGCGCTTAGCCTGCTGTCAGAGCCAATTGTGGAGGATCACTACGGTGTTGCATTGCAAAAGGACAGTCCCCTTACCGCTCAAGTGAACGGTGCCATTGCGAAGCTAAAGGCAGAGGGCACTCTGGAAGCAATGAAACAAAGATGGACCGGAGCCGACGAGAGCATTAAAACGCTTCCGCAGCTGGACTATCCCGGTGTGAACGGAACCTTGCGGGTTGCCCATGATATTGCCGCGGAGCCGATGGAATATGTGGGTGCGGGCGGTGACTCGGTAGGCTATGATCTGGAGCTGATGCTGCGCATCGGAGAGATGCTGGATCGCAGGGTAGAGTTTATTGGCGTGGATTTTTCAGGGCTCATTCCCATGCTCCAAAGCGGAAAGGCTGATGCCGCCGTGGGCTGTATGTCCATTACGGATGAGCGTAAAAAAACCGTAGATATGAGCGATCCCTACTATGACGGAGGATTATATTTTGTCGTGCGCAAGGTTATCCAGGCCTCGGCTTTCCCATCCCCGCAGACAAGTAAGAGCTTCATAAGCAGCCTGGAGGCCAGTTTTACCCGTACATTTCTTACAGAAAACCGCTGGAAGCTGGTACTGGATGGTCTGAAAGTCACAGTACTCATCTCCATCTGTTCCGGACTTCTTGGCTCACTGATGGGCTTTGGCATTTGTATGCTCCGGCGCAGTAATAAGCGCTTTGTGTCCCTTCCTGCAGCTGCTTTTATCCGCCTGATTCAAGGAACCCCTATCGTGGTACTGCTGATGATCCTCTACTACATTGTTTTTGGTAAGCTGGATATTTCAGCGATTCTGGTGGCGATTTTTGGTTTTGCGGTCAATTTCGGTGTATACGTATCTGAAATGATGCGTACCGGTATTGACGCGGTGGATAAAGGGCAGATTGAGGCCGCTCACGCGCTGGGCTTTACAAAAATAAAAACCTTTTGGAGGATTACGTTTCCTCAGGCAGCGCGGCATTTCCTGCCCATTTTTAAGGGGGAGTTTATTTCCATGGTTAAAATGACCTCGGTGGTCGGCTATATCGCCATCCAGGATCTCACCAAGGTCAGCGACATTATCCGCAGCCGTACGTTGGAGGCGTTCTTCCCCCTGATTGCTACAGCAGTAATTTACTTTCTGGTGGCAAATGTTCTGACCATGCTGCTGTCACGCATGGAAATCAGTTTGGATCCAAAGCGCCGCAAGCGCTCCGTGAAAGGGGTTGTGATGAAATGATATCTATTCAGCATTTAAAAAAAGCATATCCCAATGTAACGCCGTTTTTTGACGTGAATGTGGAAATAAAAAAGGGTGAGGTGATTTCCATCATTGGTCCGTCTGGCACTGGTAAGTCCACACTGCTGCGATGCCTCAATCTGCTGGAAACACCCACTGCCGGCGAAATCATTGTAGATGGAAAGAACATTACAGAAAGGGGCGCGGATATTTCCGCTGTCAGGCGCAAGATGGGTATGGTATTTCAATCCTTTCATTTGTTTTCCCACCTGACAGTGATTGAAAATATTATGCTGGGGCCTGTTGATTTGCTGAAGCTATCCCGACAGGAGGCATACGACCAGGGGATGCGTCTCTTAGGGACTGTGGGTCTCGCTGAAAAGGCACTTAATTTCCCGGATGAGCTGTCCGGCGGTCAGAAACAGAGGGTGGCTATTGCACGGGCACTGGCCATGAAGCCAGAAATCATCCTCTTTGACGAACCTACTTCGGCACTGGATCCCACCATGGTTGGGGAAGTGCTGGCCGTCATCCGCTCACTGGCCCGTGAGGGTCTGACGATGATGATTGTCACCCATGAGATGAAATTCGCCCGGGACGTCTCCACCCGCATCTTGTACATGGATGAGGGCGGTATTTACGAAGACGGTTCCCCGGAACAGATCTTCGATGCGCCTTCGCGGGAACGTACGCGGGCCTTTGTTAAACGGCTCAAAACCTTTGAACGGGAGATTGTGTCACCACACTTTGATTTTATTGAGGTCAGCACTGGGATAGAAGAATTCGGGCGAAAACAGCTTCTGTCCCAGCGGCAAATCAACAATTTACAGATTGTATTTGAGGAATTGTGCGTTCAGACACTCATTGTCAGGGGGGATGAAGTACTTCCTCTGGGTTTTTCAATTTCAGTCTCAGAACTGGACGGTTCCTGTGAGGCGCAAATCTTCTATAGCGGATCTTCTTTTGACCCATTTACAGAACAGTCTGATGAACTGTCAATCAAAATGGTGCTTGGCTTAACAAAGGAGCACGAGTGGAACGGCAACAGCGGGAACCACATTACTCTTGTTTTATAGACAGTAAAAAAGTGGGGGCAGTTAAGACAAACCGCAGATGTGATTGCAAATCAGTTGAGTAATTGTGATTAGGATGATATAGTAAATGATAGTATGGCAGCAGTAATTCCCTTTGCCGTAAAGACAGCTGATTAAATATCTCATGCAGGGAACTGAGGAAATAGACCATGATTAAAAACCTTCAAACAGATGGTACATCAGTTTGAAGGTTTTTTAGGAAAGGATAAAGGCGAATATAGTTTGAAGGTAAAAAGCCAGGTCATCCATATTAAGATTCAGCGTTGATGCACATTTTGTAACGTTCGTCCGCTGCCTCCCAGCTTACTACATGGAACCAGTCCTCTATGTATGCGGCCCGGTCATTAAACCGTTTTAAAAAATAGGCGTGCTCCCAGACATCGATACCGGCAATTACACAAAAGCCGTTTGAGATAGGAGAATTCTGGTTTGGTGTTGTGACAAACATCAGTGTACTGTTCCTATCCACTACCAGCCATGCATAACCAGAACCAAATACTGTCATGGCATATCTTTTAAATTCATCAAAAAACTGTTCTACCGTACCAAAACTCTCTACAATAGCAGGAAACAATGTTTCAGCCTGGGACCGTGTCATGGAATTGGTCATTCCAGCGAAATAAATATTGTGGTTATAAACTCCTCCTCCGTTATTTATGATGCCCTGGCGGGCTTCCTCAGGAAGGCGTTCCGGATGTGAGAGGAGCTCCACCAAAGTCAGGTTCTGCAGCTGAGGATAGTCCCTTAGGATCGTGTTGAGATTTGCCACGTACCGCTGCTGCAGTCTGTCATGGTGCAAGTACATGGTCTGTGTGTCTATGTAGGGTTCCAAAGCATCATATGGATACGGCAGAGGCAGGTTTACAAATGGATAATGTTCATTCATGGTTAATGTCCTCGCTTTTAATTTGTATATGTATATTCAATATTTAAAGATATATGATGGATAAGCAGGAGCTTGGAACAGAAAACTATAATGACCTTGTTATAGGTTTTATTTATAACCGGGTCATTGTAATATCTATTAACACTTAGCCTGAAAATCAGGATATAATACCAACTAAGAAGAGACAACGTCAAATACCCTATCACATGCAGGAGGAAATTTATATGGCTAAGAAGAATCGAGCTGAAAGAAACTTTAAATTTGAAACATTACAATTACATGTTGGACAGGAACAGTCAGATCCTGTCACCGATGCAAGAGCAGTTCCCATTTACCAGACATCCTCCTATGTGTTCCATAATAGTGATCATGCTGCAGCGAGATTTAATTTATCTGACGCGGGCAATATTTATGGAAGACTGACCAATCCAACCCAGGATGTATTTGAACGCAGGATCGCAGCCCTGGAGGGAGGGGTGGCAGCTCTTGCTGTGGCTTCTGGTGCGGCCGCGGTTACCTATTCAATTGAAAATATAGCAAAAAGTGGTGATCATATCGTAGCAGCCAAGAATATTTATGGCGGTACCTATAATCTGCTGGAGCATTCACTGCCGGAATACGGGATTACAACCACCTTTGTGGATCCATTTGATTATGAAGCTTTTGAAAAAGCAATTCAGGAAAATACAAAGCTGGTATTTATCGAAACTCTGGGCAATCCTAATTCGGATGTGGTGGATATTGAAAAGCTGGCTGACATTGCCCACTCTCATAAAATCCCCCTGATTGTGGACAATACATTTGCAACACCTTATCTGGTCAGGCCGATTGAGTATGGAGCAGACATTGTCGTACATTCTGCCACCAAGTTTATCGGAGGCCATGGAACCTCCATTGGGGGTGTCATTGTTGACAGCGGAACATTTGACTGGGAGGCTTCCGGAAAGTTTGCTTCCCTTACAGAGCCAAATCCAAGCTACCATGGAATCAGCTTTACAAAGGCAGTAGGCCCGGCGGCTTATGTAACAAAAATCCGCGCTATTTTACTCCGGGATACTGGTGCAGCCTTATCTCCGTTTCATGCATTCATATTCCTTCAGGGACTGGAAACATTATCCCTCCGGGTGGAGAGGCATGTGGAAAATGCGCTGAAGGTGGCTCTGTATTTAAAGAATCATCCTCAGGTGGAGGCAGTACACCATCCGTCTGTGTCAGAAGATCCGGAGCAGCAAACGTTGTATGCCAAATACTTTCCTAATGGAGGAGGTTCTATTTTTACCTTTGAAATCAAAGGAAATGACAGAAAGGCAAAGGACTTTATCGATCAGCTGGAATTATTTTCCTTGCTGGCCAATGTTGCTGATGTAAAATCCTTAGTCATTCATCCGGCT
>JAEWRE010000027.1 GCA_023460235.1 Bacillota bacterium
ACATTTGTTGCTTCATCAGTTAATGATAATTCACTTGACCTTATACAATCTGTATTTTTATAAGTTCCATTATCTTTATATGGATTATCATAAAATGATTGAATTACACCATTAACTAAATTAAAATTACCTAATAATACATCATTAAAAGCAACCCATTCATTATTTTTATATTGATAAACTCTTAAAGGTTCTTGTTTATTATTATACCAAATATCATTTTCTTTTGGCTCTAATGGTTGTTCTGATTGTCTATATACTAAATTAGATAATCCATAAGTTGTTCCATCTTTTTTTAAATATAAATTTTGAGATTCTTGATAATCATACGCATATTGATATGCTCTTTCATAAATTTGACGAATATCATCAGAAACTAACCAACCAGTTCCAATTTGATAATCATAATCACATTCTTGAAAAACAGCACAACAAGCTAATCCACCGTGATAACTTTGATTTCGTGAAACCATTTCAAAATATACTTGATTAAATTCAAAATCAATATCAATTACAGGTGACCACCAATAAGTAGAATATGCTGCTGGAATATTAACAACATTCCAAACAGTTTTCCAGCTATCTGAATCACCATTTCTTACGTGAACTCTAACTTCAGATGCTGAATAACCATTTGTATCTCGCCACCAACCAGTATTAAATTTAAATACATATCTACCTTTTGGTTTTAATTGATTCCAAGTATAAATTGGTCCACCTAAAGCACCATTATCTGATGTTAACCAGCAATCATCAACTGCTCGTACATCTGTACAAATAGCTTTCCAAAAATATCTTGATGAATCTAATTGTGAACCAATACCTGTACAAGTTCCTTGTACAATGTTAACATAATCTTGATTATTACTTACTTCTCCAAATGTTGCTGGATTATAAGTTTCTGAATCTAAATGTTTTGGAGTAATTAATCTAAATTTCTTTTGAGGTTTTATTGTAATAGAAGATAATGATGTAAAAGTTTTCTTTGAATTATCAGGAAAAGTAACTTCTAAAGAATTATCTTCACTAACATTATATTCAATTGTTGGTAAATGGAAATATCCACCTGCTCTTATATTATGACCTTTTGTTGCAGTAAAAATATTATAATCTACTCTAACATTACCAGCATTATAAGAATCAATATTTTCACATTTTAAAATTTGGCAATGACCCATTGAAACGTGTGTTGAATATTTAGCATCAATTCTCCATTTTACTTGTTTAAATGAAAATGGTATATAAAGAATTTCTGATGAAAATGTAGCTGGATTAATTAAATGCATAACTCTATGCCATACTGGATATTCTACATCATTTTCATCTACAATAACAATAGCAACATTTATTGGTGTATATCCCCAAGTATCACCCCATATACCTTTTCTAAAAGAAAAAGAATAATAACCAGGTGTATATATGTTTGTTGGTGTATATCTTAACTCACAAGGAACTGCTTGAGTATTTGCTGACATCCACCCTTGATTTGAAGTATCTACACGACCACGGAATGCTTGCCACATTTGATTATTAGCATTATATTCAGTAATATTTTCACTTCCTGATACAGTACCATTATTTTCTGCATCAGTATATGTCGTTCTGTATGGTATTAATTCCTGCATCCAAAATGGGTGCATTTTAATAATGTTATTTTTTTGAAATTCAGTTTGAGTAAAAATATTTGGTTCAATCTCTCCAAGAAACATCATAGAAAAACGCTGTCCAGATACACCACCAGTAGGGTATCTAAATCTCCAATATAAATATTTTACTTTGTTTTCATTAAAATTATAGGTATATACATTAAGAGGCACTAAAACAGTTTCTGTATGATTAAATATCTCATTAAAGGTTTGTCCATCATTTGATGCTTCAACTATGAAATTTAAAGGTTCATAAGCTCTAACATTATCATACCAATCAGTAACTTTTCTTAATAAACCAGTATATGCCATTGGTATTGGGCATTGAATTTGAAGATATATGTTATCAGCTTTTGCAGAATACCATTCATCTAATATTATTCCCCGATAAGAATTTAATACTGACCAATTTCCATCTAATTGTGAACCATTTGTTGTAATAACAAATCCATTACTGCAATTTGATGTTAATAAGCCAGTTGAAAAATTAGTTAAACATAAATCATATGCTTTATTATAACCTTTATTAACGGTTGCATTTTTATTATAAGAAATATCTAACTCATTTTTAATTTCTTCATTAGAAACATATTCATATTTTGTTTCATCACTAGAAACTTTTAAATATTCATCATTATGATTGATAGTTGAAGGGATAATATCAATTGAATTTATTTTTAATTTATTTCCTAAAATTTCAGCCATTTAAAAACCTTTAAAACTATACAAATATTTATTCATTGAACTCTCATTAAAAAGGTTTGAAGTTATTTATTAAATAACTTCAAAGGGGATAAAATTATGGTTGATACAAGTAAATTACCTATTTCACGTGTTGATGGATTAAATGATATATTAAATTCTAAATCAAATTATATAATTAAAAATAAAAATACTGATTTTGATACATTAATTGAGACGGGTTTATATTATGTACCTGTTGATTTTGGAAGTATTGATATTACCCATTGTCCTGTTGATTTTAATTCAACAGTATGGTTTATAACAGTTCATACGCAAAAATCATCGCCAACAAGGAAGGCAATTTGGCAATATGCCCACTCACAAAATAGTATAATTTCAACAAATATTGGAACAAATCTTTATGCTCGTACTTATAATTCATATAATGAAAATGAAACAGGTGTATGGACAGAATGGTATCAAATTTCTGGTGCAGGTTTAGATATGCCCA
>JAEWRE010000028.1 GCA_023460235.1 Bacillota bacterium
ATGCTGGAGGCCGCGGACGACGTCTGCTACCGCATTATTGATATGGAAGACGCGCGAGAATTGAGAATCATTTCTTATGAAGACATTCTCGACGTGCTGGAACCTCTCAAGGCCGCCTTGAAGATCAATGAGGAAAAGCAGCGGGACATGGATTCCGACAGGCGGCGGGTGGGTTTTCTGCGCGCCCAGCTGATTTCTCATATTGTGGCCTCGCTGGGCAAGGCCTTTGACGACAACTATGCGACCATCCTGGAAGGACGGCTGGAAGGGAGTCTGCTCCGGCATGTGGAAAGCGACGTCACCGCCTATCTGGAGCGGGCCCGGAAGATTTTTAATGAAAAAATCCTGAATGACAGCCAGAAAATTTCCCTGGAGGTGGGCGCCTACAACCTGTACCGGCGGCTTCTGGACGTGTTCATTCCGGCCTGCTTCAAGGTCAAGATGAACCGGCTGCTGACCTATCAGGAGGAGAGGGCGCTGCATCTCATGGGCGTGAACGCCCCCACGCCCGAGGATGACCTCTATCAGTCCTATTTGCGCGTTCTCGATTTTGTTTCCGGCATGACGGATGATTACGCGACCTTCATTTCCAGACAATTTTCCGGCACGGCCGGCTGAGGCATTGCGCCTTACGGCTAAAGCAGGGCGACTTTCTCCGTGAACCGGGGCGGGTCTATCCGCATTGTACCTTCCGGCCTGCTGCACGCCGTGAGCAGTCGGGCAAACAGCCTGCCACGGCGTCTTCCGGCGCACGCGAAAACGTCACGGCTTGGCCGTTGTTGTCGCACTGAGCCTCCGCACGATCTGCCCCCAGAGAGACGCAGCTAAAAAACTTTATTTACTGGCTGGACAGCTCAGTACCGAACAAAAAGCGCCAGATGACGCCGCCGGCGCCGAAAAGGCTGGTTTTGACGGATAATCACGACAAATAACAGACCGGCAAAACTGAAATTAGATGCGTCTGCCCTGGATCTGCTCCCTGTAAAAGATTGCCTGGAACGGGAAATCCGTTTATAAAAAAATGAGTTGGCTATCCCGCGCCGTCCATTGGCGGCCCGGCCGATGCCGTGACGCAGGCCCAAGCGCGGATGAGAGCAATTTTACTTTAAAATTGCTCTTGTGACTGCGAGAGCAGCCCTCCGCCACGAAGGCGTAAGCGCAATTTATTTGCGCTGTTAAGCGCCGAAGTGGGTGTCTTCAAATTTTAAGAATGTACATTCTTAAAGTTAATCTGTTCCAGATGGTCTGCCGACGCTCGAAAGATATAGCCTGATACCATATATAGGAGATTACCATGCATAAACTTATCGTCGTCGCATACGACTCGGAATTCAAAGCTGAGGAAGTCCGCCTTGACTTCCTCAAAATGCAGAAATCCTACCTTGTCGCGCTTGAGGATGCTGTCGTTGTTGAAAAGAAACAGGACGGCAAAATAAAGTTGCACCAGATGTACAACCTGACGGCGCGCGGCGCTGTGGGCGGCGGCTTCTGGGGGGTGCTCATCGGCCTGATCTTTATGAACCCCCTCCTCGGTCTTGTGGTCGGCGCTGGCGCCGGTGCCGTGGCCGGCGCGCTGAGCGATGTGGGCATCAACGATGACTTCATGAAACAGCTTGCCGAAAAACTGACCCCCGGCACCTCCGCCCTGTTTGTGCTGGTCGATGCCGACCTGACGGACAAGGTGCTGGATGAGCTGCGCGGCACCGGCGGTACGGTGTTGCAGTCTTCGCTTTCACATGAAAACGAAGCCAAGCTGCAGGCCGCGCTGGACGACGCCCGTGCGACCCAGGAAAAAACCGAATCCGCCCAAGAAAAGAAATAACCCCATCTCCCAAAGGCCGTCTTCCTCTCCGGAGACGGCCTTTGGGAGGATGCGAAAGCTTGCCCGCCCTTCTTGCTCGCGTAATTCCGAAACAAATGATGGCCGAGCTCGCGCGCAACAGCGCATGCTCATCTGTGGCCCTTGAGCACTCTAATGTTGAACTGCTCCAAGGCATTACCGTTTTGTCAATATCCGTAACATAATCGGTTCCGTCCGGATGAATACGGCTTTGGCGGGCCGCCATCCGTCGCGAAGCGGCGTGGCTTCAATCCAAGACGGCCGAAGATTTGTCCCGTTGCGGCAAAGGAATCCACACGGATATCGGCCAGCAATGATAGCCGCTTGTTCCGCCTGAATGAAGCCTTAAGAGGCGCAACGCTTTTCCAAAAAAGTTGCTCCAAGGGCCGTGGCAAGTGTTTCCTGTGCCGCTGAACACTTTCATTCGCCGACGTTGCTGCCGTTTGTTCTGAAAGCCGCTATTGGATAAAATAATACCCGGAAAACGCATTTGAAGCAGCTTTTGAGATGGCGTCGTCCGTTGAAATGTCTGTCAGGCCGCCGCAAAGAATAAGTCCATTTCGCATTATAAGTTAAAATCAACTCACACAAAAACGGGGGGGTTGAGAGTTTTTGAGTTATAATTGACTCAATTTTAGAATAAAACCCGCTGCACGACGAAGTAGCCTGGGCAAATAACCTGCCGCCATTGCACGGCATCCACGACATGTTCAATTTGGCACAAGGATTGCTTAATAGAATTACCGTTGTGGCCGACGACCTTAGCAAGCGTTGCCGACAACCCCGTTGAAACCGCCATACGCGGCGAAACCGCCAGAAAAAAACTATCCCGAGGGCGCACCCCGGCGCGTTTCTGCGTTGAAATGCCCTCACGCCGCAAAACGGCGCGGGTTTGCCCGAATGGATTTTTCAATTGAATAAAACATTGAAGCGCATGACGCCGCAATGTTACTCTGCTCCGGAAAATAGAGAGTCTTACACAACCTACAACATGGAGCGCAGTTCCAGGTGGCAAGACGGCGTTGCCGAAGCCCGCGCCCGCGGCGCGCCGCGACATCGGCAACGCATTTCCGGCCAGAGTATGCCGCCGGGCTTTGCGGTCCCCCGCGCCGGCAACATAACAGGCCCTAAAAACAGACAATGAGCGGGAGGAAGCGCATGGGAGATTCAGACAAGCACTGTCATGCGGGCGAGTTGCGTGAAGAACTTGAAAAAACGCTTCGCCCTGTCGAGGTGCTGGCCCTGGCCTTGGGCGCCATCGTGGGCTGGGGCTGTTTTGTACTGCCGGGGATACGCTTTCTGCCCGATGCCGGTCCCATGGGAACGGTCATCGCCTTCTTTGTGGGCGCGCTGTTCCAGTGCATTGTGGCCCTGAGCTATAGTTTTCTGATCAAGCCCTATCCGGTGGCCGGCGGCGCTTTCGCTTACGCCTACGCCGGGTTCGGCACCAAAGGGGCTTTTATCTGCGGCTGGGCGCTGGTGCTCAGTTATATCTGCGTCATCGCGGCCAACGCCATGGCCATGATTCTCCTCACGCGTTATCTTCTGCCCGGCGTTTTCGATGTGGGTTACCTCTACACCATCGCCGGATGGGATATCAACGCGGGAGAGCTGGCCTTCGTCTCCGTGGTGTTGATGCTCTTCGGCTGGATGAACTTCAGGGGCATGAGCGCCGCCAGCACCATTCAGGTCTTTCTGGCTTTCGCCCTGACCATCGGCGTGCTGGTGCTGACGTTCGGAACCATCCAGGCCGACAGTTCCAGCTTAAGCAACCTTGAGCCGTTTTTTGCGGAAGACCGTTCGCCCCTGGCCTGTGTGCTGATGGTGCTGGCCCTGACCCCCTGGCTGTACGTGGGTTTCGACACTATCCCCCAGACCGCCGAGGAATTTACCTTTTCCCCGCACAAGGCGCGGGATCTGATGCTGCTTTCGATCATCTGCGGCGCCGTCATTTACGCTCTTGTCACGATGTGTGTGGCCGGGCTCATTCCCTACAAAGAGCTGCTGAGCCAGAACCATGCCTGGGCCACCGGCTGGGTGGCGGATCAGATTTTCGGGCGCTGGGGTGGCGTGGCCTTGACCGTGCCGGTTCTGGCGGGCATTCTGACGGGCATGAACGGTTTCTTCATGGCCACCACCCGCCTGCTGTTCAGCATGGGACGCAGCAAATTCCTGCCCAATTTCTTTGCCGCCGTGCATCCCCGCTACAATACGCCCTGGAAGAGTGTGGTCTTTACCCTGGCGCTCTGCCTCATCGTGCCCTGGTTCGGCCGGGCCGCCCTGATCTGGATCG
>JAEWRE010000029.1 GCA_023460235.1 Bacillota bacterium
GCCTGAACCACCTGAGTATTTTTTAGAAGCACTCGCTCCTATCTTAGCAGCTCTTACTTGAGCAGCTGCACTCCTATCAGCAGCAGCCTTTGTAGCATTTGCATTGGTCTTGGCTGCTTGTGTTGTAGCATTACCAGTAATAACAGCAGAGTTCTGATTACCAAGAGCAGTAAGGTACGCTGCATTCTGGTCGCCTGTAGCTTGTAAAGCTGCGGCTTCTTTTGTTGCATCACCTGCAAGGGCTGCACTGTCTCTTGTTGCTTTGGCTCCCATCAATGCACTGACAGCTGTACTCCACATATTTGCATTGTCCTGCTGAATCTGTGCATTGTATTCTGAATCAGCTGTGTACTGATTAACCTTATTCGCCTGCTGAGAAACATCCAACTGTCCAAGTGCTTCACCTGCGGCATTAGCTTTATCAAGAGCATTAGCAGCGTTCTGTGCAATAGCAGCAGCTTTCGCATCCTGAATACTCTTACGCTGTTGTGCCAACTGTGAAATGGCATCTGCACTGTTCTGTGATACCCCAAGCATATTAGATAGTTCATTCGCTGCACGTGCTCCTGCACTGGCACCTGACATAATTGCTGCACCTCTATCCTGTCTTGCTTGGTCATACTGTGTCGCTGCGGTAGAAGCTAACTCATTGTAGAAGTTATCTTCATTTATTTTTTGCTCATTAAACTCCTGAGCGTACGCTGCGTTAGTGGCATCATTTAAGATGTTCTCAATTTCATCACGGTCATAAGTAACACCGTACATCCCTGCTAGTGTCTGCCCACCTAATAGAGACGTGTCCGTTAAAGCACGCTCCTGCTGATGCTCAATTGGATTCTTTTGTAACTCTGCAAGAGCACTGCTATAATAAGTCCCTGTGTTCTGTGTATCAGAGGGCTTAGACTTGGTAGGCTTAATAGGGGACAGTTTCTTTATTTTTGTAGTTCCTTTTGTAATCTTCGTAGTAGTCTTGCTACTGCTTGAAGATTTAGAACTTGTCTTCTTTTTAGACTTAGCCTTAGACTTAGCCATGCCTTTACCTCCTTACTTATGAGCTGCACTGTTTAAGTGTTCTTCTAATTCTTTCTTTGCTACGGGCACACTATGATTACATCCTAACTGTTCGAGTCCATCCAGACAAGCTGAGATACCTTTGCACAGTATACGTTGTTCTTCTTTAAGATTTGCAATCTGTACATCTTGCTGTTCCTGTTTTAAGAACCACGTATGTATCTTACCGAATGTGCTTCCTATAAGAATCAAAGCTGTCAGTAGAGACCCTGTTAAAATAATTGCATTTACTGTACACATAGTGCCTCACTCCTTACTATACGTTGATGATAATATGTTTACCCTCTTTAATAGGAGCGTCACCTTTACACCACTTCTTTGGTGGGAAGTGCTTGGTCAATTTGAAGTTCACTTTGTTCTGAACTGTGCAACGGTACACAAGATTGTGCGTAGTACAATCACTAGCCAGCTTCTCTTTACCGTACACGATATTTACGCAGACAGTAAAGAAAGCAGAACAATCTGTGTTACACTTTGGAAATGTCCCGTGCTCGATTGCTTTCTTAATTTTCTTCCAATCCCAACCATAGGACTTACAAACATTATGTAATGTTGTTCGAGTGTTTTGGTCGTACCCAACGACATTACTATTCGCTAAGAACTTAGCTACTTCTGCCATCTTTCTCTGTCTAGCTTTGTTTCGCAGACGAATACATTTGTTCTGACCGAAATTGTAGTACGGACCGACCTTTACTTCTCGACCAGTCTGGTCACCTTTCTTTCCTCCTACGGCTTTTCCATTCTCACCAATGGATGCCCATGCAAATAAGTTTGTCATATCATTCATCTCCCTTATAATTCATAACAGCAGCAATGCCTGCTGCAATGCTGGATGCTGTAACAGCAACTATCCATGTCTTCCAGTCTGTAAGACTGTACCTGCCTGATGCAAGTTCTGTTAAAAGAAAACCTGCGGCAGCTTGTACAAATGTTCGAGCAGTCCTTTGTACGCAATTTTTATGTTTTGAATACCAGTCTTTCATCTTATACCTCCTTACTTAGTGTCAGCAATTTTGTACCAGCCATATACATACCATGAGCTAGAGGTTTTATCAGAACTATATAATGCGTTAGATACAATATAAGGCTCTGTCCCATATATTGCGTTAAATGGTGCATTTTCATTAGCTCCTCTTGCCACAATACCTAATGGATAAGTATTTGATGGTCTAGTATGACTTGGTTCAAATGGTAGTCCAGAAATATGGTGACAAGCACACGCATTCTTAGCAAGTATAAAACCTTCTATAAAAACAAGGTTTCCTATTTTGTAATAAAATCCTGATGCCATTGATACCTCAGTAACTTCATCCGTAGCTGTATTAAACAGCACAGGCTCCCATGTACTTTCTTTATATTCAGGATAGGGTGCGTCTATTGTTTCCTGAATAGCTGCTAATAAAGTTACCATACGCTGTAGAGTGTACTGCAAACCTTCTTTGTCTAAAGTTTTCATAAATTACCTCCTTATTTACCTTTACCTTTACGACCGCCTTTGCAACCACCTTTTCCTTTACAAGCCATACTTATCACCTCCTTTGTAAGTCTTTAATCTATTTTATATAATAAATAGCCACCTATTGCCATAAATTTATTTCCATTTTGGTCAATATATTTTTGACCAGGTACAAAATATCTTTCATAATTAACGTACATTTTAGGAAAGCGTATATAACTTTTTGGTGTTGTGTTTTTAGTGCCGTCTATATATACATAGTATTCTGGCATTACGTACGCTGGTAATAAAGTTATATTAGGCTTGTTAATTGTAGTTCCAAAAATTGCTTTTACATTGACAGGTATATTAAACATTTCATAAACGCGATTATTATAAGTACTTAGATTGAATATTTTTGAACCTATTTTACCTAAAAATAACCACACGTATCCACCAGAGCTATCTGACATAGCACGACTAGCATCTGCTAAACAATCAATGTTAGGAGCTTGTACCACTCCTAATATAAAACATACTTCTTCTGATTCTTCTATAAATAACATTCCTTTTTTACTTAATTTGTACGTAGGGTTACTATAGTAAAATCCTATAGAAGTTTCTATCATATAAGCCGCCTGATATTCTGTGTCATCATTAGGAAACTTAATATAACATGAACCATCCAATCTACCATTATAAGTACTTCCTGAAATCCTAAGTTCCATATTAGAATTATTTTTTATAATTTCTGAAAGTTCTTCTAATGAAGTACCTGCTTGTACGTCAATTACTTTTAAGCTCATTTTATTACCTCCTTTTAATAAATAATTTTTACAGCATCAACAACAGAAGGATTTCCACTAGATGCAGGTGTAAAAGAACGTACTCCGTCATCATTTATTGCGTCAATAAAATTAGCCTGTCTAGGTGCTGTTTTTGTCTGGTCTAAACAAATAAGCGTGGTGTTTGTATTTGAACAACGCCAATTACCATACGGAGCAGAAGTGTTCCAAAGAAAAGCACTGCATCCCCATATTAAAATTTCATCAGATGATTTTTCGTTTGGATTTAACGAATATGCACTATCATCTTTTATATAATGCGAACCATCGTAAATTATATCTTTTGCATTTTTTAATGCAATTAAGTTCAGATAAAACCTTGTTTCTTCTGCTTGATGTATTGTAAACGTTTGTTCTCCTGTTGTTTCAACTCTCATCCATGCAAAACTCATAGTTTGATGATTCTCTCCAAATATTTCGGAAGTGTGTAAAAGCGTTAAGTTATCAGGAAGTGTTAGTTCAGAACGAGCAGATATAGTTGCTAATACAATATCACCCTGTTGAGCATATATACTACCTATTATTTCTGAACTAAATGCCTCAAAACAATCCCAACTAAACACTACGTTTCCTGTGTTATCCGTACCATAAATGTTTATTGTTGATTCTTCTGATATACTAAAAGTGTCCATATCAAAATAACCTATAGAACTTATATAACCATCTGATAATGGATTTGCAGCCTTGCTTGGGTCATCTGGTATTATCAATGCTGAAAATATCGCATCAATTTCTTCCTTAGTGAATGCCTCAATTGGAAGTCCTGCTTTTATTAAAGCATCTTCCACATATTGTTTAACGTGTTCATTTGTATATTCTTTAAGTTCTGTTTCTGTTTCTTTTCGTTGCTCGTTTGTGTACTCTTTACATTCTTTTCGTACATTATCTAACAACGAGTCTAATAGGTGACTTACATCTATAACGAGTACACCGCCTGTAATATCACCTGTGCTCTCCTCCGCACTATCAGATATATGTATTTTTACAAAATTAGGTACATAAGTGAGGATATACTCTTTCAAAGCCTGTATACTAGCGTCATGCTGATTAACGGCTTCTATAAGCATATCATTCATTTTATTATACATATCTGCTGTAAGTACCGAACCTGCTATTTTTCTATTAAAATTAACTGTCAGTATACTCACAATCTTATCAAGTAGTGCCTGTGCTTCTGGAGAGAGTACAGTAGTAGTTTGTGTTTCAGAAGCTACTTCAGATTCACTTGCGTGAACAACTGCTCCATCATCTACTTGTACAGTTTCATTTGCATTGTCTGCCATGTTACCCTCCTATCTCTGGCTCATACTTCGATATACCCAGTTAATATAAAACAACTCATAGTACCCCCTTGGTTTGAACAACAACTGTGCTCTTGGTGAATAGCCTTTACCAGAAGTCTTGATACGCACTTTGTAATTGCTTACCTGTTCAAACTTTGTTGTATCTAACAGGAACATATTTTGTTCTCCTGTTGCGTACTCTTTGTTGTAATGTACAATGTCTTCATCTCTTGCTCCAAGAGTTGTATTACGTACCAAACCTCTTGTGTCTAGAGACTGTGTAACAACAGCCTCGGCACTATTCTCTGCGGTACGCACAATGTTCACACTATAATTATACAACATTTTCCTCTCGTTGTCATCAACAAATATTGCACAACCCATAGGAATTTCATATCCGTCTATATTATTTAGATTAAACTGTACTTCACGGAAGCGTTTCTTACGGGAAACATCCGTTAATCTATAGCCTGTATCTAAGAACTGATAGTTCTTGTATAAGAAGCGTGGTGAGTCTGTGTTGAAAATACTGTCTGTATCATTATCACTTATGATTAAATCTTGTACACTTGTGTCATTTTTGGTTACACTTAATAGGTGCAGACTGGGTTCGTCTGCATCCCGGTCTAAGTATTGCTTTATTGTTAATAGCGTTTGTCTGTCAACGCTACTACCTCCTTCAAACGGCACGCACGTATAAGAACTTCCTTGTCGCATCATTAAATTCCAAACACGTGAGTTAGTGTCGTATACAAGAGACACCAATAATTTTTCATCTGCTGCACGTATCGCACTATACCATACGCTGTGCCAATCGTCTACTCTTACTTGTACTTGTAAGTCATAAGCAAAAGTGTACACTATCTTGGAACCTTCCACATACGTGTACTTATTGACAAGTTTCAAATGTACATCCCCTAGATTAGATAAATCTTCTGATGTATCTTTCCACTGTTCTCGAAGGATGTCATAGACAACATGGTCTTCTAAACCATAAAGCCGTCTGATAATTGCTAATGAATTATTCTCTACGTCTTTTAAGAAGTAGTTTATCTGATTACTGATAGGAGCCAGCTGTAGTGCTCCTGTTAAACTACCACTCTTAGGAACAATCAGATAAATTTTATCTTCGCTGAAGAAAGACACCATATTATGAATAACCACAATATTATCTTTTTCGCTAGGTTTTATGTTTAGCCCCGTCTGAATACACTGCTTTGTAAATGTCAATCCATCTGCGTTCATGGTACATAAGTACAGTTCATTTTCAGTAAGCACTAAAAGCTGTTGCCCATATGGTAAACACTTTACAACTTTAGCAGGAAACTCATCATACCCATTTGGATAAGGGAAGTAGTTTGTTGTACCTGCTTCTGAAACAAATATATTTGTCTCTGCTCCCTTAATGTCCCATAACACAAAGCGTTCCAACCAAGGAACCATACCTCCTGCTGTTGTTAAATCAAACTCTTTTAACTCAGCTTGTCGATTGGCTACACGGTCAGTTAATGTGTAAGACGCTAATGTAATAGAACGTACAGGAGATAAGTCGTTGTACTTATCTTCTAATGTTGCTAAAGATTCATCTGCTAAAACATCTTGCACATCCGTCTCTCTGTAAACTTTACACAAAATAGAGAATGTTTTATAAGATGGTTGAAACTCAAAATAAATATCTGATTCCTCGTTATAGACCTCACTATCCCATATATCACGAAGTACAGTTGTGTTTCCTGATGAAGTAACGTCTGTGATTTCCCAACGTACACGTACACCTCCTACATCTGTCATGTACGCATTGTTGGTCTTGTATAGTAATTCAAAACGAAGATTCTCACCCACTCTTGCGTGCAGGCGTGTCTTTAATGTAGCTGGGTCTTTTACCAAAATACCATCTAACAGAATCGTATTTGCGGTGTAATTATGGTCACTCTGTAAGTCGTATGGATTTTTCAACAACATATTGTAACCATAGTTAATTACTTCTGAGGCAGCAGGTTCTTGTGGTGTTATATTGTACGCACATACAAAGTGTTCTTTAGAACCGTCAGCTTTAATACGCTCTACAGGATAAAACACTTTTAAGTTATCGTACAACAAGTTATCTAACCTGTTTTGGAATTGATAGCTTTCGTCTAACAATTTGTTAAGCCAACCATCCACAACTTCGGCATCTTCTTCATAATTGTACGCTGCAAGACGACACAGTTCACCACGCAAAGCATCCATAAAGAATTTATATTCTTGAGTGTCTGAACGAGAGCGTCCCATAAAATACAACGTATTCTGTAAAGGAACTACCGTGTTGCTACGTGTAGAGTAGCCATTGTGATGCATACTCTTATAACATGGCATAGCACTTATTCCCGGACTTTTACTAAGGTTCTTGTTTATAAATTTCCACAAATCTGCCAATGGCTGATAGTAATAATCTTTTATAGAGTGTCCTATATTATCCCAGATGCGGTCCAGCAATTCTTTATAGTCATGTTTTAAGGTAGTGGTGTTTTCTTCTACAAGTTTTACAGGACAAGGAATCTCTGTATTATATTTATACTCCAGCCCTTTTAACTGCAAATATGTTGTTGCTTGTAAATAAGAGTAATCTGTCAATGCAGCTGCATCATATTCTTTATCACTCATACCCTTAAACCTATCTGTATAGTGGTCCCATACAATCGGTTCTCCATTTGAATTTATACGGACACCGTACACTTGCACATTATCATAATAAGTTTTATTGTTTATAAGCCGCTTGCCATAGCCTACTACAATAATGTCACGCAACTCACTTGTGATTGTAGTATCTCCGTAATAAAAGTCTACGTGCCCTGCGTCAAATGAACGGAGTCCTGAAGAATTTTCTATTGTAGGTTCTGCATTAGAGGTGTCCCACACATCTACATAAACCTTACCAGAGAATAAAATATCTGCAACGTCTGCATTCTTTATTTCTGAGACTTTACTTATAATATCCAGCTCATAGTCTTCATAAGCGTTACGAGGGCGTAACACACTAAGGGTAGTGTCTACATCCATGTTGACCATGGTTT
>JAEWRE010000030.1 GCA_023460235.1 Bacillota bacterium
ATATACAAGTAACACCAGAGACAACAGTAGGAACAAGTGTAAAAATAACAATAGATTATGGTGATAGTGTAACAAAACAATACAAAATTGGTGAGTCAAATACAACATGGACAAATTACACAGGAGAGATAACATTAACATCAAGCACGGTACTAGCAAACAACTGGAAGAATAGTGACGGAACAGTAACAATATATGCAAAAGGAAAAGATAGTGTAGGAAATGAGAAAAACGAGACTAAGAAGATATTAAACTTAGATTTAGATGCACCGAAAGCACCTATAATAACATCAAATGCAGGCTATCCAATACTTACAGCGTATGGAGTAACACTAGATTCAACAACAAGCATAACATATGATACAAGAAATGATATAGATAATTATTATAGCATAGATAATGGAACTACATGGTTAAAATATACAGGAAGTTTTAATTATCCAGTAGGAAATATAGTAGCAAAAAGTGTTAAGAAGGATACCGGGCTAGAAGCAACTGTAAGTAAAACTATAACAATGCCTACTGATGCTATTGGACCATATGCATACGATAATAACGATAGTACTTACTTCAAAAGCAACAATTCAAATTGGGCATCATACTATATCAACGTTGATCCAAACATTTGGGGACAAAAAGTAAGAATATATATGAAGGAAGTATCAGGTTCGTTATATACAGGATACTATTACTTTATGGATTCTAATAATAATATAATTAGTCAGACAAATCAATTATTGCATTCTTATGATAATGTTATTCAAATTCCTGTAAATACAGCTAGAATTAAATTTACAATTGAATATAATTTTGCAATCTTTGAAATATTACCATCAAATGAACCAATATTCAGTGTATCAAATGGATATATGTTGTTAACAGCGGATCCAACTAAGGCAATAAAAAGTCCATATCAAATGATAAATATATCATATTCTCCAACTAGTGCACAAAGGCTATATAAAATAGGAACAACAGGTGAATGGAAAAATTATGTAGATAAAGCCATATGGTTAAACCAAGGTGAGACAATTTATGCAAAAGGAATAGATAAATATGGAAATGAAACAAGGATTACTCAGACTTATACTGCAAATGTAACAGATGCAGTAGGTGCGTTGGCATATGATGGAAATAATAATACATATTTTAAAAGCAGTAGCTCGAATTGGGCATCTTATTATGTTAATGTTGATACTAGTATGCAAAATCAAAGTGTAAGAATATACATGAAAGGCATATCAGGTTCATTATATACAGGTTACTATTATTTTATGGATTCAAATAATAATGTAATTAGTGGTACAAGTCAGATATGGAATAGTTATGATAACATTGTTAAAATTCCTGAAAATACATCAAGAATAAAATTTACAATCGAATCAAACTTTGCTATTTTTGAGCTACAACCAGTGGATGATCCAACATTTAGTGTAACAAATCAGTATATGTTAATTTCTGCCGATAAAACAAAGGAGATTAAATCGCCATATCAGAATGTAAACATTTCTTATTCATCAACAAGTGTACAAAGACTATATAAAATAGGAACAACAGGAGAATGGAAAAATTATGAAAATAAACCAATTTCTTTGAATCAAGGCGAAACTATATATGCTAAAGGAATAAATTCGCAAGGAGCTGAAACAAGAATAATAGCAACATATACGGCTAATATATCAGATGCAATAACAAAAGAAGCTTGCGATGGTGATTTTAATACATATGCGGTTGCTACTGCGACATCATATCTTAAGGTTGATTCGAATTTGTGGGGAAATACTATTAGAATTAAAGCATCATATGTTTCTGGTATAGGGATGATAACTTTTTTAAATGAAAATAAAACAGAAATATCAAGAATAGAAAATATAGTTGGGGATAAAATATATACTGTACCAAATGGAACTGTTTGGATAAGTTATTTTGGATATGGAAATAATAGATTATATGAAGTCACATTTACAGATGAACCAGTAATTAAAGCAACTAATGGATATATGTATCTTTCATCGGATGAATCAAAAGCAATAAGAGCACCATATCAGAATATAAGTATTACATATAGTTCATCAAGCATTCAAAAATTATATAGAATCGGTACAACTGGAAATTGGTTAAATTATAATAATAATCTAATACAACTAAGTCAAGGTGAAACTATATACGCTAAAGGAATAAATTCACAAGGAGTTGAAACAAGAATAATATCAAGTTATACTGCAATAGTTCCCACAGATGCATTGACAAAAGAAGCATATGATGGAGATTTCAATACATATGCAGTAGCTATGGTAACCTCATATATAAAAGTTGATCCTAATTTATGGGGCAAAACCGTTAGGATGAAAGCAACATATGGTTCTGGAACAGGAAGAATAACATTCCATACAGATAATAAAACAGAAATATCAAGAATAGAAAACATAGTTGGAGATAAGACTTATACTATACCAAGTGGAACTGTGTGGATAAGTTATTACGGTTGGGGAAATAATAGAATATATGAATTTCAGCCGGTTAATTAAATAAAGCAACAATACTAAGTGTTAGAAAAAATAATACAAGATTTGTGAATTAAAGTATATAGATTTTTTTCATCTTTTAGAACAATTTAGCAAAGTACATATTTATGATATAAAACCAGTTATATAAAATATATAAAATTTTCAATTTTGGTATATAAATTATTAATTTATTTTATTAAAAGTTTATCTATTAAAGAGAAGGTAACTATGTTATCTTCTTTTTGCATATTTTTCTTGCTTGTACATATAATTAACTGTAATCAAAACTCTTGATTTTTTTATATATTTAGTATAGAATATTCACATATAATATGTAGAGTATATTTACATATAAGAAAGGATTAATATATGAATATTTTAAAATCGAGAAAAAAAATAAACTTAAAGATAATAGTTGTAGCATTTATGTTATTATTTGTTTCATTATCAACAAATACATTTGCATCAACTAATGAAGAAACAAAAACTATATTTGATTTTGAATCAACAAATGGAGTATATAAATTTAGTGAAAACAATGATATATATCTACCATTTATACGTTATGCAACAGATAGAATTGTGGTTGATAAACCAATATCTAAGTTAGGTGGATTATTTTCCTCAAAATCAATTGAAGTTAACGAAAAAATGAATGGACTTAAATTATTATTTGCAACAGATAGTGTTAGAGTAAATTCTGAAATGGAATATCCTATTATACTATCAGGTGGAAATGTGGTTATTGATTCTAATATATCTAAATCAGCAATAATAATAGCAAGTGATAGTATAACAATAACAGATAAAGCTAATATATCAGATGATATTATACTTATGGCAAAAACAATAGAAATAGAAGGTAATGTTCAAGGAAGTGTTCTTGGAGCTGCTGATACAATTAATGTTAAAGGAAATATATCAAATGATTTAAGAGTAGATGCTACAAATGTTAATATCTCAGGAGATAAAAATGTACTTGGAAATATATATGTAAGAACAACTAATACAAATCTAGAAGGAATTAAGGATACATATAAGAGTGCAACTATAGAAGTATATAACAATAAAGCTCAAACTATGTTTACCGCTAAAATGATTACAAAAATTATTACAAGTTGTTTATTACTTTCACTAGTATTTATCTTAATTGAGAAATTATCTAAACAAAAATTCTCATCTGCAATATTAAAGAAGACATCTGAAAGACCTCTATTTGTTATTATATCTGGTACTTTATTTTTAGTTGCAATGCCAATAGTATTAATAGCATTAATTGTTGGATGTATGTTTAGCTTAAGTGCTATAGCATTTCCAATACTTGTAGCATATATAGCATTTGCAATAATAGTATTTAGCTTGTCAACATTTATTGTAGGAGTATATTTATATTCATATGTTAAAGCAAAATATATGAAAAATAATAATATATGGATGGATATTGTAGGAACTTTCACTATATTTATTTTGTTAAAAGTATTAGCTAGTATAGAACTTATATCAGCATATGTTATAATTTCTTTATTAATATTTTCAGTAGGAATAAGTTTAAGCGTTTTATTTAAGAAACAAAAGAATTAGTTTTAATTAAAAACTATAGCTATATTATGTATGAAGGGTGGATCAGTATATATGGATCAGAAATACTATAATATGGAAACAAATGAAGTTATTTTTAAATTAAAGACAAATTCAAGTGGTTTAAATAGTAAAGAAGTAAAAAATAGATTAAGTAAATATGGTTTAAATAAATTAAAAGAGACAAATAAAAAAGGAATAATTTCTAAATTTATAGATCAATTTAAAAATATAATGTTAATTATATTAATTATATCAGCAATACTATCAGCTATTGTATCTGTAAAGACTGGAGAGCCATTTACAGATACAATAATTATTCTATTTGTTGTTATTCTTAATGCACTGCTTGGGGTAATACAAGAAAGTAAAGCTGAAAAGGCAATAGATGCTTTGAAAAACATGTCGCTTCCATATATAAAAGTAAAAAGAGATGGAAGTGTCCAAAATGTAAAAACTGAAGAAATAGTAATAGGAGATATTGCTTTAATTGAGGCTGGTGATTACATACCAGCAGATATGAGAATAATATCAAATCATAGTCTAAGAGTTGAAGAAGCAGCACTTACCGGGGAATCCGCATCTGTAGACAAAAATGATAAGGTTATAAGTAATGTAAAAGATGTACCTCTTGGGGATAGATTAAATATGCTATATTCTGGTAGCAGTGTTGTTTATGGTAGAGGAGAAGCGGTAGTTGTTGCAATTGGAATGGATACAGAACTTGGAAAAATTGCAAAAGCAATTTCACATCAAGATTCGGAATCCACACCACTTCAAAGAAAAATGGATGAACTAAGTAAGGTACTTAGCATAATAGTTGTAGTTGTTGCAATAATTATGTTTGTTGTAGGATACCTAAAAGGAAATGCAATTATAGATGTATTTATGCTTGCAGTCTCACTTGCAGTTGCCGCAATACCTGAAGGATTATCTGCTGTTATAACTATAACGCTTGCAATTGGAGTTCAAAAAATGGCTAAAGAAAAAGCTATTGTAAGGAAGCTTTCAAGTGTTGAAGCTTTAGGAGCAACTGAAATTATATGCTCGGATAAAACAGGTACTCTAACTCAAAATAAAATGGCATTAAGACAAATATATTTTGATAGTGTTTTAATAGATGTAACAAACATTAAAACCTCAAAAGATTTAAAAAGTAAAAATATATTTAATGAATCAGATTTGGAAATGTTAGTAAATAGTTCTGTTCTTTGCAATGATACAAAAACTGGAGAAGAAAAAGGAAGAAAAATTAAACTTGGTGATCCAACTGAAATAGCACTTGTTGAGTTTGGAGAAAAACTTGGAATTAATAAAGAAAAATTAGATAATATATATAACAGGGTTGATGAAATACCTTTTGATTCTAATAGAAAAATGATGTCTACAATAAATAAAGTAAATAGTAAATATTTATTTTTTACTAAAGGTGCAGTAGAATCAGTTTTAAATAGATGTGATAGAATATTAATTAACGGAAAAACACAAAATTTAGATACAATATTTAAAAATAGAATATTAGATAATAATGTATCAATGGCAAGGTCTGCATTAAGAGTACTTGCTTGTGCATACAAAGAAATTGATATATCAAGTAGTCAAGATAAACAGGAAAATAATCTTGTATTTATAGGATTAGTTGGGATGATTGATCCTCCAAGAAAAGAAGCAAAATCGGCCGTTGAGAAGTGCTTTAATGCTGGAATGATACCCGTTATGATAACAGGTGATAATAAAGATACAGCAGTTGCGATTGCAAAAGAATTAGGTATATTAAAAAGAGATTCTGAAGCAATAACGGGTCAAGAATTAGATAAAATGTCTGATGAGGAACTTATTGAAAAGGTTAACTATATAAAAGTATATGCAAGAGTTTCTCCAGAAAATAAAATCAGAATAGTTAAGGCTTGGAAAAGAAATGGAAAGACAGTTGCAATGACTGGTGATGGAGTAAATGATGCACCAGCATTAAAGGGAGCAGATATTGGAATTGGAATGGGAATAACAGGAACTGAAGTTTCCAAGAGTGTCGCAAGCATGATACTTGCAGATGATAACTTTGCAACAATTGTTGTGGCTATAAAGGAAGGCAGAAGGATATACAACAATATTCAAAATGTCATTGTGTATTTATTAGCTTCAAACTTAGCTGAGGTACTATTAATATTTTTTGCAACATTATTTAATAGGACAATATTATTACCAATTCAACTTTTATGGATAAATTTAGTTACAGATACAATACCTGCAATTGCTCTTGGCTTTGAAAAAGAAGAAAAAGACATAATGAAACAGAGGCCAAGAAATGCAAATGAAAAATTCTTTACACCTTTTTTAACATTAAGAATATTAATACCAGCAGTTATAAAGACATGTGTAATGTTTGCAATATATTTCTTTGTGGAAATTAGCTATGGTGATCAAATGGCTGGGGCAGCAGTATTTATATCATTATCAATAATTGAAATTTTATTTTCTTTTGTATGTAGATCCGACAGAAAAACTGCAACACAAATTGGCATTTTTTCAAATATTCCTATGATACTTTGTCTTGTTGGAACATTAATACTACAATATATTGTTGTAACAAATCCAACATTTGCAGAATGGCTAAAAATACCTAATATGCCAAGTCATATATATGTAATGATAATAATTGCAAGTGTGGATTGTATAATAATATTTGAATTTATTAAAGTTATTTTAGCTAAAAAATTCTTAAAAAATGATAAAATAAGAAACAGGAGTAGGTTCAATTAAACAAAATAACCATATAGTATAATATATGGTTATTTTTTTACTTATCTAGGCTAAAAATAGAGGATAAGCAGATAAATATTAATTAAACAATGTACTTAATTTCATAATTTTTAAACGTACTTTTTATTAAAGCTTCTAAATACTCCCTTGCCTCTACTTTAATTTTATCTTTGTAATGATATTTTCCTATTCCTCTTGAGGTCATTGTTTCTTGTGAATATAAATTTATTGCTTTTGGAAATGCATCTTCATTTATTTTTCTATGTATATAACTATATGTCATAAATATTATTTCAAATACTATATGTTCTTTAGATTTTTCAGACAATTTATTTTCAATCTCTTGAATTAAATCAGAATAATCTTTTTTGAAATTATCTGTTATAATTATGGGGGCAATTAATATATGAACAGGATACCCATGTTCTGCTAATTTATTTATTGCTTCAAGTCTATCATTTAAATTACTAGTACCAAATTCTACTTTAGTTATTATTCTTTGAGGATTTAAACTCATTCTTGGTAAAATTCGACCGTTATGATCTAAATTTAAAAGAGGTTCTATATAATCAAATTTTGTTGGAAAAGTTAATGTTCCTTTTGAAGTTGAACTTAAGAATTTGTTTAAATTAGAAGCTAAATTCTCTGTAACAATATTTTCAAGTAGTAAATCGCTATTACTACCAATTTCAAATGTTAATTCTTTTTCAGAAGAATTAGATGTTTTTATTAATTTATTTAATATTTCTTCTGTATTTGCAAATACTCTTAAATATGAGCACTTGTTGTAATTGCATACTAGATAGCAGTACATACACATTGCATAGCAACCAGAGGAAGTAAAGGGTACCAGATAATCAGATATTTTATGATTTTCAACATACTTATTTGTCTTTCTTATACCTATAATTAAATAACTCTTCAATTTTTTGAAATCTTTATTTTCATATTTTCTTAATTCTTCAATGTTGTTATGAGAATCTATTTCAATTTTAGGAATAGCAATATATTTATTAAATAAAAATTTGCATAGAGGAGTGTCTTTTGCGTTTTTTTCATAATATATTCTTGTAAAATGTGGAATTTTCAAATTTAATCACCAATAATAGTATGTGCATATTTTATTACTAGATAAATAAAATAAAATCATATAATTATTATTGAATATTTTTAAAAAATATGTTAAAGTATACTAGTATCGAAAGTATTATGTATTAGGAGGGAAATATATGAACAAAAAATTATTAATAGCTATAATAATTATATTAGTTGTAATCTTATTTTTGATTTTTAATCCGTTTAAAAAGAAAAATAACACAGGAAATACTGAATTTCAAGTTTCATCACTTACTGATCTATTTCCAAGTAAAACAACAACATATAAATATGAGGAAAATGGTCAAAAATATGATGTTAAAGTTACTGACGTTTCAAAAGCTGATGATTCAACTGTGGTAACAACTGAAAGAAAAGTTAAAAATGATGGAAATGAAACTACAATTAGAATGAAATATGAAATTACATCTGAAAAGGTAGTTGAATCAGGCGAATATTTAGAATCAGGAAGTGTAGTTTCAATAATTTATCCAACAGAAATAATTGTTGGTGGAATTGCAGTAGGATCTGAATGGAAAAGTGTTGACGGACTTATAACTAATAAAATAACAAAGGTTGAGAATAATCAAGTAACGATTGAATCAACAAGAAAAGTAGATTCATATAATGAACAAACTAAAACTTCTGAAAAGAAAGATTATACTGAAGTTAGAGTGTTTGAAAAAAATAAAGGTTTAGTATCATTTAGTACTAAATAATCTTTAAATATAAAATTAAAGTCTGGCACTTATATAATAGTGTCAGACTTTTGTATATTTAAAAATTATCATCTGTATTTTCATCTTCATCTAAATTATTAAATTCTTCTAATGAAAGATGTTTGGCTGGAATATCAAGAATATGATCGAATGCATCTCTCCTGATATAAAAGTATTTCCTGCCTGTATATGTTTTTATTTGTGCAAAGAAGTCTTTAAGTGGATTTTCTAAAGATGGATCAAAATATACTTGACCCATTAGAATATGATCACTTAAACTATTTGGATATGTTACTAAAGCAAATCTTGTTTTTCCATCCTCATATTCTGGAGTTTGTATCTCTAAAATAGGTTTCATAAATAATTTAGCATCAGAACTAATTATTCTTTTTTCTAAAGTTTTTTGAAAATCAAACATTATATCCCTCCTATTAATTATAAATAAAAATTGCTACTTGAAATTGAAATCATTATACTATAGTTTCCATAAGAATTCAACATAAATGTTGAATATTGTGTAAATTTAATGAAAAATTGTTATTTGCTTGAAAAAAGGAAAAAAATTGTATATAATAATTATGAGAGGTGATTACTATGAAATTAGATTTAACAGGAATTCATATTGAAGTAACAGAAGCAATAAGAGAATTTACTGAAAAAAAAGTTGAAAAACTAAGCAAATTTTTTGAAGAAGAAACTATATGTCATGTAACTTTTACTGAAAAAAATAAAGGAAAACAACATGTGGACTTAAGAATTGAATTTAAGTCACATACTTATATGGCTGAAGGAGAATTTGATGATATCTATTCTGGATTAGATGATTTAGTAGAAAAGATAGAAGGTCAAATAAGAAAAGAAAAAGCTATAAAAGAAAAACAAAGAAGAGAAGATGTATCTTTAGAATCAAATGAGGATATTGAATCAGTTCTTGAAGATGAAGAATAATATAAAAAGATCAGTAGATTAATTCTACTGATTTTTTCTTTATTTTGATTAAGAAAAGTGGTATAATGTATTATTATAGGTGATAAAATGACAAAGTTATATAATTTTAAAGATAAAATAGATGAAAATGAACTGCAAGAGATTGCTAAGTGTATAAGAAATAATGGTGTGGTTGTTTTTCCAACAGAAACAGTTTATGGAATTGGTGCAAATGCACTTTCTTTTGACGCTGTAAATAAAATATTTATCGCAAAAGGGAGACCAACAGATAATCCATTAATAGTACATATAGATGATTTCAATATGTTAAATAAAGTGGCTATCATATCAAATGATATAGAAAAGAAACTTATTAATTCATTTTGGCCAGGTCCTATGACAATAATATTAAATAAATCTGAGGAAATACCTTTAAATGTCACTTGTGGACTAGATACCGTTGGCGTAAGAATGCCAAGTAGTGAAATTGCAAGAAAGATTATAAAAGAAGCAGGGGTTCCAATTGCTGCTCCTAGTGCTAATATTTCAGGCAGACCAAGTGGAACTAATATTAATGATATTTTTAACGAATTAAATGAAAGAGTTGATTATATTATTGATGGTGGAAGTTCAGAAATAGGTGTAGAATCAACTGTACTTAAGGTAGTAAATAATGAAGTTGTTATATTAAGACCAGGTAAAATTTCACCAGAAGATATAGAAAATTTAGGTATAAAAGTTAAACTTGATAGGCATATATTTACAGAGGCATCAAAAGATGAAAATGTTGAATCTCCGGGTATGAAGCATAGACACTATGCTCCCAAAACACAGACAGTTTTAGTATATAGTGAAAATGAAAATAAAATTATAGATAAAATGAAAGAAATTATAAAAGGTTATGATGATAACAAAAAGATTTGTGTAATTGGATTTGAAGAGAACAAGTATTTATTTAAAGATGAATCAAATGTTATATATTTATCTTATGGAAATAAAGATAATTTGCTTTCAGTTTCAAGTTCTATATTTTCTACACTTAGAAAAGTTGATGAGCTAGAAGTTGATACATGTTTAATCGAGGGAATAAAAAAAGAAGGACTTGGAATAGCTATAATGAATAGACTAATAAGAGCGTGCGAATACAACATTATTGAGATATAATATGACTTTAATAAATAAGATTTTAATTTAAGTGAATATAAAATAGTCCCCCTTTTACAATGCAAAAGAGGGATTTATTGCGTTACTAGATCAATTCTAATACTTTTCTTCCAGTAACCGAGTTTTGTATTTCATATAATACTATAACTTCTTTATCTGAGTAAACAGAAAGAATTTGTTTCATCAAAATAGATGATTCACGTGATATTAAAGGGAGAATATAGAGCTTCCCATTTGTTACTTCTCTAACGTTTACCTTTACTGTAATTTGCTCATCAAATTCCGTTATTTCAAAATGTTTGTTTATTTCACTTACTTTTGCTTTTTCATCATATGGAACCACACCTAACAAACAATTCAAAATGTGTTTGAATGGAGTTTCATCTTCATTGAAAAATAAAAAGTCTGTAACTAACATTAATCTTCTATTCATAATAGTCTCCCTTCTAAAATTACTTTAATAGGTAAATCCAATTTTTCTTTTATTATATCAGCATATTGTTGTTTAGTAAATAAAATATTTATAATTATATCGAAAAACTTTACTTTTAACACTTTTTGTGTGATAATATATATGTTAAAAGAATATAAGGAGTGGTGAAATGATATATATATTAACAGGGGGACCTGCTACAGGCAAAGGTACAAGATCAGATATTCTAGCGAATGCTTTAAATATACCACATATCTCAACAGGAGATATGTTAAGAGAAGAAAGTAGAAAAAATGAGGAGATGGCAAATGCTCTTTCAAAGGGAATTTTAGTTTCTGATGAAACTATAACAAGATTATTAGATGAAAGAATTTCAAATGATGATTGCAAAGATGGATTCATATTAGATGGTTATCCAAGAACATTAAAACAAGTTGAACTTTTAAATAATCTTTTAAATGAGAAAAATAGAAAAATAACAAAAGTAATTGAACTTACGGTTCCAGATGAACTTGCTTTTAGAAGAATACTTGAAAGAAAACAATGTGAGAAGTGTGGAAAAATGTATGGAATAGATTTCCCACCTAAAATTGAAGATGTATGCGATGTATGTGGCGGTAAATTAGTTATAAGAACTGATGATACAAAAGAAACTTTAAAAAGAAGAATAGATACATATAAAGCAAATTCAAAAGATATTCTTGAGTATTATAAAAATACAGGTTTACTTATAACAGTTGACGCTTCTGCACATCCAGAAAATATTGTTAAAGAAGCAACTGAATAAAATATATAAATAGAAAGTGTGTATAAAATGATAAACATAAAAAGTGAAAAAGAAATAAAACTTATGGAAGATGCTGCTGAAGCATTAAAAGCAGCTCTTAGAGCAATTGAAGCTGAAATTAAACCTGGTGTTACTACTATGAGACTTAATGAAGTAGCAGAAGAAGCTATGAAAAAAGCTGGTGCAACACCAGCTTTTAAAGGAGTACCATGTCCATATCGAGGTGGTAAACCATATAAATGGGCAATATGTACATCTGTGAATGATGAAATTATACACGGTATACCTACAGATAGAGTTTTAAAGGAAGGCGATATTGTATCTGTTGATTTAGGGACATATAAAAATGGTTGGTGTTCAGACGCAGGTAGAACTTATGGAGTTGGTAAAATATCTGAAACTGCTAAAAAACTAATAAATGTTGCTGAAAGAGCATTCTTTGAAGGTGTTAATGAAGCTGTTGCTGGAAATAGAGTTGGAGATATTTCAAATGCTATTCAAACATATGTAGAAAAAAATGGATTCTCTCTTCTAACAGAATATCAAGGGCATGGAATTGGTCAAGAAATGCATGAAGATCCTGGTGTTCCAAATATAGGAAGAAAAGGAAAAGGAGCAAGACTGGAAAATGGTATGGCACTTGCAATAGAACCTATGATATGTGAAGGTAGTGCAGATGTATATGTAAAAAATGATATGTGGACAGTTGCAACAGATGATGGAAAATTAACATCATATTATGAAAATACAATTGTTATAACTAAAGATGGTCCAAAAATACTTACGATATAACATATAAACTTAAAAAATATCATACATTTTAGTATGATAATTTTTTTATACCATTGTGTTGAATTATGTAAACAAGTATGGTATAATATTTTTGAGGTATAAAAAATGGAAATAAAAGTAAAAGATATAGTAATTTTAATCTCTTTTATAGTAATAGTTTCATTTGTTGCTATTACAGTAAAAGATAATATAACAAGAAAGCAAGTTATTGCCTCTACAAGTATGAATAGTAGCTATAATCCTGAAGTGGATACAGCTGTTAAAGTAAATAGTAATGTTGATAATGTGGTAAATAGTAATGAACAAACTTCAAATACAAATAACACACAAGTGTCTCAAAAACAGACCGAAGATGTGATAGTTATAAAAAATGGATGTATAGGAGTAATTGATATACCAAGTATTGGAATAAGAGCACAAATAAAAAGTGGAACAGATGATGAAACGCTTAAGAATTATGTTGGTAAATTTGTTGATAGTCCAAATTTTGGAGAAACTGGAAACACTGGGCTTGCAGCACATAACAACGTTTATACCGAAATATTTAGAGATTTAAATAAAGTTAAAGTAGGAAATAATGTTAGGATAATAACTAAGCAATATGAGTATATCTATAGAGTTACTTATAAAACTGTTGTTGATCCAACAGATTTAAGTGTACTTGAAAGTACAGATAAGAAGGAACTTACATTAATAACATGTACAGCTACTGCTAAATCAAGAGTAGTAGTAAAATGTGAGTTGATATTACAAAATACTTTATAAGCTCTACAAATTTCGACAGCATTTGTAACTTAAATGTAATATTATTGTAATAATATGTTGACACAAATTTTCTACTATGCTATAATATAAGCACTATTTTAGTATGTAATAAGGAGGTACTATCGTGATAAAAGTATCAAAAAAAATATATATGAAAGTATTAGCAATTTTTATGCTAATAACTGTTGGTATAGCCCAAGTTGGAGATATATTAACACAGAGTCTTTATGCGTCTGAAAAGACAATGACTTTCTCATATACTGGAGGAACTGAAAAAGTATTCTATAACAAAGCATATAACTATAATACATCATATAGAAGAGCAAAACTAGATGATTATACTGCTTATTGTTTAGATTATGGTCGTCAATTGCCAGAAGGTACAATGAAATATAAAAGAGAATTAAGTGCTAAGGCTACGTCTGTCTTAATGGCTGGGTATCCTAATAGAACAGCAAGTGAAATAGGAGTTTCAACTGCTAAAGAAGCATACCTTGCTACACAGCTTGCATTATGGAATACAGTTACAAGTACAGGTGATTCAAAAACAGGACTTGATCTAGATTATTCAAATCTAGTTGCTGTAAGTGGAGAAGAGAGCCTATTTAATACAGTTAAAACATTTGCAAAAAAAATTCAGGCACATGCAGAAGCAAATCCATATAATCCATCTTTCTCATTAAAATTTAGTGGAAGTAAAGCAAAAACAACTAATAGTGATGGAAACATAGTTGTGGGACCATATACATTGAGTATGTCAAGTGGCTATGAAGGAAAGTCAGCGAAAGTTTCACTTTCTAATGCACCAAGTTCTGCAAAAACCACTGACAAAAATGGTAATGCAAAAACTACATTTACAGAAGGTGAAGGCATATATGTAACAATGAATGGTGCTGAAAAGGCTTCTACTCTTAAGCTAAGTGCAACAGTAAGTGGTTATGATTACATAGGAGCTGTATATGGAAATTCAAATTCTAGTGAACAAGACTATGTTACAGCTGTAAAAAAAGCGACATCTGATGATGCAAGTATAAGCGTTTCATGGGAGAGCGCATCTGGAAGTTTAAAAATTTTAAAAGTAGATAATGCTGGTAATAAAGTTACAGGAGCAAAATTTGAAGTAAGAAATTCAAACAATACTGTAATAGCAAATATAACTACTGATACAAATGGGAGTGCTACAGTTGAAAATCTGAATGTTGGAACATATAAACTAGTTGAAACATATGCGCCAAGTGGCTATATTTTAAACAGCAGTCCTATAACTGTTGAAGTAACTGGTGGAACTACTACTACCAAAACAGTTGTAAATCAAAAAGAACAAGAAAAAACTGGTAATATACAAATTATTAAAGTCGATCAATACGGTAATAGAGTTACAGGAGCAAAATTCGAGTTAAGAACTTCAAGTAATTTCACAATGGCAACGGGTACAACAGACACGAATGGAATTATTGGGTTTGAAAATCTAGCAGTTGGAAATTATACTTTAGTTGAAACTTATACACCATCAAACTACATTCTTGATCAGACACCAATTTATGTAACAGTTACAAGTGGTAGCACTGCTACTAAAACTGTAACAAATTATATAAAAACAGTAACTCAGGCTCCTCCTACAGTTATATATGGGAACTTTAAAATAACAAAAGTAGATGATTCAGGCAATCCTATTTCAAATGTTAAATTTGACCTATATAATTCTAGTAGAGTTAAAATTGCTACAATGATTACTGATACAAATGGAGTATCAATCGTTAGTAATTTAACTACAGGAACTTACTACTACAAAGAAGTTGAAGTTCCAAACGGAGTAATAATTGATAATAATGAGTATTCATTTAATATATCAAGTTCTGGAACAATTGAAAGAACAATTGTAAATAAACTTCAAAAAGGAACTCTAAAAATAGTAAAAGTTGATGAAAGTGGTAACTATTTATCACAAGTAAAATTCAACATTTTAGATTCAAATAAAAATAAAATAGCTACAATTACAACTGGTACTGATGGAGTTGCATCTATCTCAGATCTTGCTAATGGTACATATTATTATCAAGAAATAAGTGCACCTGAAAGCGTTATATTGGATACAAATCAATATCCTTTTACAATCGATAATACAAATAAATATATAGAAAAAAGAGTTGTAAATAATCTAATAAAAGGAAATTTAAAAATTATAAAAGTAGATGATCTTGGAAATAAAGTATCTGGTGTTAAATTTGAAATACTTGATCTCAGCATGAATGTTTTAGATACAATAGTTACTGGTCAAGATGGAGTTGCAACATCTAAATCATTAGCTAAGGGTAAATATTATTATAGAGAAGTTGAAGCTCCAAGTAATCTTATATTTGATAAACAAGTATATGCATTTACAATTTCTAAAACTGGAGAAGTTATAACAAAAGAAATTGTTAATGAGACTCAAAAGGGAAGTTTACAAATAATAAAGATGGATGACTATAAAAATCCAGTTCAAGGAGCAAAATTTAATATTTTAGATTCAAGTAAAAAAGTTATTCAAACTATAACAACAGATAAAAATGGTATAGCAAATACAAGTAATTTACCTGTTGGTAGTAAGTATTATTATAAGGAAGTATCAGTACCTAATAATGTCATTATAGATTCAAATGAGTATGAATTTGTTGTACAAAATGGTATTATTCAAAAAAATGTTACTAATGTACTTAAAAAATCAAAATTACAAATAATTAAACTTGATAAAAATACAAAATCACCTATTGCAAATGTAAAATTTGAAATACTAAATGAAAGCAAACAAGTTGTAGATACTATAACAACAGATTCTCAAGGTAATGCTTATTCTAAGGACCTTGTTATTGGTAAGTATTATTATAAAGAAGTATCAGTACCTGACACTTATAAAATAGATAGTAAGGAATATGATTTTAATATAAAAGATAATAATCAAGATGTACAAAAAGTGGTGTATAATTCTCCAAAAGGAGCTTTACCTACTACTGGATCAGCATTTGGAGCAAACATAGGAATAGTATTAGTAGTAACTGGTATTGGTATAATTGGATATGTATTTATTGCATCTTCAAAATATAAGAAAAAAGTATTATAGATAAAATATTTTTATTAAATAACTATAATATTAGGAAAAAATGAACAGAAATTTTCTGTTCATTTTTGTTTGTTAAAATATATAAATATAAGAAATAGAGTGAATAATTAATTTTTTTAACAAATTTCAAAATATTTTTTGACCTTTTTCGACAAAAATGCTATAATGGAAAAAATCATTTTTTATAAGGTGTAACTAATGTTTGGACTTTAACATAATAATAGAGACAAGGAGAACATATGAAAAATGTGGAGATAGGGAACGTTAAGCCAGGAATGATAATGGGAGAATCACTTTATTCTTTTCCTGATGGACGGTGTTTGGTGGCAGAAAATGTTATTTTATCACAAGAAATAATTAACAGACTTACAAAATTAAATCATAAATATATTATAATCAAAGATGAAAATGAAGTAGATACGGATGAAGATATAATATCGAAAGAATTAAAAAGGCAAATGATTAGATCTATTATTAGTGTATTTGGTGTTTTTTCAAAAGGTGAGATAAGAAAACAAGATGAAAAGAAAGCTAGCAAAGAAATTGAAAGATTTAAGTCACTTGTACAAGATGTGGTTGATGAAATAATTGCAAACAAAGACTGCGTCACACAAGTAATTAATATAAGAAACTATGATGATACTACATTTAATCATAGTTTAGAGGTGGCTAAACTATCAATTATAATTGGAATTAACATGAATTTTGAAAGAATTGAACTAAGACATTTGGCTGAGGCCGCTATACTGCATGATGTTGGTAAAATCGCTATACCAATAGAAATAATTAATAAACCAGGCAAGTTAACTAAAGAAGAATTTGATATAGTAAAGACTCATCCAAGATTAGGACGTGAAATCTTAGAATCAACTGGAAAGTTTGAACTTCCTGTACTAATGGGCGTACAACAACATCATGAAAGATTTGATGGCAAAGGTTATCCAATGGGAATTGATGGTACAAAAATCAGTAAAATAGCCAAAGTAATTTCATCAGCTGATGATTATTCAGCCATGACTTCAAAAAGATCATATAAGGAAGCTTTCAAAAAAGGAGAAGTATTTGAATATCTATATATTATGGATGGCAAACATGATCCTGAAGTTTTATCAGTATTTTTTAGTAAAATTCCTGTATATGAGATAGATGAAGAGATTACTATATCTACAGGAGAAAAGGCAGTAGTTATCCAAAATAATGTCAGTAATTTATTAAGGCCAATAATACAAATTATTAAAGATGAAAAATCAAGTGGGAAAATTATTGATTTACTTGATAGACAATTTTACAATATTACTATTGAAAGTTAATAAAAGAAGGTGAGCGATTTTTGCTCATCTTTTTTATTTATTAAATATAAAAAGTCATGAATTTACACATAAAATAGCTATAAAATGTTGACATATAACTAAAAATAGTTTATAATATATATGTTAATTGTTGCTTATTCAATAAATAAGCGATTTTATGTTATGTAATAGGGAGGAAAAGTAATGGCAAAAGATGATGTTATAGAAGTTGAAGGTATAGTAATTGATGCACTACCTAATGCTAATTTTAAAGTTAAACTTGAAAATGGTCATGAAGTACTTGCTCATATATCTGGAAAACTTAGAATGCATTATATCAAAATTCTACCAGGTGATAAAGTTAAACTTGAATTATCTACGTATGATTTAAGTAAAGGAAGAATTACTTGGAGAGCAAAATAATTTCCTATTATTTATAAATTAAGCCAATAGACTTTAAATTAGAGCGGCTGTAGGAAGAATACAATCTTTCTATTTTTAATTTATTGTTTATTATATATTATTTACTTACTTTTGTTAAAATTTATTAACAAAAAATTTTAAGGAGGATTTAAAATGAAAGTAAGACCATCTGTAAAGAAAATTTGCGATAAGTGTAAGGTTATTAGAAGAAATAACGTAGTTCGCGTTATTTGTGAAAATCCAAAGCACAAACAAAGACAAGGTTAATTGGGGGTGTAGAATTAAATGGCACGTATATCAGGAATAGATTTACCAAAAAATAAGGTAGCAGAAATTGGACTAACATCTATATATGGAATTGGTCGTTCTGCATCAAGAAAGATACTTGCAGAAGCAGGAATTGAAACTACAAAAAGAGTTAAAGATTTCACTGAAGAAGAAGAAGCTAAAATAAGAGCTATAATTGAAAGAGATTATACTGTAGAAGGAGACCTTCGTAAAGAAGTTTCTCTAAATATTAAAAGATTAATGGAAATCAATTGCTATAGAGGACAAAGACATAAGAAAAGATTACCAGTTCGTGGGCAAAGAACTAAAACTAATGCTAGAACAAGAAAAGGTCCTGCAAAAGCAATAGCAGGAAAGAAAGGAGTATAATAAAATGGCAGCAAAGAAAAAAGTAGTAACAAAGAAAAAAGTTAAAAAGAACGTGTCAGCTGGTCAAGCACACATCCAATCTTCATTTAATAATACAATAGTTACAATGACAGATACACAAGGTAATGTTTTATCTTGGGCTAGTGCTGGTGGACTTGGATTTAAAGGTTCAAGAAAAAATACTCCTTTTGCAGCTGGTCAAGCAGCAGAAACTGCAGCTAATGCAGCTAAAGAGCATGGATTAAAGAGTGTAGAAGTATACGTTAAAGGACCTGGTGCAGGTAGAGAAGCAGCTATAAGATCACTTCAAGCTGCAGGTTTGGAAATAAACATGATTAAAGATGTAACTCCAATACCACATAATGGTTGTAGACCACCAAAAAGAAGAAGAATATAGTGGGGGTGTAAATATAAAATGGCAAGATATACAGACGCAGTTTGCAAAAAGTGCAGAAGAGAAGGTATAAAACTTTTCTTAAAAGGTACTAGATGCAATTCAAATAAATGTGCTATAGACAGAAGATCATATGCACCAGGACAACATGGGAAAAACAGAGTTAAATTATCTGAATATGGACTTCAATTAAGAGCAAAACAAAGAGCAAAGACTTTTTATAGAGTTTCTGAATCTCAATTTAGAAAATACTATAACGAAGCTTATAGAAGAAAAGGTGTTACATCTGATATGCTTTTCGAACAATTAGAATTAAGACTTGATAACGTTGCATATAGAATGGGAATCGGTTCTTCAAGAGCTGAATCAAGACAACTTGTAGGATATGAAATGGTGGAAGTTAATGGTAAAAAAGTAAATATACCTTCATACATATGCAAAGTTGGAGATGTAATAAAAGTTAGAGATGCTAAAAAAGATAACCAAACTATTAAAGTAGTTATGGAAGCTAACAAATTAAAAGCAGTACCATCATGGTTAGAGATGGATAAAGAAAAAATGGAAGCAAAAGTATTAAGAAGACCAACTAGAGAAGATGTTGATCTTGAAGTTCAAGAGAGCCTAATAGTTGAGTTATACTCTAAGAACTAATTAAAATCATTTAGTTAATAACGTATAATACGTGTAATCAGAGCGTATTAAAGGAGGATAAAAAATGATTGAAATGCAAAGACCAGAGATAAAATGTGTTGAAGTTGATGTTGATACATATTATGCTAGATTTGAAGTAGAACCTTTAGAAAGAGGTTTTGGAATTACTTTAGGTAATTCACTTAGAAGAATTTTACTTTCTTCTTTACCAGGATATGCAATAAGTACTATAAAAGTTGCTGGTGTAACTCATGAATTTTCAACAATTCCAGGAGTAACTGAAGATGTTACTGATATCGTTTTAAATTTAAAACAAGTATGTTTGAAATCAGATGATATGGATGAAAAGAAAATATCAATAAAAGCAAAAGGACCTTGTGAAGTAAAAGCAGGGGATATAATAACTGATTCTACAATGAGCGTTGTAAATGAAGATTTACACATTGCTTATGTGGATGAAGGAACAGAACTTAATATTGAAATGACTGCTGTTAAAGGTAGAGGTTATACTCCAGGTGAAAGAAATAAAGAAACTAGTTCTATAGATGTACTTCCAATAGATTCAATATTTACTCCAGTTAAAAAAGTAAATTTTGAAGTTAACAAAACAAGAGTTGGACAAAATGCTGACTTTGATAGTTTAGTTATGGAAATATGGACTAATGGAGTTATTGAACCATATCAAGCTTTAAGTATGGCAGCAAAAATATTAAATGAACATTTAGAAATGTTTATAGACTTATCTGAAATTGCTAAGACAATGTCTATTATGTCTCAAAAAGAATTATCTATGAAAGATAAACTTTTAGAAACAGCTATAGAAGATCTTGAGCTTTCAGTAAGATCATATAACTGCTTAAAAAGAGCTGGTATTCATACTGTTGCTGATATAGTTAATAAATCAGAACAAGATATGATAAAAGTAAGAAATCTAGGTAAAAAATCTCTAGACGAAGTAATAAACAAAATTGCAGAATTAGGTCTTGAATTTAAAAATAAAGAAGACTAAGATATAAGGAGGATACAAAAATGCCAGGTACAAGAAAACTTTCAAGAACAACTTCTCATAGAATGTCAATGCTTAATAATTTAGTTTCATCTTTAATATTAAATGGGAAAATTGAAACTACTTTAGCACGTGCAAAAGAAGTTAAACCTCTTGTTGATAGTTTAATAAATTTAGCTATAAAAGAAAAAGATAACTTTGAAGTTAAAGAAAAAACTTTATCAAGAGTAAAGAAAGATAAAAGTGGTAAAACAGTAAAAGAAACTAAAACTTCTAAAAATGGAAACAAATATGAAGTAATAGTAAGAGAAGTAGTAAAAGAAAAAGTTAACGTAGATAAGCCATCAAAACTTAATGCAAGAAGAAAAATGTTTAATAGCATAAATAAAGTTAAAGATTTTAATGGTAATACAGTTGATTTAACTGAAAAATTATTCAATGAAATAGCACCAAAATATGAAGCAAAAGGCGGATATTCAAGAATTGTAAGACTTGTTGCTAGAAAAGGTGACGGAGCTGAAATGGCTATAGTTGAATTAATATAGTAATATATTATAAATAATACAAAATATTTTAAATATTTTGTATTATTTTTTATTAAATTGTTGACATAATAAAATAATTATGTTATAATATATTCATGTAATAACACAAGTAATACCAGAAATTAATATGGAGGTAATGTTATGCCAAGAGGACCGGATTTAGTAACTAAATTAGGAAAACACTTTTGCTAAGATGCCAGTGCAGCGGCCATGTAATATTTATTTTATATGCTGATTGCGTAAAAACAATTTAAGGAGGATAATGTATGAAAAACAAACATGGAACTACCAATCTTTCCCTATTGCATAATAATAATAATATGAAATGATTCAGCCCGGCGACCGGTAGGAGGTAAAAAATAATGCGGAAAGCATTTACAAGCCTTAAGGAGCGTGCTCCTTAACTATTCACTTTATACTGGTAATAAAAAACCATCTTCCCCTCAAGAAGGTTTTATAACCCAGAATCCAAATAAAAATCATGATGTAATTACATTATGATTTTTATTTGGGTAAATTATAAAAAAAAATTTCAAAAAACAGTTGACATAACAAAAAACGTGTGTTATAATAATGGCATATTTAAGTTTTGAGTTTTATATTAATATATTAATTTTTAGGTGCTTAGCACCATTTAGTGTAGTTATTTGAGAAATATAGTATTTTAGTTGTTTTGTAAGTTATGGTATAACCTTATATACATTATGTATTATATAACCCCTCATATACTATATAATGTTTATATAAGTTTATATATAGAGCTCCCCTCTATTATATAACCCCTCATTTATTTTTTTTGTTGAAAACCCCTTTCATCAGAACAAGATACCTAATATTTTAGGTATCTTGTTCGTTTATGTTCAAATTATTCTTAAAGTCAAAATTTAAATTCTTATTTGAGATTATACTGTGAATATTACTACTTTTAATATCAATATTTATCATTCCTAATGTGTCTTCATCTAGTTTTTTAATAAATTTATCATTAATAGATGTTAATAAAGGAATATTAGAAGTTTTTGATATTTTTGATATTATTTTTTTTCCGTTTTCATTCATAGCTAATACATGTGCATAAGTTAGATTGCCTAAAATACATTTATTAAATGTATCCTTTTTTATATCTAAGATGATATTAACTAATGCTCTTCTAATCTTTGTTTCAACATATCTTTTTGATTTTATGTTTGAAACTAGTTCTTCATAATTTTTAGAATGTATATTTGCATCTATAATTTTATTTTCTAAACCTTCAGTTACTCCATTTATTTCTTTAATTTCTTCTTTACTCATAGTTGCTATTTTGTATCTTAATATTTGATAAAAATCTTGGTTTAAACAGATATTTGAATTTATTAATTTGTCATACATTTCTTCTGGTATATATTCTTTTACTCTTTCTATTTCATTTGATTTTAATAAGTTGCGTATTGCAGTAGCTGATGCTATCTTTTTATCGTTATCAACTTCTGTATCACTATGATTTGCTGTATCTCTATATAACACATACGGCTCTATATTGCTATTTAACTTATATAAAGCTTTAATATATTCTATACCAAGTATGTTATTTGGTTTTGAAAGTATTTCAGCATAGTTTATATCAGTTTCCTTTGGCAAGTATTTTGATATTGCAATTTGTCTTGCTGCAGCAAAAGTTATACCCTCCTTTAATTCTTTTTTTATATCGGCATATATATCGTTTTCATTCTCTAAGATAATTTTAGAAATAGCCTTTATGTTAGTTATTTCTTTTTCTTCAGCTCCAAAACATATTGAATCAACAATCCCTAGACTATTTAATAAGTTAACAGCTCCATATGCAAAATATTCGGCACTTGATGTTGCATAAATTGTAGGTAATTCTAATACTAAATCTATCCCATATTTTGTTACTATTTTTGCACGTTCAAATTTATTTACTACTGCAATGTTACCTGTTTGCGTAAAGTTACCAGACATCACTAATACTGTGTAATCTGCACCTGTTATTTCTTTAGCTCTCTTAATATGATATATATGACCATTATGAAATGGATTATATTCTGCAATTATTCCTAATACTTTCATATAACGCTCCTTTACTTGTATTTTAAGTGTGTTTATGTTATTATTATATATACAAGTTTAACATAGAAATTTTTAAAATTCAAGCGAAGGAGATTAATTCATGGGCGATGAAATTAAAAAAGTGAAATTGTATACAGATGGTGCATGTAGTGGAAATCCAGGACCTGGGGGGTATGGAGCCATATTAATATATAAAGGGATTGAAAAAGAAATATCTGATTATGAGATAAGTACTACTAATAACAGGATGGAAATTATGGCAGTTATAAAAGGTCTTGAATTGTTAAAAGAATCTTGTGAAGTAACAGTATATAGTGATAGTGCATATGTGGTAAACACTATAGATAAAGGTTGGATATATTCCTGGAAGAAAAATAACTGGATAAAAGCTGATAAAGCTAAAGTAAAGAATATAGAACTATGGGAGAGAATGCTTGAGTTACTTAATATGCATAAAGTAAAATTTGTAAAAGTAAAAGGGCACAGTGATAACGAATACAACAATAGATGTGATGAGCTAGCAGTAGCTGCAAGGAATAAAGTTAAACTATAATTCATTTTATATCATCATAAACATAGTGTGCAGGACATACAATGTTATATGGTGATTTTTAAATGAGAAAATATATAACTGAATATGTAGAAAAAAATATAAAAGGATTATCTATAATTTTAATGTGTTTAATAGCAGGTATTTTCATTGGAATATTTGCTTTTCAATTTTTAGAACAATCTATCAAAAATGATATAATTTCAGCAATGAAAAGTACACTAGATTCAACCAAACAAAATAATTTTGAAGGGATTAATGTTATAAAAAATGGCATAGTTTCTAATAGTATAATAACAGGAATAATATATGTTAGTGCAATAACGCTTGTTGCTCCTTTTATAGTATGCATGCTTAATGTATTTAAAGGGTTTTCTATTGGTATTTATGTTTGTACAATGATAAATATATTTGGGCTTGGTAAAGGACTACTTTGCATATTACTTATTGTAGTAATACCAAGTATTATGTATATACCATCATTTATATACTTGTGTATTAATTCTATTAACTTTCATTACGCTATTATAGAAGAAAATAATAAGTCAAGTAAAATAGGATTACTTATTAAAGAATCATATATGATTTTAATAGGTTTTTCTGTCATGTTTTTAGCAGTTATACTTGAACAATTTTTAAGTAATGTTGTAGTTTCTATATATAAAAGTTTAAGCTAAAGTATAGTTATGAAAAATTAATAAAAACATTACATAATTTTTGTGAAAATGCTTGCAAATTTATATAAAATAGTGTAAAATATGATTACGAACGGAGGATCATTAACTATGAAAGTGATTATAGATGAATTCATTGATGGTTTAAAAGCAAGACAAGCATCACAAAATACTCTTGCATCATACGAAAGAGACGTTATCCAATTTAATAATTATTTTGAGGCACAAGGAAAGAAAATTTTTGATTTAACAAGAGATGATATGCAAGAATATATTAACCATTTACTTGCTGATGGAAAATCAAATTCTACAATTTCAAGAAGTACAGCTTCAATCAAAGCTTTATATAGATATTTAGTTAGCAAAAGATTATCAGAAGAAAATATCGCTGATAATGTAGAGGCACCAAAAGTAGATAGAAAAGAGCCTATGATATTAACTTCTAAGGAAATCGAAATGCTACTTGAACAACCTGATTTAACAGAACTAAAGGGTCAAAGAGATAAAGCTATGCTTGAAGTTCTTTATGCAACAGGAATAAGGGTTACAGAATTAATTTCATTACGTTTAGAAGACATTAATTTAACTAACGGTTATATTAAGGTAAAGAAAAAAAATAGTGAAAGACATATTCCAATTGGAAACTATTGTTTAAAATCTTTAAAAGAATACATAAACAAAGTAAGACCATTATTAATTAGAACAGAAGAAGAAAAGACACTATTTATAAATACAAATGGTCAAAAAATGACAAGACAAGGATATTGGAAAATCTTAAAGCAATACAAAGATCAAGCTAAAATAGACAAAGAGATAACTCCACATACAATAAGACATTCTTTTGCAGTACATATGCTTCAAAATGGAGCTGAATTAAAGACTGTACAAGAATTATTAGGTCATACTGACGTAGCATCTACTATGATGTATACACAAATGGCTAACTTGTCAACTAAAGATGATTATATGAATCATCACCCAAGAGCGTAATATATAATAAAATTAAAGCAATATCACAAATATATATGATATTGCTTTAATTTCAGTAAGGAGCAAATTATGAATAAATATAAATATATTATATTAATGAGTATATTGATAATTACAGTAACAATAGCTATAATATTTATTAATTTAAAGAGTAATGTATTTGAAGGAAAAATAATACAAACCGAAAATAAATTTTCTTTAGAATATTCATTTTTTAATAAAACAATATTTCATACTATGAGTATAAAAGAGGGTATGTCCGTATCTGTTAAAATTGAAAATACTTCAGGCAATATAGATGTAATTATAGTTGATAGTAATGATAATGAAATTTATAGGGGAAATAAAATAGATAAAGAAAATAGTTTTTATATAAATATAAAAGAAACAGGAAATTATACTTTTAAAGTAAAAGGAAATAGGGCAAAAGGTAGTGTTAAATTTGATATAATTGAATTTTAAAATTAATATAGTTGAAAAATAATAAATATTAAGATATAATAAAGCGATATAATAATAATTATTTTAATTTAATAAAATAAAGGAGTGAATATATGATTAAGAATATTGTGTTTGACATAGGAAATGTGCTTTTTGATTTCAAACCAAAGGAGTATATATTAAAATTTGGATATGATAAAAAAATATCTGATTTTCTTGAAGAAATTATATTTAAAAGTAAGTTTTGGATTGAAAGTGATAGAGGAAGATATACAATAGATAACTTAAGAGATATACTTACAAATGAGAATTCAGAGTACAGTAAGCAAATAAATGAAGTGTTAAAACCGGATTGGGTTAAGATGCATGTTATTAAACCAGAATCAATTGAATATTTAAAATATATAAAAGAAAAAGGATACAAAGTATATCTATTATCTAATATTTCAAAGGAAGCATATGAATATATATCATCATTTGAATTTTTTAAAATAATAGATGGAGGAACATATTCATATCAGATAAACATTTGTAAACCTCAAAAAGATATATATCTTGATCTATTAGGAAAATATGACCTTTCTGCTAATGAAACAATATTCATCGATGATAACGTTAATAATATTAAAACTGCTAATAATTTAGGGATACATGGAATTGTTTTTAATGAATTAGAACAAGTGAAAAATGAAGTAGAACTGATATTAAATAAGAATAATTAGGAGTATGTAAAAATGAGAAATCCGCCGCTAAAATATGCGACGGATTTTTGCTTTAATGTTAAAACTCTAAACAATATATATTAATATCTATAGTATAGCACATTTAATTGTAAAAAAACGTTATTTAAATAATGGTGAAATTCTCTATTATTATAGTAAGGTTAGTCATACTTGTTTAAAATAATAAGAAGTGTCTGTGTAAAAATATATGATTATAAATATTTATCTAGCTATTTTATATATTATACAACCTACATCCCCATTATCATCTAATAAAAGTTCATAGTTACTAAATCCAGATTTTTCTAGTACTTCTTTTAAAATAGTATCGTCGCCGAGATATTTTTTTATACTTAAAATAAATTCAGATTTGCTTTTTAAAGTTTCATCATTTACTAAGTAATCTAATTGTTTCTCATTTAAAATTAAACTTTCGTTATAATTCATAAATTCTGGAACGTTTTGTATTTGATTAAAATTTGTATTTCCAATAAATACAAAATTATCCTCTTTATATTTCTCTGAGATCTCAATATATTTAGAGTACCCTTTAAACAGATATTTAGGTTCGCTTCTAAGTAAACCAAATGTTGATAATAATAACGTAAATAGTATTAAAAAACCAAATGAATATTTCTTGTTTTTAAATACAAAGTCTATTAATAAAATAATACTTATTGCAACTATGGGTATGATACACATTATATATCTAATCATATCTCTATATTCTATATATGGTGATATCTTAGAGACTATCAATATGTATAATATTGTAGGAACTATTAAAATTAATACAAAATAAATATTTGGTTTAATCTTTTCTTTTACAATTCTATAAAATTCTATAACTATAAATGCTATTAAGCCAATTAATGCCAAAATTAATGGAATGCTAAATGAGTATGATAATAATGAAATGTTTTGCATTAATTTTGTTAAAAATGTTGTTTGCGCATATAGTGTACCTATACCTCTATATGAGAAAAATATATCATCTATACTGCTTGGAAATAGTATTATACCAAGAAGAGCAATTTTTATATAATTTAAAATAAATTTAATTCCTTCTTTGCTTCCTTTTGTTCTCTTTATTCCTATAAACATTATAGTAGAAATAACAACACATATAATGCAAAAATAATATTGTGTTAAAAATCCAAATATAGTAACTAAAGTTAACTGTATCCAAGTTTTTCTGTTAATTTCAAAGTTATTTTTCAATATTACTATATTAATAAGTAGATACGATAAAACAAAGAAAGTTAATGTCATATACATTCTCTGAAATAAAACTGTAGATATTGCTCCCATACTTAGTCCATAAAATAGCACAGCTATATTTGATAAGTAGTCTTTTCCTATAGCTTTCATTATAGCTTTTATTACAAAACAACTTGCAATGAAAAATGCTAAGTTAATTATAAAAATAATATATTTTGAAAATACACCAAAAAATAAAATTGATATAGTGTGAACCAAAAAATAAAAAATAGGTGGATGAACATCTCTACTTTGATTATAATATACCATCACATAATTAAATATATCATTTTTATCAATAGTAACATATTCTTTTGCTTCTTGTGAACTTCTCCATATAGGACGAGCTTCATCTTGAAGATTTTTAATATATTCATCTTTTTCATTTGTATGATCCATGTAATAGTATTTGAAATTTTTAATCATTTGAATAGGATTTTTATCTAAAATTTTTTCACCAATAAATTGATTTATAGAATCAGATTTTCCAAATTGCTGGTAAACATTATCATACATATAATTTGATGATCCGTAAGAAAATATCTCATCCTCGTGAAAGCCTTCCTTTTTATTAATAAATATGAACATTACTACTATTAATAATGCAATTATCGTTCCAAAAATAAATTTATCAAGTTTAGTTTTCATGTTAATCTCCAATACATTTAATTGCTATTTTTTACAAAATATAACAATACTGTTATATCATAATTTGTATTGTATTACAAGTATGATAATAGATAATCTTAGTAAAATAGAAAATAAAAATAATTGATTTATCATTTTTTAAAAAGGGTGCTATATATTAGTATATACTTGTAAAAAATAAAACTTTAGGATCATATTTATACTATAATAAAATATATATCATATAAAAGTAGTATAATATATTATTATTCTAAAGCAATGTTATGTAAAATAGATTGCTTTCTTATGCTAAATGTGGTATAATTAATTATAGTTATTCAAAAGAACGAGAGGAGAAAAGTATGTCTAAAAATATAAAGAAAATAATATCATATTTTTTTGTAGCTATTTTTATGTTTGAAATGATGTCAAATGTAAATGTTGTTAATGCTGCAGATATAACATCACCAACTCTTACTATATCAGGTCCTAGTAGCACTTATGTTCAAGATGGTGGTACTGTTAAGTACACTCTTGTATATACAGATAATGTTGGAGTAACAGATATAACACTAACAAGAGATGATGTTATATTAGTTGGATTTACTGCAACTACTTCAGCAACTAAAAATGGAAATACTGTTACCGTAACTGCTAGTAATGTTAAAGCTACAAATAATAGTGTTAAATATATAATAATAAATTCGGGTTCAGCTAAAGATGCAGCAGGTAATGTGGCTAACAGAGCTACATCTGATGTATTTAGAATGCCTGAGATGGTAAATAAAGATACTACAGCGCCTAAAATTGCTATATCTGGACCAAGTAGTAGTACTGTATATAATGGTGGGAGTATTGATTATACTGTTACATATTCAGATAATGTTGCAATCGGAAATGTAACTTTAAATCCAAATGATATAACTTTAAATGGATTTAGTGCAAGTAAAAACGTTAGTATAATATCAAATTATAAGGCTATAATTTCTCTTACTAATATTCAAGGATCCGAAGGAACAAAAAGCATATCTATTGCTGCTGGTACTGCAAAAGATACATCATCTAATAGTACACCTGGAATAAATTCAAATGCTTTTGCACTTGTTGAAAAAACAGTTACAAATAATAATAACAATACTAGTACAAATACAAATAACAGTGGTAAAAATACAAATACAGGTAAAAATACAACAGTTAATAATAATTCAAATAATAACACTAATACAGAACAAACAAATAGTAATGAAGCAACAACAGATAATAACGTAACAGTGTGTGAAGATTTTGGATTTTCTGTAAATAATGATATAACAACATTTTCTTCATGGCTAAAATCTAAAAAAGAAAACACTCCTAATGTACAAAAATACAACTATTTAGCAAATGGAGAAGAACTTGTATATTATATTGATTACTATAACGGAAGTAATGAAGATATATCAAATGTTAATTTGAAAATAACAATACCTTTTGATGTAGATGTAAAAGAAATGAGCAATAATGGAAAAGTAACAACAGATAGTAATACATCAACAGTTATAGAATGGAATTTAGATACTGTAAAATCAAAACAAAAATGTAGATTAATGCTAAGAGTAAAATTTAATAGAGATATTGAGCTTATGAATTCATCAGAAATTTCAAAAATATTCTATACTGAGCTTGCAAGTAAAGTAGGTGAAAATGTTACTTATTCATACTTAAGACAAGTATATATTGATAATTCAGTTACAAAAGTAGGAACTTTTGCTAATACTCTAATGTTTTTAGATACTACAAATTCATTAAGACAAAATGATGAAATTACAAGAGCAGAACTTGCAAAAATGATTTTAGATTCTGGACTAATAAAAGTAGACTATAGTTTAGATTCATATAAAGAATATAACGATTATAATAAAATACCAGTATATTCAAAACTTGCAATATCAAATTTAAAAAATATGAATTTATTTGAAGTAGAAGATAATAACTTTTCTCCAAATAATCCAGTAATTAGAGATGAATTTTATAAGTTGATTATTAATTTAATTTCAAAAATATCTGAATCTAAGATAAATGTACAAAATCCAATTTATTTAAATGAAGATATAATAAAAAATAGTGATGGAAGTATAAGTGAATATAAAAATTATATAATTGAACTTACGAGACTAAATATATTGCCAGAATATAAAACTACTTTGAAATTAGATGAATATGTAAAAAGAAGTGAAGCGCTAGCAATAATAAATGCTATAGCATTTAAATCAAATGATATTTCAAATTATCCTAAGTATGAGGTAAATTATTTAAATATTAATAATTTAAGATATCTATATAATTTCACTTCAAAGAATAATACTAGTGAATATCAGTACAATTATGATGATAATTTAGCTCAAAAAATAATACAAAAATAATTAGATAACTTGTTATAAAAAATAGAGCAGTTTTTGCTCTATTTTTAAATTTCTACATTTTTTTTGAAATAGTCATGTTATACTTTTATCATGAGGTGGTAAATTTGAAATATACATATGATGAAGGTAGTCTAAACATTAATTTAGACGAAGAGTTAGATATGAATTCTTGTAAAATGTTAAGAACAGTAATTGATGGCTATATTATGAAATATCAACCAAAGGAATTTATAATTGATTTAAGTAACGTAAAATTTATGGATAGTAGTGGTATAGGATTATTAGTTGGAAGATACAATCTTGTAAAATTAATAAATTCTAAAATGACAATACTTAATCCTACAAGTAATATAAAGAGGGTACTTGAATTATCAAACATTGCCCAAAATATAGAAATGAGGAGTGTGTGATATGGCGGTAAATAATATAAAGATAAATATTAAAGCTGTACTTGAGAATATAGCTGTTGTAAGAGTAGCAGTATCATCTTTTGTATCAAATCTAGATGTCACAATTGATGAGCTAATGGATATAAAAACCGCTGTATCTGAAGCTGTAACTAATTCTATAGAACATGGATACATAAATGAAGATGATAATAATAGAGTAGAGGTTGAAGCTAACATATACTCAGATGAAGAAGATGTAGTTGAGATAAAAATAACTGATTATGGAATAGGGATAGATGATGTTGAACTTGCAACTACTCCAACATATACTTCAAAACCAGAATTAGAGCATGCAGGTATGGGATTTACTATAATGCAAACATTTATGGATGAGATAATAATCGATTCAACAAAAGATAAAGGAACAACTATTACATTAAAGAAGAAAATAAAAAAGAAAAAATCTATTAAATAATATTTCGAATTTTAGTTAGAGAAAAGAGATAAAATAATCCATATTTTATCTCTTTTGTTTGCAAATGGGGCTAAAATTTGGTAAAATATATAGTACAAATAAATAAGGAGAGATAGAATTGAAAAAGGATATTTTAAAGAAATATTTAGCCTATGACTCAAAAGTAAGTGTCATAGTTATAGATGCAACTAATATGGTAAGTGATGCAAGAAACCTACATTTTATGTCTAATGTTGTAACAGCTGCTTTTGGTAGAACTATGATTGCTACAACTATGATGTCAAGTGTGTTAAAAGAAGAAAATTATAAAATGACTGTTCAAATAAAAGGTGATGGACCTATTGGAAGTATTGTTGTTTGCGGTGATAATAGTTTAAAAATAAAGGGGTATGCACTTAATCCACAATCTGATTTACCATTAAATGAAATAACAGGTAAACTTGACGTTGCAAAAGTTGTTGGTAAGGGGTATTTAAATATAATTAAAGATATTGGATTTAAAGATCCATATGTTGGTTATTCTGAACTTGTATCGTCAGAAATAGCAGAAGATTTTGCATATTATTTTACAACTTCAGAACAAACTCCATCAGTTGTGAGCTTAGGAGTAAATATAGATAAAAATAATAATGTTCAAATGGCTGCAGGATATATAATCCAACCACTACCAGATTGCGATGATAGTATAATTGATATAATCGAAAGTATAAACATGAATATTCATAGTGTAACTAATTTAATGATTGATTTAGATAATATCGATGATGTTGCTAAAACAATAACTGGTGATAATGATATTAAATGTATATATGAAAAAGAACCAAAATATGAATGTGACTGTAGTTCTGAAAGAATTGAGAGAACATTAATAGCTTTAGGCAAAGAGGAAACAGAAAAGATATTAAAGGAAAATGGTAATACTGTTGAAGTTACTTGTCATTTTTGCAATAAGGTATATAATTATAGTAAAGAAGATATAGAAAAAATATTTTCAAAGACGTAGGTGATAAAATGAATATTATTATTCAAAATGATAATGTGGGTAAGAGGTTAGATATTTATTTATCTGAAAATGATATTTCTAAGACAAGAAGCTATATTAAGCATTTAATTGATGAAGGTAAAATAACTGTAAATGGGAAAATTGTAAAAGCAGGTTATAGTTTGAAATTAAATGATGTCGTAATTGTCGAAGAGATTGAAGAAAAGACTGCTGAAATTTTACCTGAAAAAATAGATTTAGATATAATATATGAAGATGATGACATATTGATAATAAATAAAGAAAAAGGAATGGTTGTACATCCTGCAAATGGCAATTATACAGGGACTATTGTAAATTCGTTAATGTATTCACATAGTGATAAATTATCATCAATAAATGGCACTATTAGACCTGGAATTGTGCATAGAATTGACAAAGATACTACTGGTGTAATTATTGTTGCTAAAAATGATAATGCTCATAAGGTATTATCTGAACAGTTCAAAGAGCACAGTATAAATAGAAAATATATAGCATTGGTTAAAGGAATAATAAAAGAGGATGAGTTAACTGTTGATCTACCTATCGGTAGAAGTGAGAAAGATAGAAAAAAAATGGCTGTAACAAATAAACATAGTAGAAATGCAGTTACTCATATTAAAGTATTAAAACGTTATTATAGTTCAAATGTAACATTAATTGAAGCTAAACTTGAAACTGGAAGAACGCATCAAATAAGAGTGCATATGTCATATATTAAACATCCACTAATTGGCGATGAAGTATATGGTAAAAAGGATGTAAAATTTAAGGTTAGTGGGCAAATGCTGCATGCAAAAGTACTTGGGATAATACATCCTACTAGTAAAAAATATATGGAATTTGAATCTGGTTTACCAGACGAATTTAGTTTAATACTTGAGTCTTTAGAAAATAAAGAAAAATAAAATAAATAAAATGAAAAATGTTAGCAAGTATATTACTTGCTAACATAGAAAATATATATGAACATAAGCTTATGATAATATATAATATGTGTAAAGATAATTATTGTGAGTGAAAGGAATAATTATTATGATGAGAATAAATAAATTTATTGCTTCAACTGGGACATGTTCTAGAAGAAAAGCAGAAGAACTAATTATTGATGGAAATGTTACTGTAAATGGAAAAATAGTAACAAATCTTGGTGAGCAAATAGATGAAGAAAATGATACAGTTTGTGTGTATGGAAGAAAAATAGAAGTGGAAGAGAAAAAAGTGTATATAATGCTTAATAAACCAAGAGGATATATTACAACTAATTCTGAACAATTTTCTAGACCAAGTACTGTAGAACTTATACATGAAGATGCAAGAGTATTTCCTATAGGAAGACTTGATATGTCATCTGAAGGATTGCTACTTTTTACTAATGATGGTGAGTTTGCAAATAAACTAATGCATCCAAAAAATAAGATAGAGAAAACATATATTGCTACTGTGAGGGTTAAACCTACAAAAGAGCAACTAGAAAGATTAATGAACGGAGTTGATATTGGTGGATATGTGACTAAACCTGCTAAAATAAAATCCATATCAGCTACTGAAATTGAAATAAAAATAAGTGAAGGTAAGAATAGGCAAATAAGACGTATGTGCGAATCAGTAGGAGTTCCAGTTGTTTTCTTAAAAAGAATAAGTATAGGAAAATTAAAACTTGGTGAATTAACTTCTGGAGAATATAAAGTCCTAAATGATGATGAAGTTTCCTTAATATTTAAATAAAAAAATAACAAGTATATTATTATACTTGTTTAATTTTCTTTAATATATATGGTATACGATACACCAATCAAGCTCTAGTGTTTTCTTTTTCTAGCAGCCTCTGATTTCTTTTTTCTTTTCACACTAGGTTTCTCATAATGTTCTCTTTTTCTAATTTCTGCAAGAACACCATATTTAGCACATTGTTTCTTAAATCTAGCTAGTGCATTATCTAAACTTTCATTATCTTTAATTTTTATTCCTGGCATTTCGTTCCCTCCCCTCAGTTGGGAAATACCTAATTTTATTCATATGTTATATAAGTATTTCTAAGTTACTATTAAATTATACAATAATTTGTTACATAAGTCAAGGAAAACCGCATAAAAAGTTGAAAATGGCATAAAATTTAAGAATGTTTGTTTAAATAAAAATGTCACAAATTATGATATTTTTTATATTTCATTGACTAAAGTTTTAATATAATATATAATGTCTTAGTATGAAAAAAGGAAGGATCTTAATGGAAGAAAACGATAAAGAAAAAATGAAAATAAATAAAGAAAAAGTGATAACAAATGCTATAAGCGGCTCACTTATAGTTATCATATCATTTGTTATAATATATTTTCTTATTAATATATTAAACCCAATATTTAAAGGTGAGTCTAGTATATTTACTAATTCAAGTGAGTATGATGGGAAATTAAGTAGACTAAAAGAAGCAATGGATAAAATATCAAAAGAATATATTGGTGATGTTTCAGTTGATGATATGATAGATGGAGCAATATCTGGAGTAGCAGAATCAACAAAGGACCCATATACAAGATATATATCAGAAGAAGAATACCAAGAAATGCTTGTATCAGGTACAGAAGTGTATGGTGGTATAGGTGTACATATAAATTATGATAAAGACCAAAATGGAATACTAGTTCTTGGAGTTATGCCTAATTCACCAGCACTAGATGCTGGAATAAAAGCAGGAGATTTAATTACTAAAGTTGGTGATCTTGAGGTTACATCTGAGAATTATTCTGAATGTATTGATAATATTAAAGGTACCCCAGATACTTATGCTACCTTAACAATTAAAAGAGATAGTCAAATATCCGAGAAACAAGTTCAAAGAAAACAAGTTTCTTCAAATAATATTGAATCTGAGGTTCTTGATAACAATATTGGATATATAAGGATATGGGCTTTTGAAAATGATATATATAAGCAGTTTAAAGAAGAATATACTAAATTAATGGCAAAAAATGTTTCAGGACTTGTAATAGATTTAAGAAATAATCCTGGTGGATTAGTTTCAGAAACAATAAGTATAGCAAAATTGTTACTTCCAAAAGGTGATATATTAAAATTGGTATATAAAACAGGAAATGATAAAGTTTATACTGATAATGATAATGATGAAATAAAAGTTCCACTTACTGTACTTGTTAATTCAAGAAGTGCAAGTGCATCGGAAATTTTATCAGGAGCTATAAAGGATTCTGGTAAAGGTGTAATAATTGGTGAAAAGACTTATGGTAAAGGTATAGTACAAACAATTGAAAAATTAAGTGTTAGAGGAGCTATAGCAATAACTACTTCTAAGTATTATACAGCTAGTGGAGTCGAAATTCATAAAAATGGAATAGAACCAAATATAATGGTAGCACTTCCGGAAGAATATAAAAATGATATAACTATTCCAAAGAATCAGGATACACAATTACAAAAAGCTATTGAATACATAAACTCAAAAAAATAATGAAATAAAAAAAATATATAAATAATATAAAAAGTGCATAAGCAATCGTAGTTTATTAATGCTATTGTTGCTTATGCTATTTTGGTATACATATTTTTGTAATATTTAAGTAATATAACAAATTTTGTCATTTGACATATTTTACAACAAATGATATAATCTGACAAAGAGAGGTTTATAGGTGGTTAATATGGTATCAAAGGATTCGCTACTTAAAATCAAACAAGATGTTGAAAGTTACATAGGACAAGAGATTTGTGTAAAAGCAAATATAGGAAGAAACAAATGCGTATATAGAAAAGGAATTATTGATAGCACATATCCAAACCTATTTGTGTTTAAAGATTGTGAAACCGATAATAAATTATCGTATAGTTATACTGACTTAGTTACTAACAATTTGCAACTTAGTTTGCCTTCTGGTGAAGCTATAACTAACTATGATTTCTCGACTCCAAAATATGCAAGATTATAAAATTAAAGTAAATAATATATAATAAAAAACAGCTTCAAAGAGAAGCTGTTTTTTTCTTAATATATCTAAAAACTCTTGTAAAATCATTATTAACTTTATTAATTACATTACTTTCAGTAGTGCTAATACCATCAATGATTTTCTCATAATTTACCTTTGCTTTAATTTGAAGTAATTCTTCTTCATTTGGAATTTCAATTTCAATCTCATCATATATATTTGGATTATTATTTAATTCAGCTCTAATAATACATTTACATGGAATAGATTTGTTTTTTACTATTACATTATCATTATTTAATTCAATATTATTATTATCTCTACTTTTTATATATATTTTATATTTTCCAGTGTTTTCATTTAGATCGTTTGAAGGATATGAATATAGTTTTAATGGTATTTTGTCTTCGTTTGTGACAACATATTTATATATAAAAGTATTAGTATTATTATCTAGCATTAATTTTATATATTGTGGTTTGTCGTTAATATTTTTATCATATGCTTCGATCTCGCATAACCCAGGTTGACTACCCTCTGATTTATTTATCTTAAAATCAATATATGTTATATTTTTCTTTAGTGGAAATTTGACTACGGTCTCTGAACCATTTTTATTTAAAGCACTTACATCTACGGTACTTCCATCACTAAAACTTAATGTTGAATCTAATATGTTATCACTTAAACTAAAATTATCATATAAAGATATATATGAAACATCTTGTGGTGTCCTAAAATCAATTCTTAGAGTCTTTTTTAAATCATTCGTATCTGGTGTCCAAACACAATTTGAAAATCCCATATATTTTAGTTTTATATTTGGACTATCTACTAATTTAAAATCATTTAGATATTTAGCTATACCACTAGATACACTTATAATTGCTTTGTATGTTAAACTTGTGGTTTTTCTTTGCCAGAATACTTGATCTGAGTTTATTACTCTACCAATTATTACTTTATCAAGTTTTTGGCTTTTATATTTTTCAAGTACACTATTTATTAAGTTTCCTCTCTTTGTATATGTAAGTACCTCTTTAGGTACAGGGAATCTAACTCTGTCTTCCCAATTATAACTTGGGGTATCTAAATTATAGTTTGGATTGTTAAGTAAAGCTTTATTTGGTAGTACTGTAGATTCCATGTTTAATTTATAAAAATCATTAGCTGAGCCTAATGATGTATTATATGAGTATGCCTTAAATATATCTGGTGTATATTTTATATTAGATTTTAATATATCATCAATTACCTCATCCAATAATAGTGACATTGCTCTATGATCTGGATGAAGGTCTAAATCTGAAGCCAGTATTATATCAGGTTTATATTTTAAAATAACATCTTTTAAATCATTTTTATAATTATTTCTTGTATATATTGATGGATAACCAGATTGATTTGTCCTAAAGTCAACATGATTTTTTAGTGCATAAGTTCTACTTCTTTGAGCGTGAGATTTTATTTGTAAGTTATCAGGTGAATAATAAATATGTTGATATGTTGTATTCCATTCATCACCATAGCCTAAAAATATTATATTTTTTTCATTAACTCCTAATTCCTTAAGACCATTTATTGCTTCAGTTAATCTTGTAGCTCCATTTCGATAGTAATCACCGTTAGTGGCAAATACAACTATTACTTGATCATGTGCTTCTAGTAGATTTTTTATTGTAGCTCCTGCAATGCTTATCTCATCATCTTGGTGAGGAGCAAGTACCATAACTGTTTTGTTTGATATGAATTCTGAATTTGTAAAACTACTTGAAAAACCATCGCCATAGGAAGTGTTATGATATAGTGAAAGATAGCCAAGATATAATAGCGTAATAACAAAAATTATAATTATAAATAATTTTCTCTTACTTGCATTTATTTTTAATCTAAACATGTTTTATTTTCCTTCTTATTTTATATAAATAATTAATAATGTGTATATCCATAATTATCATTTTTAAATGTAATAAATTTTACATTAACAATTATATTGCAATAAGTCATAAAATTCAATAATATTATAACTTTTTTGTAAAATTTCACAAAAAAGCTACCGGATTTTCCGGTAGTCATCATTCAAGGAGATTATATATAGTATTAATTATTTATATAATAGTATATAGTATAATTTAAAGATAAAGTATCTAATGCTAAATGTTATTTAATTAACATTTAACTAATATATATTATGATATAAATAAAATATAAGTTACTAAAATAATATAAAAAAATAATTAAAAATATCATATCTTTATAACTAGTACATATATTGTACTATAAATTATAAGGAGGAAAAGTATATGCCAATAAATACAGAAAGAAAAATCTTAAACTTGAATAAGGGTAGTATAAACCAAAATATTAGTGAGTGGATAGAGCAGGACATAATAGTTCCAGACACTAAACCTGATGCTGTAAAAGTAATTAACGTTACAGTTACGCCATATGTTACGGATATTGAAATAATGGATGGTAGAATTAAAGTAGTAGGGAAATTAAATTACTTTATAATATATAGAGTATCAGATGAAAGATTCAGTGCTAGAGGACTATTTGTATCACATCCTTATACTGAAGTTTTGGAAGTAAAAGGTGTATCAAAAGGAATGAATGTCACAGTTATGCCTACTACAAAAAATGTAATATACTCTTTGCCTAATGAAAGAAAAATTTCAGTTAAGACTGAGGTACTTTTTAGAGTTAGAGTTAGAGGATTAACTAGTGTAAGTCTAATTAATAAATTTGATCCTGATAGCAATGTTGAATGTCAAATGAGTACAGGAAAATTTAGTAATATGTTAAAATGCAAAAATAGCGTAATATCATCAAAAGAAGATATTATGCTACCTAAAGAGGCAGATGATTTCTTTGAAATATTAAAAGTAGAAGCTGTAATAAAAAACACTGAATTTAAAGAAAGTTATAATAAAATAATGGTAAAGGGCGATATTGAAATAAAGATAATTTATCTTGCAGAAAATAAAGACGAACCAGTAAAGAGTTTGGTTACAACAATTCCTTTTTCTGCAATGGTAGAAGTCGATAGTATTACTGATAATTCAAAATTTAATATAACATATATAATGCAAGACTTTAATTTAAGACAAAATCATGAAATTACATCAACTAAAGCTTTAACAGCGGAATATCAAATAGATATTGGTGTAGATATGTTCGAAGATGAAGAAATTGAATATGTAAATGATTTCTATAGTCAAAGAAACGAATTGAAATATGATAATACTTCATTAGATGTTGTAAGAAATAGTACTAATTTAACTAGAAATATAGAATTAAAAGAGAATGTAGCAAATATTTTACCCCCAAATACGAAAGTATTAGATTACGATCTTGATATTAGTAATGTGAATTTTACTGTAAATGGAAAAGATATAAAATTAGATGGTAATGCAAAGTTAAATATAATAATGCAAAATATAGAAAATATGGAACTAGATAGCAAAACAGTTGATATATTAGTAAATCAGAATATGAACTTAGAAGATGTTCAAGACCCAGGCAGAATATATGTAAATCTTGTTACAGATAATTTAACAATAACACAAAATGGAACGGATATTGATGCTAAAGTTTCAATACAAGCAAAAATTGAAATAGAAGATGTATCTAATGTAAATGTTATAGATAATATTGTAGAAGAAAAATTAAATACTGCCAATTTAGATAGTATGAATATATACATTGTAAAACAAGGAGATACCTTATGGAGTATTGCTAAAAGATATAAAACAAGTGTAGATAAAATTGTTAAAACAAATAGTATTGTTAATCCTAGCTCAATTGAAATCGGTCAAAAAATATTTATTATAAGGTAAAAAAATATGCGTTTAAAGTACTATACTTTAACACTAAGACAAATGAGTATAAAAAAGTCATTTGTCTTTTTTACAATATTTATTTTTTTAATTATTTGCGTATTAATACTATTTAACAATAAGGTTAGACCTGTAATTACAACTTTATCTGAAGCAAAATCAAGATATATTGCTCTTAGTACGACAGAAGAAGTAGTTTCCGAAAATATAAGTGATATAAAGTATTCTAACTTAATAACAATGGAAAAGGATTCTAATCAAAAAATTACAGCTCTTAATGCTAATGTTATGGAGATGAATAGAATATCAAATAATATATCAAAAGAAGTTCAAGAAAATTTATATTCAAATAAAGATAACTATATTACAGTACCACTTGGAAGTATTATTGGAGGAGGATTGATTGGAGGATATGGTCCACAGATAAAAATAAAAATTTTGCCAACTGGAAATATAGTTGCAAAATTTAAATCAGAATTTGAAAGTGCTGGTATAAACCAAACAAGGCATAGAATATATTTAGAAGTAACTTCAAAAGTTACAATAGTTGCTCCTTTTAGTACATCAACTCAAGAATATACAACAGATATTACGGTTGCAGAGACTGTTATTGTATCAGATACTCCAAGTACGTATTACAACATAAATGGAATAAGTGATTTAAATGCTAAGGATTCACTAGAGTTAGTAGAATAAAAAAAGACCATAAGAAGTAAAAATCTTATGGTTTAATTTATTTTAAAATTCAAGATACCTTGAGTTCTTTGCAAGTCCTGGCATTGTGAGTATATCTCCTAAATATACTACTATAAATTTTGCACCAGAGTCCACTTTTATATGTTTTACATTTACTTCAAAATCATTTGGAGCACCTAATAATTTAGGATTATCTGAAAAAGAAAGTGGAGTTTTTGCTATACAAATTGGAAATTTATCTAATCCTAATTTTTCAATCTCTTTTATCTCATTTTCGGATTGATCAGAATATATAATATCTTTTGCATGGTATATTTCCCTGCAGATAGTATTTATCTTAGATTTTATACTATCTTCAAGATTATATAAAAATTTAAAATTATTTTTATTGTTAGATTTATCAAGTATATCAAGCAATTTTTTTGCAAGATCTATTGCACCTTTTGAGCCATTACTGTAAGAAGTTGATACTTCAAAAGGCACATCTAATTTTCTACATACATTTTTTAATAAGTCAATTTCATCTTGAGTATCGCTGTCAAATTTATTTAAACAAACAAGAACTGGTAAATTAAATTTTTTTAGATTTTCAATATGTCTTTTTAGATTTACTGTACCACTTTTTAAAATACCCTCTTTAGCTTCACTATCACCATTATATTTTAATGCTTTAATAGTTGTAACTAAAACAACAGCATCAGGTTTAATATTTGCACTTCTACATTTTATATCAAGGAATTTTTCGGCTCCTAAATCTGCACCAAAACCAGCTTCTGTTATTGTATAATCACATAATTTCATGCCAAGCTTTGTTGCAATCACGGAATTACAACCATGTGCTATATTTGCAAATGGCCCAAGATGTACTAAACAAGGAGTATTTTCTGTTGTTTGTACTAAATTTGGACTAGTAATATATTTTAACAAAGCCATCATAGCATTTACCACATTTAAATCCTTTGCATATATTGGTTTGTTATCTATTGAATATGCAACTAAAATAGAACCAATTCTAGATCTTAAGTCATCTTGATTTTCAGCTAGGCAGCATATTGCCATTAATTCGCATGAAGCTGTTATTTCAAATCCAGTCGCTATACCATCATTTGTTGTTATTTGTCTTAGAGATCTATCATTCATATCGATAACTCTTTTTATGCATATTTTTTCTTTATCAATGTTGAGTTCATTCCCTTGAAATATGTGATTATCTAAAACTGCACAAAGTAAATTATTTGCAGATGTTATTGCATGAAAATCACCATTAAAATGTAAATCTATGTCATCAGCTGGAACTATTTTTGAAGCGCCACCACCAACTGCACCACCTTTACTGCCAAATACTGGACCAAGAGAAGGCTCTCTAAGAACAGCAATAGATTTCTTACCAAGTTTATTTAAAGCCATTGATAATCCTATAGATTGTGTAGTTTTTCCTTCACCAGCTGGAGTAGGATTTATTGCTGTTACTAATATTAATTTACCATTTTTGCCATTTTTAATTTTATCATAATAATCAAAGTTTATTTTAGCTTTGTAATTACCATAATGCTCTATATATTTAAGCGGAATACGTAGTTTTTTTGCGATAGAATCGATTTCTTTTACCATTTACATTCCCCCATTTCTATCATTATATTATATACTTTTTTATCAAAATATATTCTTTATCTAAGTTATTATAATTTATCAATAAAATAGAATATAGAAAATTATATTAATATATTAATTATACCATATATATGAAAAATTTACCATATACACCATATTCTAAAACTAAAATAAAAAGAGTAATATAACTTATTGACAATTATGATAAAATATAAATATACGGAACCGTTGTTATATAGTTGAGTAATTACTAAAGCTAATAAAAGGAGGAAATTGAAATGCCAATTGAATCTAAAAAATGTAAGATAGTATATTCTACAGGTTTTACTGAAGGAATTAAGGAATATTTTTGTGATATTGAAACTTTAAAGAGGATTAGTGATCCTGAAAACGTGGAAGATAATAATTGTATTATTATTACTGGTGATTTTATATATGGCAGTGATGAATATTACAATCGCTCAAAAGTCGGGCCTGCTGAATTAAATGTGTTTTATACAAAATTTTTAAAGAAATATAATGATAAAGATAAGGCTGTTGAAGATTTGTTAAAATACTATAATGCAAAAAAAATATGTACTAATAAAATTTATAACAATAGATATATGATTAAGTAATCATAAAAAAGCGGTATACCGCTTTTTTATTTTGCTATATAAAATAACAAATTGCATTGAAAAATTGTATTGAATATAATATAATTTAATTATAATCATATTAATTAAAAGCGTTAATTTAAGAAAAAACCTATAATTTGATTGATTTTCTAACGACAATGCAAAAAGAAAATTTTATATCTCAACTAAAAATTTGTCATGAAATTATAAAAAAGAAGAAGCAATATTAAACTTAGACATCACAAATCTATAAATGAATATCCTTTATTAAATAAAGTAGCTTTTCGTGAAGACGGATATGTAGATGTAATAGAAATTCCAGATAAAAGATTTTATATTGGGGTTATATTTCATCCTGAAAGTTTATACAAAAGAGATGAAAAAATGTATTTTATGTAGGAGGTACGTATGTTAAAAAAAAGAAAGATTTTTAAAATAATACTTATAATTTCATTTGTTCCATATATAATATTATTGTTGATTTCATTATACTATTCAATTTTTGGATATGACTTATACTCTATGATTTTACCTAAGTATTTAAGAACTTTATATGGTATGGAAGCATTTTACATGGTTTTAATGTGGTATTCTATAGCTTTTAGCTTTATTCCAATTCTACCTTTATGTTTTTTATACCAGATTATATATCTAGTAACTTATATTATTAAACGAATAAAAAATAAAACAAAAGCTTAATAAAAATTTATTAAGCTTTTTCAATAATATCATAAACTTGATTTTTTACATTTTCTAAATTATCAAAAATAACGCCATTTATTTTAAGTTCATTTGAAGGTTGAATATTATGAAAATTATCATCAATGAAAATAGTTTCTTCTGGTACTAAATTGTATCTTTCAAGTAATATATCAATACTTAATTTGCTAACTGTATAATTTCATAACACTTGAAAGTTAACTTCAATATGATATAATTTAATAAATATTTTATAATATGGGGGAGATAGTATGATTAATTTTTTAAAATTTAATGAGGGTTATGAAAATAATATAAAGAAATATAGTAAAAAAGATGGATTATTATGTTTATTATTTTTTATAATATTTATATTGGCATATTCAATTCTTGCAATATTAAATGTTAGATTTGATTTTGTAAAAAACAACATTTTGGCATTTGGATCTATATTAAATATAATACTAATATTAATAGCATTAGTATTTGTTAAATTAAGGGGTCAAACATTAGATACAATTGGACTATATAAAGGCAAATGGAAGACAAGCCTAATTATAGGAATTATACTTGCACTTATATATCTTTTTAACAATTGCATTTCTTATGTTATACAAGGATATACATTTATTGATATTAAGAAAATAGGTGTATATGTAATATATTATTTATTAGTATCACTTTGCGAAGAAATAGCTTTTAGAGGCTATATTAATACTAGAATAAATGGAATCATTAAGAATAAATGGTTTGCCATAGTTTTATCTGGAGTATTATTTATAATAATGCATTTCCCATATAGAATGATAGCATATGGTACGACATTACAAAACTTAACAATTGATAACTTAGGTTGGATTATCGATTTGTTTATAACTCATATGATAATTAGTATAATTTATATTAGAACTAATTCTATATATGGAGCTATAATTCCACATTGGATTTCTAACCTTTCATATCATTTAATTAGTAGATAGAAATTATTCATTATAAGATTTTAGACGGGAGAAAATGACAATGACAGAAAAAATTAATGCTATAGATATTTCGGAAATAGACTTGAATAAAGCTTTTTTTCACTATACTAATGTTGATAATTTAGATAGTATTACAATTAACGGTTTAGAACCTAAAATAGGTAAAAATTCTAGGGGAATAGAAAAAAGTGAAAAAATATTTTTTTCCATAGGGGATAAAGGTGTACTAGTACTAATGGATGCTTGGCTAAAATGGTTAATACTAAGACCATCAAATGATATAATTTATAGATTAGGTGCATTCTTTATGACACAACCATATTTTCCTAAAATCATAGTTGATGTTATATTTAACAATTGGATAAAAAATAAAAATAGAGCAGATAGGGCTTGTAAAAAACTAAAGCATATTTTAGATAATAGTATATTTTTAATTTTAAATTTAGAAGAAAAAAATGATTTCGATTATGATGACATTGATGAGATAAAAGATCAAAAATTTTCTAGAAAACAGATTAAATATATTTATTCATATGATTTTGATATAGAAAATACAAAAATGGAGTATTGGAATATGCATACATATACTGGTAGAACTATTAATAAAGATAAGATATCTTTACTAAAAGTAAATAATAGATTTTCAGCTAATAATATTTTACAATATATAGCAAGTAGTAACAAAACTTATATTGATGAGAATTGTAAGTTTTTACAAAAATATTTAGAGCTTTTAAATATAAAATAAATTCAAATATACTTTGAAAATTATGTAAAGTATGATATAATATTTACAATAAAAAAATAAAATTCGACTTAAAAGGAGAATAGGATGCGGAGATTAATAGTAATAATTATGTTAATTGTTGTTTTTATTTTAAATACGTCATTTATATGTGATGACAATTATATTGTTATAACTCCACTTGGAAATCCAATATTTTTTAAATATGGTAATAATGATATTGGGACTGGTACTTTATCTTTTTTGTATAAGGATAGATTCATTTGCTTAGCTCATAATTTAAGTTATGGTATGCTAGATGTTCCAGATGTAAATGATGTAGATATTACTCTTTGTTACGTTATTCCAAAGAAATCAACAGATACTGAGGTTGGAAAATTAATTGCTAGTAAAGATTACACTAAAACAATATCAATCAAAAAATCTTTAATAAATAGCTCATATGGATTATATGGGAAGTATACCGAGGAATTGAATCAATTTACTCATAATAAGAAAATGAAAGTAGCTAAAATTGATGATATCAAATTAGGTCATGCTCAAATTTTAACAACAATTGAGGGAGATAAACCCAAATTATATGATATTGAGATAATTGAGGTAATAAAGAAGGATAATAAAGAGGTTGGAATTAGATTTGTTGCTACTGATCCTGAATTATTAAATAAAGCAGGTGGCTTTATAGTTGGCATGAGCGGTAGCCCTATTATACAAAATAACAAAATGATTGGTAACATATGTTATTCACTTTATCCAAAAGCAGAAGGAATTGCGTTATTAACAATATTAATGATAGAAGAGTTGAATAAGAATTATTAATTACTGCACTATATATTTCGATATATCTAAAGTATTATAAATAAATTAGGAGGCAGCATGTATGTTAAGTTTTAATCGGATCTGTAAGAATAAGTATGAAATTGAAGTTTTAGATGAAAAAGTAGGGGAGATTTTTATTAAAAAAAGAGATTGGAACTATACCTCTCAAACGTACATACCAGAAAGTAATGAACTAGATTTATTAGTCTGCAGCATATATATATTTGAAAAAATAATATCTTCTTTAGAATCTACAGACATAAGATATTCAGTAAATAAGAACGTCATTACCCTGACAGAAAAGTTTGAGGACTTAGAAGATGTGTTCTGTAAAATTAAGGAACAATATTCAATGGCTATATTTCAATTAAATGAGAATAAAACTTGCTTTAGCTTCTCATCAATTCTAATAGAAGAATTAAAAAATGAAATTATGTTTAAAATAAAAAAATGTAATGGTAATGTGTAAAACATTAAAATATATAAAGCTCGAACTGAATTTTAGTTGAGCTTTATATATTTATTACTTAATTAAAAATTTTAAGTTTTTGCAAATGTATGTATAAATTTTAAATATAAAATAAATTATAGTGGAGGCGATTAAGATAATTTTTAGTATTTTAGCTTTTTTAGCATTATGCATTAGTATAATAATAAAGGATAGGAAAAAATCATTAAAAATATAATCATTAAACTGTATTTTTGAAGGAATATATTGCTTTTTTATTAATGCTTACACGGGTGCATTATTAAGTTTCATAAATTTTTTTAGAACTATAATCTTTATTAATAAAGGCAAATTTTCTAGAATAAAGTATATAGGTATCTTAATGGTGTTTGAAAGTATTATTATATTAAATTGTGTATGTACATGGATAGGATTTATATCTCTATTACCAACAATTGGATCAGGGATAAGGACATATTGTTTGTGGCAATCAAATATGAAGTATGTTAGAATATCTGGAATAACAACTGCAATATTATATGGAAGTTATTACATATATTATAATAGCTGGTTTATGGTTTTAGGAGATTTATTGTTGCTATTAATATCAATTTTTTCAATGTATAAAAATGATATTAGATATAATAAAAAAGAAAAAGAACTTGAATTTGAAATTATATAATAATTGCTTGTAAAAAAGAATACATGGAACGGTTAAGTTTCATGTTTTCTTTTTTATTTTGACAAACCTAATTAAGGTATTTATCTTTAATATAAAATATTAATTTATTTATTAAATCATCTGCATTTTCATATTCAATAAAATCATTCGTAATAAATTTTAATGCTAAACTAAATTTTTGATCCTTTTTATAAATACAAAGTATATTTTTATTTAAGTAATTTGCCCATCCTAATTCAATTCCTTGTCCTGTAGATGGATAGGAAACTTCTGAAATAATAAGATCAGAATCTCGTATTATTTGTTGAGTATTTATATTTTTGTTTTCTTCATCATGTGGAAAAAATATGTTATTATTCTTATAAATATCTGAGTTTTTTAATGGCTCATATAGTTCTTTACTAAAATTAAAATTTGTTGAATGTGTTATACAAATATTCATATATATCTCCAATCTAAAGTTATTATAACTCTTAATTTTAAAAAAGTAAATATAAAATATCATCTTTCTATTTTACTATTTTTAAATATTATTTTAGCTAAATCGTTAGTGTTAGTTTTTGCACCATTGCGTAGCCAAAGTTGTATTACACCAATTGTTCCGAAACCAACAAAACTAAAGTAATATTCGGCCTCTATTTTAGTTAAGCTATAATTTTGATAAGTTGATAATATATATTGTTTGCCTATAATTTTTATTATTTTCTCAACAAAAAATAAATCTGAGCTATTGAAAAAAATATTAAAAATATCCTTTTCACTTTGTATATAGTCTAATATCCTTTTTATCATGTCAATAGGTGCATCGCTTTTATCTGAAAAATCATAATTGTCTAGATGATTTGTAATACCCGAGATTAGCTCTTCTTCAACACTTGACAGTAAATCATATTGATCTAAATAGTAATTATAGAATGTAGAACGATTTACATCCGCAATATCACATATTTCCTTAACACTGATTTTAGAAATACTTTTTTCTTTAAGCAATTCTAAGAAACTATTTTTTATAGCCATTTTTGTATATTTTACTCTACGGTTTTCCTTTTCATTATTCACAATTATTTACCTCCATAATCCAACACTTTTTAATATAATGTCTAAAATTCAACAAGAGTCTAAAATATTGTTGTTGTTATTCAATTCAAAATAAAATATAATATATAGTATATAATATACTATATAAGGTATTAAGATGTCAACATCATGTTTGAAAAGGAGAAAAAAATATGGCATTTATTGAATTTAAAGATGTTCAAAAAGAATATAAAGGAGAAATCAATGTTTTAGCAGTTGATAACTGTTCATTTGAAATAGAAAAAGGTGAATTAGTAGTAATTTTAGGACAAAGTGGAGCTGGAAAAACTACTATATTAAATATGTTAGGAGGAATGGATACTCCAACAGGAGGAATAATAGCAGTTGATGGAAAAAGAATAGATGAATATAAAAATAATCAATTAGTCTTATACAGAAGAAACGATATTGGATTTATATTTCAGTTTTATAATTTAATTGTAAATCTTACTGCACTAGAAAATGTTGAGCTTGCATGTCAATTGTGTAATGATGCACTAGATCCAAAAGAAATTTTAACTTTAGTTGGTTTACAAGATAGGATGAAGAATTTTCCATCACAACTATCTGGAGGAGAACAACAAAGAGTTGCTATTGCAAGAGCTATTGCTAAAAATCCAAAAATACTATTATGCGATGAACCAACTGGTGCATTAGATAGTAAAACTGGTAAAAAGGTACTTGAATTATTAGAAGAGTCATGCAGAAAAATGAAAGTAACTACAATTTTAATCACTCATAATTCAACAATAGCAGAAGTAGCTGATAAAGTAATAACTATCAAAAATGGAACAGTAGATAGTATAGAAGTAAATCAAAATCCTAAAAAAGCAACTGAAATTGAATGGTGATTATATGTTATTTAAAAATACGCTTAAAAAAATAAAAAAATCATTTGGAAGGTATTTATCACTATTAATTATTATACTAATTGGTATTGGTTTTTATTCAGGAATAAAAAGCAGTGCACCGGATATGAAAAATGTTCAGAATAATTATTATGCAAATACTAATTTAATGGATTTTAAAATAGTAAGTACATTAGGTTTAACAAGTGAAGATATAGAGGCAATACAGCAATTAAATGGTATAAATAAAGTAATTGGAAGCTATTCTAAAACTGTCTTAGATGGTGAAAATGCTATAAATGTGCATTCTATAGAAGATGGTGTTAATGGGTTTGATATCATTGATGGAAATATGCCATCTAAAGCTGATGAATGTCTAGCTGATTCACTTTATTATCATGTTGGAGATGTTATAAATATAACAGAAGCAGGCAACGACAAAGATGAAAATAAAAATGAAGAAGATAGTATTACTTTAAAAATTAAACAATTTAAAGTTGTTGGAATTGTAAAATCTCCATTATATACAGGAAAGGATTATGGAAGTACAGATATAGGTAATGGAAAGCTAAAGTCATATATTTTTGTACCTAAAGAAAATTTTGAATCAAAAGTATATACAGAAATATATGTTACAGTAGATAAAATATCCGAAGATGTTCCATATTCAAAATCATACAACAATATTATAAGTGATGTGAAAAATAAAATTAATTCTATAAAAGAAGAAAGACAAAATGCAAGATATAACGAAATTATTGATGAAGCAAATAAAAAAATAAATGATGCTAAGCTAGAATTAGAAACTAATAAGCAAGATGCAGATCAAAAGTTTAGAGATGCAGAAGAAGAGATAGCTTCTAACGAACTAAAACTAAAAAATGGTCAGTTAGAAATAAATTCTAATAAACAAGTAGCAGAAAGAAAATTTAAAGAGGCACAAGGTCAAATAGATGGTAACAAAAGTAATTTGATTTTTGGCAAAGAAGAGCTAGAAAAACAGAAAAATGAGTTTGAATTAAAAATCAAAGATGCCGAATATCAAAAATCTCAATTAGAGGTAAGTAAAATTCAAGTTACAGCAACATTAGAAGAAGTTACAAAAAATATTGATGATATTAATATTCAATTGCAAGATACTAATCTACAAGAAGAACAAAGAAATGAGCTTGAATTGCAGAAAATTCAATTGCTTGCTACGCAAAGTGAAATTCAAACTAATTTAGTACAAATTGATGGTGGAATAAAAAATATAGAAGATTCTGTTTCTTCTGGTAAGACACAATTAGAGTCGGTAGAAAAGCAGATAGCAGATGGCTTAGCACAAATAGAGATTGCTCAAGCTGAGTTAAATAAACAAAAAGAATTAACAAATAAACAAATAGCAGGGGCACAATATAAAATTAATAATGGCAAAAAAGAACTAGCAGATGGAAAATCAGAATTACAAAAAAACAAGGAAGAATATAAAATTAAGATTGAAGATGCACAAGTAAAAATAAATGATGCACAGAGTGAGTTAAGCAAAATAGAAAAAGCTAAATGGTATGTGTTAAATAGAGATGACGTAGTTATATCATATAAAATATTGGAAAATCAGTATGATGAAGTAGAGATAATTGCAAATATAATACCATTATTTTTCATAATAATAGTTGTTCTAATGACTTCAAATACAATGACAAGAATGATAGTTGAGGAGCGAGGTGAAATGGGTACACTTTCTTCACTTGGCGTTTCAAATATAAAAATTGTATTAAACTATATAATATATGTACTTTCAAGTACTATATTAGGAGCAATAATAGGATATATAATGGGAACATTATTTATACCAGATTTGATATTTAATTGTTTTCCTGTATCTATGCCAAAAATACAGTATAAATTTGATTTGATAAACTTTTTAATAGTACTACTTGTGGCATGTATTGTTATGTTATTCGTTACAATCTATACTTGTATAAAAGAATTGAAAGAAAAGCCCGCCTACCTTTTAAGACCACTTTCTCCTAAAAGCGGAAAGAAAACATTTATAGAAAATATTGAAGCTATTTGGAATCATTTATCTTTCTCATGGAAAATAACTGTAAGAAATATATCAAGATATAAAAATAGAGTTTTTATGACAATAATAGGAGCAGTAGGTTGTACATTTTTAATATTAATTGGATTTGCTATAAAAGATAGTATTAATGGTGTAGGAGAGAAACAATTTACAGAAATTCAAAAATATGATAATATGATTGTTTTAAATTCTAGTGTTGAAAGTATGAATGAGAGTTTAACTAAAACATTAGATGGAAAAGTAAAAAATGCAGTTTTATTAAATCAACAATCGTATAAAGCAGTTAACAGACAAAATGTTAATATAGATACTTATCTAATAGTACCAGAAAGCCCAAATGAAGACTTCTATAATTATTTTATATTAAGAAATAAAGATACAAAAGAAAATTTGATATTAAATGATGAAGGTGTAATTATAACAACAAAAATTTCAGAGAAATTAGATTGTAATATTGGTGATGAAATATTATTACAAGATTTAGATAAAAATGAATATAGAACTAAAGTTATTGGGGTAACTGAAAATTATGTTTCAAACTATGTTTACATGAGTAGTAATTTATATGAAAATATATTTGGAGAAAAGACAACATATAACACAATAGTTTCTCAAAATAATGAAGAACAAGATAAAATTGCAAATGATTTACTTTCAACCGGAAAAATACTAAGTATAAATTTTTCAACGGATTTACTAGAAAAAGCAAATAATGCGATTGGTGGATTAAATGATATCGTTATACTGCTTGTTGTAATATCTTCACTTTTATCAATTACTGTCTTATATAATTTAACATCAATTAATATAAGTGAAAGAACAAGAGAAATTGCAACATTAAAAGTGTTAGGATTTAAGGATAATGAATCTAATGGATACATTTATAGAGAAGCTATTATTACAGTCATTATAGGAATAATAATAGGACTATTTATAACCCCTATAATTCATGGGTATGTTATGGATTTGTTTAATATTGATAGTATGGTATTTTCAAAACAAATAAAAATATCTAGTTATATGTATGCAGCAACTATGACTTTTAGTTTTTCAATTATAATGCAAATTGTTACATATTTTAAAATAAAAGCTATTGATATGATTGAATCTTTAAAATCAGTTGAGTAAATAAAAATTAGAATTTAACATATAAAATTTTGTTAAGCTACAAGTTGCTTTACTTGTAGCTTTTTAATTAGATTATTGAATACCACATGTTATACATGTGGTTCTAAATAGCTTTAGCAATGAAAAAAGTAAAAAATAAAAACATCTCCTTTTATGATATAATATAGTCGTTCGGCAACAAATTATAAAATAAAGGGAGATGTTATCGTATGAAAGACGATATGAATAGTTTAGCACACACAAAGTGGGAATGCAAGTATCACGTGGTATTTGCACCAAAATATAGAAGAAAAGTAATATATGGAAAATTAAAGGTAGAGATAGGTAAAATAATAAGAGACTTGTGTAACAGAAAAGAAGTGGAATTGATAGAAGCAGAAGCATGTACAGATCATATACATCTTTTAATAAGCGTACCACCAAAGTTATCAATATCAAGTTTTATGGGATATTTAAAAGGGAAGTCAACATTGATAATATTTGAAAGACATGCAAATTTAAAATATAAATATAGCAATAGAAATTTTTGGTGTAGAGGATATTTTGTAAGTACAGTAGGAAAAAATAAGCGAGTAATACAAGAATATATAAGAAACCAAGTTAATGAGGATATAGCAACAGATCAGATTACAATGAAAGAATTCGAGGATCCTTTTAAGGATAGCAAGTAATATTTAGCGCAGTTGTCGAACAAAATGGAAGTCCTTAAGGGCTTGCAGGAATAGAGCCTTATAGGCGTCATTAAAAACCACCGGTTGAACCGGTGGATAATTATTAAATAAAGTTACTGTATCAAAACATATCAAGCAAATATTGATGATAAAAGTGAAAAGATTAACATAAATATTGAAAAAATAATATTAATATGGTATAATATTAAAAGATTTATTTTTGCATTACTATAATTATAGAAAGGATGAATTTATGAAGCGGAGGTATTATTTTGTTTTTCTTTTAATTCTTGTAAGCCAAATTTTTATGCTTAGTGGTTGTGCCACTAATGAAGAAATACCAATTCCTAAATCCCAAGCAGATATATATGTTTATGATGATGATGATTTATTTAATGATTCTGTCGAAAGTCAATTAAACAATATGCTTGTAGATCTTGAAAAAAAGACTGATGTTGAATTTGCTGTTGTAACTGTAAAGAGTCTCTTAGACAGAGAAATTGAAGATTACAGCATAACAGTAGCTAATGGATTGGGCATAGGTAAGGAAGAAGAGGATAATGGAATTCTTCTTTTAATGTCGCGTTCAGATGAACGTGTTAGATTAGAAATTGGAAAAGGGCTTGAAGGAATACTTAATGATTCAAAATGCGGTAGAATACTTGATGAATTTTTTGTACCTAACAGGGAAGATGATAAGTATGTAGAGGCCACAGTAGAAACTGTTCAAGCTGTAATTAATGTTATCGCACTGGACAATAATGTCAAAATTGAGGGTGTTGATGGTAATATTACAGTATCTGATCCCACTCCTATACCATGGGGACTAATTATATTTATAATAATAGTAGTTTTATTAGCACTTGCTGTAATTAATCACTACACTGATGGCGCTGTCGTTGATTTTTTTGCTTTTATTAGTTCTTCAGATAGTGGAGGAAGTAGCGGTGGTGGTTTTGGCGGTGGAAGCTTTGGAGGAGGTGGCGCATCAAGATAATTTAGAAATGGTGTATTACTATTGTTTTATTCATAATAACTTTATAGGAGGATTTAATAATGAAAACTGGGACTAAAGTTTTAATTTCCTTAGCAGCAATTTTTGCCCTTATACTTATCTGGGGTATTAGTACAAATAATTCACTTGTACAATTACACGAAGACGTCAAATACCAACAAGGTCAAGTGCAATCTACATTGCAACGGCGAAGCGATTTAATTCCCAACCTTGTGGCAACAGTAAAAGGTTATGCTGCGCATGAAGAAACTGTATTTACTGATATTGCTGATGCAAGATCAAAGTTAGCAGGCGCGATTTCTGAAGGAAATCTAAATGAAATAGAATCTGCAAATGATGGCTTGTCATCGGCACTGGGAAGACTATTAGCTATTCAAGAAAACTATCCAGATTTGAAAGCAAATGAAAATTTTATTGCTTTAATGGATGAAATTGCTGGTTCAGAAAATCGTATCAATATAGCACGAGAAAAATATAATGACAAGGTTGCCATATATAATAAGAGAATTAAGGTTTTCCCATCAAACATTATTGCAAATATGAATGGCTTTGTTGATGAAAAATACTTTGAGGCTGATGAAGGCTCAGAAAATGCACCAAAAGTTGAATTCTAATAATTCATAATTAATATGCTATTTTAAAATTATGAATTATTAATAAAGTATATATTATAGAAAAAAGATATTATGTTTAATTACACATAATATCTTTTTTCTAATTTAAATTGATAAATATTTAGAATCCCCTTGAAGCACCACCACCACCAGAGGTTCCGCCAAAACCGCCAAAGCCACTTGAACCACCAAAATTGTCGTTAGAATTATAAGAGTTAAGTCTTCTTTGCTCTTCCTCTTCTTGCAGACGTATTCTTTTAATTCGTTCTCTTTCTTCATTTTCTTCTTTATCTTTTTTTGCTTGTGTTAGAAATTTAGCAACTTTTTCAAGAATATTTTTGTCAAAATATTCCTTGCTATTAGGGTTAAGAGCATTATAAAGATTATTTGCTTTTTCAAGATCTCTAATATTTTCTTCTTTTGCAACTTTAATCTTAGAAATAATTGCAGAAATAGATGTAGCAGCAGCGTTAGCAAAATATTTGTATTGTAGTTGCTTTGATTGTTCATAAAGAGATTTAATAATTTTAATATCAGATTTAATATAACTTTTTTGCTCTTTATTTAGATCTTCATACTCATTTAATACTTTTTCAAATTTTGTAACATTCTCTTTACTAGCCGATAATGAATAAAATTGCTGTATATTTGTATCAAATGAAGCTGCTTTTTTCATATCATATTGTCTAACTTCTTCTTCAATCATTTCATTAATCATTTCATCAATATTAGGAAATAAAATCTTTCCTCGAGTATATCTGTCATTTAATTTTATAAATTTATCATTAAGTTCATTATACTTATTAGTAATTTTTTTCATTTTTCCAGAAATAGACCGATTTTCTTGAGCAAGTATTTCATTTTTTTGAGAAAACTCATGTTCAATATTATTTAACTTAAAAAGAAGTCTAGATATTTCTTCATCCCTTTCTAGTATTATTTTTGTTTTTTTTCGAATAGTTAATATTATCCCTATTATAGCTCCGATAAAAATAAAGAATACTGCGGCAATCGCTATATCATTGGAATTTAATACTAATAAAGGTTTAGGAGTTTCTTTCTCTTCAATTGGAGAAGATTTCTCTTTTTTAATAACAGTTTTAATTTCCTTTATAAATTCGTCCTGTAATGAAAGTAATCCTTCATTAAACTTATCATCCTTTAACTTTGGTATAGCGTATTTATCAATGAATCTACCAGCCTTTGAATCATTAATATATGATTCCATACTTTTTCCAGTTTCTACTCTTATTTCTCTATCCTCTGTAGAAAGTAATATAAGCAAACCCATATCATCTTTCCCGATTCCATATTGATTATACATAGCATTTGCATAATCTTCTATTGAATTGTCACCAAGAGACTTTATAGTAGTAACTACAATTTGTATACCTTCAGGTTGAGTTGCAAGATCAACAGCCCTTTGCATCAGTGTGTCTTTTTCTTCATCTGAAAAAACATTTGCAAAATCATTAACATAGAAATCATTTGTACCCGCAGGAATTTTTGGTGCCGCGTATGCACTAGGTGATGTGCCAGTAATTACAATGAAAAGCGCCATAATAATAATTGAAAGTTTGATTAATTTCTTCATCTTTTTCCTCCTAATTAGGTGAATTTTTTATGGAATTATTAAGATACATAAAAATAATAAATTTATTTATGAATAAAATTATACATTACTTTACATAATATGTCAATAGACTTGAATTATTTTTATGTTATTAATTCTATATTTATAACTATTCTAATATACTTTATAAAATAATTTATATTGATTTTATATGATTTATTTGATATTATAGTAAAATATTATTTAAAGGAGGTTTTTATGGAAGATGTAAAAATTATTACGGATAGGCAAAAATTTAAATATAAAGTAAATGGAGTTATTATTTATAATGGAAAGGTGTTAACAATTAAGAGGGAAGACAACGTTTCATACTGTTTGCCAGGAGGACATGTTGAAATAGGGGAAGATAGTAAATCAGCAGTTATAAGAGAAATGTTAGAAGAAACTGGGATTTTAGTTTCAATAGATAAAGAATTAGCAATAGTAGAAAATTTTTATTTAGATAAAAATAGTTTAAACACTCATGAAATTGGTCTTTATTATATTGTTAAACCTGATAATTTAGACAAAGTGCCATTAAGTAATTATTCAAGAACGGAAAACGATAAAGGTGAAATTAAAACTCATAAATTTGAATGGTTAGATATATCTCTATTAAAAGATATTGATTTTAAACCGGAATTTATAAAGAAAAAATTAATCGATAACAATTATATTTTTGAACATATTATAATAAAACAATAATTAAATAAATTACTCAATCAAATATAAAAATTTACTATGCTAAGTGATTTTCTCATTTTCTATAAAGTTTACTTTTTGCAAAAAATATGTTATAATACGAACATCAAATAACATTATGGAGGTTTTATAATGAATTTAGAAGAACCTGGTTGGGTAATAATTGTATTAATCATTTTTGTAGGTGCAACTGGTGAAATTTATACTCGTATGACTAAAGATTCAAATTCGATAATACGGGCTTTTGGATATCTTGTAGGAATTTGTTCAATTATTTTTGTATTTAATTTTGTATTATCTAAATTTTTAGGTGTTAATCTGTTCTAAATATATTATTAAAAAAACACTGTCTATTTGAACTATTCCCAAAAAGTTAGACATGTAAAAGAAAACCACTGTGGAAAGTATTGTAATTAATTTTGCAATACTTTCTCTTTTTCTAATCTTTCTAATTCTTTTTGTTTAAATTGTATAGGTGTTAGATAACCTAATGATTTTTTTATTACCATTTTTAAATATATCAATTAAACTGGATTATGACATGTCATATAAATATATAATTGAGAATTAGGTTAACTTATGATATACTTGATAAAGATTGTAGCTACATTCGTATTACAGCAATAAAAATAAATATTTTTGTATTTTTATAGAATTCTGAAACTTTTTGAATTTTAATAAGTATATATTACTAAAAGAGGTGAAAAATGGATATAGATGTAGATAAAAAACTATATAATGATTATTTAAATGGTAATACTGAATCTTTTAAAACCTTTTATCTAAAATATAAAGATAAAATCAAGTATTTTATCTTTGGAATAGTTAAGGATTATGAAAAAGCTGAGGATATTACTCAAGAGGTATTTATTTATATATTAAAAAATAAATATAATGAAAATAGTGGAAGTTTAAAATATTATATATATTTAATAGCAAAAAGTAAGGCAATTTCGTATATAAATAAAGAAAAACGAAGAAATGATATAACAGAAAAATACTTAAATGACCCATCTCTTTATATTGAAAACGATATATTTGAAACTATTGCAAAACAAGAAACAAAAAAAGATATTATTGAATCCATTAATCTTATAAATGAAAAATTCAGAGACTCTGTTTATTTAGTTAAAATAGGAGGTCTTTCATATAAGGAAGTTGCAGACATTCTTAACATATCTGAACAAGATGTAAAAAATTATGTTCATAGAGGGAAAAATGAATTAAGAAAAATATTGATAAAAAAAGGATATGAAAAAATGAATAAATCATTGAAAGTATTTATTATTGTAATGTGTTTGTCCGCCTTAATGGCTGGAGTTATATATGCTGTATCACAAGTTTATGAAAAAATCAAAGATAATGCAGAAATTACACCAACATTTACAAGTCAAATATCTACAATAGATACAAATAAAGTATGGGTTGGAACATTTAATTTAGTATGGAACGACTTTATGAATGATGTGATAAAAGGTAATATTGAATTTGAAAATGGATATTCAGAACTGGCAGAGCAATTAAATAAGCAATCATTTACAATAGATCAACTAAATGCTAATTCATATTTTAAAATTCATGGAAAAGAAAATTTGATATTAAAAAATCAAATAGAAGAAGGAATAAAGAAAAAGTTTAATGAAACAAGTAGTATTATAGATAAATGTGATTGGAAATCAGACGAATATTATGTTTTGTATGCAATGTTAAAAAAAAAATTTAATTATCTAGAAAAATTTCCTACTTTAGAAGATAATACCTTTGGAAATTCAGAAGTAAAGATAAAATATTTTGGAATTGAACCAGATACGATACAAAATGCAAGCATTAATATAGAAGTATTATTTTATAATTCAGATAAGGATTTTGCAATTAAGTTAAAAACAAAAGAAAAAGAAGAAGTATATTTATATAAAACAGACGGAATAGGAAAATCATTTGAAGATAATTATAAAGAAATGATTGATAAACAATCTAGATATACAGGAGAAAATTTATTTTTGATGATACATTTTTATTATATTTAAAGGAAGAGGAAAAACAGCCATATTTTGCATTAAGAATTGATACTTCTGATGTATTAGTAACTAGTAACGAATATGAAAAAAAATAGACTAGTACGCAAAATTAATTTATATAACTTGAAATATTAAGTATATATGATATAATTTGTTTAATAATCATTGATAATGGTATATGTAGCAGATAGATTTTATGGAGGTTGTAATATGGAGTATCTTGATATAGTGGATGAAAATAATAACTTAATAGGAAAAAAAGAAGAAAGAAACATAATACATGAAAAAGGAATTTGGCATAGAGAAGTAGCAGTGTGGATTATAAATGAAGAAGGAGAAATATTATTGCAAAAAAGATCTGCAAATAAAATACAAGAACCTAACAAATGGGCTATTTGTGCCGGACATGTTGATGCAGGAGAAAATGTAGAAACAGCAGTATTAAGAGAATTAGAAGAAGAATTAGGTTTTAAAGCTAAAATAGAGGACTTAGATTTTATTAGTATTGAGAAAATATCTAATGTAGTATCTAATAATCTAATAAACAACAATTTTACATATATGTATATCACAAAAACAGATACGAGACTGGAAGAATATAAAATACAGTATAGTGAGTTAAGTGAACTAAAATATATTTCATTTAAGGAACTTGAAAGAATTGTGAATGAGAAAGATAGCCAAGTAACAATTTCAAATAAAACATACATGAGCAAAATTATTGAAGAAATAAGAAAAAGAATTTAAAACTATAAAATACATAATAATAAAATATCTAAGAGATAAGCTTGAAGTGACAAAATTTAAGTTCGTTGAAATGTGAAATGAAAATTTACTGTATTATTTTTTATTTATAATTTAGTAAGTAATTATCTATTAAATTTTTGGGGAGTATGAATTAAATGTTTGAAGATATAAAAAATGAAATTTTAAAATGTAGATATTGTAAAGAACAATTTGGATTTGAACCACATCCTATATTTTTTGGAAGTGAAAACTCAAAAATTGTTCAAATCAGCCAAGCACCTTCTAATAATGTAAATACATCTAGAAAGCCTTTTACTGATATGAGTGGTAAAACTTTAAAATATGAATGGTATCAAATAACTGATGAGATATTCTATAATACCGATAACTTTTATATAGGAGCATTAGCTCATTGCTATCCTGGAAAAGATAGAAACGGCAATGATAAGCAACCACCTAAATGTTGCTTTGATAAATGGGTAAAAAAAGAAATAGAATTAGTAAATAATGAGTTATATATAATAATTGGTGCTAAAGCAGCTAAAGTCTTTTTCCCCGATAAACAATATGAACAACTTATATTTGAAAATAATATATATAATAATAAAACAGCTATTGTTTTACCCCATCCATCTCCATTAAACAAAAAGTGGATAAAAGATCATCCTGATTTTGTTACAAAAAGATTGGATGAGGTTAGAAAAATAATTAGAGATAAATTAAAATATTAATATGAAGGCTTTTATGAACAAAGCAGATAATTTTATGACATTAGGTTTAATGAGAACTAATTATTTAGAAAATCAATAAAAATTTTAAAGGAAATTCTTAGGGGAACACAAGAATTTATTGACTTAATTGATGAGACAATAAAGAAGATTTCTTAAAAATGAAAAAATAAAAGTTGGGATAAAATGTACTGCTATAATAGCGGTACATTTTTTTACCTATATTTAATTAAAAGTATAAATATAATATTGAAAAATAAGGAATATATGATATTATTATAATAAATAGTAATTTAGGAGAACAAAATGATAAGAAAAGCAATTGAAAGTGATTATAAAATAATAGCAAGTCTGGCAATAGAATTATGGAAAAATCATAGTTTAGATGAATTGGAAGCTGAATTTTTAGAATATATATCTTTAAATAAAGGTGTAATTTTTATCTCTTATTATGAAAATATTCCTGTTGGATTTGTGCAATGTCAATTAAGAAATGATTATGTTGAAGGTACAAAAACAAGTCCTGTTGCATATCTGGAAGGAATTTTTGTAAAGAAAGAATATAGATTAAATAAATTAGCCAGTGATCTTTTAAGAAATTGTGAACAATGGGCTATAGAAAATAATTGTACAGAAATAGCAAGTGACTGTGAAATAGATAATAAATCTAGTTTTGAATTTCATGAAAAATGCGGATTTGAAGAAGCAAACAGAATAATTTGCTTTACAAAAAAACTTTAATTATGTGTTATCTATTATTTTAAATTAAATAAATTACAATCTAAGGAGAATTTTATGCAAACAGAAAGAATAAAAATTAATAATATTCCATCAATAATATGGGGAAAAAGTAGTTCAAGAGTCTTTATTGCAATACATGGGAATATGTCCAATAAAGAAGATAAGGTAATAGAAATGTTAGCACAGAAGTGCATAAATTATGATTACCAAGTGATTAGCTTTGATTTGCCTGAACATGGTGAAAGAAAAGATGATAAAGAATGCTTGTGTGTTGTTCAAAATTGTATAAAAGATCTTAAAGAAATAATTAGATATGCAAAAGATAGTTATAATGAAATAAATATTTTTGCTTGTAGTATGGGTGCATATTTTGGATTATTATCTTATAAATGTGAAAAAATAAATAAGTGCTTATTTTTATCACCAATTGTTAATATGAAGATATTAATCGATAATATGATGTTATGGAGTAATACTAATGAAGAATTATTAAAAGAAAAACAAAAAGTAGAAACTGATTTTGGACAGACATTGTATTGGGATTATTATGAATATGTAAAGGAAAATCCAATAACAAAATGGAATACAGATACGTATATATTATATGGTGATAAAGATAATATGCAGGACAAAAAAATTATAAAAGATTTTTCCAAAAAATATAATTGCAAACTAGATATACTAGAAAATGGTGAGCACTATTTTCATACTGAAGAACAATTAAAATATTATGAAAAATGGTTAGAAGAAGTAATTATATAATGAATTACTAAGGAGTTGATAAAATGGCAACAACAAAAGATTATAGAGATTTTATTTTAGAACAATTAGATATATTAAGTAATATTACTTGTAAACCAATGATGGGAGAATATTTGCTTTATTATACTAATGTTCTATTTGGTGGTATATACGATGATAGATTTCTTGTTAAGATAGTAGACAGCAATAAAATTTATAATATGGAAGAAGCAATACCTTATCAAAATGCAAAACCTATGTATCTAGTAAGTGATGTTGAAAATAAAGAATTAGTAAAAGAAATAATTATTAATACTTGTGAAGGGTTATTGAGTAAAAAATAATAAAATTTAGGTGGAGAAAAAATGGTAGAATATGAGTACAGCTTTAATGTAAAATATATAAAATTATATCTTAATTATTTCAAAGAAAAGGAGTTAGTTTAAATGATTAATATTAGAAATGAAGAAAAGAAAGATTATAAGAAAGTAGAAGAGATTACAAGGAAAGCTTTTTATAATTTATATATTCCAGGATGCTATGAGCATTACTTAGTTCACATTATGAGAGAACATGAAGATTTTTTACCAGAATTAGACCTTGTAATTGAAATTGATGATAATATTATTGGAAATATAATTTATACAAAAGCAAAATTAGTAGATGAAGATGGAAATGAAAAAGAGATTTTGACATTTGGTCCACTTTGTATTTTGCCAGAATATCAAAGAATGGGATATGGAAAAATGTTATTACAACATTCTTTTGAAAAGGCTATAGAACTTGGCTATGATGTTATAGTTATATTTGGAAATCCAAACAATTATGTGAGTAGAGGCTTTAAGAGCTGTAAAAAATTTAACGTATGTCTTGAAGATGGTAAATACCCAGCAGCTATGATGGTAAAAGAACTAAAACCTGATGTATTAGATGGAAGAAAATGGATTTATCATGATAGTCCAGTTATGCAACTTGATGAGAATCAAGCACAAATTTTTGATGATGGATTAGAAAAGATGGAAAAAAATTATCAACCAAGTCAAGATGAATTTTATATAATTAGTCAATCTTCTTTGAATTAATAAATTATTTAATATTAAGTAATTTGTTAAATGTTAAAAATGTTTGACAAGTTTCAAAAGATGTTTGGTAGAAAATAATAGAATAGTAATATATAATTATTACGAAAGGAGCTATTATGAATTTAGGAAGTAATATTTTTAAATTAAGAAAAAAATTACAAATTTCACAGGAGAAATTAGGCGAATTAGTGGGAGTAACAAGGCAAACAATCTCTAATTGGGAGTTAGGTGAAACAATACCAGATGCTAAACAATTATTAATGTTATCAAAAGTATTGCAAACTAGTATAGATGTACTTGTTGATAACGATATTCAAGACTTATTACAACAAAAAGTTAATAATGTCGAAACCGAGGTTATAAAAAATAATAAACTATTGAAAATAATATTTATTTTATCTTTAGTGATTATTATCATGGCTATGATTCTTATTTCCATTCGTTAATATAGAGGAGGAAAATGTTATGAATAAAAATAGATTAAATTACATTACAGTAAAATGGATTATTTCTCTAATATGTTCAGTTTGGATAGGTACATTTGCAATGAATATACTGAACAATATAGGTGTAAATGTATGGATTGCTAGAATTGCAGGAGCTATTGTTTGTGTAATCATAGGATTGCTTTTTTATTATTTATGGATAAAAAAGATAGAAAAATCAGCAAAGCTATAGATTAGTAATACAAATATTAGTGTTAGGAGAATATAAAAATGATTAGAAATTTCAATGAAAAAGATATAGATAAAATTATGCAAATATGGATAGATACTAATATTAGAGCCCATAAATTTATTAAAGAAAGTTATTGGAAAGATAATTTTGAAATTGTAAAAAGTATATTGCCTACTGCGGAAATATATGTTTATGTAAGCGAAGAGTACGAAGATATAAAAGGATTTATTGGATTAAATAATAATTATATAGAAGGAATATTTGTATTAGAAGAAGAACAATCTAAAGGGATTGGTAAGCAATTATTGGATTATGCAAAAAAAATAAAGAATAAATTGAATTTGAATGTATATAAAAATAATAAAAGAGCAATAGAATTTTATAAGAGGGAAGGATTTATAGTTAAATTAGAAAATATTGAAGAAACTACAGGAGAATATGAATATTTAATGGAATGGAAGAATAGCTAATTAAGATTTATTATTCAGATAACTACTGAAAAATAATATATTTAAAGTATTAAATGTTAAGTATTGGATTTTTTATATTTCTATTTAAATTATAGTGAGGTGAATAGTATGAGAAAACCGCATCAAATTTTAGCATTTCCATATAAAAAAGATGAATCAGGTAAGTATATATATGCTATCTTTCGTCGTGCAGATTTCAAAAATGAAGTTTGGCAAGGAATTGCTGGTGGGGTTGAAGATGAAGAAACATATTTAGAGGCCTGTAAAAGGGAAGCAAATGAAGAAGCTGGAATAAGCTATTTTGCTAATGTTATTGAATTAGAATCTATAGCAACTATACCTGTGTTAAATGTTGTTAAAGAATTTTTATGGGGAAGTGATAAGTGTTTAATTTATGAACATTGTTTTGGAATTGATGCTACAAAAGAGAATATAATTTTATCTCATGAACATGATAAATTTGAATGGTTAGAATATGAGGATGCTAAAAATAAATTGAAATATGATAGTAATAAAACAGCACTATGGGAATTAAATTATAAACTTAATAATCTATTATAAATATTAGAAAATGATTTAAAAATATGAAAATTTAGTAAGTTAAAGCTTCAAACTATTGAGTTTGAAGCTTTTTAATATTTATAAACCTAGTACTATAGTGTTTATATAGATTTTTGTATATTACAGTATCCTACGCAAAGGGGACTATTAAACATAATATTAATATATATTTAAAAAAATATTAAAATAATGAATGAATTAATAAAATTAGGATGTAAAAAAGTTGAAACTTACATAAAGATAATATATAATATACATATATAATTTTAATATCTTGCTAAGGCAAGTTATTATATCCAATAAAATAATTTTAAAGGAGATTGTGACAATGTTAAGAAAAAATTCTGATTTAGGATATAAAACAATTAATGCAGAAAATATAGCACTGGAAAATGATATTGAATATATATCAAAAGTTAAAGTTAAAAAAATGGATAAAAAAAATGAAGGTGTTAACAGAGTTTTTGTTGGAGAGGGCAAATATATTTTATTACATCCAGCTAATGATGGATTACCTACTTGTCCAATTGAATGGTATGGCAGATTTAAAAGAAAACCAAAAATGATAATGGATAATCAATCTTCTTTCAAGGAAATTATTAATTTAAGCAGTCTTCTTTTGCAAATGATTAGACTGTATGTCAAGTATATTGATGAAGATATATTTATTGCATCAGCAGGTTTTGCCGCTAGGTTAGATGATGAGATTAAAGCCAAATATATAGGAAAGGCTAGTCTAGTACTTACAAAGGATTCTATTCGTAATGATAAGGTAAAAGTGGATCAGGTTTTTGAAGCTAAAAAATACTTTATAAATGAGTTTTTGGATCATTATATTGGGTGGAATTTTGGTATAGCAATAAAAAATGATTCAGAGCTTCAGAAAGAACTTAACTTATTTAATGATCTTGTCATTAGCAAAAGATTGAGAGAATATGCTGGTAATGGATTTGATGTATGGCAATCAAAAGATGTTGTACATTATAAATTAAAAATGCTATAATTATATAATAAGATACCCCAATTGTTATGAACTGACCCCAAAAAGTTAGACACTTTTTGATTAAGGTTTATATTAAGCAACTGACAAGGAATGAATTCTGTAATTTACAGGGCTCATTCCTTTTAGTTTGCCCTTAATCCTTTTATTATTATAATAATCTATATATTCAAATTATAATTTATTAGTTAATAAATTAAGTAAGTAAGGTTTTATTTATATTTTTGATATTTGTAATATACTATAATATAAAGGAAGTTTTATATATCTTATTAAATATTTTAATATAAGGAATTAGGTTAAACATTGTAATGCAATAAAAATACTAAAGAATAAATATAATTAATAAAAGTATTATTACACATGCGGTAATTATGTAACCATAATCACCACATGTGTAATATACTATAATATAAAGCAAATAATTGTTTTATATTATAGATGGAGGGACATTTTATGTCAAAAAAATATATGGAAAATTGTTGTGATAATTATTGTGATTGTTGTCCATTAAATATGTCTTGTAACAGTTGTTGCATTGTAGGTCCAACAGGTCCAGCGGGACCAACAGGTCCAACAGGTCCAGCGGGACCAACAGGCTCAACAGGACCAACGGGACCAACAGGTATAACAGGAGCAATGGGTCCAACAGGTCCAACAGGAGCAACAGGTCCAACAGGACTAACAGGAGCAACAGGTCCAACGGGTCCAACGGGAGCAACAGGTCCAACGGGTCCAACAGGACTAACAGGACCAACAGGTCCAACAGGGATATGTGAATGTGCATGTGAATCTATCGGGGAACAAATAACTAATGGTGGGATGGAAGAATTTACAGGTGATATTCCAAATGGATGGAATACTACAACTCCAACTGAGGTTTCAGAAGAAACAGCACAAGGAAGAGTCCATTCTGGTAATTCATCAGTAAACCTTGAAAATGGAGCTATTTTAACACAAACTGTTAGTACAGTAAATGGAGGATGTTTTTATGAACTATCTTTTTTTGCACGTGGAGAGGGCTCAGAAGTAGGTCTTACAGCAACTGTTACTTTTGTAACTCCAATGGGAGATGTTGTTGGAGGAACTGTAACTGTTAGACAACAAGATATAACAAACGATAATAGAGATTTTGCATATTACAGAATCATAACATCACAAGCACCATTGAATGTGACAAGTGCAATAATAAGTTTTGAAGTTACTGCACAAGGAGAACAGTCTTTAGATTTAGATGATGTATCCTTTAGTGTAAATTAAATTTATTAAATCTTGGCTGTAACTAAAATATTGATTAGTTACAGTTTTTATGGAATCAGGGAAATCCTCCCCTTATGCTGGTGAAAATAGAAAACTTATAGTTGTGATGAAAGTAAAAACACAACTCCAATATGATATAATACAAGAGATTTAGGCAACTAAATAAGAAATATAGAGGGGAGTTATTCGTATGAAAAAATCATACCAAAATGGTTTAGTACATTCAACATGGGGAGGTAATATTATATAGTTTTTGCAGTAAAATTTAAAAGACAATAAATATATAGAAAATTATAAGTAAAAATGGATTAATAATAAGAGAAAAAATAATAGAAGAAGATATGATTCTTTTAAGAGGAACTAGCTCGCGACTATTGGTACATGAATATTTCTTTAAGAATGCTCCTATCAATTCCTTAGAGGTTGCAAAGTAAAGCTCGTTGCTATACTGAGGGATAATTACTACAAGTGGAATTTACATAAACTTGATAAAACCTAAAATATATGTTAAAATATGATCATTAGTTAAATGGGATTTACAAATTAAATTATTCGGAGATGAAACTTCTAAAGGAAGGAGAAATTAAAAAATGATATATATAGTTAGACATGGACAGACATACTGGAATGCTGAAAGAAGATGTCAAGGTAGAACAGATACTGAATTAAATGAAGTAGGGATTAAGCAAGCTGAAAAAATAAGAGAACAACTGAAAGATATTAAATTTGATAAAGTTTTTTCGAGTCCATTAAAGCGTGCATATAAAACTGCTCAAATAATTTGTAATAATGAACAAATCATTAAAGATGATCGTTTAGTTGAAAGATGCAATGGCGAGTTAGAAGGTAAATTAGAATCAGAATGGGAATATATGCCGGATTTTACTAATCCAAATGATACAAGTTTTGGTATCGAAGCACTGCAAATATTTAAAGGAAGAATAGCAGATTTTTTTAATTATATAATTAAAAATTATAAAGAAAAAAATATACTTATTGTCACACACGGAGGTGTAAGTATATATGCTAGATGTTACTTTGAGGGAGAACCTGAAGATGGAAATTATAAAAATTATAAATTAAAAAATTGTGAAGTACTTAAATATGAAAATAGTTAATAATATACATCAAATTATTAAAATTCAGAAGCTCTAAACTATCGGTTTGGAGCTTTTAATATATTATTTACTACCGTTTGATTGTTACGAATGTTATATGAATTTTTGCATAATACTCACATATTATGTAGAAAGTTTTTAAAGTTATTTACTTTACATAATAAATATGTTATAATTATAATAAGTGAATAAGTATGATAGCTAAATATTTTTCGCTATTATTATTCCAATAATATTTAGGAGGAAGTTATTATGACTATTGCTTATTTTATTAAAGGTGAGAATAACCGGTATATCAGTAATACATATGCAAGCCGTAAAATAACTATTGGTGATGGTATAACACAAGAAGGATATTATATTGGAGAAGTAGAAGAACGTAATAAATGTTACATTTTTAAAGGGAAAAAGTATGTTCCCACGGAATCGGATATTCCATCATTTATTGAATTTAATCCAAACATTGCGCGTGCCGGAATTGACAGTAATACTGTTCAATATTTACTACTAAGACACAAAAAGTCGGATGCATTGTTTGTAGGCTGTACTTACATATTATCGGACTGCCATTTTAAATATAGAGGTAAATATTTTACTGATTTACTTACCTTTGTTGATGGTAATGCTAAGAAATTAGAACATGTATGGCCTTACAGTGGACAGCAAATTTGTAACCAGTTAATAGATCAGTATTGGAAAAAATATCGTAACTATTATGAAGAAGATTTTGAGGTTATCAGAAAACTTAATGGTTCACATATGTCTAGGGATGCTTGAGCAAATGCTCAAGCATCTTTTTCAGATAAAAAAATCAGAAGAATTAATATTTCTAATGCTATATAGTTTTACTAAAAAAGATCGACTTGCTACTATTGAGTAAAATGTAGTAGCCATGGAAAAATTACCTTGTACAATTTTAATTCACGGAATAGAATTCATCTGAAATTAATAATTTACATAGAACATTGTCTTTTTGACTCTTTTGTGTTATAATTAATGATATTATTTTAATTAAATTATTCAAAAAATGATTAGGAGGAAAATAATGTGAAAGCAGATTTGCATACACATACTATTTGTTCTGATGGCTTGTATACACCTATTGAACTTATTACTAATGCACGTTTAAAAGGTCAGAATATTATTTCAATAACAGACCACGATAATTGTAATGCATATAACAATATTAATGCATTAAAAGAATGTGGGGGAGATATCAAGATCATTGCAGGCACTGAGATGGCAACAACATATAACGGTGTTGGAATTGAGATTCTGGCATACGGATTTGATATTGCTATTATGAAACAAAAACAAAGAGAGTATATTCCAACGAATCGTGAGCAACAAGAATTTCTTTTTAAAAAATATATGGAGATTTTGAAGAGTAATGGACTACAATATGATAAAGAAACTTTTGTAAGACCAAACGATAGGGTAAGCAGCATGTTTTTCAATGCTATTTCTGGGTATGAATCAAATTCAAAGTATCTAGAGGGAGCTACTGAATTAGGGAAATTTATACGGAAATGTGTTTTTAATCCTAACAGTATTTTTTATGTAGATTACTCCTCAATCATGCCTTCAATAGAGAGTATTATAAGATTTTCTAGTGAGGCTGGAGCTTTAACTTTTATAGCTCATGGGTTTAAGTACGAGTTTGATTTTACTTCCGAACTAAATAATATCATGAATTTAAGCTATAATGGAAAAACTCTTGATGGAGTAGAAGCAATATATACTACATTTACAGAACAGCAGACATTTTTTTTGCTTGAACAAGCCAGAGTGCATGGTTACAAAGTCAGTGGTGGTAGTGATTGTCATGGACATGATAATGAGTATACTATCGGAAACAAAAAAATTCCAGATTGTCATATGACAGACTGGATTAAAGAAATAAAAGGAATATAGAAATAAGAGGTGAGTACAATTGTGCTGACCTCTTATTTCTATGAAAAGCTTATTGATCTCTTTGATAGTTACAAATGTAGTATTACTAGTAGTAATATATGTTTATATATTACTTTCATATTATATATTAATTTTTTAAGCTTTGATAAAATTTGATTTTAAATTATGTATATGTTATTATTATATTAAGTATTATATTTTTTGTTTTAAAGTTAGGAGAAATATATGGAATTTAAGGAAATTGAAGAAAAGCATAAGGTATTAATTGATATAGCGAAATGTCAAATGAACACTATTTTAGATAGAGAACATGATATACATCATATGAATGATGTGGTTTATTATATGAAGAGAATATTAGAAAGTGTGGATGTTGAAGTTAATACTGAAGTTTGTATAATTGGTGCATATTGGCATGATGTCGGAAGAACACAGGTATCAAATGGACATGAACATTTAAGCGCTAAGTTATTAGAAGAAGAGATGAAGAAATTAAATTATGATAATAACTTTATATATATGTGTTCAAAAGCGATAGAGTTTCACAAATGGAATATGATACCACAAACTTTGGAAGGTTGGATGGTTAAAGATGCAGATAAACTAGCATGGTTAGGCAGTGGAAGATGGAGTTCATGTATAGAAAATAAACAAAGACTGGATGAATTATTAACATTGCTTCCTGACTTAAGGAATAAAATATTACACTTTGAATGTAGTAAAAAAATATATGACATAGAAATAATAAAAATATTGAAATTGTTATATGAGAAAATATATAATTAATAATATTTTAAATTAAAGAAATAAGTTACTAATAAAAAAGTTTAACTATTAAGTTTGTTTTTGTATATCTAAAAAAATTTCTTTTTTGTTACAAGAAAAAGAAATTTCTATTACATACACACTCATATATTTACTTTTATAGAAATAGCAGGTATACTTATATAAATTATAAAAATAAATAGAAATTATTCTAGTTTTAAAATACTATTTTTTAGTGGTTTTAATAAACTTTTTTTATTTTCTATAGGCTATATATTTAAGGAGAATTATGAAAAGAACTGGAATATCTTTAATAACGTTAATAGTAACGATAATAGTAATAATAATTTTAGCAGGATCTGTAATATTAACTATTACAAAAAACAATCCAATTGAAAATGCTAAAGAGGCATCATTTAGAAATGATGTTGCACTAATACAAGAACAATTAAATCTTTATGTGCAAAATCAATATTTAAAAACTAATCAAGAGTTTAATAAAAATTCAATGGATGGTAAAGTATCAGAATTTGTGCCAGAAATTACAAAATATGATGATGAGATACTTGTAGAAGATGGTGAATTAATTTATATTGGAAGTGATGAAAAAAAAGCTGCTATAATAATAGAATTAGGAGGTATTACTCCAAATGAAAGAATTAGAAGGGAATTAGAAGCAAAGATATCGAATTTAAAAACTCAAATAGTAGCAGAAGGCAAAATTGCATCATTAAATGAAATAAAATATAAATTAGAGAGAGATAATGAGGTAGAAATAATAGAAGAATCTATAAAAAATAATGCAGAAGATTATATTGTTGTATATTTTTCGAACTATTACTTTAAAATTGATTACAACTTAGCAGTATATGAAGATAAAGAAAATAAATATGAGACTGTTATATCTACAGTCCCTAATCAAACTGGTTCAAATAGTAGAATATTTGCATCAAAAGAAGAATCAGGAAATGAAGCATGGAAAGCCTTTAATGGAAACTTAAGTGGTGCTTATGGAACTTATTGGTGTGATGATGATAATGTACCAGCGTATATCGGTTATGATTTCAGAAAAAGTATTAATGTAAAAACCATAAGATATATGAATTATAGTGCGGGAGTAGATGGTATATATACATGCAAGATTCAGTATTGTTTTGATGGAGATGATTATACAAAAGAATCATCATGGCATGACACTATAGATGGGATATTTACAGGAGCTAGAAATGTAAATTGGCAAACAATAAAAATAAATGATACTACTAAAGCAAGGTATTGGAGATTATATATAATGACAAATGGTGGTAGTAGATGGACAGCAGTAAGAGAATTACAAATTGATTTCGAAGAAAAAATTAAAGTAAATGACTCAGGAAATTCTGGAGAAAATGAAGTACAGACTATACCTTTGCAAACAACTTCAAATAGTAGAATATTCGCATCAAAAGAACAATCAGGGAATGAAGCATGGAAAGCATTTAATGGAGATTTAAGTGGAACTTATGGAACTTATTGGTGTGATGATGATAGTGCTCCTGCATACATTGGATATAATTTTGGAAAAAATGTTAATATTGAAAGTATAGAATTTATGAATTATAGTTCAGGTATAGATGGAATATATACTTGTAAACTCCAATATTGTTATGGTGGAGATGATTATACAAAAGAATCATCATGGCATGACACGATAGATGGGATATTTACAGGAGCTAGAAATGTAAATTGGCAAACAATAAAAATAAATGATACTACTAAAGCACAATATTGGAGATTATATATAATGACAAATGGTGGTAGTAAATGGACAGCTGTAAGAGAATTACAATTTTATTACAAATAAATATATTTCTGAAATGAATAATTAATTTATAATGATATGATAGTTATTTTTAGAAAATATATAATGACTAAAACTAAAAATCCCTAAATTCAATAGTTTGGGGATTTTTAGTGCGTTTTTCATCTCTTAGATAGTTACAAATGTAGGATTATGAGTAGTTATATTGATTTTTGCATATTACTTGTACATTATGTAGAGAGCTTTATATCTTCTGAGATTTTCTAACAGTAGCTCATTTAAATAAAAAAATGTATACTTGAGATTTATATAATGTTATGTTATACTTAGTTAAACAAATAGTAATTTGAAAGTGAGATGGATATGAGAATAAAAGAAGTAAAAGAAAGAAATTTATTACTAATAGAACAATTATTAGAAGTATGGGAAGATTCAGTTAAAGCAACTCACTTATTTCTATCAGATAATGAAATAGAAAATATTAAGCAATATGTGCCACAAACATTAAAAGCAATATCACATTTGATTATTGCCGAAAATGAGGATAATTTTCCAGTTGTTTTTATGGGTATTGAAGAACAAAAACTTGAAATGCTATTTATCACGAATAGCGAAAGAGGAAAAGGATTAGGAAGACAATTATTAAATTATGGTATTGAAAATTATAATATTAATGAATTAACAGTTAATGAGCAAAATCCAAATGCCAAAAGTTTCTATGAGTATATGGGATTTAAAGTCTATAAAAGAACAGATTCAGATGAACAAGGGAATCCTTATCCAATTTTATATATGAAATTAGAATGATAAATTACAATTTATAAGTTAATCAACAATATAAAAACTAACTATAAAAATAAAAAGCTCCAAACTATTGAGTTTGGAGCTTTTGAACATATTTTTGCTTATCTATTTGATAGTTACAAATATAGCATTTTCAGTAGTTATATTGATTTTTGCATATTAAGTGCATATTACGGAGAAAGTCATAGAGCCCCTAATTTTAAAATAATAAATATATTTAATCAAAATAAAATTTAAAACTTAAAAGTTATTTTGATGTATCAAAAAAATATACATATTAATAAATGAAAAAAATGTCACAAAATGAAAATTAATTTCATTAGAATGAAAAAACTTTACTTTTTGCTTAAAATAATGTATAATATATATAGGGTGATTTTATGATAGAAAGAAAAAGTTATTTAGAAAAATTAAAAAAATTACGAGATAAGCAAATAATAAAGGTAATAACAGGTATAAGACGTTGTCGGAAAATCTACTATATTAAAATTATATAAATCATATTTGATTGATACAGGTGTTGATGAGAAAAGAATTGTGTCAATAAATTTTGAAGATAATAATAATAAGCAGTTGTTAAATAGTGATGTACTTCATGAATATATAGTTAATAAATTGGATAAAAATAATATGAACTATATTTTTTTAGATGAAATACAAATGGTACCTGAATTTGAAAAATGTGTAAATAGTTTATTTTTAAAAGATAATGTTGATATATACATAACTGGTTCTAATTCATATATGTTATCAGGTGAACTTGCTACTTATTTAACAGGAAGATATATGGAAATGCACATTCTCCCATTATCTTTTAAAGAATACATATCATATTATGGTGATAGTGATTTGTTAATAAAATATAGTAAGTATATACAAAATGGTGGATTTCCATATCTAATTAATTTGGATGATGATAAAGAATTAATATATAATTATTTAGATAGTATCTATACAACTGTTTTAATGAAAGATATAATTAGCAGAAAACAGATAAACGATGTAATGATTTTAGACAGCGTTGTGAGATTTTTATTTGATAATATAGGCTCAATAGTTTCAACTAAAAAAATTAGTGATAGTTTAATTTCTATTGGAAGAAAAAACTCTATAAATACTATAGAGAGTTATATATCTACACTTACAGAAAGTTATATTTTATACAAAGTTAATAGATATGATATAAAAGGTAAACAATATCTAAAAACTTTAGAAAAATATTATTTATCTGATATAGGACTTAGAAATTATCTTCTTGGCAGTAAAAACAATACAGATATGGGACATATATTAGAGAATATAATATTTTTAGAGTTAAAGAGAAGAGGATATGAAATACATATTGGTAAGAGTGATACAGAGGAGATAGATTTTGTAGTTTCAAATAAAGATGGACTTAAATATATACAAGTAGCCTTAACAGTTCAAGATGAAAACACTTTAAAAAGAGAATTAAAACCATTTGAGAGTATTAAAGATCATTTTCCAAAAGTTCTTATAACTATGGACTTTAACCCTGTTATATACCATAATGGAATAAAACAAATAAATGCATTAGATTTCTTACTTGAAAAAGAAAGTATATAATTCAATTATCAAAAGAAAAAAGCTCCAAACCTTTGAGTTTGGAGCTTTTGAACATATTCTTGATTATCTCTTTGAAAATTGTGGTGCTTTTCTTGCTTTTTTAAGACCATATTTTCTTCTTTCTTTAACTCTTGAATCTCTAGTTAAAAGACCATTTCTTTTTAAAGTAAGACGAACTTCTGGATCAGTTGTAGCAAGTGCTTTAGCAATACCGTGAGCAAGAGCTCCAGCTTGACCTGCAAATCCACCACCATTTGTAGTAGCTTCTACATCATATTTTTCCATTAAGTTTGCAACTTTAAATGGTTTTAAAACGATTGCTTTTAAAGTATCTAAAGTATAAACTTCATTCATATCTTTTTTGTTTATAGTTATTTTTCCTGTACCAGGTATTATATTAACTCTAGCTACAGAAGATTTTCTTTTTCCTGTTGCGTATATGTATTCTTTTTTTGACATTATAAATTCCTCCTAAAAATTCCATATTTCAGGTTTTTGAGCATCATGATTATGTTCGCTACCCTTAAATATTCTTAATTTTGTAAGCATTTCTCTACCTAAAGTGTTTTTAGGTAACATACCTTTTACAGCTAATGTTAATGCTTTATCAGAACTATTTTTCATTAAGTCTTTATAAGCAACTTCTTTCATTTCACCTATATAACCAGAGTGATGTCTGTATTTCTTATCGATTAATTTGTTACCAGTTAAAACTATTTTATCTGAATTTAAAATGATTACGAAATCTCCACAATCTAAATGTGTTGTATAAGTTGGTTTGTGTTTACCTTTTAATAATTTTGCAGCTTCAGATGCAACTCTACCAAGAGCTTTTCCTTCAGCGTCTATGATATACCATTTTTTTTCTATTTCTTTAGCTTTTACGCTATGTGTAGTATTATTCATATTTAAAACTTCCTCCTAAATTTATTTAATTTAGTAGTCTACTTTTCCGGGATATAGTCGACTAACTACATAATACCTATACATTATACATAAAAAGTGTTCAAAAGTCAATATAATAGTGCAAAAAAAATTAAAACTATAGTTATTTAAATTAAAACATTTTTAAATATTGTTTAAATTATTTTTTTGTGGTAATATAATAATAAATCTAAGAGAGGTTGATGTTATGGAGAGATATGAGGGAGTTCTAGACATTGAAATAGAAAAAATAACTTCAGATATAGCTGAAGCTAAGGAACTTGCAAGAGTTAATAATATACTAAATAGTGTAAGATTGTACAAAAATAATAAAGAAGCAATTACAAATCTAATAACAGATGTGTTAATAGATGATAATGTCTATGAAATTCTATCTAAATTAAGTAGAGAAGCTGATTTTGTTGAACTATTTCCTGAATTTTATATTAAGAATGAATACAATGAAGATGTAATTAACTGTCAGCAAAATTCTACTTATCACAAATATGGTGTGTTTGGACATATATTACACACTATAGAATATGCAGGTAATTCTCAGATTCCTGTTAGTTCATGGCAAAAGAAAATATTAAAATGGACAATGCTTCTACATGATATTGGTAAACCATATGTAAAGAAGATCTTTGAAGATGGTACAGAAAGCTTTGCAGGACATGAAGATGTTTCATTTGAAATCTCTAAAGGAATATTAGATAGATTTTTATTTACAGATGCGGAAAAGCAGATTATACTTACATTAGTAAAATATCATGATAAATTTTTAAATGATGGTGAACTTACAAGTGATAATTTTAAATTTTTAGCATCAGAATTAAATAATGATAGAGAATTATTTAATATGCTAATAGAAGTTAAAGATGCTGATGCAAGAGCAAAAAATATAGACGTATATAATAGATACAAAGTTACAAAAAATAAATATCTTGAATTTGAATCAATATACTTCTCAAATAATAATACAGCTGTTGTGGAGGGCAATGAAATAAATATTGAAATTGAAAATCAAACTGAAAATATTAACTCAGCATTTTCATCCCCAGATAAAGAACTTTCTAAAACTGAAATGGATATTTTAATAGATGCGATAATTAGTAAAAGAAATATAGTAAATCTATATCAGCCAGTTATTGATATATTTAGTAAAAAAGTACATGGTTATGAGCTTCTTACTAGAATAGATTTTGAAAGAAAAATTGATATATTAGATCTTTTTAATTATGCTAAAGAAACTGAAAAATATGATAAATTACAACAAATGTTACTTGTAAATGGAATTGATAATTTTGAAAGTATTGCAAATAAAGAAGAAAATACTTTATTTATAAATATAGATATAGCAAGTTATGAAAAATACATTAATAAACCAAGAATATATGATATGATGACAAAGCAAAAAATTATTATATCATTTAGCAATTATGACAAAATGGATTTAGTAAAAGTACAAGATATATTTAAAAGTGTGCATGATCATAATGGTTTAGTTGCACTGCATGGATTTGGTATAGGTAGCTTAGATATTGATGATCTTAATGTTTTAAATGTAGATTATATAATACCTGATATTTCATTAATAAAAGACATTGCTACTAATGATAATAGAAAAAAATATATATCTGACTTAGTAACTTATTCTGTGTCAAAAGGAGTAAATGTTGTTATAGTTGGAATTGAAGATAAGCAATCATTGGATATTGTAAAAGCATTAGGTATAAGATACGTGCAAGGCTTCTATTTTCAAACTCCTAAAATGGCAATTGATTTTATAAATAATAAAATTGAAAAACTAATTGAAACTTCAGATGACTTGATTACATAAAAGAATATATCAAAAAAAATTAAGTAAATTTTATAAAAAAATAGTTGACATTCCATTTCTTTAATAGTATAATGTGGGTGAACGAATGTTTGAATTGGAGGATAATATATGATATCAGAAGAAAGAAAAAAAGCATTAGACATAGCAATGGCACAAATTGAGAAAAATTTTGGAAAAGGTTCTGTAATGAAATTAGGAGAAGTAGCAAACGTAAGTGTTGATGCAATTCCTAGTGGAGCTCTAAGCCTTGATATAGCACTTGGAGTAGGTGGATTCCCAAGAGGAAGAATAATCGAAATCTTTGGGCCAGAATCTTCAGGTAAAACAACAGTTGCTCTACATGCAATTGCAGAAGCACAAAAACTTGGTGGAATAGCTGCTTTTATAGATGCAGAACACGCTCTTGATCCAGTATATGCAAGAAAACTTGGTGTAGATATTGATAATTTAATAGTATCACAACCAGATACTGGTGAACAAGCTCTTGAAATTGCAGAACAACTTATAAGAAGTGGAGCTGTGGATATAATCACAATAGACTCAGTAGCAGCACTTGTTCCAAAAGCAGAAATTGATGGTGAAATGGGAGATAGTCATATAGGTTTACAAGCAAGACTCATGTCTCAAGCTTTAAGAAAACTTGCTGGTGTTCTTAGTAAATCAAGAACAGTTGCAATATTTATAAATCAGTTACGTGAAAAAGTTGGTGTAATGTTTGGAAACCCAGAAACAACTCCTGGTGGTAGAGCTCTTAAATTCTATGCATCTGTAAGACTTGATGTAAGAAAGCAAGAAGCTATAAAATCAAATGGAGAAATGACTGGTACAAGAACTAAAGTTAAAGTAGTAAAAAATAAAGTTGCACCTCCATTTAGAGAAGCTATATTTGATATTGTATATGGAGAAGGAATTTCAAACGAAGGTTGTGTTCTTGATCTTGCAGTTGATATGGATATAATAGAAAAAAGTGGTGCTTGGTTTGCATATAACGGACAAAAGATTGGTCAAGGAAGAGAAAATGCGAAAGTATATCTAAAAAGCAATTCTGATGTTATGAGCGAAATTGAGAAAAAAGTAAGAGATAATTTTAATGCTGCATTTGAAAAGAGCATGGGAGAAATACCTGATGCGGATGAAGATGAAGTTGAAGAAAATTTAGATATTGAATAATAGGAGAATCATTTATGAATCTTGAAATTGCTAAAGAAAAGGCAATAAGTTATTTAATGATTTCGAAAAAAACAGAATATGAAGTTAGAGAAAAACTTAAAAAATTAAAATGTGAAGACGATGTTATAGAAAAAGTTATTCAGTCTTTAATTAATTTAAATTATATAAATGACTCAGACTATGTAGACGCATATATTAGACAATGTATGCGTCTTTTAAATTATTCTGTTTTTGAAATAAAACAAAAGTTATTGCAAAAAGGTATAAAAAAGTATATAATTGAAGAAAAAATAGAAAATAGTGATTTAAAAGAATATGAAATCAGTCTAATTAATAAACTTTTAACCACAAAATTGAAAAGTTATGAACCTTTAAAACAAAAGCAATATTTGTTTAGAAGAGGTTTTAAATTAGATAGTTTAAATGAAGAATATTAGGAGGTAAAATATGCTTGTACCAACACCACATAATAAAGCAAAATTAGGAGATATAGCAAAAACAGTTTTAATGCCAGGAGATCCTTTAAGAGCAAAATATATAGCTGATAACTATTTACAAGATGTTGTATGCTATAATGATGTAAGAGGAATGCTAGGATTCACAGGAACATATAAAGGTAAGATGATTTCTGTTCAAGGAAGTGGAATGGGAATACCTTCAATGGGAATATATTCTAAAGAATTATTTGAAGGATATAATGTAGATAATATTATAAGAATAGGAAGTGCAGGGGCATTATCTGATAGCTTAAAATTAAGAGATATAGTTGTTGCTACATCAATAGATACGGATTCTAACTATCCTCAAAATGTTATTGGAGAGGAATATTTTCTTGAAGCGAGTTACTATCTTTTAGAAAAACTTGAAATTTTAAATGCTAAAAATAATTTAGATTTAAAATTTGGTGAAGTATTTACTTCCGATATTTTCTATAGTGGTACTGAAAATCTACAAAGCTTAAAAGAACAAGAAATACTAGCTGTTGAAATGGAAACTGCTGCACTTTATTCAAATGCAACATATGCAGGAAAAAATGCAATTAGTATACTAACAATATCTGATGCACCATTAAGAGGTGAATCACTATCTGCAGAAGATAGACAAAAATCATTTAACCAGATGATGGAAACAGCACTTGAATTAGCAATAAATTGTTAATTTTAGAAAGGAAACTATAATGCAAGACACAATACTAAATAATAAGTCAAAGTATAATATTGTAATTGAAAACTTTGAAGGACCACTTGATTTATTGCTTTTTTTAATAACTAAACATAAGATGAATATATTTGATATTTCACTTAGTGAGCTTACAGATAAGTATATTGAATATCTTGATGATATGACAGAGCATAATCTTGAAATAACAAGTGAATTTATAGTTATGGCTGCAACTTTACTTGATATAAAGGCAAGAAGATTATTACCTGAAATTGAACCAAAAGAAGATGATGAAGAAATTTTAAGTGAAGAAGATATAATAACTAAAATAATAGAATATAAAAAGTATAAAGAAGTATCTGGGCAAATTTTAGATATGTATAATGATAACTTTGGAAGTTTTTCAAAACCATTTGAAAAAATAAAATATAAAGAAAAAGTATCATATTCCGGTGAACCAATAGATACTGAAAAATTATTTAATTTGTATTTTAATATTATTGAGCGAAACAAGAATAAAATAAATCTCAAAGCCCAAGAAATAGATAAAATTGCTATATATGAAAAAGTTACTGTAAAAGATAAGGTAAGACAAATAGTAGATTATTTAAAAGTAAATGATAATATGATATTTAATGATATGTTTAGTGTTAGAAAATGTGATAATATAGAAATTGTTACAGCATTTTTAGGAGTACTTGAGTTAAGTAAACTAAAACAAGTAGATGTTGAACAACAATATTTGTTTTCAGATATAAATGTGAATAAGAGAGAAACATCAAATCTTAGTATTGATTTTTCACATCTTACCGAATAAAGTATATTTTATAAGGTCCAGAAAACCTCAGTAGAATTTTCTACTGAGGTTTTCCGGGTTATTTGGAATAAGAAGTAAAAGAATATGACTATTAATTACTTATAAGCTGTATTATTGTTACAGATTTGGGATTTCAGATAACATTCTCGCTATCTCTTTTTTTTCTTTTTCTTTTTCCCTTAATTCTGAAATAAAATTTTCAATATCAGAAGATTCAGTAAATATCCTTGTAGTTTCATTTTCTGATAGACTTGTTAATATTGGATTTCCAATATAGTCTTTAATCACTAAGATTGATGATCCAGATTCAATATCTGAATGAATTAATAATGATTTATTCATACGCATCCTCCTTTACTTCAAAAAAAGATTTAATAACTATTAATATTTATAAATATTATATCATTTATATCTAAAAAAGTAAACTCAAAATGGCAAGATTATGTAAAATAATTAGCCTAATATATCAATAAAATAAAAATATGTTATATGTGTCGACAAATATGTTATTTTGTAATATTATAAAATTCTCTTGCATAGAAATAGTTATTGTGATATAATAAATTAGCACTTAAAAGATTAGAGTGCTAACATGTTTTTTAGGAGGTGTTTTTATGTTAAAACCATTAGGTGATAGAGTTATAGTTAAACTATCAGAATCAGAGGAGACTACTAAATCGGGGCTTGTTTTACCATCAAATGCAAAAGAAAAATCAGGCATAGCTGAAGTTATTGTAGTTGGACCTGGTGGAAGTATTGACGGCAAAAATATAGAAATGACAGTGAAGATAGGAGATAAAGTAGTTTATTCAAAATATTCTGGAACGGAGATAAAGTTCCAAGATATAGAGTATATAATATTAAAACAAAATGATATTTTAGCGATAGTAGAATAGGAGGTTTTTTATTATGGCAAAAGTAATAAAGTTTGGAAGAGAGGCAAAAGAAGCACTTGAAAGAGGGGTAGACACTTTAGCAGATGCTGTTAAAGTTACACTTGGACCTAAAGGAAGAAATGTTGTACTTGAAAAATCATATGGTTCACCACTTATAACAAATGATGGTGTTTCTATTGCAAAAGAAATAGAATTAGAAGATCCATTTGAAAATATGGGAGCAGAACTTGTAAAAGAAGTTGCAACAAAAACAAATGACGTTGCAGGTGATGGAACAACTACTGCAACTGTTCTTGCACAAGCGATGATAAAAGAAGGACTTAAAAATGTTCTTGCAGGTGCAAATCCTGTTATAGTAAAAAAAGGCATTGAAAAAGCAGTTAATGTGGCAGTAGAAGAAATTAAAAAAATATCTACACCTATTAATGGAAAAGAAGATATAGCAAGAGTTGCAGCAATATCTGCAAATGATGAACAAGTAGGAGCGCTTATATCTGAAGCTATGGAAAAAGTTAGCAAAGATGGAGTTATAACTATTGAAGAATCAAAAACGATGAATACTGAACTTGAAGTTGTTGAAGGTATGCAATTTGATAGAGGTTATTTATCATCATATATGGTTACAGATACAGATAAAATGGAAGCTTTACTTGATGAACCATATATATTAATAACAGACAAAAAGATATCTTCTATTCAAGAGATATTACCAGTTCTTGAAAAAGTAGCAGAACAAGGTAAAAAATTATTAATAATTGCTGATGACGTTGAAGGAGACGCTCTTACAACATTAGTATTAAATAAATTAAGAGGAACATTTGTATGTACTGCTGTTAAGGCACCTGCATTTGGTGATAGAAGAAAAGAAATTCTTGAAGATATTGCCACTCTTACAGGTGGTCAAGTAATAACTTCTGATCTTGGACTAGAATTAAAAGAAGCAGATATTACACAGCTTGGACGTGCAAAACAAGTAAAAGTACAAAAAGAAAATACAGTTATTATTGACGGCTATGGGGATGAAGAAAAAATAAAGGACAGAGTAGCTCTTATTAGATCAGAAATATCAAATTCAACATCTGATTTTGATAAAGAAAAACTTGGTGAAAGACTTGCAAAATTAGTTGGTGGTGTAGCGGTTATTGCAGTTGGAGCAGCTACTGAAACTGAAATGAAAGAGAAAAAATTAAGAATTGAAGATGCACTTGCAGCAACAAAAGCTGCAGTTGAAGAAGGTATAGTATCAGGTGGAGGGACTGCATATATAAACATATTACCTAGTGTAAGAGAACTTGCAAATAGTCTTGATGGAGATGAAAAAATTGGTGCTAAAATGGTTGAAAAATCTTTGGAAGCCCCAATAAAACAAATAGCATATAACTCAGGGGTTGAGGGAGCAGTTGTAATTGAAAAAATAAATACTCTTGAAAAAGGAATGGGATATGACGCACTTCATGATAAATATGTTGATATGAAAAAAGAAGGAATTGTAGATCCTACTAAAGTAACAAGAACAGCATTACAAAATGCTTCATCAATTGCATCAATGATAATAACTACAGAAACATTAGTAGCAAATAAAAAAGAAGAGAATTCATGTAATCATTCACATGAACAAAACCCTGGAATGGGAATGTATTAATATAAAAATAGTACTTAGTAAGCATACTAGGTACTATTTTTTACATAATTATTTCGACAAATATTGACAAATGACTATAACTAAAGTATAATTGTTCTGCAAATAACAAAAAAATTGATTTCCTTAATAGGAGGTATAAAAATGAGTACGATAATGTCAAATATGTTTTCATTAGGTAAAGTTCTAATATCTTTTGTCTCACGCTTTTTCCATATGTTTATTGTAATGTTTAGCTCATTTAGCAAAGAACCTATCGTTTATTACAAATCTTTAGTTAATAAAGAATTATATGATAAGTATGAAGAGTATTTATACTATAAACAAACTCCAAGTTCTAGGAAATTACTTGGCCGCCAATTATCTAAGAGTGAAGCAGAAATGAAATTAAATCTAATATATGATAATTTTCATGACATTAAAGAACAATATAAAAAAATTTTTCTACCATTTAGACTACTAGTAATGAAAGAATATAAATATTGTGTTAAAACTTCTAAAAGTATAAAAAAGATGGGGGATTTGTGTGAAAAATAATTCGAATAATAAGATTATACAAATACCAACATATCTATTTAGAAAAAATATAATATCTAAAATTTGCAAAAATAAAGATATTGTTGTTGAAGAAGATAATCCATATTCGCTTTCGAAGAAAGAATACTATGAAGTAGCAAATAATATTGGAAACTGTATTTATTTTTATGAACTGTATGTACAATATGTATCAAAAAATAGCTTTATTAATGAAATATTTGTTAGCGAATATGATGAATTTCAAAATCAGCAGGTCATTAGGAAAAGTTATTTTGATGGAGCAAAAAAGATTTCAATAATGGAATTAATTCATGACATGAATGTATTTTGTCAAGAACTAAGAAGTCTTCATAATGTGATTGAAGAAGGTAAAAAAATGGGACTAGTCACTGGTTTATTAGATGAGGATAATTACGAATATAAGCTAATGATTGAGCGTGTATTAGATATATTAGATGAAGGTAAAAAATATATATCTTAATAAAAAATGCAAAAAAGCAAGAATTTTTATTCTTGCTTTTTTGCATTTTTACAGAATTTATAAATAAAATAAGAAAAACATTTATTTTATAAATCACAAAATAAAGTTTATATATTGACAAATTTTATCAAAATATGATTTAATTATTTATACCATTTTATAGTATTATTTGGAGGTAAGTGTATGAAAAATAAGTTGGTAAAAAAAGGAATCTCACTGATTGTTCTAATAATAACAATAATCGTGATTATAATATTAGCCGGTTCTATTATTATTAATATTAGCAAAAATAACCCAATAAAATCTGCAACAGAAGCTAAATTTAAAAATGATGCTTCTTCATATATAAATGAATTACATTTGTATGAAACAAATAAATATTCACAATTTATTGGAGATTATGATATAACAACTATAAATTCAGAAGGTAGTGATATGAAAAATATTATAACTTCTATAAAAACTTCTGATATTGATAAATTCAAAATAAAAAATGGAAATTTAGTTTTTATAGGTACTGATTCTGATGAAATAGATTGGGCAAGAAGTTTGGGAATAAAAATTGAAACTATACCATATGCTAAAAGATTAAATGATAATGTTATAGTGGGATACTGGGAAAATTGGGTATCTGGTGAAGAGGGAACTCCTACTATGAGGCTATCCGATATATCTGATTATTATGATATTGTAAATATAACATTTGGATATACTAAAACAGACATGCAACCGGGTGAAATTAGCTTTAGTTTAAATGAATACTTGTCTAGTCAACTTAATTATTCAGAAAGTGAATTTAAAAAAGATATAAAAAAATTACAAAATAGAGGTACAGAGGTACTTTTATCAATAGGTGGAAGTGATAGAACAATAACAATAAATAATGATACACAAGTAAATAATTTCGTCACAACTGTGAGCAATATATTAAATACTTATGAATTTAATGGTATAGATTTAGATTTAGAAATGAGTAGTGGAGTAAATGTAGAGTATTTTGAAAAAGCAATTAGAGAACTTAATGCAATGTACAAAGGAAATATTCTAATAACAATGAATTCAAGCTTAACTGCAATGAGAGAAGATGATAAGGCATCAAATGGAAATAATTATTTCTATAAATTATCTAAAAATTTAAAAGATATTTTAGGAATGGTATCTTGCAGATACTATAACTCAGGAACACAAAGTGGATATGATTTCCCAGATCCATGGTCAAGAGAACAAGGACATATATCTTTTATTACGTCTTTAGCAACACTGCATATGGAAAAAATAGTTGATCAGAACCAACTAGGAATTTGTGTAGTAACATCTGAGATTGCAGCTGAAAATAGCAATGGATTACCTCCAGCATATATAAATCCAGATAATGTAGTAAAGGCACTTAAGAGCTTAATGCAAGGAATAGATCCAAATGAAACATATAAGCCATTTACACCACCTAATAAATATCCTAAAATGAGGCGGAGTAGTAATATGGTCAATTAATAAGGATGCATCAAAAGATTATCAAATGACTTTAGCAATAAAAGATTATTTTGATAGTATAAAAAAATAAATTGTTATAGATTATAAATATATAAAAAGTAATGTGATTCTATTATAGAGTTATATTACTTTTTATTCTATTAAAATTTAAATAATAATTTATTAGTCTTTCATTTTCTTATTGCAAAATTAACTAAAATAATATATAATGAAAAAAATAGCAGGAGAGAGAAATGGAAGAATATATAGATAAAATAGATATGCAAACTATTCCTATGCAAACATTAGCTTTTATTGGCGATGCAGTGTATAATGTGTATATAAGAAGTTATCTTGCAGCAAATAGTAGTGCAAAAACAGGAAAGTTACACAAAGATTCAATAAAATATGTAAGTGCAAGGGGGCAAGCAAGTACTATGGATAAGATATATAGTATATTAACAAGTGAAGAAATAGAAATATATAAAAGAGGTAGAAATACTAATATTCACACAGTTTCTAAAAATGTGGATGTAGTTGGATATAAAAAAGCTACAGGCTTTGAAGCTTTAATAGGATATCTTTATATTAAAAAAGAAAAAAATAGATTAGATGAAATTATAAAACAATGTATACAAGAATTCGAGGAGGTATTTGATGAAAGACGAGAAGAATGATCAAAAAGATAAGCTAATAGTTGTTGAAGAAGATATAAGTGAAGTTGTAAAGAACTCCTTGAAACAAAAAGAATTAAGTAAAGAAGAAGTTGATAAACTTTTAAAAGAGACAAAGGAAAGTATTGAATTTTTAAATAAGGTTAAAGAAATTGATCTTAATGATACAATTGATAGAGTTATATTTACAGATGGTGATATTCAACTTGTTTATATTAATGGAGAATTTTTTGAAGTAAGTACTATTGATAGTACTAAGAAAAAGAAAAAAAAGAAAAAACAAGAAGCAAGAGATATGTATCTTGAATACTTTATAAAATATCAGTTAAATCCATTACTTGAACTTCAAAAAAATAAAACACCTATAAAGACTATAACAAATGAAATAAATGAAAGATCAGCAAAAATTAATAATCTAAAAAATTCGGTTGAAATTGAAAAGAAAAAAATTCCAACAAAAAGAGCTCCAACTAAGAAAAAAGAAAATGAAGATATAACTAGATAATAAAAAATAAACAGTAGATTTTATCTACTGTTTATTTTCTTTGTTACTTACAAGTATTTTTAACTTGTTCAATATCTGCTTGACCTGCAGGAGCAGCAGGAACATAGTATCCTTTTTGTTTTGCTTCTAAATATAAATCCCATTGAGCTTTTTCCATAGAATCTCTTGATTGTATAAGAGAATCTCTGAAATTTTTATTATTTGCTTGTTGTATAGCATAATTCAACATTGTAATAAGTGAATTTGTGCTAGATAATAAATCATTTATAGCTGCTTTTTCATTCATAATTTTTTACCTCCATTATAACATACTACAAACTGCTTGTTTTAAATTTTTTGATTCATTACAAAGCTTATCTAAAACAGTATTAACATTTTGATCTTGAGTTAGAGTTTTGTAATATTCAATTTTTTCACAATAGTTTTTGCAATGACCATAGATGTGTCTTACATTTTGTAATTCGATTTGATTTAAATTATCCATAATAACCTCCTTTTAAATCATACATAATTATTATGTGTAAAAAAACTTTGCATATTCTTAATTTGTCATTTTAAATTGTGTAAAATTTTTCATTTTTTTGAAAATTTTAATTTTAAAAAATTATTTTATATTAGGCTTTGCAAATAATGATGCTAGATATCCAAATACTATTGCAGCTGCAATTCCACCAGCAGTCGCCTTTACACCACCTATAAATATCCCCAAAAATCCCATATTATCAACAGCATCTCTTACACCGTTTGCAAGTGCGTATCCAAATCCAGATATGGGTACAGTTGCTCCAGCAAGCCCGAAATCTACTATAGGTTTATATATTCCAATAGCTGCTAATATTACACCGAGTGTAACGAAAACTACCATTATACGTCCGGATGTCATTTTAGTTTTATCTATTAAAATCTGACCAATTGAGCATATTATTCCACCAACTAAAAATACTCTTAAATATAATAAAAAAATATCCATAGTTACACCTCGTTTTCTATTGCTACAGCATGTGCAATTCCTGGTATAGATTCGCCTTGCATTGATGAGGTAGGACTCATTAATGCTCCAGTTGCGAGTACGAGTACTTTGTTTAATGTTCTATCTTTTAGTCTTTTATAGAAGTATCCACTAAATACACTACCCATGCAACCGCAACCACTACCACCACAGTGAGTATCCTGCTTTTCATGATCATAAATTAGTGCACCACAATCATTGTGTATACCATTTAAATTAATACCTTCTTTTTGAAATAAATCTACTAATATTTCAGATCCAAGTACACCAAGATCACCTGTAATAATTGCATCATAATATTCTGCATTTCTACCTGTATCAATTAAGTGAGTCATTATCGTATTAAATGCAGCAGGTGCCATAGCAGCTCCCATGTTAGTCATGTCTTTTATTCCTTGATCAACAATTTTACCTGGGGTTACGTATGTTATTCTTGGATTATTTCCACCAATATCATTTGGAACTATCAGTGCCGCACCAACAGCAGTAGTAGTGCATTGTGCAGTTGGACTTTTTTGGTTACCATGTTCAAGTGGCATTCTAAATTGTCGCTCAGCTGTACAAAAATGTGAAGATGCGCTTGCAATGGTTTTTTTCGCATATCCAGAATTGACAAATAAAGAGGCGAGTGTAAGTGATTCTGTAAATGTAGAACATGCACCATAAAGTCCAAAGAAAGGTATATTTAGATCTCTTATACAGTATCCAGATGCAATACATTGGTTTAATAAATCACCAGCAAAAATATAGTCTATATGTTCATTATCAGTTCCAGCTTTTGACATTAAATCATCAATACATGTTTTCATCATTTTGCTTTCAGCTTTTTCAAAACTTTTTTCTCCATAAAATATATCATCAGTATTTAAATCAAAATATGAATTTAATGGACCTTGCATTTCTTTTGGTCCAACCATACTAGAAGTCATTAATATCTTTGGAGTATTTTCAAGTTGAATAGTTTGTTTTCCAAGTTTCATTTTCTACCTCCTAAAAAAATATCTTTATTAGCCAATATATGAAACCATATATTACAGATGAAGTAATACCATATACAAGAACCGGACCAGCTATTTTAAACATATTGGCACCAAGTCCTAGAATATATCCTTCAGTTTTAAATTCTATTGCAGAAGCAACTATTGAATTTGAAAATCCAGTTATTGGTATTGCTGAACCAGCTCCACAATATTTACCAATTTTTGAGTATAAATTTATAGAAGTTAAAAATGCACCAAGAAAAATCAATATTATTGAGCAAGTTGAAAGCGCGTCAGTTTTTTCTAATCCAAAATATAGTGCAATATCGTAAATTAATTGACCAATCATGCAGATTATTCCACCAGAAACAAAGGCTAAGGCTATATTTTTACCTATTGGACTAGGTTTTGCTTTTGAATCTACATAGTCAGAATATTCTTGATTTGTCATGTTTATATTTGTATTCATAAAATATCACCTAAATTTATTATTTACTTTTTTTTGAATTTTTAAACAAAATAATAAAAATAAAATAAATTTTTAAAAAATTAAAAATAAAAATAAGTTGAAAAAAGTCACTTTTTATTATATACTTTGAAATAATAAGGAGATAAAATTTATGGATTTATATGTAATAAGACATGGTCAAACGGATCTTAATAAAGAAGGAAAATATAATTGTAGATACGATGAAGATATAAATGAAAAAGGAATAGAGCAGGCAATTGAAGCGAGTCAAAAAATAAAAGATTTAAATATTGATTTTATTATTTGTTCGCCAATGAAAAGAACAAAACATACTATGGAATTACTAAATATTAATAATTTACCTGTAATTTATGATGAGAGATTGATGGAACGTGAAGGCGGAAAACTTACTAATACAGTTATAGATGAGTTTTATCATACACAATACTATAATTATTACTCAACAAAATATGTTGAAGGACTTGAAACATTACCGGAGTTATTTAATAGAGTTCACTCGTTTCTTGATGAAATAATAGAAAAATACAAAGAAAAAAACATATTATTAGTCACACATGGTGCTGTAGCTAGAGCTATTCAATTTTATTTTGAAGAGATGCCAAAAGATGGTATGTTTCTTAATGTAAGTGGTCAAAAAAATTGTGAAATAAAAAGGTATGAGGTAAATTATGAAATTAACAAGTGAAAAAATATTGGAAATATTAAATGAATCAAGGCGAATAAGTGTTGATGATAAATGGATTGAACATTCTATCTGTGTTGGAAATTCTGCAGCAAAAATAGCAGAGAATCTAAAATTAGATACTGAAGAAGCAATGACTCTTGGGTTTGCTCATGATATTGGAAAAAGATTCGTTGATTTAAAAAATCATGATATCAATGGATATAACTATTTAAAAGAACTTGGATACGATGAAGAATATGCAAATATTTGCTTAACTCACTCATATTTAAATAATGATGTATACTGCACTGCAGGTGGTGTACCAGAAGATATCCCTATAAGAACTGAATTTATAAAAAATCATGAATATACTATATATGAAAAAATAATTAATTTATGTGATTTAATGTGCACTAATGTTAATATGACGCTTGAAAAAAGATTAATTGATATAATGATTAGAAGAGGCGTTCATGAAAATACAGTTTACCATATAACAGAAGCACAGAAATTGAAAAAAGAAATTGATGATATGCTTGGATTTAACACATATAATTTGTTTAATAATGTATTAGACTCTTGATCTTTTTAAACAAAAATGTTATAATTATTATGTAACTTTTATATGATATATATGATATTTTTCAAATATAGGAGGATATGTATGCGGATATATGGATTAGAATTCGTATTTAATGAAAATGGTATTTTTGCTAAACCCAAAATTAGTAATAATATTATGATTCCAGCACTAAAAAATAATGATATTTATCAGAAGTATTTTTTTGAGTTTATTGAACTAAAAAAGAAAGTTTTATTAAATCCTTCAATGTATATTGTTGAATATACAAATCATTGCAGAAAATTTAATAAAAAATTAACATCAATTTTAGAAGATCAAAATTTTGTATATGATATTGAAAATGATACATTAGTACGTGACTTTGAAATATCTGATCGCAATTCATATATACTTTACCTTGAATGCCAAGATAATGAATTTTCAAGAAAGGATAAAGACTTTTGTAATTTTTTCATATCTTCTAAGTATTCAAATAATGTTAAAATTTTAAAGTTTACTGAGAAATTTGGTAAAGATGGACTAAGAACTAAATGTTTGCTTCTACAAGTTTATCCTGCCATTATCTCTGCCATAAAAATTGGATGTTGTTCAGTTACTAAATTTGAAGAAAATATCAATTCAAAATTTTGCAATTTAAATGTATATAGTATATACCAAAGTTCTGTAATTGAGCTTAACACTAATGAATTTGGAAGCTTTGAAAAAGATAAAGTTTTAATTGAAACTTAATAAAGAAGGTGTATTAGATAGAAATATCTGGTACACCTTTTTTACTTTCATATAAGAATTATAAATTATACAATAATAATATAATTTACATATAAGAATAAGTTAAAGATAAAAAATAAACAAACTTTCTTGCTAAATATATTGAAAAACAAAACAAAATCTGATATAATGTCACAAAGTGTTAGATGTAGTTTTGGAGGTAGTTTAGATGGAGAATGATAAAAAGTTTGGCAGTGAGATGTTTGGCTATGATAAAAAAGAAGTAGAAGAATATATCAGAGAAATAAAAGCAGAATATGAAAGTAAAATACAAGCAGAACGTTCAGATGCAAATAGACTTGCAAATGAGCTTACTATTGTTAAGAAAAAATTAGAAAGATATGAAGTTGACTATATACAAAAACAAGAAAAAGTAGCTAATGCATTAATAACAGCTGAAGATCAAGCAAAAAATATTGTTGAAAATGCAAGATCAGAAGCAATGCTTGAAAAAGAAAGAATAGAAAATTTAATTGAAATGGAAAAAGAAAAATTACTTGATATAAAAAAGGAAGTAATTGATTTAAAAGAAAAAACAATAAGAATATTGGATAAATATAGTAATGACATGAACACATTACTTGATTAGTAATATATTTTTTAAAGCCGTAATATAAATGAAACATAAGGAGATGTTTTATGAAAGTTACGGTTGCTTTTTTGAATAAGAAATTATCTAATAGCATTAGAGAAAGTATGATCTATAAAGTAGTGTCTAATTGGCAAGCTATGTTATATATAATAGGTCTAACATTATTATTTTCTTTTCTAGTTAGATTTATAAAAATATCACCATCAGTATTAAATTTTGCTACTAACTTTAGACAAGCAGAAAATAATTCACTTGATATTAGTGATGTAATATCTGTATTTTCTCTATATAATAATGATAATTATATTTTTGATAATGTACAGGTGGCAAATGAAAATAATAAAGATGAGAATAAAGATCAACTTGACATAATTGATTCATTTGCAGAAGGAAAAGAATCAGAAGCCGTATTTTCAAAAACTGAACATGCAACTATAACAGATAATAATAGTACATTGCAAAGAGTATCTATTGGAGATGTAAGGATTTTAAATTATTCAAGCAATAAAAATATTGATTTTGATGGTATATTATCTGGTAATGTCACTCTAACAAAGAAATCTGATAAAATTCTTTTGTATAATACACATACATCAGAGTCATACTCTAATAGTGAAAAATATAAATTTGATTATACTGGTACAAAAAGAACAACAGATGCAAACTATAATATGTTAAGAATAGCAAAAGATTTAGAAAAAAATTTAACAGCTAAAGGTTTTGATGCAATTCAAAATACAACTCCACATGACTATGGTACGTATACTAGTGCATATGCAAAATCAAGAATTACAGTAAAAGATGCGATAGCCACTTTAGGGAGAGTTGGAATCTCTATAGATGTACATAGAGATGCAGCAGCAGACTTAGAATTTAGACCTGTTGTTCAAATAAAAGGAGTACAAGTAGCACAATGCATGTTGGTAATGGGAATAGGAAATGATTCAAGTAAAAATCAATATTGGCAAGAAAATTTAAAGCTTGCAATAAAGTTACAACAAATTGCAGATGAAGTGTACCCTGGATTATTTAGACCAATGTATATTAGAAATTCTGTATATAATCAAGATTTAAACAAATACTCAATATTAATTGAGATTGGTGCTACTGGAAATACAATAGATGAAGCATTGCTTTCAACCAGATGTATAGCAAATTTATTAAATATTTTGTATAAAGATTGACTGTTTTAATTTTATTGTGATATAATGGTTTGAAAAATTTTAAAGGAGATGTAAAGTAAATGGCAAGTAAACTTGTTATAGTTGAGTCACCATCAAAGGCTAAAACTATAAAAAAATATTTAGGTACAGATTATGAAGTTATTGCGTCACAGGGACATATTATAGATTTACCTGCTAGTAAGTTTGGTATTGACGTAGAGAATGATTTTAAACCGGATTATATTACAATGAGAGGTAAAGCAAAGATATTAAAAGAGATTAAAGATAAAGCAAAAGGCAAAAAATATGTATATCTTGCAACCGATCCAGATAGAGAAGGAGAGGCAATTGCTTGGCATCTTAAAAATTCTTTAAATATATCAGATAATGAAAAATGTAGAATTGAATTTAATGAAATAACAAAAAATGCTGTAAAAAAAGCTGTTGATAATGCAAGAGTAGTTGATCAAAATCTGGTAGATGCTCAACAAGCACGTAGAATACTAGATAGAATAGTTGGATATAAGCTTTCACCATTATTATGGAAAAAAGTGAAAAAAGGTTTAAGTGCTGGACGTGTTCAATCTGTTGCAGTTAAAATAATAGTAGACAGAGAAAGAGAAATAGAAAATTTTGTTAAAGAGGAATATTGGAACTTAACAGCAAAATTAAAGCATGAGACAAGTATATTTATTTCAAAGTTCTATGGAGATACAAATAAAAAAATAGAGCTTAAAAATCAAGAACAAGTTGATAAAATAATAAATGAGATTGATAAAAAAGAATATAAAGTAATAGATGTAAAAAAAAGTGAGAAAAAGAGAAATCCTGCACCTCCATTTACTACATCTTCTCTTCAACAGGAAGCTTCAAGAAAACTTGGATTTACTGTAAAGAAAACTATGATGGTTGCTCAAAAGCTTTATGAAGCTGGATATATCACATATATGAGAACAGATTCAACAAGAATTTCTGATGAAGCAAGAGGTATGGCAAAAGAATATATATCATCAAAGTTTGGAGAAAATTATTTTAACAATAGATTTTATAAAACTAAACAGACAGCTCAAGATGCTCACGAAGCTATAAGACCAAGTAATTTTGAAAGTATATCTAATGTATTTGAAAACACAACAAAAGATGAACAAAAGCTTTACCAATTAATACTTAATAGATTCCTAGCAAGTTTAATGGAAAATGCAGTTTATGATACAACAAGGGTAAAAATACAAGTATCTAATTATTTATTTGTTGCAAATGGTAGCATAATAAAATTTGATGGATTTATGAAGCTATACATTGAAGGAAAAGATGATGGTAACAGTAAAAAAGATGATGATAGTGAAGATAATTATGATGATGATAATATTTTACCAAATTTAAAGGTTAGTGATATATTAATTCAAAAAGAATTAAAGAAAGAGCAAAAATTTACTGAACCACCTTCAAGATATACTGAAGCAAGTCTTGTTAAAGCATTAGAAGAAAAAGGTATTGGAAGACCAAGTACTTATGCTCCAACTATTTCTACAATAGTTGATAGATTCTATGTTGAAAAAGAAGCAAAATATTTGATTCCAACAGATTTAGGAAAAATTGTAAATTCAATAATGGAAGACAACTTTAAAGATATAGTAGATGTTCATTTTACTGCTGATATGGAAGATAAATTAGATAAAGTGGCCGAAAATAATGAAAATTATGTTAGTATGTTAAAAGATTTCTATTTTCCATTTATAAAAAATTTAGAAGAAGTAGAAGGAAAAATAGAAAGAGTTAAAATTCCAGAAAAAGAAACAGATATAAAATGTGAGCTATGTGGAAGAAATATGGTTATAAAACAAGGAAGGTTTGGAGAATTTTTAGCTTGCCCAGGCTATCCTGAGTGTAAAAATGTAAAATCAATTGTAAAATCAATTGACATTCCTTGCCCAAAATGCGGCGGTAAAATTTTAGTTAAAAAGACAAAGGCTAAAAGAACATACTATATTTGTGAAAATAACAATCAAGCAAATGAGACTAATAAATGCGATTATATCTCATGGAATAAGCCTAAAAAGACTAAAGATTCTTAATAATATTTGTATTACATTAAGATTTAGGCATATAATTGTAATAGATAGATATATCTATCTAAAAGTATGAAAAACCTTGCATTAGTAGGAAAGTAAAAAGACAGTAACTCTTTATTTGAGTTACTGTCTTTTCTTATAAATAATACAAATTTTTAAAAATAAAAATCATATAAGTATTTACAAACAAAAAATTATATGTTAAAACAGTAAACAAATATTCTTTTTAAACATTTTGATTTTGAAAAGAGGGGTATTATTTATAAGAAAGTAAAAAACTTCAAATTGTGTATTATAAATGATGTACATATAGAATATTTAAGCAGTTTTGATTCAAGGGTTCCTATGAATAAAAATCAGACTCGTCCTTTTATTGGAATTATTATACTTGGTGGTTATAATGATTTTTTTGTTCCACTTGCTTCTCCAAAGGCAAAACATGAGTTAATGTCAAATAAGAAAATGGATATTTACAAAATAGCAGATGGTAAATTAGGCGTATTGAATTTTAATAATATGCTACCAATTCCAAAGACAGAGATAATATTTTTTAATATAAATATTGAAAATAATGATAATAATAATGATATAAAGTATAAAACCTTATTAAGAAATCAACTTAATTATATAAATGATGATAAACAAAAAAACGTTGAAAAGGCCGAAAATTTATATAAAAGTTATATAAATAATTTCGTTGATAATTCAGTAATAAATAGATGTTGTAGTTTTAGGTTATTAGAAGAAAAATGTAATGGATGGATATTGAACAAAAAATTAAAATAATTCTTTATTTTAATAATAAAAAAATACTACTGTTGTTATGGTTAACCTGCTTAGAATTGCTTGATTTTTTATAAAAATGTTGTATAATATTATTGTGTTTAACTTAGGAGGTTAATTTATGGATTATAGTATAATCGAAGATAAAATGGATAAAACAATTTTTCACTTAGAAGAAGAACTTTCAAATATAAGAGCAGGTAGAGCAAATCCAGCTATTTTAAATAAAATAATGGTTGAATATTATGGAGCACTTACACCAATAAATCAAGTTGGATCTATATCTGTTCCAGAACCAAGACAAATATTAATTACACCATGGGATAAAAGTGTAGTTGGTGCTATAAATAAAGCAATTCAACAATCAGATATTGGATTAAATCCAATGAATGATGGAAATTCTATAAGACTTACTTTCCCAGAATTAAATGAAGAAAGAAGAAGAGATTTATCAAAACAAATTAAGAACCTTGGAGAAGAAACAAAAATAGCAATTAGAAATATAAGAAGAGATTCAATTGATGATGCTAAATCAGAACAAAAAGCTAATACTATAACTGAAGATGAATTAAAAGTTGCTGAAGAAAAAATTCAGAAAATAACAGATAAATATGTTGATAATGTTGATAAACTTGTTTCAAATAAAGAAAAAGAAATAATGGAAGTATAGTAAGGGTTGATAGAGTGAATAAAAGATTAATGTCAAGTATAATATTTATGGCGATATTAATACTAATAATGATAATAAATAAGCCTGTTTTAGATACAATAGTAATAACTTCACTTTCAATACTTGGAATATATGAATTTAATAAGGCTTTTAAGGGTATTGGATATAATCTTATTGGTTGGGTTGGATATCTTTCTTGTAGTTTAATTTTCACAATGGGTGGACTAATGGACGATACAAGTAAGATATTACTTATAAAAATTGGACTTCCTGCAATGCTTATAGCTATTTTCATATATGTTATTGTAACTAATATGAAAAGAAATGTAATTGATGTGGCACTTACGCTGCTTTCACTCATATATATTCCTTTCATGTTATCATTTTTAAAATTAATTCTTATGATGGATAATGGAAGATTATTAATATGGTTTGTCTTTATGGGCGCTTTTGCCAGTGATACCTTTGGATATGCAATTGGTACTAAGTTTGGAAAGCATAAATTATGTCCAGACATTAGTCCTAAAAAGACAGTCGAAGGTTCAATTGGTGGTATTATAGGAGTAATACTATCATATATTATAATAACACTAATAGCAAATAGTAGTTACTTTGGAATGAATTTAAATATGCTTTCTGTTTTGCTTGCAGGAGTTATTGTAGGAATAGCAGGGCAATTTGGAGATCTTTCTGCATCTGCAATTAAAAGATTCTGTAAAATTAAAGATTTTAGTAATATCATGCCTGGTCATGGTGGAATCTTAGATAGATTTGACAGTATTTTATTTGCTGCACCTGTTGTTTACATGTTTTTAAAACTATATGTATTTATGTAGTTAAAATTTTAAGGAGGAATGAGTTTGCTTAGCGGTATTTATTATTTTGCTCTAACAATTATAAAATTACTTGTCATATTAGGGATAGTTACTACGATACATGAGTTTGGTCATTTTATATTTGCTAAATTATTTAAAATTGGAGTAAATGAATTTTCTATAGGGTTTGGTCCTAAGATTTTTCAAAAAAAAGTTAAAGAAACCTATTATTCAATAAGATGTATTCCACTTGGTGGATTTTGTGCAATTGAAGGAGAAGGTGGAGATTCAGAAAGAGAAGATTCTTTTACTAAAAAGAACATCTTTCAAAAGGTAATTGTATTAGTTATGGGTGCTACTTTTAATGCAATTCTTGCTATAGCAATATTTTTACTTGTAGCGTTTTCTAGTACAACATTTAATACAAAGATAACTGACTTTGCCGGAAATTCTGTTTTAAAGCAAGCAGGATTAAAAGAAGGAGACATTGTTAATTCTGTTGATGGAGAAAAGACTAATTTACTTGCTCAGATAATAAATTACAAAGCACAAGAGAAGAAGCCTGTTAATATTGAGTATACAAGAGATGGGGAAAAACATAGTGCTACAGTTGAAGATGCAATAAAAGATATTGGCTATATAGGAATTTCATTTAGAATATCAGATGATAAGACTTATGGAACTAATATAGTTGATATGGTAGCATCTGGAAATAGTGCACTTAAAGCTGGTATAAAATCAGGAGATAAAATAGTTTCAATTAATAATATACCAACTGAGACTTCAGGTGACATAGTTGAAATTGTAAAACAAAATCCAAATAAAACACTTGATTTTGAGATAGAAAGAAATTCTGAGATTATCCATAAAGAAGTTGTACCAAGTTCAAAATTAGGATTTGACTTAGGAATAGCTAATACAGAAGAAGTTAAGACTACATTACCACTTGCAATTTCATCATCATTTGAAAGTGTAAAGAACATTGTTGGTTCATATGTTGATCTATTCAGGGGCAAAGTTGGAGTAAAAGACATGTCTGGAATAGTTGGAATTGGTGAAGTTGTATCAAAAACAAGTGGATTTTTAGATTTCATAAATTTACTTGGAATAATTAGTTTAGCTATTGGAGCTGCTAACTTAATGCCATTTCCGCCACTTGATGGAGGAAAAGTAGTTATAGTTATAGGCGAAACAATAACTCGTAAGAAATTACCAATTAAAGCAGAGGCAATTATATCATATATTGGCTTTGGTGCTTTAATCTTACTTACACTTATTGTAACATATAACGATATTATGAGAATATTTTAATAATAATGGCCAGCATGTTTTAAATTGCTGGTCATTAAATTTTATTGGAGGAATTAATAATGAATATTGAATTAGAAACTAATGAAGTTGGCGCTGAAATAACAAGTTTGAAATTTAATGGAATAGAAAAAATACATCAAGGAGAAAAAATCTTAGATAAAGATAGAAATGTATTTTGGAAGAGGCATGCTCCTGTTTTATTCCCTATAGTTGGAAGTCTAAAAGAAAATAAAACTAAAATAAATAATAAAGAATATTTTATGGGGCAACATGGATTTGCAAGAGATATGAAATTTGAGGTTATAGAAAAAAGTAGTACTACTCATTCATATGTATTAAAATCTTCATCAGAGACTTTTAAAATGTACCCATTTGACTTTACATTATACATAACATACACAATTAATAATAGTACGTTAATTATAGAGTATAAAGTTATAAATAATGGAGATGAAGATATGCCATTTGGAATAGGTGGACATCCAGCCTTTATTTGTGATTTTATAAATAAAAATAGTTATATTAAATTTGAAGAAGATCAGCAAGATATTCAATTTTTACAATTAAATAATGGTCTAATAAAAGATAGTTTTGTTAATTTAGATATAATAAAAGAAGACAAAATAATCAAACTTTCAAATGAACTTTTTGAAAATGATGCAATAATTATGCAAAATGTTAAAGGTAAAAATTTATATCTAATAGAAGATGATAAAAAAATATTAAAGTTTGATTTTAATGAATTTCCATATTTAGCGTTATGGTCAAAAAAAGATGCTCCATTTGTCTGTATTGAACCATGGTATTCAATTGCTGATAAAGTAAGTTCAGATGGAATATATGAAGATAAAACAGGAATAAGAAGATTAAAAAAAGATGAGAGTTTTGAATGTAGATATGAAATTGAGTTTATGTAACTAGTGAAAAAACTCATTAAAAGCATAATTACAAGATGATTACTTTAAATTGTTTATAAAATTAAATCATAAAAATTAATGAGACAAGTATAATATATTGTAGAGAATAGGAGGAATTCTTATGCAATATTTTGTACTTGTTTTAACTATAATAGCTGTAATTATAGTAGCAAAGTTTCTTTCATGGCCATTTAAGACAATAATAAAATTATTATTAAATATAGCATTTGGACTAGTTTTAATAATTTTAGTTAATACATTTGGTGTAAGTATTGGATTACATATACCTTTTAACATTGTAACTGCTTTAATTGCAGGTTTACTTGGAATACCTGGGGTTTTATGCCTTATAGTATTAAATTATATTTTTTAAATTAAAAATAACATTAAAATAATTTATAAAAAGTAGCAAATTGTATATATGATAATAAATTGGTAAAAAATATAACTAAACAAAAATATTTTTTGGAGGTTAAAATGAAATTTACCAAATTTAAGAAGTATATAGTTTGCTCTTTTTCTGTGTTTATATTACTTCTACTTCTATACATATCAACAAATACGAACAATATATTTGATTATTTAAAAAATAGTATTCAAGATAAAATATATGCTGCAACAAAAACTGCTCAAAGCTCGACTAGCACAAAAACAGCATCAACTGTTGGAGATATGACACAACTTCTTGCTAGATTAGTAAATGGTGAGGCAAGAGGAGAATCATATCAGGGACAGGTTGCTGTTGCAGCAGTTGTTTTAAATAGAGTAAAGAGTCCATTATTTCCAAATACAATTGCTGGTGTTATATATCAAAAGGGGCAATTTTCGTGTGTTACAGATGGACAAATCAATAAAGCTATTTCAAAGGACTCTACAGTATATAAGGCTGCAAAAGAAGCAATGTCAGGCGCAGATCCAACAAATGGTGCACTTTATTTTTATAATCCTAAAACGGCAAAAAGTAAATGGCTATTCTCTTTAAAAACTGTGGCTACAATTGGAAGTCATAGATTCGCTGTTCCGCCAGGGGGTAAGTAAATGATAGAAAAAATTGAAGATAAATTAAATGATTTTAAGGAAAAAGTTGATAAAAAATTTATTGGTGTTTATACATTTTTAGTATTTGGTTTAGTATGCGTTTTTGCAATGGACATGAGCAATAACTTTAAGAGACAAAAACAACAAATGCAAGATGAATATAACAGGGCAATGTATGAAGTTGTATCGTATGTTAATAATGTAGAAACCGAACTTGCAAAATTACAGGTTACCACTACAACTAAATTTACATCAACAACATTAGCTAGTATATGGAAACAATCTAGTATGGCAAAGGAAAATCTAGAACAGTTACCTGCAGATCAACAAGCACTTTCAAATTCAGCAAAATATTTAGCACAAGTAAGTGATTTTTCATATTCACTAATGAAGCAGACTATTTCTGGAGAAAAGATAACAGATGAAGAATATGATCAGATTTCACAGATATATGATAGTTCAAAAGAACTTGCAGATGTAATGCAAGCAATATATGATGATTTAAATAATGGAAGAATTAAGTGGGATGAGTTAAAAGATTCAAGTAATCAAAAGCTTCCTACTGTGAATGTTGCAGAATCAGTATCAAATATAGATAACATAGGAAAAACATTCCAAAATTATGAAGGATTAATATATGATGGTGCATACTCTGATCATTTACTTACATCAACACCAAAATCACTTGCAAGTGATGCAGATGTGAGTCAGGATCAAGCAAGAGCATATATAACTGAATTATTTGGAACTGATAATATAGAATACATAAATGATCAAGGAGAATCTAGTGGATTAATAGATTTATACAAGTTTAATGTAAAATTTGTAAATGAAAAGTCTGAGAGAAATATTAGTATTACAAAGAAAGGTTGTAAACTGTATTTAATGATAAGTGATAGAAAAGTTGAAAATGAAGATATTTCAATGGATGATGCAAAACAAAAAGGATTAGAATTTTTAGGAAAACTTGGAATTACTGATGTAAAAGATACATATTATTTAAAGACAGAAAATATGGCAATAATTAATTATGCTGCAGTTCAAGATGGTGTAACCCTTTATCCTGATCTTATTAAAGTAAAAATTGCGTTAGATGATGGAGAAGTATGTTCAGCAGAATTACAAGGTTATATATTTAATCATGTTACAAGAACTGATATTAAACCAACTAATTCAATTGAAAAGGCACGAGCCGTTATAAATAAAAATATAGCAATAACTAGTGAAGGTCTTGCAATAATACCTACTGAATCTAAAAATGAAATACTGACATATGAGTTTAAAGGCAAAATTGACAAACGTGAATTTATAATATATATTAATACAGAAACTCTACAAGAAGAAGAAGTATTTTTAATTTTAAATACTCCTGGTGGTATACTTACAATGTAACAAATTATGTAAAATAAGATATTCAAAGATATTTATATATTAATATTGTATATTTTCGACAAATAGTAATAATTTTCTTGACTTTTTAGTATATTAATTATAAAATATATACGTTAAAGGAGTGTGAGAAAAGTGATAAATATTTATAAAACAAATCAGGAAAACGGTGTACTAGAAATTATTAAAGAACCAGTAAAAGGTTGTTGGATAAATTTAGTTAGACCTTCTGAAAAAGAAATTAAAGAGATATCAAAAAAACTAGATGTTGATGAACAATTAATAAGATATCCACTTGACTTAGCTGAAAAAGCCCATATCGATATTGAAGACAATGAAATTTTAATAGTGGTAGATGCGCCCGCCACGGAGATTAAAGATGAAAAAAAGACGTATGTAACAATGCCACTTGGTATGCTTATAGTAAGAGATGAGATATTTATTACAATCTCAGCTACGAAAATTAATGTTGTTGAGGCAGTGCTTTCAAATAAAAAATCAAATTTTATTCAAACAGATAAAAAATCAAGATTTGTATTTCAACTTTTGTATGCAATAGCTCAAGATTACATACGCTATTTAACATATATAAATCAAGATCTTGAAGTATTTGAAGAACATATGGAAAAAAGTATGAGTAATAAAGAATTACTAAAAATTATGAGTTTTGAAAAAACAATGATATACTTTAGTGCATCAGTAAAAGCAAATCAAGTTGTACTTGAAAAATTAAATAAAGGTAGATCAATAAAATTATATGAAGAAGATGAAGATATACTAGAAGATACTTTAATTGAAAATAGACAGGCAATTGAGATGATTCAAACATATAGTGAAATACTAAATGGTATAACTGATATGTTTGGAACAATGGTATCTAATAATCTAAACTCTGTGATGAAAATTCTTACATCAATCACTCTTATAATTTCATTACCTACATTAATTACTAGTTTTATGGGAATGAATGTAGATTTTCCATTTAGCACAGGTCTACCAGGTTTTATAGGAGTAATACTACTTTCAGTGATAATTACTTTTACAGTTACGTTTTTCTTAAGAAAAAAAGATATGTTATAATAATATGAACTAATAAAAGAAGTAATAATTTTAAGATTATTACTTCTTTTTGATCAAAATTATAATAATATCTAGGATATTACTTAAAACATGATCAAAATTATTAAGATAAATTATAATTAATAAAAATATTGAGAATATTAGAATAATATGATATAAATAGATAAATACACATTATAAAAAGGAGTATTATATGGATGAAATGCAATTATATGAATGGAATGAATATGCATATAAAAAATTGATAGAAAGTTATGAAAATGCTAATAATAGAGCAGCGGTTGTTTATCCACCAGGTACTGGAAAAACAAGTATAGCTTTAAAATATACACATGAACATAAAGATCATAAGGTATTATATATAGCACCATATAATATGATATTACATCAATTAAAGACAAGCATATTTGAAGATTTTAATAAAACAATGAAGGATTTTAAAAATTTAAATAGAATGACATATGCAGGACTTAATCAAGTTATGAAAACAATACCAGAAAAATTAGCTGGTTATGATTTTATTGTATTTGATGAATTTCATCATACAGGATCAAATGAATGGGGTAAATCTGTTGAAAAATTACTAGAATTAAACAAAAATGCCAACATATTAGGGCTATCAGCTACGAAAGAAAGATATTTTGAAAATAGGGACATGGCAGAAGAAATTTTTGAAGGTAATATAGTAGCAGAGATGAGCATACAAGAAGCAATGCTAAGGGGGATATTACCATGTAGTGATTATTATATGGCACAATACTCATTTAATGAAGATATTGAAGATTTACAAGAATATATAGATGAATGTAAGGATCCAGAAAAAAAGAAGGAAGCACAAAATATATTAAATGAAGCAAAGAAAAAATTCTATGATAAGACGGAAGATATAAGTAATATACTTGGAAAAGGAGTAAAAAATAAAAATGGTAAATATTTAGTATTTTGTTCTAGTAAAAAAGATTTAGAAATTATAAAAAAATATATACCAGAGTGGTTTAGTAAAGTAAACACAGATATAGAAATAAGTGAAATACATAGTGACAAAACAATAAAAGAAAATGAAAATACAATGAAAAAATTTAAAGAAGAAAATGAAAAATTACAAGTACTATTATCAATAGACATGTTAAATGAAGGTGTACATGTAAAAAAATTGAATGGAATATTAATGACAAGAAGAACAGGTTCGCCAAGGATATTTTATCAAGAGTTTGGAAGAGTACTCGCAGCAAATAGAAATACTAATCATATACCTGAAGTATATGACTTAGTAGCAAATATATCGGCTATAGAAGCAATAGAGTCATTTTCAAGAAAATACAAAGAAGATTATGAAAGATTAGTAAAAAATGCAAAGAATAAAGAAGAGAAAGAAAAGCTAGAAGAGAAAAATGAAGAAATACAAAAATTTATAAAGATAAGTGAAAAAGTAAAGGAATTTAAAGATATAGTAGATAAAATAACAGAGTTAACAAATAGCAGGAGTACTTGGATAGAAACATTTAAAGAATGGAAAGAATGGACAATAGAAAATGGAATAACACCAAGTAATTCAAGTAAAGAATATGTATATGAAAAAAGACTTGCTAATAGAATGAATGTTGTAACAAGAAAAATACAAAATAAGATAGAAGAAGATAGAACAGAAGAAGAAAAATACATAATCAATGAATATGAAAATTTATATAATGAATATGGTAGAAAGAAAGATTACAAAACTAATAGAGAAACATTTGAAGAGTGGAAGAAACTTACTTTAAAAAATGAAATTACTCCAAGCAATTATATGAGTGGAGATGATTATGAATATAATCTTGCTAAAAGAGTTAATAGTATAATTTGTAAAATAAAGAAAAAATCAGAAGAGATAAGAACCGAAGAAGAAAAATATATTATTGATGAATATAAAAATTTCTGTAATCAATATGGAAGAAAAAAAGATTATAAAACCAATATAGAAGGTTTTCAAGAATGGAAAGAATGGACTATTCAAAATGGAGTGACCCCTAATAATTCTAATAAAGAAAATAAAAATGAAAAAAAAATAGCAAACAAAATGGGAAGTATGATTAAAAAAATAAAAGACAAATCAGAAGAAGAACAAACCCAAGAAGAAAAATATATAATTAGTGAATATGAAATATTATATAATCAATATGGTATTAATAAAGATGATAAAACAAGTATTGAAGGATTTGAAGAATGGAAAAAATGGACTATTCAAAATGAGACAACTCCAAGTAATTATAAAAGTACAAATGATTATGAATACAAACTTGCAAATAAAATTAAAAATACAATCAGAAATATAAAGAGCAAACAAGAAGATGATAGAAATGAAGAAGAAAAATATATTATTGATGAATATGAAAATTTATATAGTCAATATGGAAGAAAAAAAGAGTATAAAAGTGCAATAGAAACTTTTGAAGAATGGAAAAGGTTAACGACAGAAAAAGAGATAACACCAACATCTTCAAATACAGAGAATGAATATGAAAAAAAGCTTGCGCAAAGACTTAATACTCTGATTTCTACTATACGAAACAAACCAGAAGAAGAACGAAACGAAGAAGAAAAATATATTATTGATGAATATGAAACTTTATATAATAAATATGGAAGAAAAAAAGATTATAAAACTAACACAGAAACATTTGAAGAATGGAAAAAGTGGACCATTGAAAGTGAAATAACTCCAAGTTATTTTGCTAGAGAAAACGAGTATGAAAAAAGTCTTGCTAAAAAAATTAATAGTGTAACCTCTAAAATCAAGAAAAAATCAGAAGCAAAGCAAACAGAAGAGGAGCAACGTATAATTCAGGAGTATGAAAAAATTACTAACAAATATGGAAGAAATAAGAATTTTAAAACTAATATCGAAGGATTTGAAGAATGGAAAAAATGGACAATAAAAAATGAAGTAACACCAAATAATTCTGCTAAAGAAGATAAAAATGAGAAAAGAATTGCAACTAAAATGAGTAATGTAATTCAAAATATAAGAAAAAAAATAGGAGAAGAAAGAACAGAAGAGGAAAACCATATATTGGAACAATACGAAGAATTACAATTGGAATATGGAAGAAAATTGAAAAAGAAAGATATAGAAAATCTGACATCAGAAGTAAGCAAAAATGATATTAAAAATGCATTACTTAATTTAAGTAAAAGTGCTGATGAAATGATTGAAGAAATAAATAAAAAAAATAATAATAAAATGGATAGGTGATTTTATGAATATAAAGTATAAAGAAGCTGCAAATGAAGTTATTCAAATAATAAACTTATTAGAAGAACAAGAAAAAAATAAAATACCACCAAAAATATTAAGCTTACTTGAATATATGAAAATTAAAGATTACAATAAAAAAATATATTCTGACATACCACTTGAAGAACAAAATATCTCAGCTGAGGCAAAAGCAATTCTTGCTTTTTTACTCACTTATATGAAATAAATTTTATGATGTATTTTGCATATTATCAATTTTTGTGATATAATATTAATTGTAAGGGAGATGATTATTTTGGGAAGAAGTAAATTTAGCAAAATTGATCCATATACCAATTATAAATGTACAGAATGTAGAGAAATATTTAAACCTATGGAAGAAAAAAGGACTCCATTTTTTCTAAAAGCTAATGAGTGTCCTAATTGCGGTGCAAATAAAGATTGCTTAGAACCTATAGATGATGATGAATAAAAAATACGACCATGTGATATCACATGGTCGATTTTGCCCTTAATACATAATAACAGCATTGTTGTAAATATCTTCGGAACCATACAGATTTTCTGTTTTTTCTGTATCAGCTCCTATAATTATCTCTTTAATTTGAGGATAATCTCCAAAGGATGACTTTAAGCAGTCTGGTATCTTACCAAAACCAGGGTAGTCATAGTGTGTGCATACCGGGATGGTTACTTTAACATTACCTTTCATATATTTTAGTATCCTCTCAGTTGTAAACTTCAAGTATTTTTTAAACTGTGGCTTAAAAATGACACCTAATGCCATGTTTCCAAAATCATCCTCAAATCCAATAACCGGTGCAGCCTTTGAGTAAGTGGCAACAGCTATTTTGTCAGTTTTATTGAATATAACAAAATCTATCATAGGTCTCTCAGGATCTATATGCTCCTTGCAATGTGTCCAAATTACTCTAGGAGCAAAGGCATTCTTGATATCTGAATTGTATTTCAGACATTCTGGCAAAACATCGTAGTTAAATTCTTTTAAGATACTTAAAGAAGTCATCGAGACAGTTAAGAGCTCAACTTCGCCAATCTCTTTCTGCATTATTTGAAGAGCTTCCTCATATTCTTCATCCGTCAAAGTCGAAATATTTTGGCAAAATCCTTTTTTTAATGTATCCTTTCCAAAAACTGTAATCATATATTTCTTATCCTCCTTAATTTATCGGAGGCTACAAACCTCCGAAATATTTATTCGGAGATTATATAATAATCTCTCAAAATATTATATCACAACTAACAAAATTAGTCAAGATTATGTAAAATTTAATATTGATTTTACTTTATTTATTAAAGCCTAAATTGAGTAAAGATCTCATAAAATATTTTGAAAATTTTCGTAAGTTAGATAAACAATCTTTTACTTATTCAAATATTTTTTATCAAAAATATTGAATAATATATCATTTTGGTATAATATATATTTATTAGGATGTGATATTTGTGAAAGAAAACAATAGAAAATCAACTATAGTTGTAATTTCAATAGTTCTTATAATATTATCTATACTTTGTATATTTGCTATAGTTAATAATGCAAAGAAAAATAGTGGAAATAATGAACAAGCAACAATAAAGGTATATGAAGAACTAATTGATGTTTTAGCAAGTCAAACTCAAAATTTTGCAGGTGATAATAAATATATTTCCTTAGATACAGATAAACTTGTGAATCTTTCTGATGGTGAATTGATGAGTAGTTCAGGAAAAGAAGAAATTTTAGAGTATTTAAAAAAATATAATGAAACAGTATACGATATGAATGCAGAAGAAATAATTTCAAAAGATTTAGGAAGTAATCAAGATTTAGGTGGATATGTATTAAAAATAAATGTTGTTTCCGTAAATAAAAATAAAGCTACAGTAAATATTGGTCACAATAGGGCTAACCTTAGTTCTTTATGGTTAAAATATTATTTAACATTTAATAATGGAAAATGGGATTATAAAGATTCAGGTGAGTATGTAATGAGTTAATCATATTAATTAACGTTATAGTAAAAGTGCGTGCCTAATATTTAGCACGCACTTTATATGTTATAATTTTAAAATATAGTTAATTGTTTTCATTTATATTTTCTATCATTTCATCTATGTTTTTTCTATTAATCCAATCTTGATTTTTAGGATTAGAAAAAGGCTGTTTTCCACCAAAAGAGGAAATAAGTTTTGCTTTACTTATTAATTCATTAGGTATACTTCTTTTAATAGTTTTATCTAAAGTGTCAGGAAATGCATTACAAAAATAAAAATAAATAACTTTTACATTTAGTAAATCATTTAAGTTTTCTTTTATAAATTTCTTTACTGGTCCATATATACTTCCCATTCTTATTCCAGAACCTATAATAATAGTATCAAATTCTTTAATACTAGGTCTATCTCTTGATATATCAAATGTAGATGAATTAGGAAGTTGATTTGCCAATAATTCTGCACATTCACGTGCAGCACCGGACTTTGTTGAGTATAAAATCAAAGTATCCATAGTTTACTCCTTCTTTTTCATTTTTGCTAATAAAATAATTAATGATATTAATGTTATTGTCGCAAATACTACAGAAGCTATTCCACTAGTTACATGGAAATTAATTGAATCAATTTCATTTATATTATTAGCTCTCATCCATAATCCACATGTCATTGTAGTTAATAATAATAAAATTGTAATAATACCACTTAAAATTGTAAAAAATTTCATAAACATCCCTCCAATCTTTTTTATATTAAATTATCAATTAGTATATCAATAAATTTAGTTCTTTGGTTAACATCATTTAAATCTATACCACTATATTCTTTAAAATTATTAATATTAAGTGCTGTTATTTGTATTGGGTGTAGTATTTGTATTGCCAGTATATTTAACCTAGTTTCATCTTCTTTATTACCATATATTTCTTTTAAAATGGGAATTAAATATGTAGCAGTAATAAAGTTTCCATCTAAAATTTCATGTGATAGAATAAATTTTATCAATCTTTTGTTTTCACCATTTATAATATATAGCGAGTTAACAAGATTTTTTAATTTAACTACAGGATCTATTGGAATATTCTCAGATGTATTATTAACTTCTTTTATCATAGTCTCCATAGTATTACCTATTGCCGCACAAAGTAAAGTATCTTTGCTTTTAAAGTGATAATTCATTAAACCTATACTAACACCTGATTCTTTTGCAATTTGGCGAATTGTGATTTTCTCAATATCATCAACTTGTTTTATTAAATATTTAGCAGTCTCAATAATAGTTTCTCTTGAATTTTGTCTTCTATTATTCATTTTTATCTCCTTACTAGTAAATAGTTTTGAACACGTTCAGTTTATCACATAAATAAATATATGTCAAGAATTATTATATATTCATCTATTAAACTTAATAAAATAAATATAAAAAGTATGATTTTATTTCTTTATAATTTAGAGTTATATTAACTTGATTTAATTGAAATAAAATGCATAATTTGATATAATGTGTAAAATGGTATAAGCGTAAGTTTGATACTATTTGAAATTTTTGGTGTAAATATGAGTAAATATATTGTAATTGATAAAAGAATGCGAGATTTTGAAAAATCATATTTTGTAAATAATGGTTTTAAAATTTTAGAAATTCCAGAAAACAAAAACACTTATTTAGAAATATCTAGTCATGTAGACATTTTTTGTACAAAAGCAGATGATATAATAATATTTGAAAAAGATGCTTATGATTATTTTTCAAGTAAATTTGATTTTAAAAAAAGTGATAGTATTATTTGTGGTGGTTCTAAAGTTGATACTAATTATCCTTATGATGTTCCATATAATATTTGTTTTATTGGTAATAATGCAATACATAATTTCAAATATACTGATAAAAAAATACTTGATATTATTAAAGAAAAAGGTTTAAATATGATAAATATAAATCAAGGATATAGTAAATGCAGTATTGCTGTTGTAGACGATAATTCTTGCATTGTTACGGATAAATCGATATATGGTATATTAGAAAATAATGATATAGATGTGCTATTGCTTGAAAATAAACCAGATATAAAATTATTAAATGATAATAAATATTCTGATATGTCAGGATTTATTGGGGGTGCAATAGCAAGAGTAAAAGACTCTGTTGTTGTATTTGGTGATATAAAATACACAAATAATGAAAATGAAATTAGAAAATTTGTTGAAAATAGAAATTTAAAATTAGTAGATTTTAAAGAAAAAGATTTAATAGATTATGGTGGCATAATAGAATTTAGAGGGGAAGATATATAATGGAAGAACTTTTAGAAAAATTAAATGATAGACAAAAAGAGGCTGTTGAATATGTGGATGGTCCACTACTTATACTTGCAGGTGCAGGGAGTGGAAAAACAAGAGTACTTACATACAAAATTGCTTATCTTTTAGAAAAGAACATAGTAAAACCATGGGAGATACTTGCAATTACCTTTACAAATAAAGCAGCAAAAGAAATGAAAGAAAGAGTATCATCATTAGTTAGTACTGAAGAAGCAAGTAGTCTTTGGCTTGGAACTTTCCATTCAATTTGTGTTAGAATTTTAAGAAGAGAAATAGAATTACTAGGATATTCAAAAGATTTTAATATATTTGATGAATTAGATAAAGATAAAGTAATTAAAGAGATAATTAAAAAGATGAATATTGATGATAAACAATATCCAGTATCATCAATTAAATATGAAATAGGTAGAGCAAAAGATCAAATGAAATCTCCAGAAGCTTATCTAAATGATGTAGCAGGCGATTTTAGACGTCAAAAAATAGGTGAAATATATAGAGAGTATCAAACTACTTTAAAGAAAAATAATGCTATTGATTTTGACGATATTATAGTACTTACTGTTGACGTTTTCTTAAAACATAGTGACAGATTATCATACTATCAAAGCAAATTTAAATACTTACTTGTAGATGAGTATCAAGATACAAATAAAATACAATTTTTATTAATTAGTTTACTTTCATCTTCTCACGGAAATATATGTGTAGTTGGTGATGAATCTCAAAGTATATATGGCTTTAGAGGCGCTGATATTGCTAATATATTAAATTTTGAAAAGGAATTTCCAGAAAGTAAGATAATAAAACTAGAAGAAAATTACAGAAGCAGTAAAACTATTTTAAATGCTGCTAATGAAGTAATAAAACATAATAAATCAAAGATAGATAAAAATCTTTGGACTCAAAATATAGAAGGAGATAAAATAGAATATAAAACTCTTAATAACGAATATGAAGAAATCGAATATATAGTTGATAAAATAGATGCACTATGTAGAAAAGAAAATAGAAACTATTCGGATTTTGCAGTGTTATTTAGGACTAATGCCCAAGCACGTGTACTTGAAGAAGTTTTTATGCGCTCAGGTACTCCATATAAATTAATTGGTGGATTAAAGTTCTATGCAAGAAAAGAAATAAAAGACTTAACAAGTTATTTAAAATTAATTCAAAATCCTAATGATGATATAGCTCTAAAGAGAATAATAAATGAACCTAAACGTGGAATAGGTGATACAGCTGTTGATAGATTAGCAGAGATAGCTGATTCTCAAGATACATCAATTTTTAATGTTATATGTGATAGTAATAATTTAACAGGAATTAGAAGTGCTGGAAATATAATAATGTTTAGAGATATGATGAAAGAACTTATGGATGTAAAAGAAACAGTATCAATATCTGAACTTATGAAACTTATACTAAAAAAATCAGGCTATGAAGCAATGTTAAATGAAGAAAACAATAAAGAGGCTGAAATAAGATTTGAGAACTTAATGGAATTCATTGGTGTTGCTATTGAATTTGAAAAAGAAAATGCAGATAATACCCTTTCTTACTTCTTAGAAAGCATAGCCTTAGTATCAGATGTAGATAACTTAGAAGAAGGAACTGCTGCTGTAACTCTTATGACTATGCATAGTGCTAAAGGATTAGAATATAACATTGTATTTCTTGTTGGTATGGAAGAAGGATTATTTCCTTCAAAAAGATCAATGGATGAGGATGAAGAAGTAGAAGAAGAGAGAAGGCTTTGCTATGTTGGAATAACTAGAGCAAAAGAGAAGTTATATATAACTAACACTTCAAAGAGAACTCTTTATGGGTCTACTACATATTCAATGCCATCAAGATTTATAGATGAAATACCAGTCGACCTTTACTCTGATTCTTCAAAAGATCAAATTTCACTTAGAAAGAAAAAATCAGAAAAATATTTAGACGATGAATTTAATTCAGCTGAAAAAGTAATTGATAGAACATTTAATTCATATAGCTCTACAATTAGCAAGCCATCATCTAAGTTTGGACTTAGTGTTGATAGCTTCTTAAAAAATATAAATGGTATAAATGTTTCAAAAAGTCCAGCTTTTTCAAGTAGTCCAAGTACTTCAAATGAATATAGTGTGGGACAGAAAGTTAAACATAAGAAATTTGGTGTTGGAATTATAAAATCGGTATCTGAAGAAGGTGACGATATAAAACTTGAAATAATATTTGAAACATCAGGATTTAAGAGACTTATGGCAAACTTTACTCCACTTGAAATTATAGAGTAAATATATATTAAAATTTATATATGAATTTAGTATCATAATTTTATTTGTTACATATATTTAAAATATGTAATAAATAAAATTAAGGGGTATTTGATGAAATATATAAAAAAACCAGTGATTGTGGAAGCCTTTAGATTACATGTTGATAATGAAATACCAGAGTGGTTTATAGAAAAATTAGAGGAACATAAGATTATACTTTTAGATGATGGGAATTGCTTAATAAATACATTAGAGGGAGTTATTCATAGTCAAAAAGGTGACTATATAGTAAAGGATTTTAATGGAGAGGTGTATTCTTGTGAATCAGACTTATTTGAAAAAACACATGAGAAGATTAGTGGTAATAATATTTAAAGAAAAGAGTTGATTATATGGAAAGTATAAATAGAAAGATAAAAGTTGTTGTTGTTTTTGGTGGTATGTCATCAGAGCATGGGGTATCATGTATTTCTGCATATAATATATTAAGTAATATTGATTATGAAAAATATGAAGTATATAAAATTGGAATAGCAAAAGACGGTATTTGGTATGAATATACTGGGGATAATGAATATTTAAATGATGATAAATGGATAAATGATACATCAAATTGCATAAAAATAAATGATGTATTTACTAAGTTAAAAGAATATGATGTTGCATTTCCAATTCTTCATGGTAAATATGGTGAAGATGGTACTATTCAAGGACTATTTGAAATATCTGGCATAAAATACGTTGGATGTAAGGTTCTTGGAAGTGCAATTGCAATGAATAAGACTTTAGCAAAAAAAATAGTAAAAAATGAAGGGATAAATATTGTTGATTATGTTGAATTAACTGATAAAAAATATAATAGCATAATTGAAAACGAAGAAGAATTTCAACAGTTTATATTTGATGTAGAAGAAAAAATAGGACTTCCACTTATTGTAAAACCTAATAGAGAAGGTTCTTCATATGGTGTTTCTAAAGTTGAAACTATAGGAGAATTAAAAAATGCTCTTGAAGAATCTTTTAAATTTGATAATGCATTACTAATAGAAAAATATATATCAAATAGACAAGAAATAGAGTGTGCAGTTATAGAAGATGGATTTAATATATATGCTTCAACACCAGGTGAAATAGTTTCAGCAAATGAGCTTTATGATTTTAATGCAAAGTATGAAAATGATGATTCATATGCAAAAATACCATGTGATATTTCAGAAGAAAATATAGAAAAAATAAAAGAATATTCTAAAAAGATATTTAGAAGTTTAGAATTATCATCACTTAGTAGAGTAGATTTTTTTGTAAGTGATGGAAATGTATATTTTAATGAGGTAAATACATTGCCTGGATTTACAACAATTAGTATGTATCCTAAAATGCTTATACATGATGGTATAGAATACAAAAAAATAATTGATACACTTATTGAAAATGTATTGTAGAAAAAAATAATAATTAAATATGATAAAGTCACACTATTGAAAATAGTGTGATTTTGCTATATACTATATTTATTAAGAAAAAATTGTATAATGAAAAGAGGAAACTTATGAAAAGAAGAGGAATAAGTTTAATAGTATTAATAATAACGATAATAGTTATTGTTATACTAGCCGGAGCAGTAATATTAAACTTGAGTAAAAATAATCCAATAGATAGCGCAAGAAAGGCAAAGTTTGTAAATGATATAGATACATTTAAAAGTGAACTATCTTTGTATGAATTAAATAAAATGTCAAGTAGTACAGGCTCATATGATCCAAAAACATTAAATGCAACAAAAGATACAATGCATGAAAATGGTAATGAGGTTTTGAATTCAAATATAATAACTGTAATATCTTCAATGAAGGGGACAGACTATGACAGTAAACTTGAGATAATAGCAGGAGAACTAGTATATGTAGGAGATAGTGAAAAAGAATCAAACTGGGTAGATGGAATAATAGAATCAAAAAACTTTAAAATCAATGTTACAACAATACCAGATATGGATAATATACAAGGAAAAATAACTCTAACAGGATATCTAGTAGATGAAAAAAAGATACAATACTATAGAGTATATATATCAACATCAAATACAACATTTTCAGAGACACCAGATAAAGAAATAACAGATCAAAGTAAAGAAGTGACATTTAATTTAAATAACTTAATACCAAATAAAGAGTACTATATAAAAGTAGAACTGAAGATGGAAA
>JAEWRE010000031.1 GCA_023460235.1 Bacillota bacterium
AAACAATAAACAAGCAAAATAGATGAAAAGGTGTTAGAGTTGGGGCAAAAACTATTAAACAAGAAGCAAACTAGCCATCAAGATTATAGTTGACTATAAAGGCACGATATAGAAAAGTGATTGATTCAACATAGATTCTTAATGAAGAAATAAATAACACGTAATTTCTTTTCATCACCAATATTTTCTATCATCTCAATAATTTTCTTTTTCATCATAAAATAACACCTGCTTTCAATACATTATCAATCATTTCTTTTTCTTTTGTAGTTGTAACAATAGTATTAAATACATTACTGCACTCTATATATCCATGCAAGTCTTTTACTTTTGCTATTCTATTATCATTACTAATTGTATTATTATCAGTATACGTTTTATTTGTTCTTATAGTCGCAAAAGGTGTAAAACCATATAAATAAGAGTTATTGACTTCTAGTGATGTAGAATTGCTGTAATTGCCATTTACTGCATAAGGTATTTTATAAGACAAATTACAACTAAAAGTATAAATAATTACACCGTTCGTATTATAAATTAAAGCTAGTGAATCACCGTTAATAATATTTGTTTTATAAATTAAATGTAGTTTCTCATTCATTACTTTATCAGTATCAAGTTTTTCTATACCAATAAAAGGTAAGTAAATTTCAACAGTTGTATTTTCATAATCTAATATATTTTCATGTATGCCTATAATTTCTATATAACCACAATCAGTAGTAACACAATCATCTAACAATGTATTACATTCTACATTAGTATTATATCCACCTAACATTACTATAGATGAATTTTCTTTAGGCAACTTTACATAAATTCTAATTAAGTTTGCAATAAAAGCACCTAAATCAATGATATTAGAATCAAGTGTATAAAATCTTTTTTTACCTATTTCTTTTAATTCGTTAGATGTGGGATTATAAATTTGGATAATACCATATTTATCAACTTTTGGTTTTACTTGTGCAACTGCATTTAAGATTAACATTTGTGGTAAATCTGTAAAAGTATGCACAAGTGTATAATTAATATTATCATCTGTAGTAAATTCGTATGTATAATACTCGCCTATATCGTCATATAATGATATATTTGGTGGTGATTCAAAATAATAACCTTCATCAGCTTTTACTGTAAAAGTAGTTTCGTTATTTAATTTTATTTTTTCAGGATTAGAAGAAAATGAACAATGAGAAATATTTTTTTCATCAAATTCTACATAGTTAGAAATATAAAATTTAATAGTCAAAGAGCTAGTTGCACCAATAACAGGAACAATAAAATTTAATGTATATTGTTCATCTGTAATTTTTTCCATATTTACAGATTGATTACCATCTAAATAATAAGTTAAATGTGGTGTAAAACTGCTGAAATAGCCATTAACAGCATTTAAAACTATATTTAGTTCATCACCAATATTTACAACTTGATTAGCTTTATAATTACAAGTAAACTCATTTGAATCTTGATGATAAAATTTCATCTTTGCCATTTGTATCTACCTCCACATTATTAGCACCTCTATCACCATATAAAGCAATCAATATAATTTCACCATTTTCATTAAAGTTATTTTCAAATTCTAAAACAGTATTATTCAATCTCACATCATAGCCAACTTGAAAATTATTATAATATGGACTGCTTTCACTGGCTGAAACAACTACAGATAATTCTTTTATTTTTTCTTTATAACTCATTAAAACATCAATAGACAAATACACATGAATTGTATTTTGTATTATTTCAAATTTATCTAAAAAGTAATATCTATTTAAGGCAGGTATATAACAGTAATTATAATTTGCTAATACATTATCTTTAAAGAGTAAAACAGGATTGATAATATCAATATCAGATTTTAAAGTACCTTCTACAGCTAGTTTGTCAGTAAGAATTTTTTCTAATCTATTATTTTCTGATTCAGTTTTATAAAATTCAATCACCATACAAATCACCTTCTTTATAAAAATATAGTCAACTATAATAATTATAGTTGACTATATAATTTTAATATTCACTTGCAAACAATATAGTTGTAGCTGTTCTATCAGGTTCAGTAATAATGAAGATATTTCCCAACATGGTGTTATATTTTGCAAATATTCTTTCACCATTTCTAACAGCTTTATCGTTTAAGTCGCTATCATCACCGCAAATATCGCCCCAGTCACCATGTGAATATTTTTTCAAGCATTGTACTATTTCTTTTGCAAAATAAATATTAGCTTTCATAGCATAAGCAATACCGCTTGACTGGTACAACATGCCTAAAGAAAATGCACCATATTCACCCATGAAAATACCTCTTTTCCCCTTGCAATTAAGCTGTTACATCTTCAACATAGAATACAACGAAATTTTCATTTAAATCATTAAATGCACCGCAATCCATTTTGAAGAAATTATTATAAAATTCGCCTTTTGCATTGTAGTTTGTTGTTACCCTTCTATCAAGGTTTGAAACTCCAACAGCGTCCCTGTCAAACATTACTGCAAGTATGCCGTTTTTTGATACAGTCTTACCACCACTAGTATTTACATTGATTGCACTGACTTTTTCAAAGGAAAAATCAGTACCACTACCCTGCCAGTATGGGACTGTTTCAGCCGTAGGTAATTTTGTAAATTCATTGTGGAATGTATCAGACTGCAAATAGCTGTTAGCACTTGCTTTAAAATCTGAAAGCATAATCACATGGAGCATATCATTACTTGTAAATCTATCTTTACCGCCAATATTAAACAATGTAGAAATTCTGCTTAATCTGTCAATATATAATCCCATTGTCATACTAGCAAAACGGATAAACTCTTTATCTGTAATAGCATTTTTTGCTTTCAGAGTTGTTCCGAATTTCTCATTGTACATTTTTAACAGGTTGACTGCTTTAATGCCTGTAGTATCATTTGCCAGTGTTTCAGCAATCATATTATTAATGGTTCGCTGAATCAATCCATCAATCTTTACAGTGAAAGACTTTTCGACTGCATTGTATATCATGGATAAAAAGCTGTTAATCTCGCTGGCACTTGCAAAACTGCTTTTAATCTGCCGTTCTGTAAAACTCATATCAATTTCAAAAGTCATTTTATTATTGAAGAATTTTGCAGAAATTTCAGGTTTGTAAAATACATTCGGACTGTAGTCCTGCCCGTCCTGCAATTCCCATGACTTATTTTCAACCGCTTCAGGCAATTCGCAAGAAATTTTTTCAACTACTGCACCATAGTCCCAGCTATCCATAAGCACTGAAGGTGTATTACCGCTGTATGGTCTTGATACAAAAATTACTTTACCAACTCTATCTACTAAAGTCCTAACATAATTGTCAACGCTGGTAGATTCAAAAATTTCTTTTCCTACATCAACAATGTTACTCAAATCTTCTTTTACCAAATCGGTCTTGCCTAAAATCTCGCCTGTAATGTCATTAACAATGCTATAAATCTGATTTACTTTCATTTCAAATTGCCCCCTTAATAATCAATGATTTATTTACATTTTCATTATACAATGTTTTTGGTACAGTGCAAAAAACTGGTTCATTACTTTTATATGATTTAATATCAGCAAAAGATTTTACAGCTTTCTTTTTCTGCTGACTGTATAAAACATTATCAGCGTATTTTCTCATTGAATCACCTCTTTAATAAATATCCAAAGTAAGCTGATTTTTAACATCTCCAATAACTAATTTTATGAAAGAATTTTTTCTAACCTCTATCTCATTTGCTACTAAGTTGGATAGAGAAATATTAGTATTACCATGTGTTTCAATAGTAGTTGTTACAGATTCGTTGTTACTTTCAGTAGTATCATTGTGAGTACTATCTGTGTTTTTTGTAACAACACTTTCATCAAAAGTTGGTATTGATGTATTATCAGTAACTGTACCTGTTAAAACATTTTCAGTAACACGTTCTTGTGTGGTGACTTGTTTTCTGCTATTTTGGTTTAATACATCATAGTCAGCAATCAAAGCATTTTTGACTTTCAGCCAGTTGTTGCCATATCTAGCTGTAACACAATTAATTACTTGTTCTAGCTGAAATGAAGTCAATATAGGACTTGCGTAACGTTCACCGCATGAAGAAATTAATTCTATATCAAGATTAATAGGCTGTAGCAAATCAAACAAACTTGTATATAGTGTTGGATTAATTTCTTGAAATGTAGCAAAAAAGCCTTTTTCAATAGTCAAACACTCTTTAACTTTTATCATTTGTTATCACCTCTTTTCATTTTCATCTTCATCAGCTTCTATAGGTTCATTTGTTTCTACTGGTTCATCAGCTTCTACAGGTTCATTTGTTTCTACTGGTTCATCAGCTTCTACAGGTTCATCAGCTTCTACAGGTTCATCAGCTTCTACAGGTTCATCTGTATCAAGCTGTTGACCATTTGCTGATAATTCTTCAAGCATACTATTTTCACAAGATACCGTTTCTGTAGTTTCTGCCGTTTCTTTGTCAGCATGTTCATGGTTAGTTTTCCATATTGAATTATAGTCAACTATAATATCAGTATTAAACATTTCATTAACTTTTGTTAATGCTCTAACACGTTCACTAAACATATTATCAATCAATGGCAATAAGGCATCTATATTTAATGCTACCTCTTTACTTGCCAGCCGTTCACGCTTCAAGTTAAAGTTTGCATTTAAACCAATTTCATTTAGAAAACTTCCTTTATAATATTGCACCATCTGAATTAAAGCAGGTATATAGTTTGCACTATTGCCTTGTGCTGATTGTATTTTGATACCATCAAAAAACGCTGATTCACCTATGATAGCATAATCACCATTTAAAATACGATTCAGAAATACATCTGCACTCGCTTTAGTTTTATCATCACTGGCAGAAATAAGCATAGCCATACGACTGCTAATAGCACACATATTTAATGACAATTCACTATCAATCAGCAATACACCATATTTCATTATAATAGGCAACATACCTTGCATATTATAATCATTTTTAATCAGTATGCAATCCTTGCCAATTTCAAATTCTTTATAAAGATTCAAGCCAGTATTGGCAACGCTATAATATTTCGGTCTTTGATATTCATCATGTTCACCGCCTAAAGTGCCACCTATAGCATACAAATCATTTTCGACTTTAGCTATAATACAATGTCCATTACGTTGCAATAAGTTTTCTAATTCTTCTTGCGGTATCGTTTCAGGCAAGTTTGCATAATCAAAAATTTGTTGAGTTTTGTTCAAAGCATTTTCGATAAAAGCATTTATTGCGGTATCTTTATCTTTTAAATACTTTTGTGCAATTTCGTATGTTACGCTTTTGTTTTTTGCCATAATATTCACCCACTATCATTTTATATTATCTATACATTTTTGTCAAAAATTTATAGTCAACTATAATCTTGCAAATTGTGATTGACCTGATTGCAGGATATAATTTCTTACAATTTCGCCTACCTCGTTATTTTGGAAAAAAACTTTTTCAAGTGCATAATACATTGCTATTCTTGTTTCTAGTTTGGTAGTCCTTGCAAGCAATCGCCTTTTGTAATTTGCTTTCTGGTTATGCTCCAAAGAATAAATCAAGTCATTATCATCATCTTTTATAGGTGTTGTTTTTTCATGTATATAAGTAAAATTTTCGTTGCCTTTTGATACAATTTCACATTGCAAAATATTTTCTCCAAACTCTATGAAATAAGTAAATATAATATCCTTTTTATCAAATTTAGTTTTCAAATGCGGATATATTGCCATCTCCCATTTACCGTTGACAATCATTTGCACCGATTCAGAATCATCAAAGCAGAAATATTTATTTGATTCTTTTTTCACTGGTGAAGGTGCTGTATATTCAACTGCAATAGTTAAGGCATTTTTTCCAAAGCGGTATATATCTATTGTACCTTGCTCCATTTTGGTAACATGCTTTAAACCCATTTCTTTAAAATAGGGGCAAAATTTATTAACTGTATTTCCCAGCATAAATATTTGCACGTTTGACCTATGACGAATTATTGTAGACAATACATTTAGAAATAAAATAAATTCATCTGTAAGATAATATTTTCTCGTCAGAAATTCATCAAATACTACAGTAGTAACATTTGGATAACTTGCTGATTTATCGTGTTCCATTTCGGATAAAGCAAAAGCAAAACATAATGGAGTTTCAAAGCATACATATTTTCTCAATGTGGTATCATAATTTGCAAGATACCATTTACCACCGCCATACATTACTGTTGAAAAATCGCCATTTGTTAATTCTTCAATTCTTCCTGATTCGCTTAAACTTTTAAAAATCTGTTCTGCTCTTTTTCCTACAATATCCTCCCTGAATCTTCTAATATATGCACCCTGCTTTTTATATCCACTATTTACAAACTCTTTTACAATATGTTCTAAGCAGGCAAAAGTCTTGCCGTTTGAACGTTCACCGAAAATAATATTATAATCTGCATTTTTGGCAAGAATATTTTTCAAAGAATAAAACTGATTTTTTACTATCTTTTTCTTTTTATCGCCAGTGTTTATTTTAACATCTGTAGTAATTCTAAATGCCTTTATTGTATCATCATCAAGTTTTAATCTGATTGTTTTATCAGTGATATTTAATATATCTATTACAGTCCTATATCCTTTTTTCTCGTCAAATATCCTATTGCCTACTTTTATATCTTTTGCTTTTATAGTATTCATATTATCACCTATTCAATAAACTCTTTTACACCTTTTAGATAACTTACATAAATGCTTGCAAGTGATAAATCATAAGAAGTCGGTTCAAGATGTATGCTTGCCTTTTCATAATAAGTTGCTTCTACTCCATTATAGTCAACTATATTTCCTGTTACAGTTTCATTTACCTCTACATCTAAGTAAGTATGAAGATTTTTCCCAGCTTTTTCAGGCGGTATGCTCAAACCATCATTGAATAATTTAAAGCATTTTTCTATATCTCCATTTGCTAAATCTTCATATATAAATGGAATTGCTGTATTTTTATTTACGCCGCTGACTGTAATTGAAACTGGATAAGATTTGCCATCTATTACAAGAGCGTCTTTTTCTGCTACCATGTATCTTTTTGCACCCAGTGTTTTAAATAATTTATATTCACCTTCATAATCCCATACACCTAAAGTTTTTTGTTTTCCCTTTATCGTAAATGGAGCAAATTTTTCAAAAGGGATTTTATGGTATTCACTAGCTTTTTTAAGTTTCAATTCGACAATATGATTATAAAGATTAAAATAGCTTTCATGTTTATCTTTATTTAACAGTTTTACTGAATCAGTATCAGCATATACATAATCGTCTTGACATTCCATAATGCCAGTGAATAAATTTCTTCTAGCGTATGCTGTAACAAATACCCCCCACGGATAAAATAAAAACCTGTTTTTGCTGTTATTATAATGCTCTAATAATTCTTGCTGTTCGGCTGGATTATATTTATATGTTGCCCATTGTTCACCATCAAATATATTTTCATCTCTTAATGGATTAGTTACAGCCATACCATACATACTATTTAATAATTCTTTTGTTTTTAAATACTCAATTTCTGCACCTTTAACACCTTTTAATACTGTTTTTTTCTCATACAAATCTATAATGCAATTTACAAATTCAGTTGGTAAGTATTGTTTTGTGTATACATATAGATTATTTATAATAATATTTTCCCAGTTATAATATTGTTTTATAACTGTATAATCTATGTTTGTAATTGACATACATACTAAATCAGCACAAACTACACGTCCATTATTTTCTACAGCGTTTTCATGATGAAAGCACTTTGATATAGAAATAGGATTATCATTTGTTTCTTTTGCACACAAACCATAAATAGCAATATCAAAAATAGATAAATAATCATCATTTTCTATAAAGTCAGATAAATATTTTAGAGCTGATTCTTTATCACCTATTTCTATTCTTGTACCACTTGACATAGGGAATTTCTCACTTACCATTACATAAGGATAACTGCTTGTAAAATCATAGCTGGCAACGTTCTCAAGAGTTTCACCGCTGTAATAAGCGTTAGCATGAGTAAAACCACCAGCAAAACAACGTTGCAATAAATTAAATTCATTCATACCTGTAATTTTTAATTTTTCAATAATACTGTTATAACGCTTATTTCTAAAATGTGTATTTTCTATAAACAAGCATTTTTCCCTACAAAATTTTCTTACAAAACCTGTTTTAGTTAATGGTAAACGTGTTATATTACCGTTTTCTTCTATCTTTTCTTGAATGTATGCCATTACTACTTTTACATCATTAACACAATATTTAATTTCTTTTTCTGTCAATTCTGTTTTATTATGCCTTAACTTGCTATAATCCAAATCACCTGACATTTTTTCTACATGGTATTTATGGAGCTGTTTTCCTAATCTTGCAAGACTATATCCGCTTAACATATAACTACATCTAAATTCTATAAAGTTTTCATTGATAGCGTATAATGGTTTACGTTCATCATTATTAAACATATCAACCCAGTTACTCCACATTGACATGAATTGAAATTCATAAGATAAATTATGTACATAAACAATTAATCTTCTTTTCTCGCATAAATGCAAGGTTTTTTCAATAACTTTCAACATGTCAAAAAACTCATGCCAGTATCTGCCCATTATTATTTTACCATTAATACCAAACTGCCATACATACATTATTGCACGTTTGGCAGGATTATAATTCGGTATTAATTTCATACGCTCTTTTTTTATTTCCCAATCTATTACATTGTCATTTTCATCTATATAAAAAGATGTAGTTTCTATATCAAAGCTACATGCGATATTAAAATAATGTATCTGCTTATTATTGCCAACTGTCATTTTTAAATTGACTGCTTGTTTTAATACTTCTTTTATTTCTTGCGGTTTATAAATTTTATCATCTAGTGAAAATGGTATATGAGTATTTGCCAAATTTAACACCTCTTTATAGTTGACTATAATTTAAAACCTTTTAACAAACTGTTTAATATTTCATCTGTTCTGCTATCCACTTCATTTGCCATTTCGTCAGCAACTTGTTTTATATTACGTTCCATTTCGTTTGCAATTTCCTGACTGTCAGATTCTATTTGATTGCTTGTTTTTCGTGATACAGTGCTATAGATATTTTCTATCATTGTTCTATAGACTTGTGCATACATTAATTTTCTGTCTAAACTGCTTTTGTTTCTTGCGATACTGTCATACACACTATCAAATAGTTTTTTATCTGTTATACCTGTTTGTTTTTGTACATGATTTTTAAATTCTTTTGCACCTGTTACAGTGCTGGTAGCTTGATTCAAAAATGAGATTGCTTTTGCATATTGCCTTTTCAAACTTTCCCAGCTTTCACCCTCGTTCCCAAAATGCTTTATACTGAATTTTGAAAACCTGCTCCAAGTACCTCTTTCACCTAAAGCAATTACAGCAGGTGACATTATACCTGATTTTTCTAAATTCTGTATTCTTCTATTTGCTACCTGAAATACTCTTTTTATTTCTTTTCTCAATTCGGGACTGCCTTTTATAGCTTGCATTATATCTTTAGATAATTTGTTTTTATTTAGTTTTTTAGTGGTTCTAGCTGAATAACTTATTTTTATGCTCATAATTAAAACCTCTATTATAATGCTATACTAATATTATAATATAAAAGCAGGATAACAAACAAATATTACCCTGCTTTTCTGAATCAGCTATATTTTATTTGTTTTCAGTTTCTTCAATATCCACAAAATTTACACCAAAGCAATCCTTATTGAATCGATTATTCTTGTAAGGGTAAATGTTAAAACCTACCTCGCCATTATTAATAGCTGTAATAGCGTCCTCGTTAGCAAGAATCTGTTCGCATACTTCAAGCATGTGTGACGGGATATTTACAAAAAATTTGTCAGTAGCAAAAACTGGTGCTGGTTCAAACTTAGTCTTGCGATTGATGTAAATAGCAGTCAATGGGTAAACATGTTCTTTACCGTTGTTATTGTACAAGTCTTTCAGTGATTCATAAGTAAAATTGTCACTGTTGATATTGAATTTGCGTACCTTGTTAAACATTGAAAATTTCATTTGTAATTACCTCGCTTTATTAATATAGTTTAAAATCGGATGCCATAAGTTGCATTTATACAAGCAATAATATCACCTTCTTTTATAGTTGACTATAAATTAATAATTCATATTTTCAATCGCTTCAAGCAAATTATTAAGCGATTTTTTACCTTCATCAGTTTCAAGCAAACTGTTCTTTTGCAACATACCGTAAATATCATAAAGTTTATCAATAGCCTTTAAATAGCTATTATGCAATTTTTCTTTTTTCTTGCTTTCATCATCTTCTTTTACTTCTTTTTTAGTGCCTTCTTTTTGCGGTTTATGCTCTTTAACAATGTTTCTTATTTCTTTTGTGGTCATATCGCTGGTAATAACTTTATCTTCTACTAGCTTTTTTGCAATATCAAACTCAAGTCCCTGCAATTCTATTAATTGACCTGTAGTAAAGTCCTTGCCTGTATGCGGTAAGTTGGTAACATAAGTTGTATTTTTGCCGATTTTTTTTACTTCAATAAATTTTTCAGCGTTTACAATGTTCTTGTATACATAGACTTTTGAAAAATCAAGTATCTTTTTCGCATAGTCAAAAACATCTGTAAAACCATCTTCAACATATAATTCTTCATCTCTAATAACCTTGAGATGAACGGCAATAGCAAAACTGTTTCTTGTATTTGCATTTTGCAAATTAATGATTGCTTGTGTATGCTTTTTCAGCTTGCCATTGTTTAAAGATTCAGTATCATAAAATACAGGTGTAATTATTGCAGGTGCTTTAGGTTCATTTGCTTCAACTGGCTCACTTGATTCAACAGGTTCACTACTTGTTTTATTAAGCAAATTTTCAAATTTTGTTGCCATTTGTAAAACCTCTTTTCTATATGTTTAATTGAATATGAATTACCATAATTATTATATCAAATTTGACTATAATTTGCAAGTATAGAATTATAGTCACAATAGAATCAATCACTTTTCTATATCGTGCCTTTATAGTCAACTATAATCTTGATGGCTAGTTTGCTTCTTGTTTAATAGTTTTTGCCCCAACTCTAACACCTTTTCATCTATTTTGCTTGTTTATTGTTT
>JAEWRE010000032.1 GCA_023460235.1 Bacillota bacterium
CCTTATCTGCCATTGCGGAAATCTTGTCAGGGAATTCTCTTGAAATATATTTGGCGTATGTTTTAAATGTTGCATGCACTTCTTCGTTTTCGGATTGTGGAATCATAAAAACGTCATAGCTGACATATTTTTCAACCTCCGGCATCTTTCTGTCAATTTCCCTAAAAACTTTAGCTGTATAATATGCATCCGAAAATGCTCTGTGGAAAGGAATGTCTTTTTCGATTCCTAAATAGTCAACGGCAGATTCGAGATTTCTTCTTAACTTGCCGTCATCATATGTCAGTGAAAAGAATTTTTGTATGTCAAAGTACATTAAAGGACCGTTAGTAAGCTCTTCCATACCGTAGTAGCACATATTGCGCTGGAGCTCGGTTAAATCAAGCGTTCCCCATATGCAGAAAATCGGATCGTTGCCGCACCACTCAAGGAATTCGGAACATACTTCAACAAACGGTCTTCCCTCTTCATCAAGAACTTCCTTATCAACCTGTACGATTTTTGAAGTCATGTAGTGAATTGTCTTATAAATCTGAGGCTTAATGAGCTGATTGAATTCACCCGTTTTTTCGAATTTAGAGTTAAGTTTAACAGCTCCGATTTCTACAATTTCGAAAGGGAGCATAGTATCTTTATCAAATTTCCCCGGTGCCTGATTCCATTCTAAATCAAGTACTATATAATCCATTTTCTTCCTCCGGTAAAAGCTAAATCCATCCCCCGTCAAGACCGATAATCTGTCCGGTCAGGTAATTGTTTCCGTCAACAAGCTGAAGAGCGAGGTGTGCAACCTCCTGAGGTTTTCCTATTCTGTCTGATGGTATTTCATTTATAATATCATCTATTTCTTCTTCGGAAAAATGAGAATTCATATCTGTATCAATAAGCCCGCAGGCTATGGCGTTAACCTGAATATTCGATGGCGCAAGCTCTTTTGCAAGTGCTTTCGTAAAGCTGTTTAATCCGCCCTTTGTAGCTGAGTATGCAACTTCCATTGAAGCACCTCTTTCTCCCCATACAGAAGAAATATTAATGATTTTACCTGACTTTTTATGAAGCATAAGAGGGATTGCAGCTTTTGAAAGGTAAAAAGCAGAGCTTAAATTAGTCGCAATAATATCATTCCATTCCTCATCACTCATATCAGTGAGAAGACCGATATATGAAATACCTGCGTTGTTGATTAATACATCAATGTCATTTATGTCTGAAAAGAATTCTTTAACAACACTTGGATCTTTAATGTCGCCGATAAGAGGCGAAACATTAACACCATACTCATTTTCAAGATGCTTTGCATAGTTTATAAGTATATTTTCAGATGTTAAGCACGAAATATACAAATCATATCCGGCAGCAGCAAATTCCTTAGCGATTGCTTTTCCGATTCCTCTTGATGCACCGGTAATAAAAGCTGTTTTATTTAATTTCATAATTATTCCTCGAATTCCTTACCGTTAATAAATGTTTTTGATTCATCATTAATAGGGATAAGAATATATTTCTGTCCTTCTACAACCTTATATGTAATCTCTGCTTCCTTTTTCTTAGATACGCGAAGAATTACATCATCGTCATGATCTTCTTCATTTTCGTTGAATGATTCATGGATGTTAAGCTGCTTACGTAATGCAGCATTTTCCTTAACAAGACTTCGCTCTGTTTCGATGTGGTTTGCTTCATTAACGAGCTTCTTTTCAACTATTTGTTTAATCTGAGGAGCTTCCTGCTCATTAAGTTCTTCTTCCCATGCTTTTGCAATATGCTCTGTAATATTTTTTGGAATATCAACGTAATCGTTAAGCATTAAAATTGCTTCTTTTGTGAGTACAGGCTGATATCCGTCAGAGCTTTCAGTCTCATCAATTTGTTCATTTATAAGTATATCATTTAATCCACCCTGAATTGTAGTGAAGAGTGCTTCGCCCTTTTCATTATTTTCGGAAGAATTAATTACAATGCTTTTGAATACCTGTTTCTTTTCTGTTGTAGTTTTCTTACCCTTACATAAAAGAACTTCCTCCATAAAATCGACATGGGGCTCTTTTGTATTTTTGGAATAGAAAAGTGTTGAATGAATGTTAGCACTTCTCTCATCAAAGCATGGGAAAACAAAACCTGTTTCAGGCATTCCTACTATCCAGTCACGAACTCTTGCTCCTATTCTTGATTCTCCCTCAAGATACTGAAGCGCAGGCTTTGATAAATCAACAGGACATATTGCACAGAGAATGTATTCATATACCTCGTCTGATTCACCTGTCTTAAAATTGTCTTTTGTTTTAGCAGGAACATCATATATATCCTTAAACAAAAGAATAAGATAATTTCCGACATAATAAAAGTTATCAATTACATGCTTGTAAAATGTATCAAGTAATCCTTCATTAAGGAGACTGCTTTCCCTGATTCCAAGTAACATCTGTTGTATTGCACCGACTTCTTCGGCTTCATTTGAAAAATCAAGTTTAAGAAGGTTATTTCCGATAGTACCTGAAAGAATCTTTGAAGCAATATCAAGATATTTATAGTATTCCTCTTCTCTTAAGTCTCTAAAATCCTCTGTAAAGGATAATACAATTTCTTTATTTGAATTAACGTAGCAGCCGCTCATTTTAGTAAATGTGCAGTCTTTTTTAGTAAGTCTTTTCTTTAATTCAAGAACATCTCTTTTATTCATTACACTAACTCCAGAATATCACTTATTTTTTCTATAGTATAATCGGGATCTTCAACAGTTCCGAATCCATATGATGCAAAGCAGATAGGAACATTTGCTTCCTTACATGCATCAGCATCCATCTTGGTATCTCCGATGTAAAGAGGCTTTTTTATGCCGTTTCGTTCACAGATAATTTTAATGTTGTCTGCCTTGAATTTATCTGTATATGCAGGGCAGGTAAAGTCTTTAAAGTATGGCTTCATACCTGTCTTTTCAAGCATAAGCTCAATATAACCGCCCTGACAGTTACTTACTATAAACAGAGGGTATTTCTCGGAAAGCTTTTTAACAGTTTCTACCATTCCATCGTAAAGAGTACCCGATTCCCTGTTTATGTATTCATCCTCATATTTATAGCAGAGTGGTTTAAATTCAAGCTTCTTCTCTAAAGATTCACCGGGAAGTATCGCATCTATTATGTCCATCATAGGCAATCCGAAAAGACCCTGTAAAGTCTTTGCACTTACGTGATGATTACTTAATCCGCATTCATCAAGTGCCCTGTTCCACGCCTTCTCCACAACAAATGTAGTATTCCATATAGTTCCGTCTATATCAAATATTATTCCGTCTGTATCTATTTTCTTCATATTAATATATCCTTTCGATTGATTAGGTCTGATTCTTTTTTATTCCGATTGTACAAACATGCAGAATTTCATCATTCGAACACAATTTTAGTGCATTATATAATGAGTCTGCTGTATGAGAAGGGGTGTGAGTATTAAACAGACAATCGGAGGTTTTCACTGTGCAAATGAAATGCAGTCCTTTTTTAAGGCTTCCTGAATCATTATAAATTAAAGAAATGAATGCTTCAAATTTATCGGAAAACTTATTAAGCCTAATGCCGCTTTTACCTTTATATATTTTTGTAATAAAGCCTTTTGACTTTAGAAAATGATTAATCGCGTAAGGTGAAGTCCCGTATTTTCCATATAGCGTAGCTCCCTTCTTCTCTAAAAACTCAATGACAGAAGAAAGAGTCAGCTTATCGTAATTCATCTGAATAAGCGCATTATAAAGTGCAATCGGACCGCACCCGTTAGCACTAAGAGTGCCTTTCCCGTATGGGATACCGTGAAAGTCTGACTGATTGTCAATAAAGCCCGATTTATCGGTCGAATAATCAAGTAATAAAGGTGTTAAAACTGCCGTATTTAAAGCCCGTGTTTTGGCGGGAACCCTTGTAAAAAACGTTACTATTCGATAAAATAATAAAATCAGTGCATTCATGAAGAAATTATACTTTTTGTGAAAATGAAATGCAACTGAAGGAGAATAAATGCTTTTTAATTCAATGGTATTTCTATGGGTATTTCTGCCTGTAGTTATTATTGTAAATTTCATACTTTCAATTCTTAAGTTTAAAGATGAATCTCAAAGAATTAGGCTAAAAAATCTCTTTTTACTTTTATCAAGTTTCGTTTTTTATGCATGGGGTGGTATTTACTACCTCCTTATTATGATGGGAACAATTGTTATCGATTATGCGGGTGGCAGATTTATTGATAATAATAAGGACAATATAAGGAAGAAAAAAACGGGCCTTATAGTAACAATAACACTTAACC